>NZ_JBVISU010000005.1:0-232726 GCF_055575355.1 Amycolatopsis sp. NPDC034160 | reverse complement strand
TTGATTCGATCAAGCGGGTGCAGATTTTGGCGGCTTTGCGTGAGCGGGTCGGGGGTTTGCCGGAGCAGGATATGGCGGCGTTGGCGGAATTGCGGACGTTGCGCGAGGTCGTCGAAAGTGCCGGTGGCCACGGCGCCGCTTCGCCGCGGGAAGCCGGGATCCGCCCGGTCGAGCCGGTCCCCGCCGACGAATCCACGCCCGAGCCCACCCCGGAGCCGCCGCAGGTGTGGCGCCGGGTGGTACGGGCCGTGCCGTCGCAGCCCCGCGGGCTGGCGATGCCCGGCCTGGGCGATCACCCGGTGGTGGTGACCCAGGACGGGACCGGGGTGGCCGAGGCCGTGGCCGGCCTGCTCACCCAGCGGGGAATGGACGCGCAGGTCGCCGACACGGTGCCGCCGGGGACCCACGCGGTGGTCTTCCTCGGCGGCCTGCGGCCCATCCGGACCCGTGCCGCGGGGACAGCGGTGCTGCGCGAAGGGTTCGAAGCCGCCCAGGCACTGGCTCCGGTCCGCTCGGCGGACGGCGGCCTCTTCGTCACCGTGCAGGACACCGGGGGCGACTTCGGGCTCGACGGCCGCCAAGAGGACCGCGCCTGGCTCGGCGGCCTCGCCGGACTGGCCCGGACCGCCGCGCTGGAGTGGCCGGGTGCGGCGGTCAAGGCCATCGATTGCGAACGTGGCGACCGGTCCGCCGAGGCTGTGGCCGAAGCGGTGGTGGCCGAACTGGTGGCCGGTGGCCCCGCCCGCGACGTCGGGTTGCGGGCGGACGGGACCCGGTTGGTACCGCGGCCCGAGCCCGCGCCGCTCCCACCCCGGAGCGGCGGATCGCGGGTCGGTCCCGGCTCGGTCATCGTGGTCAGCGGCGGCGCGCGGGGCGTCACCGCCACCGCCGTGCGTGCCCTCGCCCGCGAACACCGGCCCCGCTTCGTCCTGCTCGGCCGCACGCCGCTGACCGAAGAACCCGCCGGCTGGGCGGAGCTGACCGACGAGGCCGCGCTGACCAGGGCGATCGCGGCTGACGGCAAGTCCACACCGGCGGAGATCACCGCCCGGGCGCGGCAGGTGCTGGCCACCCGCGAGATCCGGGCGACGCTGGACGCCTTGGCCGGGTACGGGAGCGAGGCCGAATACCTGCCGATCGACGTCCGCGACGGGACCGCCCTCGACGCGGCGCTCACCCGGATCCGGCGCGAGTGGGGCCCGATCACCGGCCTCGTCCACGGGGCGGGCGTGCTCGCCGACCACCGCATCGAGGACAAGACCGCCGAGCAGTGGGATCGGGTCGTCGGCGTCAAGGTCGACGGCCTCGGCGAACTACTCGAGGCCACCGCGGACGATCCGCTGGAGCTGATCGCCGTGTTCTCGTCGGTGGCCGGGGTCTTCGGCAACGCGGGCCAGGCCGATTACGCGGCGGCCAACGCGGTG
This sequence comes from Amycolatopsis sp. NPDC034160, assembly GCF_055575355.1. Taxonomy (NCBI): domain Bacteria; kingdom Bacillati; phylum Actinomycetota; class Actinomycetes; order Pseudonocardiales; family Pseudonocardiaceae; genus Amycolatopsis; species Amycolatopsis sp. NPDC034160. Next base: position 231,302 of record NZ_JBVISU010000005.1, on the reverse strand, counting down.
CTCGACCTGGTGGCCTCCGAGCAGCGGGCCCGGCGGCCGGAGTGTCTTGTCCGGGCACTGGCCTGGGGACCGTGGCGCGGAGGGATGGTGTCGGCCGGGCTCGCCGACCACTTCGACCGCGCGGGGATCTCCCTGCTCGACCCCGGCAGCGCGGCGGACGCGTTCGTCGCGGAGCTGTCGGACACCCCCGGCGGCGACACCCGCGTCGTGCTCACCGCGGACGAAGACGGTCCGGGAGACCGGCTCAACGCGGCCTGGATCCGGCTCGACGCGGCCACCCACCCATATCTGCTCGACCACCGGCCCGCGGACGTGCCCGTCCTGCCGATGGCCTCGGCCCTGGACTGGCTCGCGGGCGCGGCCCGTGATTGGCGGCCGGAACCGGGCACGCTGGTCCTGCGCGACGTCCGCGTCCTGCGCACGGCCGACCTGTCCAAACTGGAGCACGACGGTCACCGGTTCGTGGTCGAAGGGCGTCCGGTGGACGCCGGCGCGAAGGCCGTGGCGATCGAACTCCGCGACGGAGACCAGGCCACCGCGTGCTACCGGGCCACGCTGGTGCCGGATCGGCCGCTCTGTTCCGAGTGGACGGTGCCCGCCGAACTCGTCCCTCCGCTGCGGGAGGTGTCGTACGACGATGCGGGGCACTTCCACGGTCCCGCCTTCCAGGTCCTGCTGTCGACGGACAGCCTGTCCGGGGCAGGCGCACTGGGCGTGGTGGAAGGCCTGGCGGCACGGGGCTGGCCCGGCAGCGGCTGGACCACCGATCCGGCGGCCACGGACGGCGCGTTCCAGCTGGCCGTGCTGTGGGCGGAATTCATGCTCGGCGCCCGTGCCCTGCCGATGGGCGTCGGTGAGTTCCGGCTGCACCGCGACGGCCCGCTGCCCGGTGAAGGCCGGTGCGTGGTCCGGGCCGGAGCCGTGCGGGAGGCCAGGGTGACCTGTGACGTGGCCCTGCTCGATCCCGACGGCGAACCGCGGTTCGAGTTGCTCGCCGTCGAACTCGTCCGCCGCCCGGACTGACCCGCAGACCCCGACCGAACAGGATCTGTCATGCCCGCTGAACCGATCGCCGTCGTCGGCCGGGGGTGTGTCCTTCCGGACGCGCTGACCCCGGCATCCCTCTGGAGCAACATCCGTGGCGGGCTGTCGAGTCTGGACACGGTCCCGCCAGGACGCTGGAACCTGCCACCGGAAGAGGAACCGGCGCGGGGAACGGGAGGATTCGTCACCGGGTTCGAAACGGTGTTCGACAGCCGCGGCTTCCGGGTGCCGCCGGGGGAGATCGAGCCACTGGACCCGGTCTTCCGCTGGCTGATGCACGCCGCACGGGAAGCTCTGCGCGAATGCGGGGCGGTCGAGTCCTCGTTGGACCGGGCCGCCTTGGTCGTGGGCAACCAGTCGTATCCGAGCCCCGCGGCGGTGCGCTGGGCCGCGGAAGTCTGGCAAATCCCGATCGGGACAGCGCCTTCCGCCCGGACCGACCCCCGGAACAGGTTCTTCTCCGGACTGCCCGCGCAGTTCGCCGCCAAGGCGCTCGGGCTCGGCCTCGGTGGGTTCGCGCTCGACGCCGCCTGTGCTTCATCGTTGTACGCGATCAAACTGGCCTGTGACCGGCTGCGGCGAGCAGAAACCGACCTGATGCTCGCCGGCGGCGTCAACCACGCCGACAGCCTGTTCATCCACCGCGGTTTCCACGCGCTGTCCGCGCTCAGCCCCACCGGCCGCAGCCGCCCGTTCCACCGCGAAGCCGACGGGCTGGTGCCGGCCGAGGGAGCGGGGATCGTCGCGCTGATGCGCCTGGCGGACGCCCGCTCGGCGGGGATACCGGTGCTGGGCGTGATCCGCGGGATCGGCCTGTCCAACGACGGCGCCGAGGGCGGCCTGCTCGGACCCGCGCGCGGCGGTCAGGAGCGGGCGATGGGACTGGCGTACCAGGACGCGGGGGTCGCGCCGGACACGGTGTCGCTGGTGGAGTGCCACGCGACGGGCACGCCGGTCGGGGACGCGGTGGAGGCGCGCGCGATGGCGCACGTCTTCCGGGACCGCACCGACCTGCCCATCGGCTCGGTCAAGTCGAATCTGGGGCACACGCTGACGACCGCGGGGATCGCCGGGCTGCTCAAGGTCCTCGGGGCCTTCGAGGCGGGTGTGCGGCCGCCCACCCTGCACGCCGACCGGCACATCGACGCCTTGGACGGCACGGTGCTGCGGCTCCTGCGCGAGGCCGAAGAGTGGCCTTCGCCCCGGCGGGCGGCTGTCAGCGCATTCGGCTTCGGCGGTGCCGACGCGCATCTGGTCGTCGACGAAGGGGACGTGGCCGGTGATCCCGGGTGGGCACCCCTGCCCACGGACGCGGGCTTCCGGCGGGACGACGAGGGTGCCCGGGCGGAGGTCGCCGTCGTGGGGCTGGCCGTCCGGGTGGGTGACCGCGCGGACACCGATGCGTTCCGCCGGGCTGTGCTCGAGGGCGAGCCGGCGGACGGCCCGTGCGCCGCCGTCGCGGTCGACCTGCCGGGCCTGCGATTCCCGCCGGCGGATTTGGGGCACGCCCTCGGGCAGCAGGTGCTGATGCTGGAGACCGCACGGGAAGCGGTGGCGGGGCAGGACCTGCCGGGGGAGCGGACCGCTGTGGTGGTCGGCCTGGGCGGTGACCTGGGGACGGCCAGGCACGGCGTGCGCTGGCGGATGAGCGATCGGCGGCAGAGCGCGGCCGAAGGGCTCGGCGCCCCCGGTCGAGCAGGCGAAGCGATCACCGCGGCGCAGACGACCGGCTCGATGCCCAACCTCATCGCCAGCCGGCTCAACGTCCAGCTCGACCTGCGTGGTCCCGGTTACACCGTCTCCGCCGAGGAAGCTTCCGGACTGGTGGCCCTCGATCTGGCCGTCGCCGCCCTGCGGAACGGTGAGGTGGACGCGGCCGTCGTCGGCGCGGCGGACCTCGCCCACGAGGCCGGCCACCGGGCCGCCGACATCGGGCTGGGACGCCCGGACCGACCCGGTGACGCGGCGGTCGTCGTGGTGCTCAAGCGGCTGGCCGACGCCCGTCGTGACGGCTCCGCGGTGCTCGCCGTGCTGGGGGACGACGGCGACCGTCCGGATCTGGTGGTGGGCGACCTGCCCGCAACCGGCGCGCCCCACTTCGATCCGGCGGAGCTGTTCGGCAGGCCGCACGCGGCCACCGGACTGCTGGCTCTGGCGACGGCAGTCACCGCGATGCGTCACCGGGTGATCCCCGGTCGCGGCCGCCGGGGGCTTCCGCGCCCGGATCTGCGGACCGCGCGGATCACCGTCGCCCCGCTGGGCGCACCGCCCCGGGCGGTGTCGGTGCGAGCGGGCTCGCCCGGCGCGTGGTCGGTCCTGGCCGCACCCCGGTTGCTGGTGTTCTCCGGCCGGGACCGGGCCGGCGTGTCGGCGGCGGCCCGGGCCGGGGTCGAATCGGATACCGGACCTGCCCGGCTGGCCGTGGTGGTCCACGACGACACCCGCGAAGCCGTCCTCCGGCGTGCCTGTGACTGGCTCGACAACGGCGGTCTGCGGCCCTCTGCGACCGCCTATCGCGACGCGCCTTTGGGAGGCGAAGTCGGTTTCGTCTACACCAACGGTTCCGCGGCCTATGACGGCATGGGCGGGGAGCTGGCCTTGGCGCTGCCCGGCCTGGTGGACCGGATCTTCCGGCGGACGGGGGTCTTTCCCGTCACCGAGCCCGCGCCAGGGCCGACCCGCGCCATCGACCAGATCGTCACGGTCTCCCGGCTCGCCTTGCTGCACACCGAAGTCAGCACCGAGCTGCTGGGGCTCACCCCGGACGCGGTGCTCGGCTACTCGTCCGGCGAATCCACCGCGCTGATCGCTCAGGGAGTGTGGCCGGACTCCGCGCGCGTGCACCGGGACGTGCTGGCGGCCGACCTGTTCACCCGCGAGGTTGCGGGTGAGTTCCGCGGGGTGCGGCGGTTCTGGGCCCGGCACGGCATCGCGGGGAAGCGGTGGGTCAATCACCTCGTGCACGCCCCCGCCGGAGCGGTCCGGGCGGCGCTGACCGGTGAACGGGCCGTTCATCTGATGGCCGTCAACGCGCCCGACGTCTGCGTCGTGGGCGGTGAAGAGAACGCTTGTGAGGCATGGCTTTCGCGCTTCGGCGCGAAAGTGGCCGTGCGCATCGGCTACGACCTCGCCGCCCATGCTCCGGAAGTGGCCGAAGTCGCTCAGCAGTGGTGGGACTTCCACCACCGCCCGGTCGGACCGGTGTCCGGAGTGCGGTTCTACAACGGGGTCACCACCGAGCCGTACACGCCGACGACCGAGCACGCGGCCAAGGCGATGATGGACCAGGCCACCCAAATGGTGGACTTCGCCGGAACCGTGAAACGGGCGTACGCGGACGGCGTCCGGGTCTTCGTCGAACACGGCCCGCGCGGTCTGTGCACCGGGTGGATCCGGCGCACCCTCGGCGCACACGATCACCTGGCGGTCGCGCTCGACGCCGCGAACGGCTCCGCTCTGCGACAGCTGTGCTCCGCGGTGGCGGAACTGGTCGCTGCCGGTGTGCCCATCGAGCACGCGGCCCTGTTCTCCGCCCTCGCGGACGCGGCGCCGGTGGCCCGGCCTGTGGGGGCCACCGTGGCGCTGCCCGCGCACCCACCGCCGGTGCACCCGCCCCAGGCCCTCGGGCCTGCGGTCCTGAGCCGCGCCCCCCAGCTGCCCCCGGCTCCCGTCCCGCTGCCGGAAGCGCCGTCGCGCCCCAATCCGGCGCGGCCCGCGGCAGTGCCGGTTCCGGCACCTGGCCGTGCCTTGGTCGCGGTCGCGCACCGCGATCGGGTGAGTGCCGGGCACCGGCACTTCCTGGAGCGGCTGGGCGCGGCGCACACCGCGTTCCTGCAGACCCGTCAGCGCCTCCAGACGCTGATCAGCTCGTCGCCAGCCGCGGCCGTCACCCCCGTGCTCTCGCCTGCCCCGTCCGTTCCCGCGCCGGCCCCCGAGCCCCGCACCGGGCCACGCTTAGGACGGGAGCAACTGGAGTACCTGGCCACCGGCCGGATCTCGGAGCTGTTCGGGCCGCGATTCGCGGCACAGGACGCCAAGCGGCGGCAGACCAGGCTCCCCGCGCCGCCCATGCTGCTGGTGGACCGGGTCACCGCGATCGACGCCCCGCCTGCGGTACTGGGCTCCGGCGTCATCCACACCGAAACCGACGTCACCCTCGGCAGCTGGTATCTCGACCCGGCCGGGCGGATGCCCGCCGGTGTACTGGTCGAAGCCGGACAGGCGGACCTGCTGCTGATCAGCTGGATGGGCGTCGACCTCGAGATCGGGGAGGACCGGGTCTACCGGCTGCTCGGCTGCGAACTGACCTACCACGGCGAACCACCCCGGCCGGGGGAGACGCTGCGTTACGAGATCCACGTCGACGGGCACGCCGAACACAACGGTGTCCGTCTCATGTTCTTCCACTACGACTGCCACGTCGGCGACGAGCTCCGGCTGACCGTGCGCGGGGGCCAGGCAGGCTTCTTCACCGACCGCGAACTCGCGGCCAGCGCGGGGGTGCGGTGGGATCCCGCCACCCATTCACCGGAGGACGCGCCGGTGGAGCCTCCGGCGATCACCGGGGCACCGGCATCCTTCGACGCGGACGCCGTCCGGGCGTTCGCCGCCGGCCGCCCGGAGGCGTGCTTCGGCCCCGGCTGGCGGGCCACCCGCAGCCACGTGCGAACCCCGCGCATCGCCGACGACAGCTTGCTGCTCCTGGACGAGGTCACGGAATTCGCTCCTGCGGGCGGCCCGTGGGGGCGGGGCTACCTAAGTGCCCGGACGGCGATCACCGGGGACGAATGGTTCTTCGCCGGGCATTTCCACAACGACCCGTGCATGCCCGGCACCCTCATGCTGGAGGGCGGCATCCAGGCGATGGCGTTCTACCTCGCCGCCCTCGGCCACACCGTGGACCGGGACGGCTGGCGGTTCGAACCGGTACCGGGACGGCCGAGCCCGATGCTGTGCCGAGGACAAGCGACACCGGAGTCGCATCTGCTCACCTACGAGGTGTTCGTCGTCTCGGTGGTGGCCGGCCCCCAGCCCACCCTGATCGCCGATCTGCTGTGCACTGTCGACGGTGTCCCGGCCTTCCACGCCGCCCGGGTCGGGCTCCGGCTGGTCCCCGACTGGCCCTTGGAGCACTGGCGCCATCTGGGCCCGCACCGCCAGCAGACCACCGGTGACCCGGTACCGCTGCCGGCTCTCGGCGGCCTGACCGGGCAGGACGACAGCCGTGAGGTGGCGCTGGTCGACGGCGTCCGCGCCGACCTGGCCTCGATGCTGGCCTCGGCCTGGGGCCGTCCCTCGGCGGCCTTCGGACCGCAGTTCGCCGCGTTCGACGGCGTTCACCGCTGCCCGCGCCTGCCCGGCCCGCCGTACCACTTCATCAGCAGGGTGGTCTCGATCGAGGGGACCTTCGGCTCGGCGCGCCCGGGCGGCCGGATCACCGCGGAGTACGACGTGCCCGCCGAGGCCTGGTTCTTCGAGCAGAACAACACGCCCACCATGCCCTTCGCCGCGCTGATGGAGGTCCTCCTGCAGCCGTGCGGCTGGCTGGCGGCCTACACCGGAGGTATCGGTCACAGCGCCGACGACCTGCTGTTCCGAAACCTCGACGGGGAGGGCACCGTGCTCGGCGAAGTGCGGCCTGGCCCGCAGGTGCTGCGCACGGAGGTGGAACTTCTCTCGGTGGCCGAGCACAACGGGATCATCATCGAGCAGTTCGCGGTCGAATGCACCGCCGACGGTATGCCCCTGTTCACCCTCCGGACCACGTTCGGCTTCTTCCCGCCGGCCGCCTTCGTCGATCAGGTCGGGCTGCCGCCGTCGGCGGAGGAAGACGTCTGGCCGGCCGCTTCCGGCGGTCCCGTGCTGGACCTTCGGGCGGCGGAGAAGACGGACCGCACCGCTCTCGATCCGCCAGGGCCGATGCTCAGGATGCTGGACCGGATCACCGGGTACTGGCCGGACGGCGGTGCGGCGGGACTCGGGCGGCTTCGCGGGGAAAAGGACATCGACCCCGGCGAGTGGTACTTCCGGGCACACTTCTTCCAGGATCCGGTGCAGCCCGGGTCCCTGGGCGTGGAAGCCGTCTGCCGGCTGTTGCAGCACTACCTGGTGGTGTCCGGGCGCATTGCGCACCTGCCCGGCGCACGCTTCGAACCGGTCATGCTCGGCAGCCCGCTCAGCTGGAAGTACCGCGGCCAGGTGGTGCCCGCCGACGATGTGGTCACCGTCGAACTCGAAATCACCGAAGCCGGTGACGACGAGCGTGGTGTCCACGCGCTCGGAACGGCGTGGCTGTGGGTCGACGGCCGCCGCATCTACCACCTGCCGCGGATCGGGATGCGGGCCGTGGCCGCCGCGGAAGACGCCGTGCCCGAGGAGGTCCTCGATCCGGCCATCGACCACTGGCTCGGCGATCACCGTCCCTGGGGGACGGTCCCGGTGCTGCCGATGATGTCGGTGGTGGACCTGCTCGCCCGCGGTACGGCGGAGCAGTCCGGCCTTCCGGTGAGTCTGCTGCGCGACGTCCGGCTGAGCCGGTGGCTGACCTTCGACGGGCCGATGCGGACGCGGGTCACGACGGTGCCGGGGAAACGACGGGGCGACCAGGTGGTCACCCTGTCCGCCTGGCGGAACTCCGGGGTATCGGGACTGTCCAGGTTCGAGCCGGTGGCGACGGCGCACGTACGGGTGGGGGAACGTCCCCTCGGCCGTCCGCGGCCGTTCGATCCGCTGCCCGACGCCCAGCCTGAGGATCCCTACCTCTCGGATGGGCTCTTCCACGGCGAGGCCTTCCACTACCTCGTCGAGTACGACGTCGGCACGACCGGCGCGTCGGGTTCCCTGGACGCGGGCGCGGGCACCGTGCCCCCGGGCCTGCTGCATCAAGGGCTGCTCGACGGTGCGCTGCACGTCATCCCGCACCACCGGCTCCGGCACTGGTCGCCCTTGATCGGCGAGGATCAGGTTTCGTTCCCTCACCGGGTCGACGAACTGCTGCTGTTCGAGCCCCTGCCCCGATCCGGGACGGTCCGGGTCGAAGCCCGGTTCACCGGGTTCGCCGACGACGAGCACCGCTTTCCGAAGGTGGACCTGCAGCTCATCGTCGACGGCCGCGTAGCGGTGTCTCTGTGCCTGGTCCTGGTGCTGGTGTCCATCGGACGCCTGGGTGCGCTGTCCCCGCGGCAGAGGTTGGCGTTCGTCCACGAGCGGCGCTTCTGCGCGGACGCCGGACTGTCGGTCACGGAATCGGGAGTCACCTCTCTGACCGCCGCCGACGTCACCAGAGCCGGGGAACTTCCCGGTTTCGTGGCCGATCTCTACGAGCTGCCCGAGGGTGCGCGTCCTTCGGAGCACCTGGCGGAGATCGCGGTCAAGGACCACGTCGGCCGCCGGACGCGGACGCATCCCTCCGCGGTGGTCGTTGCCGAGGACGCGCGCAGCGCCTTTCCTCGCGAACGGCCCGGCGAGCGGTATTTCGTCCGGGTCGACACGCAGGGCGACACCGTCACGGTGCGCACCCGGAACCCGCCGGGCTCAGTGTTCCTTGCCGATGTCCACGCCGGGCGAGACGCCTGAACTCCAAGGCCGGCCGGTCTTTTACACAACCAGTTCGAACCCGACCAGGAAGGCAGGACAAGGACATGAAGCGCTCGGAAACAACGGGAGGAACACGGTGGGCACGGTTCGCCGGAGTGTTCGGGGGAGCGCTCGCCGTGGCGGCTCTGCTGATCACCGGACTGTCACAGGGCGCGCTCGCGGCGTCGTTCACGGTGTCCGGCGGCGCGTTCCAGGTCAGCGCGGACAAGCTGGTGGGTGAAGGGTTCGTCCAGTACGGCGACGTCGACCGAGGCGCCGACGACGCCCACGTCGTGGCCGTCGGCGCCTTTCGGAAGGCGACCCTCGACAACTTCTGCCAGTCGGTGTTCCTGCCGAAGGTCCCCTTGGTCGGTGACACCACCCTGGTGCTCACCTCCGGTGGACCCGGCGGGATGGCCGCCACCGACATCGTCATCGGCATCGCCTCGCTCACGGGAGACCTCACGCTCACCAACACCCAGATCGGCATCGACGCCGCCCGGCTTTCCAAAGGCCCGGAATCCGCCAAAGGCCGGCCAGGGGCATTCGGGCTGCAGGCCGACACCGCGACCATCGGCGGTCTCCGGCAGATCGCCTGGAGCACCAACGCGCAGACCCTGCGGCTGAAGAACCTCTCACTGTCTTTGAGGAGCGGTAAGAATGAATGTTTCTGAGCCCGGCACGCCTGCGCTGCCACATCGACGCCGGCCCGTCCGATGACGGGCGGCGTGCCTGGGCGGCTCAAGGGAAGTTGGCGGACTTTCCGCGGCTGGCGGCGGCAGCGGCCCTTCGCGGCCGGTCTGTTCCTGATACCGGCTGGTGTCGCGATCGGACTTCCGCCGTTCGCCTCCTTCCGCCTTGGTGACTTCGTGCTCTCGATCGGGACCATCGGCGGGATGTCGGGGGCGCTGATCGCCGCCCTGCTCGTGATCTGCGCGGGGTCGCTGTGGAGCAGGCCACAGTACCGGGTGGCCGCCGGGGTCACGGCGATCCTCGTGTCGTTGGTCGCTCTGGTCAGCACCAACCTCGGCGGCTTCCTGGTGGGTACCGTGCTGGGGCTCGTGGGCGGGGCGTTGGCGCTTTCGTGGGCACCTCCGGTTCGCCCGGCCACGACCGACGAGCCGGACCACGAACAGGACGGTGGAACGGGCCCACCGCCACCGCGGTTCCGTGCCGCGGGTATGGCGGTGCTCCTCCTTGGCACGTTGACCGTGGTTTCGGCGGCTTCTTCTCCGGCCGAACACGGGGAGCGAGTAGTTCGGACCTCGACCGCCACCGTCATGCACAGGCCGCTTGCCGGGCGGGTGTGGATGCTGAAAGCTTCCGTGCTGCGGCTGGGGGGACTGAGCTATCTGGGCGTAGGGACCACCGAGGTGGGCGGCGCGACGGTCGAGGTGCTCAAGTTCACCGCCCACCGTGTCGAGATCGGCAGCCTTGTCCAAACCAGCGAACTGGTGGACGGGCGCATCAGCACCATCATCGCACCACCCGGAAGCGTCTCGGTCGCCACCGGCGACCCAGTCGAACTGTTCACCCTGCGCCTGACCGGCACCCTCAGCTTGCTGGGCCTCATCGGCATCCCGGTCGACTTCACGCCGGCTCATCCTCCGCCACTGGTGCTGCCCTACATCACGCTGACCGACGTGACCGTCGTCAACACCGACCTCAAGCACGCCCGGCTAAGCATTCCCCACGCCAAAATCACCATCACCTGAACTCGTCTTGTCTCTTTCCTGGCGCCTGCCATCTCGGCGGTGATCGACCTGTCGGAGGGCTGGTGAAGACGGAGGCGCTCGCGGGCATCCCTGACTCCCTCAATAAGAGCGGCCAGCTGGCGGTCGAGAACAAGGGGCAGGACGAGAAGAACAGCAAACGTGCAGCAGGGGTCCTCACCGTGGTGAACAAAGATCTGCGCCTCGGGCTGCTCCGGATCATCGTGCGGATGAAGTACGAGACAGGCAAGAGGTATCGGCAGCTCAATCAGCAAATCATCGTCAGCCGCCTTGTGGGAGCCTCGATCACGACAAGTGCGTCCCTGACGCCGGGACTCTGCTGGAATGGGACGGGCGGGACGTGAAGGACCGGGTACACAGGGCTTCCATTTCCGTCCACTGCCCAAGCCTGGAGTGGCTGAATCGTCGCTCTGACGCCGGTGTGACGGTTTCCCGACGGGCCCCAAGGGTAATCGACGACGCTGCCGACGGTGACGGTGCCACCGATCGTCAGGTCGAGGTACTCGGGGAGGACCGGCCGGCGCGGAGCGCGGCCGTGAGGACGTCGCGCCAGGTCGTGCCCGCGTCGACGACGATGGGGTCCGCGCCGACGTGGCATTCCAGCAGTTGTAGCAATAGCCGACTCCACTACTAGGAATGTCCGACCCCGGGTTTCGCGCCGAGGCCGAAGCCGACAGATCCTCGAACGCGGCGAGCGATTGACGGTCACGAACACCTCGACCTGCGCGGCCCCGCCACCGGGAAGCGCAGGCTCGCTGGTCCAGATCGGCCGCAAGGTCGCTTACGTCGGCTCCGTGGTCACCGACCCGAAACGCCGCGCCAAGAGGTGGATCGTGTTGTGTCCGGACATGTCGACGACGACGCCGTGACCGACCTGGGACCGGCCGTACACCGAATGCCGCGTGCCCTGGGCGGAGACCTTTCACAGTGGAGGCCTACGAACAGGACCGAACCAGACCGGAAGGCTGGCTCTGGTTCGGCCACGTCCGGAGTGTTTCGAAGTACGGTGACGGGCGTGCAGCCGCAAGGTGAATATCCCTGCCACGGGCAGCGCGTCGACCGGGTTCAGGGATCCCGAGGGGTCGACCGAGATCATTCTCGCGAACAGCACTGTGGCCTGATGGGCTGGTATCGGCTTCATCCGGTGGGCTAAGTTGTAAGCCATGACTACCGGGACGGCATTGCGCCACACACGGATTGGTGACCCGGTGCTCCTCTGAGCGCCGCACGGGCCGGTGACGGCCCGCTGCTGGATCGAGGATCTCGCGCGGCCGCGCGGGCTCCGCCTCTGTCGTTGTTGATCACAGGCTCGACACGTCAACCACGACAGGAGAATTCATGCCCACCAAAATGCTGCAGATTCCCACCGCGGACGGCCAGGCCGACGCGTTCGCCTCTGTCCCTGACGGTGGCGGTCGGCACCCGGGGGTGCTGATGTACGCCGACGGCTTCGGGATCCGGCCCGTGCTGCGGCAGATGGCCAGCGAACTGGCCGGGCACGGGTACTACGTGCTGGTCCCCAACCTTTTCTACCGACACGGCCCTGCACCGGTGATAGAACTTCCCGAGCACATCGGAGAAGAGGTCCGGCCCGCGGTCTTCGCTCAGCTGATGCCCTTGATCGAGGCGCACACGACAGATCGTGTCCTGAGCGACGCCGACGCCTATCTCAAGTTCCTCACCGCCCAGCCCGAGGTGAGCCCCGGACCGGTTGCGGCGACCGGCTACTGCATCGGCGGCCTCCTGGCGACGCGCACCGCCGCGGCCCACCCCGGCCAGGTAGCCGCACTCGCCGCATTCCACGGCCCGGTGGGAGCCGACGGACCCGACACCCTCTCCAAGCTCACAGCCGAGGTGCACTTCGGTCACGCCGAGAGCGACTTGACGCCCGAGACCCTCGGCGAGCTCAACAAGGCCCTGGACGCGGCGGGTGTTGGCTACACCTCCGAGATCTACCCCGGCACCGTCCACGGCTTCACCATGTCCGACACCGATACCTTCAACCCCGCCGCACTGCAGCTTCACTGGGACCGCCTATTGCCCCTTCTCGGCCGCACCCTGACCAAGAGCTGAGGTTCCGGCCCGAAAATCAAGCCCGATGTACACGACTCCGAAATCCTGGCGATGTTTCGGAGTCGGTGGAGGGTGGGCGACGCCCGCCCTCCACCGAGGGGTACTTGAGGCAGAACCAGCCCGCCCGGCGGGCGAGCTGTGGTGGGCAGGGCTGATGATCAGCCGACTGCCCGCGCCAGATCGATGGCTCAGAGCCTAGTCGGCCACAACAGCTTCCAGGGACAGTACGAGCGTAGCGAGCCAAAGTGAGATTTGATCAGCTGACGTCATTCGCTCAGGATCGCGCTCGTGTCCCGCGCGGAGGGGGGTGGGCATGGTGTCGGAGGCTCCCTCGGTCACGTCTTCCTCACCGGTTCGACAAGGTGCCGGTCGGGTCGAGGCTCATGATCGCCATATAGACGCATTTGAGCGCGGCTTGCTCGCCTGCGGAAGTGGCCACGGGCCTTCACGGCGCGGCGGATGCGGGCGTTGACGGTTTCGATCGCGTTGGTCGAGCAGATCACCCGACGGATCTCCGGATCGAACGCGAGGAACGGCACGAACTCGGCCCACGCGTTGTCCCATAACCACACGATCGCCGGATATCGGGCGCTCCAGGTCTCGGTGAACTCGGCGAACCGCTCGCGCGCGGCGGCCTGGGTCGGCGCGGTGTAAACCGGTTTGAGGGCCTTGGCGATCGCGTCCCAGTGCTGACGGCCGGCATAGCGGAAACTGTTGCGCAGCAAGTGCATTTACAGCCCCGCCCGGATACCGGGCCTCGTCCTCTGTAACGGGTGCTAGTGCGGTCAGGGAAGAGTGGTGAGCTCGTTGATGTGATGCGCAAGCGCGTCGATCTGGCCGAGTAGCCGGCCGAGTTCGACGTTCAGGTCCAGGTGTCGGACGTGGATGCGGATTCCGGCGGTAGGCAGGACGTGGGTCGTGCCGTTATGTGGGCCGTCCGCGTAGATGAGGGTCGCGTCGGGCAGGTTGGCCGCGGTCGCGTAGGCCAGGGTCTGGTAGAGGTGTTGCGCGTCGCCGCGGCCGGTGTCCAGGCGGTATTTGAGTTCGCCGACGAAGCGGCAGTGACCGTCGACCCAGCGGCTCAAGTCCGGCTGGACATGCAGCACTCGCCTGTGGTCGAGGTGCAGCGCCGACGAGTCAGCGCCTGCGGGGAAGTCGTGTTCGTCCAGGCCGAGCGCCCGCCGCGTGCTCGTGCGGACGAACTTCTCGAACACCTCGGTCATTCTGACGGCGAACCCGGGGACGGTGATCCTTCCTGGGGCGAGCTCGGGCTCCGTGCCGAGGAGAATGAGCCGGGCGAGCTCGACCGCCGGCCTGTAGTGCTCGTTGAGCCGGGTCCATCGGACTACCGGTAACGACCACAGGTTGCGGGGGATCGGAGTCACCGACTCGAACATGCGCCGTAGCCGGGCTATCGATCGGCGGACGTCGTTCGAGTTGATCGGGACCTGCGTCAGCAGGTCGAGTGCTGTGCGCAGCAGCTGGTTCTCGGGGATGTCCTCGTCGTGTGATTGGTAGGTCACCGCGATCGGGAGGTCACGTCCCGGGGACACCCGGAGTTGTTCGGCGAAGTCGATGCGGCCACGGACGGTGTGGAGTCGCTCGTGATGGTCGCGGTATCCGCGGAGGAGGCCGGTGCGGACGGCCTGGTCGCACATGTGCGTGAAGACCCCCGCCATGGCGTCGGTCAAGGATTCGGCGGTGCCGAGCGCGGCCTCGCTCGTCCACGAGGGATCCACGGCATAGGTGATCAGGAACAGCACTCGGGCGATGGGTAGCTTCGGTGCCACGACGATCGCGGTGTCGCCGACGATGACCATGCCGACCCGGTCCTGGGCTCGCACGTTGTACTGTCCGTCACCGTTGTCGGTTCGGGTGACGAGACATTTGAACGTCGTGCGCAGGACGCTGACTTCGGCCGGCGTGAGCGGCACGTCGCGCTGCTCCTGGTACTCATGAAAGTGGAGTGTCCTCATCGGCGCCGCCTGTCACCTCCTTGCGCAAAGCCACGAGCGAGAGCTCATCCAGTTTGTGCGTCCGGCCGTGGAAGTGATCGCGTAGTGTCGGAAGGACGGCGTGCTCCCAGATCAGCTCGAGCCAGGCATCGTCGATCGGTGTGTCCCGGAAGAAGTGACTCGGGCCGATGGCCGCGTCCGGATCGGCGATCTTCTCGTTGGCCCTCTCGACAGCGTCGGCGATCCACCGGTACTCATGCTGGTGCTTGTCCAGGTAGCGGCGGAGTACCCCGGCCACGGGCTCGGCGTCGGGAGCGAAGTCCACGAAGTAGAACCGGCGCCGCAGCGCGCTGTCGAGCAGGGCGATCGACCGGTCCGCGGTGTTCATCGTGGCGATCAGCAGCAGGTTGGGCGGCAGCGTGATCGGCTGCTGCCGGTAGATCAAGTGAGCGGACTGATCGCGGTACTCCAAGAGGAAGTAGAGCTCGCCGAACACGCGGGCGACGTTGGCGCGGTTGAGCTCGTCGATGATCAGGACGTGGTCGTGGTCCGGATTCTTGCGTGCCTGCTCAGCGATGGCGAGCAGCGGGCCCGGGATGAGGGTGAACCCGTTTCCGTCCTGGCGGGGGCGGTAGCCCTCGACGAAGTCCTCGTAGGAGTAGGTGGGGTGGAACTGCACAAGCCGGACCCGGTCCGCTGAGCCAGCTAGCCATTCGGCGAGTTTCCGGGCTACGTGGGTTTTGCCGGTGCCTGGGGTGCCTTGGAAGATCACCTGCTTCTTGTCCTTCAGCAGAGCGACGACCTTGTCGAGGAACGCCTCGTCCAGGTGCAGGTGCTCGGCGACTTCACTCAGCGGGCTGTCAGGCTCACCCTCGACGGAGACCTGTCCGGCATCGTCACCTGTGTCCGGCGTGGCAGGGAGTTGGGGCGGTATCGCACCGGTGCCGCGGCGCCAGTCACGGAACGCCGCGGTCTCCTCCTCTGTCCAGGCCTCGGGAGGATCGTAGTTCGTCAGCGCCCAGATGATCGATTGTGCGTCAAGCCGGTCAGACAGGGGGGTGCCGTGGCGGCGGAACGCGTCCATGACCTGATCGAGGAAGACCAGGAAAGCCTCGTATCGTTCGCCATCGGTCGCGGCCGGCTCCGGTTTGGTATAGCCGGTGAGGCGATACGCGAGATCGACCGCCCGCGCCCGCCATGGCGGGTAATGGCTGACGTCGTCCGCTCCCAGCAGCACGGATGCCAGGCTGAGCCGTGCCCCCGCGCCGTCCGCAGCGGATCGGGGGAGGTCGGTGAGGAATTGGTCCACAGACTCGGGACCGGCGTCTATCCAGAGGCCGCCGAGGATGTCCCAGCCGTCCTCGGCTTCGTTGAGCCAGCGCAAGAAGCTGTCCACGGTACGCCAGTCGACCAGGTTGTGCTGTCGGAGAAACGTGAGGGCGGAAGTGTCGTTTGATGTGCTGGCGGCCAGCACTGCCGAGGCACCACCAATTTTGTAATCGCGCTCCTGGCCCTCGAGGTCGATCGACCGTTGCATCCGCTGTCCCCACAGGACTAGGGCTCGCCAGCGGCCGTTAGGTTTGCCCCAGTCCCACACGTAGGGCGCCCGGTAGAAGTTGACGAATTCGTCAGTGCCCCAGCGCCCGTTCGGGGTCAGACCGTGGGCTATAGACGCGACGCGGAAGGACGCCGGTTCGGAGGCTAGGCCAGCCAGATGGGGCCAGGTTGCCTGGATCTTCTGGCGATGTTCGCGGCTCACGACCGGGGCGAACACGTCAGGGAAGAGCAGATGCTCCAGGGAGAACCGCTGGATCGCCGCGCCGTTGTCCTCGAGACCGTCCAGAAGCTCAACGAGCGCGCGAGGCTCCTCCAGCACGCGGCGGCGGTCCGGGTCGGGCAGCCTCTTAAGTGCCGCGACTGCCTCGATCAGATACGCATACTGGCGCCACCGGTAGTTGTTGTATCCCTGGCCGGGGTTGATCAGACCGGAGTCGAGCGTGTGGGCGAGATCCTCGCGAACATCGTGGCCGCCGCCGACAAAGCCGAGTACACCGCGGACCAGTTCCAGCTTTTTCTGGCCGCCGATCGCGGAGCTACGCGCGATCAGCAAGTGCACGTACAACAGTTCCGCGGCCAGCCGCACGGCTCCTGGTGACGACGTTGCCAGCTGGCCCTTCAGCTTGCCGAGGAACGTGCCTGCGCCCAGGTCCGGCTGGTGTACGTAGTCACGGACCAGGATCTCCGCATTCTCCAGAGTGGAAACGCGGTCGTCCTCGAAGAGACTGAGATCGTCGAGCAGGCACCGGTCGCGCCACAGCTGCGCCGCCGAGTACACCGGTTGAGCGGAGGGATAGGGAAGCCTCGTCCGGGTCATACCCCCCATGAGATCAGAACTGACGTCCTGCTGCGACCTTGCCAGATTCCCCTCCAGAGCTGGTTCCTGTGGGCCGGGGACGTCACCAGCCTCTGCGGCGGCTTCCGGACTGCTGGGCGAGGTCGTCCATCGCGGTGTCGCCCAGCCGGGGTCGACGAGGACAGTCGGCGTTCACGAACAGTCGATCAACGCCGTGAGCGGATTTCCGCTGCCTTCGGCACCGGTTGTGGGCGACCGGCAGTTTCGGTCGTAGTGCGCTGAACGTCGTTACTGTGGGCGTTGTGGAGCGCCGGATCGACCTCAGCAACCTTGACCTCGACCGGGCGGCCGTGATGGTGGCCGCCCGGTGTGGCGACTGGCGTGAGCTGGGGTTGGTGGCCGATGAGATCACCTGGACGGACAACGATGTTTCGTGGCCAGCGCCGCTTCTGCGGATTCGCAGCGAGGCGCGTCGGCCGAGGTCGTTGGGTGTACGTGTGCACGGGGACGGGGTGGAAGCGGAGTTTGTGCTGTACGCCGGTGGCTGGATGGACGTTCTCGTCATGTACCCAGGCATCGACGAGCCGGCCGCTGAGAACATCGAGCTGGACGACGTCGAAAAGTTCGGGCTCGTGCTTGACCGCGTCGTCGGACTCCTTGCCTGAGTCGGCGAGGAGCATCACCGGCCAGCGAACGCCGCAGGGTTTGCCGGTGAGCTCTATGCGGCATGTGGGTGCGTTGCCGTGGCGGTGCGGCTATCACTCGGGTCCTAATCGATCGTGCACTGCTGCCGCGTCGCCGATCGACTCTACGATGCCCTGGTCGCCGACAGGCTGACCCCGATGGCGAAGACATCCAGCTCTACTGCGCGATCGCTACCGGCGACCCCGCAGTCTCTTCCGCGTATGCCAAGAAGCTCGCGCAGCGCCTGGCGCGCCGGCTCCCGGCCCTGCCGCCACGACAACGACACCGCCGGCTAAGGTTGGTAACCTGGTCCCTGCTGGAACCCGGCGCGTCGCCGTATCCACGATGGCGGAGCTCGGCAGCTGCCAGGTCAGGCATCTTCCCGGCGGTGGCTATCCGGTGGACTTTGCCGCACCGATCGCTTCCTTGCTCGCGACCGCGCGCTTCGTCAGCGCGCGATTCCATGCGAGTGCGCCCACCGCGATGCCTGCTGCGACAAGGCACATCAGGATGCTGCCGTGGGTGAACAGGAGGCCACCGGTGGCGTTGCCGATGGCGATGCCGGCGTACAGTGCCGAGGCGTTCGCACCGATCGTCACCGTCCCGTGCTGTGGAGCTGCGGCGAGGAGTCGGTGCTGCTGTGGGGGCGTCTGCATCCAGCTGGCGGCACCCCACGCTGCGGCCAGCGCAACCACAGCGATGGCGGGTGGGTGGAACGCCAAGGTGGCGAAGGATGTCGCCATCAGCGTGTATGCACCCATGAGAGTCCGATCGGGTCCGAACTTGTCGGTCAGCGTCCCGCTTGCCAGCGACCCCGCGACGGCGCCGATCCCGTAGGCGGCCAGGACGGCGACAAGCCATCCGCTGTTGCCCGTGGACAGGAGCTGGGCGGCGTAGGCGTACGGGACATAGGCAGCAGCCATCCCCAGGACGGTCAGAGCGAGGATTACCAGGACGCGTGAGTGACCTAGTGGCGCGAGACGGTCCCGGATGCTCTGTCGGGCTCCGGGAGCGGGATCGGGTGCGGTCGCCACGATGAGCACAGCGGCGAGGGCGGCCAGTCCCCCAACGGCGAACAGGGCTGTCCGCCAGCTCGTCACCGTCGCGACAGCGCTGCCGACAGGCACTCCGACGGCCGTCGCGATCGTCAACCCGGATATGACCAGCGCCAACGCACGTCCCCGACGCTGCTCGCCGGAGACTCGGGTAGCAAGCACCCCAGCCGACGGCGTGACCACCGACGCGGCCGCCGCTGCCAGCACCCGTCCCGCCAAGAACGTCGTGAACCCGTCGCTGACCGCGCACAGCACGTTCGCCACAGCCAGGACCGCCAAGGCAGCGGCGATTACCCGACGGGGTGGGACAGTGCTCGTCAATGCGGCCAAGAGCGGCGCGCCCAGCGCGTAGGCGACGGCGAACACGGTCACTGACAGCCCCGCCGCACTCGTGGTCACGGCCATGTCGCGTGCCAACGCGGGAAGGAATCCGGCGACGACCCAGGCGTCAGTTCCCACCGCGATCGTCGCGACGAGCAAGGGCAGCAACCGAAACCACCAACCCTCGTAATTACGGATATTCAATGTCCACAATCCTTTCATGGGTGCGCCTGCATGCGCAGTGAGCAGGGCGGCCGGTCAGGAAAAGGCGTTCAGGGTGCGGTCGCGCACTGTTGACCCGGCCTGCTGGGCGAGGTCGGCGATATTCTCCGCCGCCAGCGCGGCCCGGTAGGCCAACTCGGCGCGGTTCATGGCCTGCGAGATCGCGCACTCACCCGAGCGGGGCCCAAGCTGGCCGGAACGTCCGGCGCGACGGATTTCCTCGCACCGGAAGGCCGGGTCGCGGCCCTCGATCGCGGCAACGACGTTCATGAGGGAGATCGAGGTGCCGGAGCGGGTAAGGGTGAACCCGCCGGACTGGCCACGAACGGCCTCGGCGATCCCGTCGCTGACCAGCATGCGCAGGGTCTTCTGCAGATACGCCGGTGGCAGGTCGAAGAATTCGGCGAGCTGCGCCGACGTCACGGGCCGGCCGTCCAGCCAGTACATGATCAGGCAGCAGTGAAGCGCTGCCTCGACTCCCTTGCCCATCTTCATAGTGGACATCTTATATCCATTGATGTTCGAGGTGTCGATCAATATCCCCGGTCAGTGCGTCTGAGCCGGCTACGCGGCCGGGCGGCAGTGCCCGCGCCCGCGGAAGGCGGGGCTCTGCAAGCGGCTCTCGACCTGTCCGGTGGCCGGGGCGAGTTCCCCGGACTACCCGGCTGCCTGGGCTGGTGTTTCGGCGCACTGTCGCATCACAGCGAGCACAGGAAATGGCTCGCCAAGTCTGTCGCCGAGATCGAGATCTCGGCTGTCGAGGCGGGGGCGCGTGGCAGCGGAGCGGGAACTGCGCTGCTGGACCATTCCGAGCGGTACCTCGGTGATCAAGGTGTGCGGGTGTTCGTCGCGAAGGTCGACGCGGGGGACGGCCGGTCCTGCGGTGGTACCGACACCGGGGCTATCGCGTCGCCGACATCGGTGAAGCTGCACCCTCGACACCCCAGCCGGTGCGACGAGCATCAACGCCGGACCCGCACCCGAACGCCGGTGGCGCCTCGCGAGCAAAGCGCCCGGACACGAAGTGGTCCGAGGCCTGCGTGGGCTCCGCCTGACATCGGCCACGCTGCCGTAATCGGCCGCCGCCGCCGCAGTTCTGCCTGTGCAGCCGCATCCGCCTCGGGCTTTCGTTGAGGGGCGGCGTTTCTCTGCCGGTGCAGCTCCAGAGTGACCATGAACCCAGCATGCGAGGGTTACGGCATATTGGGACACCCTGTCCGGCCCCACAGGATGCGTTGGCGCACCCGGAATATGTCGCGTTTTCGGCGCTACGACTATCGTGCTCGGTCATCGCGTTGGGCGGTGAGGGGGAGCGGGGTGGGCATTCGTCGCCGAGGAGTCCGGCGGAGGCGAGAGTGTCGCGGAGTTGTTCTGCTTGGTCGGCGGTTGATCGCGGCCCTGGTGCCGGTGCCCGCGGGTACTGGCCTGCGCCCGGCTGCGGGTCACCACCAGCTCCACGACGGCTCCATCGGCGGGAATCGCACTGCCGATGTCTGCCGAAAGACAGACGCGCCGCGCCGTGCTCGGCGAGCACCCTGGACGCATGAGAAAAACGATCAAGGGCTTGGCGAGCACGGTCTGTCTGCTCACCGCGCTCACCGCCGCGCCTGCCGTCGCAGAGGCCACCGGAAGCGGGTTGTCGTGGGCGGACTGCGGTGACGGGTTGCAGTGCGGCTCGATCACCGTGCCGGTGGACTGGGCCGCACCGTCCGGCACGCGCGTCGAGCTCGGCGTCGCGCGGCTGCCCGCACAGGACCAGGCCGCGAAGAAGGGCGTGCTGCTGGTCAACCTCGGTGGGCCCGCGCAGCAGATCTCGGTGCTGCGCATCGCGAAAAGCGCGTTCACCGACCTGACCCGATGGTTCGACGTCGTCGTCTTCGACCCGCGTGGGTTCGAGGAGAGCGGCGGGATCAAGTGCCCTTACCCCGCGCCGCTGCCGGAGAACTTGGAGTGGGCGTCCCCTGGCCAAGCCGCCTACGAACGGTACCGCGCGGCGAATCGCGAATTCGGAACCGACTGCGGCCAGACGGCCGGGCCGTTGGCGGGCAACCTCGATTCCTGGCAGGCGGCCCACGACATGGACGCGCTGCGTGCCGCGCTGGGCCAGCCGAAACTGAACTATTATGGCAACTCCTACGGCACGGTCTACGCCCAGGCTTACGCGCGGCTCTTCCCCTGGCGCATCGGCCGGATGTACTTGGACAGCGTGCTGGACCACACCAACCGTTCCTGGGTCGACTGGCTGGTGCCGCGCGCGCAGACCATGGAGCGCAACATGGTCCGGTTCGCCGAGTGGTGCGCCGCGGAACCGACCTGTGCGCTGCACGGCCGTGACGTCCTCACCACTTGGGACGAAGTGCTCGCCCGCGCCGCGCGTGAGCCGATCCCCGCTCCCGGTGCGGGGACGACCGCCAACCTCTCCCTGATCGTTTCGCGCACCAATCCGGGGTTCGCGCAGGAGTGGTCACGCCTGGCCCGGTCCATCGCCGAAGCACACGCGGGCGACGCCACGCTGTTCGCCGCGCAGCCGCCGGGCCACCCAGACCCCGACCTGTCCCGGATCAGCTTCTGCGCCGACTTCCCGTACCCCTCCGACTATCGGGTACTCAAGTCGTGGGAAGCGCGGCTGCGCGAGATCACGCCGCACATCGGGTGGGTCCAGACGTGGCCGATGGCCTACCACTGCGCCGGACTGGCCGGGACCGGAACCTATCCGCCGTACCCGCTGCACGTCCGGGTGCTCCCGCCGATTCTCGTGGCCAGTGGCGAGTACGACGCCACGACACCGCCACGGGACGCGCGGCGCGTGACGGCGCGGCTCGGCGACGCGTACTACCTCCCGGTGCAGGGTGGCCACGCCTTGTACCTCGGCGGGCACCCGTGCGTCCGGGCGCACGTGCACCGCTACCTGACCACCGGCGCACTGCCGCCCGACGGCACGGCGTGTGGCGCCGCGTAGACGATGGTGTCATGCGATACCTGCGGGAAGTCCTGCTGATCCTGAGCGTCACGGCGCTGCTGGTGCTGCTGACGTGCTGGGAGGCGCGAGGGCAACCACCGGTGGACCTTCTGGTCCTGCTCGGGTCGAGCCTCTGCGTCAGCCTGCCGTTGCTGCTGCGGCGCGTGCTGCCGTTGACGAGCGCGGTGCTGTCCGCGGTCGTGGGGCTCGGCGGTCTCGGCTTCCTGCCTTCCTGGCCGGGGATGCTGGTCACGATGGGCACTTTCTGCGCGGCCGTGTACCACCGTGACCGGGGTCCGGGGCTGGTGCTGGCGGTGTGCGCGTGCTGGGTACTGGTCAGTGCGGTCATCGCGGGAGACCCGGTGCAGATCTTCACGATCACCGACCTGTTCGTCATGGGTGTCGCGCCGGTGGCGACCGGCTACGCACTGCGCCTGCACCGGGAGCGCGCCGACCAGACGCTGCGGGTGCAGCGCGCGGAAGCAGACCGGGTGCTCGCCGAGGAACGGGCACAGCTCGCGCGCGACGTGCACGACAGCGTCGGCCACCATCTCACCGCGATCCGGCTGCAGGCCACGGCCACTCGCCGGGCCATGGACGGCGCGTCACCGGTCGCCGACCGGACGTTGGGCACCATCGCCGAGCTTTCGCTGTCCGCGTTGACCGAGGTGCGGAATCTGCTGACCGCGTTGCGGGACGTCCAGCCCGGTGCCGGGCTGGCGGCCCTGAACGAGCTGACCGAACGGCTTTCCGCCCCGGACCGTCGCATCACGGTGCGACGGTCCGGGGCCTCGTCCCCACTGCCGCCCGCCGTGGACCACACCGCGTACCGGGTGGTGCAAGAGGCCTTGACCAACGCCGCCAAGCACTCGGGGGCCGTCGAAATCGACGTCGAGCTGCACCGAGACCGGGACCGCCTCGTCGTCACCGTCTCCGACAACGGCCCGCACGTCGCCCGGCCGCACCTGGAGGGCCAGGGCATCCGGGGCATGAGGGAACGGGTGCGCGTGGCCGGCGGCAGCCTCACGATCGGCCCCGATCAGCCGCGTGGCGGATGGCGGGTACGGGCCGAACTACCCGCAGGAGGGACGACGCAATGACGATCCGTGTGCTCGTCGCCGACGACCAGGACGCGGTGCGGGAAGCACTGCGAATGGTCCTCGAAGGCGAACCGGATATCGAAGTGGTCGGTGCGGCGGCCAACGGCGCCGACGCGGTCCACCTGGCGCTGACCCGACGCCCCGACGTGGTCGTGATGGACCTGCGGATGCCGCGCGGCGACGGCATCGCCGCGATCACCCGCTTGGCCGCGGCCGAGTCTCCTGCGAAGGTCCTCGCGTTGACCACGTTCGACCTCGACGAGTACCTCTTCGGCGCATTGGCCGCCGGAGCCGCCGGCTTTCTGCTCAAGGACAGCGATCCCGCCCTCCTGCTGGACGCCGTGCGCAACCTGTATGCGGGACGCGGCCTGATCGACCCGAAGGTGACCGGGCGGCTCATCGCCCGTTTCGCTCAGCTGTCGCCCCGGCCCGCGGCACGCCCGCACGACCAGCTCACCCCACGCGAACACGAGGTGCTGACGCACGTCGTCCGCGGCCTGAGCAACGGTGAGATCGCCGCCGCCCTGACCATCGAGGAGGGCACCGTGAAAACACATGTGGCACGCATCCTCACCAAGCTCGGCCTGCGCACTCGCGTGCACGCCGTGATCTACGCCTACGAGCACGGCCTCGCCCAGGGACAGCCAGCCCCCGCCCAGACGCATGCTGGAACAGCGATCCACGACGCTCGCCGCCGATGGTGAGCTTCGGACAGCCGTCCCCGGCCGGGCCGCGCGGCATTTCACCCGCGCAGACCATCCTCCTCACACGGGAAGCGATCCGGAACCATTGAGTGAGGAATGGAGAAAAATTCGGGCTCGTGATGCGGGTCGAGCTAGGCATGTGTCGCATGGCCATCGCCGGAACGCTGTAAAGGAAAATCATGCCGCGAGGAAATAGCCCGAATCAGAGCCGTCGTGCTTTTCCAGACTCCATTATGGACGTGTATAGGTGACATCAACATCGCCGCGAACGGGGGCTACCGTACCGGAAGGGGCAGTTCGACGGCCTGAGCGAGCTACCACCTGAAGGCCCACTTCCTTGCGCCAGGCGCAACGAAGTGGGCCTTCAGGATCATGAGACCGGAGACCCATCTCCGGCCCCGACAGGCACCGATGCGCTCAGACTCTCCGAAGTCCGTGGCGCCGGAACGAGGTGCCCGTCGCGCCTGGTTTCCGGCCGCGGCAGCAAACCGGAGGCGTATCCGGCTTGGAAGTACGCCACCGTGTCGGTCAGGATCCGGTTCAGCAGCGCCACTTTCGCGGGATCCGGCTTCGCGAGGCGGGTGGCGGCGAGGAACGCCGCCCACCACGGCACGAGATCGCCGAGTTTCGATGCCGTGTGGCCGTCCAGCGGCGCCAGAACGTTCGCCACCCCGTTCCCGATGTCGGCGGGGGAGGGGTGCTCGGCGGGCACCTCGTCTTCGACCAGTTCGATCAGCAGCGGGTTGTCGGCCAGGTCGATCACCTGCGCGGGCTCGTGGGCGACCGTCTGGTCCGGATTGGTGTCGAACTGCGGCGGTACCCGGCTGACGTAGGTGACCCGGTGCAGCAGCCGCCACGCGCCCTGCCCGGTCAGCTGGACGTTGCGCAGGGCCACCGCGTCCGGGTCGCTACTGGAGGTCAGCCATTGCTTGTCGACCACCTGATCGTGGAACGTGTCACCATTGTCCGCCGAAGGCGGCAGGTAGATCGACATGAACCGGTAGGCGTCGACCTTGCCGGGGCAGTAATCCGGGGTGTAGCCGGTCTCCGCGTGGTAGCCCTGCAGCATCGGATCGCCAGGGCAGGTCACCGCCAGCGAGAAGCCTCGCGACTCGTTCTCCGACTTGCCGACCTGGACTTTGACGTGTCCGCCGAACAACGCGTCGATCGCGCCGTACAGACCGAATTGGGCGGTGAAGGTGATCTCGCCGGTGAGGCCGGTCAGATGCGTGTAGTCGCTGAATCCCGTGTAGACGCGTTCGTGGGCGGAGGAGAACTGCTCAGTTTCGGTGTGCAGGCCGCCGGACGCCGTCCAGACGTACCGGTTGGCGATGCCGCGGGTCGGGACGTCTCCGCCGAAGTCGTAGAACTGCTCGTTCTTGATCCCGTCCAGGTCGGCGCTGCCTTTCTCGCCGAGGCTCGCCGCCCTGAACTGGTTGTACCTGCTCCGCATGGCCGCGTCGGACTTCGCTATCTTCGCGGCCAGCCGGTAGGCCTCGTCCGGTTTGAAGTAGCTGCCTCTGCCGACGTCGGCGCGCGGGAAGTCGGGGTCGTTGACCAGGCCGACCTTCCCGTCCAGCGTCCCGTTCTTCACGTAACGCGGGTCGATCTGGAAGGTGAGGATGTTGCGGTCCGGCGGAATGCCCAGATCGGGGAGCACCACCTTGCCGACCATCGCCCCGGTGGAGTGCAGTCGCATCGCGTACAGATCGGCCGTCATCGACTCGACGATGGCGTACCCGAGGTTCAGCGGCTGGTAGCGGCGGCCGACCACCGGGTTGAGGTAGTCCGACCGGTCCGGCCGCGCCTGTTCCCACATTCCCCGCAGCCCCAAGGTGTCCGTCGTGGTGCGGGTCCACGCGGAGAGGTACGTTTCGTCCCGCTGGCGGGCGGTTTCCAGGTTCGACTTGTGCCGGGCGCCGATCTTCCCGGTACCGGCGGTGAGCAGATGCGTCCACGCCAGCACGGACGCGCTGTCCGCCCATTTCGCGGCGACCCCGGCTTTCGTGTCGATCTCCATCTTCACCGCGGTTTTGTAGTCCGACGACGTGAACTCGACCGACGTGCTCTCCTCGGACCGGACGGTGACCGTGGACGCGTCCTGATAGGAGTTGTAGCCGAACGGGCTGTCGTAGAGCGGGCGGGACAGGTTTTCGCTGGGCACGGGCGGCGCGCCCTCGATGTACCCGATCAGCGTGGGCCGGGTCTGGATCTGGCCCAGGTACACCAGATCCGTCTCGCCCATGCCGTAACCGGTGGACAACGTGAGCGCGGTGTCCTCGAAGAAATAGGCACGACGCATCACCGCGTAGGGCGTGCCGTCCCCGTGGGTCTCCATCTCCGGGTATTCGACGACTGCGGCCTTGCCGGAAAGCGGGCGCTGGAACCGGGTCCGCGGACCTTGGTAGACGTTGGTGAGCTGAGGACCCTCGTTCGCGACAGGCGCGGTGGAGGCGACATAGCCGGGTGAGCCGATGGGATGCCCGTTCGCGCCTTGGCCGGTCAGGTCCGCGCTGGTCTTGTCCAGTGACCAGTAGCCCGCCAGGTCGGTTTCGTCGCCCTTCAGCTTCCGGAACAGGGTGGACGTGATCTGGGAACGGGTGCGCGCGGAGCGCCAGATCCGTACTTCGGCCAGCGATCCGGTGAGGGTGTCCTGGAACTTTCCCGCGCTCTGTTGGTAGGCGCCGAAGGTGCATTGGTCGTACCCGAGATAGCCGTCGACTTCGCCCGCCGGCAGCACCGACCCGATCGGCAGGCCGTCGTGGTAGCACCGGTACCGGCCGACGTTCTGGAGCACACCCCACAGATCCGTGTCGGTGAGCAGGAAGTCGTTGTCGTTCACCGAATCCGCGGCGACATTGCCGGAACCTTCGGTGAACCACCACGCCGAAACCACGCCGTGGTCGGTGTCGGCGGCTTGATTGCGCCGCAGCACCGACCGCACCTGGGCCGCCGACAAGCCTGCCGACCAGAATCGCAGTCCGCCCAAGGCACCGGTGAAGCGCGCTTGCGCTTCCAAGGCCACCCGGCCCGCCTTCGACGGCGGAGTGCCGATGCCGAGTGTCAGTGGTGCCGAGGAATCGACGGACGTCACGGTTTTCGCGCCACTCAGTGTCGTCTGCGCCGTTCCGTTCTCGAAACCGTCGACGTAGATCGTGAGCGTGCACCGCAGGCCCGCCTTGACCTGAGCCGAAGTCAGCGTCACGGCGATGTGGACGGCCGGGCCGGTCAGGACGGACGCGCTACTCCGCACGGTCAGCCTGCTCCGGTCGCCACTCGCCGGGTCGGCGAATCCGGCCGTGCAGAACGGATGCCCGTCGGAGTCCAGCGCGAGCCGGAACGACTGGTCCTTTCCGGATTCTCCCCACTGCGCGAGGATCGTCTGCTCCAGACCAGTGGAGCCTGCCCCCTGCACCCAACAGTCGATGCTGAACTGGCCGTCGAACGCGAGGTCGCCGGGTTCGGGGCAGACGCCGTAGGCCGGCGGAGCCGAGGCTGCGGCCGGGAGGTTCAGTTTCAGGGCTCCGGCCGCCTGATAGCTGACAGCCACATGGTTCCACTCGCCGGGCCGCAGGCGCGCCCGGGCGCGCACTGGCGCCGTCCCGCCGACGCCGGCGACGATGCCGAGGAACGGGTCGTCATCGCTGGCACCGACCGCTTGGGATCTGGCGAGCTTCAGTTGCGCGTCGAGCGCGGACCCGGTCGCGGTCGCGTGGTTGGCGAAGACCGACTTGGCGGTGGTGTGCCCCTCGGCCAAGGACCAGGCGCCCTCCAGCCCCGGTTCGCTTCCGGTCAGCGCGGCGGTGTTCGTCTGGCGCAATTCCGCGGCCGTCCTGGCGAAGGACCAGAAACGCACATCCGACAGCGCGCCGAACATGCTGACGTGCGGGCCGATCGCCGCGCCGATCGCCAGCGACGGCGAGGTCGACTTCGACGGTGGTTGCAGCTTGACGTTCCGCACGGTGTCGACCAGCACGGCGCCGACGTAGATCTTCAGCGTCCAGGTCCCGTTCCGCCATGCCCCCGTCGCCGCGACATGCGACCAAACACCGGCGGGCAGGGGATCCACGGCCGTGAGATAACTCGACTTCGGCTCGTGGCTTTGCGGCCGGTAGCCCAGCGACAGGTGGCGCCCGACGTCGAGACCGAGATTGAGCAGCGGCTTGCTTTTGCTCTTCGCGTCGCAGACCTGCAGGACGCTGCCGAGCCGGTTCGCCTTGGGGCACGGCTTCTGGTCCGGTTTGATCCATACCTCCCAGGTGAAGCCGGTGGGGCCGGGCGTGAAGGCCGGGTTCGACGGCACCGCGAGGTAGGAGCCTGTGGTGTTGTTCTTCTGGGTGAAGGCATCGAAGCGCACCGTGGGCAGACCGGCGACGCCGAGATAGTAGGACGGCGTGAGTTCGCCCAGCCCCTTCATCGGCCCGTTGTCGTAGGTGATCACCGTGGCCGGGTCGCTGCCTTCCGGCCGGATCCAGGATTCCATGGTCCAAGCCGGTCGCGGCGCCAGTTGGGTGTTGGTGAGCGCGACGCGCATCGCCTGGTGGCCGTTCAGGGTGAGCGCTTTCGCCTGGTGCGCGGCCAGCCACTTGCCGTTGTCGCCGGTCACCGTACGGGTACTCGTGCCGTCCACCGCCCGCGGTGCCCTGCCGAACAGCGGGCTTTCCGGCGGGAGCGCGGTCATCGCGATCATCCCCCGGCCGACGGTGCCGTCCGGTGGCGCCGGGGTCAGCGAACGTCCTTGCCAGCTCGCCGCGTCGACCTGCCCGACGGCGAGATCTCCCACGTCGGCCGGTTGGAGCACGTCGAACAGCACCGAACCCCCGCGCAGATCTAAGGGAGTGGTGAAGGTCTGGTCGGCGACCGGGCCTGGTTTCGGATCGGCGGAGATGTAGCCGAACACCGCGTCGGCCGCGCTCCAGGCACGCAACCGGGCGACGAAACCCGCCTGGTCACGCGGAACGTTCTCGAGTCTCAAGGCGGGCCGTCCGCCGGTGACGAGGGAAATGGTGCAGTGCGACGGATCGCCGTCCGCCGGCGAGACCGTCAGCGACGGATTCGCGGTCGTCTTGCCGAAGAGCAGGATGCTGCCACCGCCGGTGCTCAACGCGTAGACGGGTGTGTCGGCCGCGGCCCGGTGATAGGGGTAGGTCGCCGGATCCGCGTCACCGTTGAGGACCGGCGCCGCGTTGGCGGTGCCTGCCGGCACCGTCTGCCAGGTCTGCACCGCGGTGACACCGGTGTCCGAGGTGTAGCGCATGATCAGATCCACGGTCCCGTTCGCTGCGGCGGTGACCTCGACCCGGGAGAGCGGCATGTCGGGACGGTGGGAGATCAGCACGAGCCTGCCCGCCGAGGCCAGGGGCAACCGTACCGACGGTTGGTGGCCCAGGAAGTCGTAGAACGGCCGGGCTCCGGACAGGACCGCTTTGTCGGCGGGGTCGTCGGAGAACGCTCCGTTGAGGACCGAGACCATCCCCCGGACGTCTCGCGGGACACCGCCCCAGTTCTCGTGCGGCAGGCCGGCGGCGGTGCCGTAGTCGATCGTCACGTCACAGAGGTCGGACGCGGTGACGCCGTCACGGACGCAGGGCGCCACGGTCGCCACGACGTCGTCGACCGTGCTGCCACTGCGCCGGGCGATCAGCGTGAACGTGCCGGTCTGGTCGTCGGCGTTCCAGGGCATCGTGAGCCGGGTCCTGGTCACCGTGGGGTCGTACTGGGCGACCGCGAAAGCTTCGGTGCCCGCCGGGCTGGACGGCTGGGGGAAGTAGCAGTGCACGAGCCCGTCGGCACTGTCGAGGACGGCGGGTGCGGCAGCCGGTCTCGGCGTGCCCAGCAGGACCGCGCTCACCGTGCCGGCACCGGCCGAGCGCACCGCCTTGGCGGGGACTGGGTGGTCGCCGGCGCCCGGTGTGAAACCGCCGCCGTTCAACGTGCCGTCGATCAGCACACAGCCGATCCCCGCCGGGAACATCGGGATGGTCCCGTCCGGCAGCACGCCGAAGTCGTAGACGGCCAGCGCTCCCGGTAGTCCGGCCCCGGCGTTGGAGACCGGGACGGTGACGCCCAGGCGGACGGCCCGGCGCAAGCTCGACGGCAGACTCGGCTCCGCGCCGGTCCTTTCCTGCTCGGCGTACAGGCTCGCGCCGACA
Organism: Amycolatopsis sp. NPDC034160; assembly: GCF_055575355.1. Classification (NCBI taxonomy): domain Bacteria; kingdom Bacillati; phylum Actinomycetota; class Actinomycetes; order Pseudonocardiales; family Pseudonocardiaceae; genus Amycolatopsis; species Amycolatopsis sp. NPDC034160. Next base: position 201,372 of record NZ_JBVISU010000005.1, on the reverse strand, counting down.
CCGGCGGTCGGGGTCAACGGGGTGCTCTTTCCCGAATTCCAGAGGGTGGGGGTGATCGTGAAGGTACGTGACAGCGCCGGATCGACCTCGATGCCGCCCGTGCTGTCCTGCGGATACGAGACGAAGGTGAGGACTTCGCCGGTGGTGGCGATGATGTGCCAGCGGCGGACATCGGCGTCCGACGTGGGCGCGAGAACGACGTCGAAACGGCCGCCGGTGATACCGGACAGCGCCGACAGTTCGATGGTGGGCTCCGGGAACGGCTCGTCGATCATGTTGCGGAAGCCGAGTTCGTCGCCGGGCCCAGCCGGCGCGTCGCGGCGCTCGCTGCGCCGGTACCGCACCTCCCACACCCGCTCCATCCGCCAGCCGCCTTGGTTCTCACCGTCACGCGACCCGCTGGACTGCTGTGGCGGAGTCCGCACGAGCGCGAAGCGATCCACGTAGAGAGTGCCGGAGGCGGACTGGCGAAAGCACGAGATGTACCTGCCGTCGGTGACGGCCCGGAAAGGCGCATTCGCGGGCTTCGGAGCGGCGGTGGCCGAAGCGACGGTGATCAGGTCCATGCCGGCGATCCGCAACAGCGGACGGTCATCCGCCGACCCGGCGGTTTTCCCGGTGAGCCGCAGTTCGTTCCAGCCTGCCCATTCCTGGGGAACGCCGGGGTCCGCCCCGGAGACACGCACGTTGTAATACAGCGAAGTGACCGTCGTGGCGGCTTTTCGGGCAAGTAGCACCACTGTTCCCGCGAGGGTGAGACCGACGGGATCGACCAGCGTAATGCCGTTGCAGTCGGTCGAGGGCCAGGTTTGTTCCGAGGTCGTCATAACCATCCCTCACTCGGGGAAAACGTCGGCGACCTTTCATGTTATTGAGGCGGGAGCACGCGGACAGCCCCCCGGAATAGTGAAAAAAAGTGACGCACCGTTTTCCGGGCGGCGGTTGGTGAGCCTGTTCGGGACGATAACTTTCCGACAGGGTGTTTCTCGAGGTTTCAGCGCGGAGGTCAGTTCTTCTGAAGCCCGCCGGATAGGCGGTGCTGTTCCCGATGTCCGCGTTCGACACGTAGCCCGCCGTATTGGCCGACTGGACCCCGTTTCCCCGGGGTGGTGGTTTTACGGCCCGGCGGGTTCGAGGTGGAAGCGCGCCAGGGACACCGCGCATCACGACCTGCTGCAGCGTCCGCGGGGACTGTGAGACGAGTGTGTAGCCAGCTGGAAGTCCGGGTACTGGGGTAGGCCGCCGGGGTCGTGGCCGGGGCGCTGACTTCGCATCGCCCCGGCCGTCCTGAAATGGGTGACTCCGGACAATTTCAATGATGGGCTGGAAGAACGATGGCCTTGAGTCGCTCAGATGTTGAGGTACCAGCGCTGGTTGACACGGCCGCCGTCGCAGGTGTGCAGGCTCAGCTGGTCGTCGTGGCCCTCATAGGTCGCGCAGAGGCCATTCTCGTCGTTCCGAAGCTGTTTCTGGTTGCGCTCTCCGAGGACGCGCCACCGCTGCCCCGGGTCGTCGCCGTTGCAGTCCGCGCCGATGACCCGGCCGTAGTGGGCGGTGGCGCACAAGTCGGTTCCCGTGTTCTGGATCGTCCGGTTCCCCCAGAAAATCCAGTGCTGGTTGTCGCTGCCACGGAAATCCCCGGTGATGGTGGGCTCGCCATCCCACCACGTCTGCTGCCACACACGCTCCGTGCCGTTCGCCGACTCGATCACGTAATCGGCCGGTTCGTCCGCGGCGGCGGACGGCACGATCAGGGCTCCGGCCGCGGCCGCGGCGAGCAGGGTGGTGAACGCGGTACGCACCAACATGAGTTCTCCTTGTTCTCGAAGGTTTCTGGCGCACGCCAGTACAACTCGCCCGGCTTCATCCCGGGGCGCGACGAACACCATCGAGAACCCGAACCACCCACCCTTTGAGCGAATCCCGGATACGAACACTCTCCGTAACCTGCGTCCTTGGCTGGGGGCGGTAGATTCGAGCCACGACGGCAGGGCGGCTTCCGCAGCAGCGTCCAACCGCTTTTGCCTGACGCGGGCAGGGAAAGAACCACGCTTCAGGCGACTGACTCACTTCAACGCCAGGGGCGCGGCCGGGTCGCGAGTGGGTGTTCGAGCCGAAGCTCGACGATTGGCGGGTGCTGCGCCACCGCGGGCGGTGGGTTGAAGCCGCGCCGGGAGACGAACTTGGCCGATCGGTTCCCTGACCTCATGGGCGGTGGCGGCCGGGCTGGGCGATCTGGTGCTGGATGGGGAGATCGTCGCGCCCGCGCGGTGCGCCCTTGAGCGGCGACGTGGACGCGCGGCCAGCAATTTTCGGGGCTCAGTGCGCTGCTCGCGTCGCCGCAGCGAGCGACAAGCCGGTGAGCGAGTCCTGTCGTGAGGCGAGTTCGGCGGGTGAGCCCTCGAAGACGAGCCTGCCGCCCTCGGACCCTGCGCCGGGACGGTTGCGGTCCGGAATTCCATCAGCGTGGTGCTGGACCGGCGAGTCAGGGGCCGGATCGGCAGGTAAGGCGGGCAATATCGACCAAGTCGACTGCCTTCCGCACCTCGCGGGGCCGCCGTCGCCGGCCGACTGAGTTCGCGCGACATCATTTCGCGCATTTCCGGTGAAATGAGGGTGTCGGGGTCCCCTCTGAGCCATCTTCGGTCTGCCGGAACGTCCGGTGGCGCCCCCAGAGGAGGCTTGTGCCTGCAGATCACGGCCATCGGCGAACGTCGTGTGCACCGCCGCGTGGTCGAGTGTCTCGCCTCTTGGGCGCCGCCCTCGGCCGCACACGGCGACACCGACTTCACCTCCGAGTGACGTCGGCGGATGCGCGAGGTCGGCGAAAGGGCCGAACGAGTTTCGTCGGTGTGGTTTTCGATTCCGAGCCTGGCGTGCAGCGCAAGAAGCGTATGCGGTGAGTGAGAGGGCGCCGCACGGCGGATATCGCCGCCGGCTGACGGCGGCCGCGATCGCTGGCATCCATGGGGTCTGATGGCGTATGGGTGACTGGCCGCGGTTGCGCTTGCAAAACCCAGGTGAAGGGGCGAAGGGTCGGTCATGTCGAGGGTGTTGGTTGATCCGGTGCCCTCAGGTATGCGGCACCGGGCAATGGCCCCAGACTCCGGTCAGCACACACCACCTCGCAGGTCCGTGGCATCAGTCCCGGACCCCCTTACGGGTGGAAGGTTGATCATGAGATCGACAGCACGTATCAGCACGGCAGGCCGGGTCGGCCGGGCCCTGATTGGTTTGGGCACCGGGGCAGGATTCGCCCTTCTCGTGCCCGCGCAGGCGTGGGCGCTTCCGCCGGGATGTACCCAGAGCGGCGCCAATTTCACTTGCACGGCAGGGATTCCCGCCGGTCAGGTATTGGATGGCACCACGGGGAACAACATCATCACCATCACCGGCGGCGCTGTGAACGGCACGGTGAACGGGCTCGCCGGCAATGACACGATCAGGGTCACCGGCGTCGCCGGTACCGCAGGCACCAACGGTCCTCCGGGGGCCGACGGTAACGCGGGCACTCCCGCGGGCAACGCGGGCGGAAACGGTGGAACTGGAAGCGTCGGCGGTGCCGGTGTGGGCAGCACCGGGGTGATCGACGGCGGTACCGGTACGGACAGCATCACCGTCCTCGGTGGTGCGGGAGGCAACGGCGGGAACGGCGGCCAGGGTGGCGCCGGATTCGCCACCGGCGCCGGCGGCGCCGGTGGTAACGGTGGTGTCGGCGGGATCGGCGGCGCCGGTAACGCCGGGAACGTCACCGGTGGCGTCGGCAGTGACACCGTCATCTTCACCGCGGGCAGGGGCGGCAACGGTGGTCTCGGTGGTCGCGGCGGTAACAGCGGCCTCGTCGCCGGTGGCGCGGGCGCCGGGGGTATCGGTGGCGCGGGTGCGGCCGGTGGCGTCGGAAACTCCGGAACATTCACCGGCAATCTCGCCGATCCCGGTCTCGACAACGTCACCGCCAACGGTGGCGCCGGAGGTACCGGTGCGGCCGGTGGCGTCGGCGGGTGCGGTCACGGCGGCGGCGCCGGCGGGGTCGGTGGCGCCGGGGGAGCCGGCGGCGTCGGGAACGCCGGGACCATCAGCGGTGGTGCCGGTGTCGACACACTCAAGGTCAACGGCGGGCTCGGCGGTAACGGTGGCGCAGGTGGCAAGGGCGGCAACGGCCTCGCCGCCGTCCAGCCCGGCGGAGCCGGTGGTGTCGGCGGTGCCGGTGGAGCAGGTGGGATCGGGAACTCCGGCACGCTCACCGGCGGAACCGGTATCGACAACATCACCGCGGCAGGCGGCAAGGGTGGCAACGGTGCCGGCGGCGGTAACGGCGGTACCGGTTGCAGTGGCCCCGGCGGTCCTGGTGGCCTCGGCGGCGCCGCGGGCGCGGGTGGCCTCGGGAACTCCGGAACCATCAACGACGGCGCGGACACCATCGCCACCCCGTCCGGCGCCAGCGGCCTCGGCGGCGGCAACGGCATTGCCGGAGTCAACAACGGCGGCGTCTGCACCTGCTGATCTGTAGGTGGCGATTTCGACTAACGGCGGCGGGATCACAGGTCCTCCCAGTGATCCCGCCGCTAATCGTCAATACCGGTCAGGTCGGCCTTCACCCACACGACCATCCGCTCTGACCTCACCCCGGCGACACGCCGATCCTCAGCGGTGACTTATAAACCCATCCCGGCCGCGGTCCGCTCCTACCTCACCGACGCGACCGATGATCGGCGCGCCAGGTACCTCGACCGTTTCGATCTGCAACGCCGGTCATGGCGCGGAAACGCAGCTCCACGTAGCGGGCACCCAGGGGGACGCCGGGCCGTGCGAACCGGCGAGCTGGTCGTCGTCGGTGACCGCGGAGATCCTGCTGGCAGGGGCGAAGTCGCCGATGAAGGTCCGATTCCGCCAGATGCCGAGCGTGTGCGAACCGTTGTCGTTGAAATACCACGCTGCGAGCAGGCCGTTCGCGTTGATGCCCATCGCGGTGGTCCCCGGCGTCTCGCCCAGGACGGCACCGGTGTTCACGTCCCACTCGAGGAGTTGCTCACCGTGAGACCTTGACAAGCCAACGATCCGCTCGCCCTGGTATCGCTGGATGACGAGATCGCCGTACCCGGCCAGCCGCCGGGTGGAGCCGTCGGGCGACCACACCAGCCCGGGCTCGGTCACCACCCGGCCCGCGTTGTCGATGCCGACCGCTATGCCGTCGGCGATGATCCGGTAGCTGCCGGGAGCATTCGCCGGCCAGAGGATGACCTGGTAGGGCACTCGTCCATCACCGACGTACCCCACGATGTCACCGGACTCGTTGATGGCGGTGGCAGTGGCCCGCACCCCGGGCGGGCTCGGCAGGGTCTCGTAAACGCCGTCGTGGTAACGGAATCCCGCGCTGACGTCGGCCGAGGACTGATATCCCACAACCTCGCCGCGGCCACTGATCGCCTTGAACTGGACCGCGGTGCCGTTCGGCGGCTGCGGCATTTCGACGACCTCGCGGTTGTGCCACAGCACGTTCACGCCTTTATTCTCCTTCCACACCAACCCGGCCAGGTACCCGTTCGGTCCGGCGACGGCCACCGAGCCACCGCTGGCTCCGGCGGGGACCGGCAGGTCGGAGGCGACCCAGGTGCAGGGAGCCGCCGAGGGTGTGGCCACCGCGGTGGCGGGGAGGGCGGTGGTGACGGCGAACGCGAGCGACGCGCCGAGTACGGCGCTTAGTACGGCTTTACGCATGAATACCCCTTGGAACGCGGGAAGCGGTCTGCAGGATCACGCGCGACTGGTCGCTGTGGTTGCCTTGTCCGACCGACAAGTGTGCGGAAGTTCGGTGCCCCCATCCGGTCGAGACCTCAGTCGCAGATCAGCACGCTCAGACCACTTCCCGCCGTGCACCTCGGCCGGAGAGGCCGACCCTAGAGCGTCTGCCCCGGAACTCGGCTGAGCCGGACGGAAACGGATGGCGGCGACGCCGGGATCGTCGCGATCGGTCACAGGGTCGTCCGGTGGTAGCTCGGACCCCGATGGGCTGCCAGGTGCGGTCGATCGCGACGGCTGAGGGAGAGCCTGCTTTGGTCATGGCACGAGTGATCGCCACGCGGAGACATCAGACTATCGATAGTCGAGTCCCGTTTTGGTGTGGAGCCTGAAGAAGTTCCGATCGCGGACGTAGCCGGTCGTGTCGAGAGGCGTTCAGTGAACTGGCTAGTGCTATGCGCGTTGACCCGGGTTCACTCCAGGATGCGAATCGTTCATAGGTGACAACTTGCGTTTTCACTCTGATACTTCGCATATGGAGACGCGAGAGACAAGCGTAGTCATGGAAGCCCTGCAAACCGAGACCAGGATGTTTCAACGTGCGGGTGAGGGGTTCTCGACTGAGAGCGTGGGGGCAGCACAGTGCGCAGGTAAGTGAGAAGTTCAGTGGGCACGACGTCACTGGAGTGGTTCACCGGTGCGGGGATCATTCTGGCTCCGGTTGGAGAAATGCAAGGTCAGTTGGTGAGGTGTCGGCGTCGGTGGGGTTCTACGCGACGGGCTGGGGTTGCGACCGCCGGCGTGGTCGTCCTGGGTGGTCGGTCGCGTCCAGCACTGTACCGATGTCGCCGGTACGCGTTCTGTTGCGAGATGAAGGCCATGCGTGTGGAAGATTGCGTCGATTTCTTCGATTGGTCGTCTGATGTGGAAGCGTTTCTTGCTGTGGCTGAGGCCGTGGTGATTCCTGGGGGTTTTATTGACGACGATGTTGACGTTGTCGAGCAACGGGCCGATCGCTGTCTCGATATCGGGAAGGTGATCGATGGTGTCGATCATCCACAATGCGTCGGGGTGGTGGGATCATCGGCAATAGCGAACGCCACCCAGGGCTTCCGCCTGTGGCCGCAGCGGGTCGTACGCTGCCCAACCCGGTTCGCCGTGGGTCGCGAAAGCGACCCAGGCGCCGTGCACGTGGGCTGCCAGCCCGGCGGGCGCCGGGTCGGGACCGAGCAGACCGGCGTCGCCGTGCAGCCACGGTTCATCGGCGATGTCGAAGACGAAGGGCAGCTCGACCGTATGGGTGGCGCCCAGCCGCCCGCCCAAAGCCGTCGAACGGTAGCCGAACGAGTAGGCGTGGGTGCGGCCACCGGACAGCCGGGCGTGGGCCTCGGCCAGCCGCGCGGTGCCGGCCCCGAAGAGTCCTTCGCCCAGCACCGCGGAGCGCAGCTCGCCCGGGGTCGCCCCCGGCCGGGCCACCCGATGGGCCGCGACGACGGCGGCGGGGTCCGTGTCGACCTTCGCCGCGACGGCGAGCACATCCTCGTCCGTCGACGATTCCAGCTTGCCCTGCGGTACCAGGTAGAGGTGGCCCTCCTCGGTGTTGGTGCCGATGAGCAGGTCGACCTCGCCCGCCGGCCCCTCCGCCAGGGCGTCGGCCGGCTGTACGGGCAGGACCAGGGAGAACGGGCTCAGCTCGACGAGCGGGTCCGTGGCCGTCGCGGTCCGCAGGTCGATCCCCGCGAGATCCGGCAGGATCTCGAGAAACCTCTCGTCCGGGATATCGGCGAAGGCCTCCGCGGTGGGTGGCACGCCCAGCGCCCGCGCGGCCACGGCCGTGACCCGGTGCGCCTGCTCGGGGGTGAAGGCGCCGGTACCGCTGCCGCTCTGGACGATCGCGCGCCGGAACAGCCCCTTGGCCTCCGGCGTCGCCAGCAGGGCTCCGATGATGGTGGCCCCCGCGGATTGCCCGAACAGCGTGACGTTCCCGGGATCGCCACCGAACCCGGCAATCGTGTCCCGCACCCAGCCGAGCGCGGCGATCACGTCGAGCAGCCCGCGGTTGGCGGGGGCACCCTCCAGGTCGAGGAAGCCAGGGATGCCGACGCGGTAGTTCACCGTCACCAGCACCACGCCGTCGCGGGCGAACGCCCGGCCGTCGTAGAGGGCGGCGCGGGTGGAGCCGGTGACGAACCCGCCGCCGTGCACGAAGACCATGACCGGCCGCTTCCCGCCGTCGGTGCCGGGGGTGCGGACGTCGACGGTCAGGTACTCCTCGCCGCGCACCCAGCCCGGGCCGAAGTACGGGGTCATGTCGAGCCGCCCGAAGTCGCGGACCGGCTGCGGCGCGGTCGGCGAAGGCGCGGTGGCGTTCCGGACACCGGACCAGCCCGGGTGGGACACCGGGGGCGCGAATCGGCCGGCGCCCGTGGGAGCCGCCGCATACGGGATGGCCCGGTAGAGCTCGCCGAAGCGGTCACGAACACCGCGCACGACGCCCGCCGGGGTCTCGGCGATCGGATCTGCCTGCTGGGACACGGGAAACGCTTCCTCTCTCGGGCTGTTGCGGAACAGGGCCGGATTCACGCGATGCGGGAGAAGCCCGCCCACTCCTTGATGGCGAACTTCGACCCGTCACGCTCGACCACGGCACCGCCGTGGCCACCGAGGTGAGCCGGGAAGACCAGCGCGTTGTCCTCGGCCGCGCGGCCGAGGAGCTTGTAGCGGGTCGCCCGGGCCTCGGCAGGGTCCTCGCAGAAGCAGGAGTTCGTCTCCGGCTCCACGAGCTGCAGCGGGTTGTGCACCAGATCGCCGACGAACAGCGCGCGGTCGCCGCCCGACTCCAGGCTCAGCACGGACGACCCGGGGGTATGGCCGGGCGCGAGATCCAGTCGGAGGTTCCGGTCGATCCGGTACGAGCCGTCCCACAGACGGGTCAGCCCGGCCTCGTGCACCGGGGCGACGCTGTCCTCGAAGACGTTCTGGTTGCCGCGACCCAACCGCGGTTCGTGGTTGTTGGCCGGGTTCCAGAAGTCGAAGTCCTGCCGCGTCATCAGGTACGTGGCGTTCGGGAAGGTCGGCACCCAGGCCCGGTCGTCGAGGTAAGTGTTCCAGCCCACGTGGTCGATGTGCAGGTGGGTGTTGATGACGATGTCGACGTCTTCGGGCCGGACGCCGGCGGCGGCGAGGTTGTCCAGGAAGTTCGTGTCCAGCCGGCTCCAGACGGGCGCGTAGGGGCGGTCCTTGTGGTTGCCGACCCCGGTGTCGACGAGGATGGTGCGGCCTTCGCTGCGCAGCAGCCAGGTCTGGATGGCCGAGACGCATTCGCCGGCGCCGGAGTCCAGGAAGTCCGGGGCAAGCCAGCTTCGGTGCTCGTCCCAGGCGCCGTCGGGGCTTTCGGGGAAGAAGTCCGCGGGGCCCATCTCGACCGAGCCGTAGTACTCCTTGACACGGGTCACGGTCACGTCGCCCAGCTTGATCTGATCCATGATCACTCCTCGTGAGTCGCGGGCAGCCGCCCTGACCAGGTCGAGCCTGATCGTGTCCGCGCGCGCCGACCAGCCCCGCGTTGTCCTACCCCCCGGAGGGTCTGGCTACGAGGCGCCGCGGGCGTGGATAGTGGAGTGATGAACGGACCAGGCCCGCTCGGCGATTTCCTGCAGGCACGGCGGGCCAGGCTGCGCCCGGAAGACGTGGGTCTCCGCGACCTCGGGCCGCGCCGGCGGGTGGCGGGACTGCGCCGGGAGGAGCTGGCGCAGCTGGCGGGGGTCAGCGTGTCCTACTACACCCGGCTCGAGCAGGGCCTGTCGCGTGGCGCGTCGGCGGAGGTGCTCGAGGCGATCGCCGGCGCCCTGCTGCTCGACGACCACGAGCGGGACCACCTGGAACGCCTCGCCGGGGCTTCCCGCCGCGTACCGCGGGCGCGAAGGCCCCGGCCCGAGAAGCTCGCCGACGAGACGCGAGACCTGCTGCGCTCCTTCGACGGCGTCCCGGCGCTCGTCCTCGGCCGGCGCACGGACGTGCTGGCGTGGAACCCCCTTGGTCACGCCCTGCTCGCCGGCCACGTGGACCCGCGGAGCCCCCAGGACGCCGCGCACCGGCCGAACATGAGCCGGATGCTGTTCCTGGACCCGCACTGCCGGGAGCTCTACGGGGACTGGTGGCGCAAGGCGCGCGCTGTCGTGGGCAACCTGAGGATCGCCGTCGGCCGTCATCCGGAGGATCGTCAGCTCGCCGAGCTGATCGGCGAGCTGACGATGAAGAGCCCGGAATTCGTGGCGTTGTGGGGTGACCACCGGGTGACGCCGTGCGACGCGGCCACCTACGAGCTTCGCCATCCGGTCGTCGGCACAGTGACCGTCACCCAGCAGACCCTCGTCCTCGCGCGTTCGCCGGGGCAGTCCGTCGTGGTGTGCACGACGCCCGCGGGCTCACCGTCGGAGGCGGCACTGGCCCTGCTGCGGCAGGCGAGTGCGGCGGAGCGGGCCGGCCGGAGCGGTGGACCGGCTGCCGTGCGCGACGTCTGCGCAAACTGTAAGGGAGCTTCACGACAGCGACCCGATCACGCCATATTTTCCTTACCCCTCAATAAGTGACGTCTAGATTCATCGGCTCACGCTGGCGTCGGCGTATTTGCGTTTCAGGATCGGGAAGTTCGGCGTGGAGCCGGTATCGGCCGGTGCCGGTCGCCTGGTGGTGCTCAGCCGGCGGTCTGGCGGTGGTCGTGTCCGGCGGTGGTCGCGAGGCCGAGGCCCGCGCCCTCGGGTGTGAACGTGTCCCTGAACCCGAAGGCGCTGGGCGACGGGCCGTGCGTGCGCAAATGTTGTAGCCGCTCGACCGCCTCCTCGACGGTGGGCACGTGGCCGGCCGGGATCCACCACATCACCTGGAACGCCGTCTTCGGCAGCTCGAACCACTCGGCGCGGCGCCGGAGCACATTCAGATGACCGCTGCGGTAGACGTAGTCCCACAGGCTGTCGCGACTCTCCCAGACCGACATGTTCACGATGCGCTGGGCGGTGGAGAGCATCAGGGCATCGGCGTGTACGCGAGTCTGAAGCAGCAGGTCCAGCAACGGCTCGACGGACCGTCTCCGGCAGCGCCATCGTGCCGGGTCGAGCCGGGCGAAGAACGAGTCGACGGTTTCCTTCTCTCCCGCACCTCGCTGTGTCGCTCTGGCCAGGCTGACGAAGGCCGCCATCAAGGGATCCCACAGCTCCCCGAGCCCACGAGGCCCGTCCCGGAAGAGGGTGACCGCCAGCTTCCCAAGGGGGCTCGAACCCCTGGCCCCCTTACCAGGGTTCACGCCTATGGGCGACCACGCCACCACAGCGACCAGCCGCCGCGCACATACTGCCAGGCGAGGGTGTTGCGAGAGCCACCTCCACAGCGTTGACGGGCTGAGTGGCTTTCGTAACCCAGTCCGGCCTGTGCTACTTGGCGTCGTGCCTCATATGGGCAGGGTGAGCCCGGCCTGGATCGCGTAGACGATGAGCTGCGCCCGGTCGCGGGCGTGGAGTTTCACCATGGCTCGGCTGATGTGGGTCCGGATCGTTTCGGTGCTGATGACGAGTTGCCGGGCGATCTCGTGGTTGGACATTCCGGTGGCCGCCCAGCAGAGGACCTCTCGTTCGCGGTGCGTCAGCCGGGCGATGTCCGGGTGTGCCGTCGCCGGCCGGCCGGTGTGGCGGAACCGGTCGATGACGCGGTGGGTGACCGATGGGGAGAGTAGCGATTGGCCGTCGGCGACGGCCCGGATGGCGCGGAGCATGTCGGCCGGTTCGGCGTCTTTGAGCACGAATCCGCGTGCTCCGCAGCGCAAGGCCTCGAAGATGTACTCGTCGAGGTCGAAGGTTGTCAGGATCACCACCCCCACCGCGGCCAGTGCCGGGTCTGTGGTGATCTTCCTCAGCGTGACCAGGCCGCTCGTTCCCGGCATCCGGATGTCCATGAGGACGACGTCGGGAACGGTGTCGCGGATCATCGCGAGACCGGCGCCGCCATCGGCCGCTTCGCCGATCAGTTCTGTGTCGGGCTCGGTCTTCAGCAGGGTGCGCACACCGATCCGGATCAAGGCCTCGTCATCGATCACCACGACTCGCGTCATGAGAATTCCCCTCAGAGTGGCAGCCAAGCCACGACCGCGAATCCTCCGCCAGGCCTCGGCCTCGCACGAAGTGCCCCGCCCGCCGCCTCCGCGTGCGCCGTTATTTCCTTGATGCCCGAGCCGATGCCGGCGCCGACCGGCGGGTCGCCTGTCGTCTGGCCGGTGTCGGTCACCTCAAGCAGGAGCTTTGAGTCGTGCTCGGCGCAGGCGATGCGTACTCGGACGGACGCCGGGCCGACGTGACGAAGCACGTTGGTCAGCGACTCGTGCACGATCTGATAAGCGATCGTGTCGACCGTCGGCGGCAGTTGCGGGAGCCGAGGGGCGACCTGCACTTGGAGATCCACGCCGGCGCGCCGGACTCGGTCGGCCAGTCGGTTGAGGCAGGCCAGGCCTGGTGCGGGACGCAGCGTGGTGTTCTTGCCGCGCAACGACTCCAGTGCGGCGCGAAGGTCGGTCAGCGACTCCTTGCTGGTGGCGCGCACGGCTTCCAGTGCCGCTCTCGCGTCCTGCGCGTCGCGGTCGAGCACGTGCAACGCGACACCTGCCTGCATCGCGATGACGGCGAGCCCATGGCCGAGGGAGTCGTGCAGTTCCTCGGCCATCCGCAGCCGGTCCGCTGACCCGAACGGGCGTGCCTGATCGACACGAGCGGTGTCGAGCGCTTCGCGACGGACCCGGATCGCCACACCCACTACGACCGCCAGCGCGATGAGCACGCCCCAGCCCACGGCATGCCACGTCATGGCGGCCCCGACGGATTCCGGCGGCTGCTCGCGGGCACGTTTGGCCCAGGACGCGGCCAGAAACACGGCGAAGTACCCGGCGATAGTCAGGATCGCCTCGTCCAGCGGGCTGCACGCGGCCATCACCAGCACCACGGCAGGCATGGTGAGCAGGATAGGGCCGAACGGGTAGCCGAGCGACAGATAGCCGACGACCACGATCCCGTTCACCGTGAGACACAGCAGCGGATACCGGCGGATGATCAGTGTCAGCGAGGCAGTGACCACGAGCGCATAGGCCGGCACGTCCGGCTCCAGCCATGCCTCGGGTTGGCTGCTCCCGGTCGTGGCCAGGCCTATGCCGATGAACGGCAGACTCGGCCACGCATACAGCAGCCATCGCCGAACGCGTTCCCCTCGCCCCATGCCTCGACGGTAACCCGATGGCGACCGGCGAACATCCCCTCCAGGGCGTATCCCGGCGTACGTATTCCTGCGTAGATACGGCACGACGGTTCGGGGATGTGCCGGCGGAGAAGTCGCGCCATGCTCAAGCGAACGAAGAACCGCTTCTGCTTCTGGCACAAGAGAAATGAGGATTCATGGTGTCCATCTCAAGGGAAAAGCGTCACGGCGGTCAGGCGAAGACGGGCCGGATGAACGCGGCTCTCCGAAACGTCGCGAAGGGTGCCGGTGCCGCGCTCGCCTCCAGCGCGCTTCTGCTCGGCGGCGCCGGCGTCGGAAATGCGGCAACCGCTGAGGAACCGACCGGCATCGGGCCTATGGCATGCGGGTTCTACGAAACGAGTTCCACTGCGTATTACGGTCACTGCGGCAGCACCACCGTCGTGATCCGCATCGAGCACCACAACCCGTTCACCAACGACTGGTACTGGTGCGTTCGCCCCGGCGAGACCAGACTCGGCACCGCGGCGGGAATCTCGTACGCCGTCTATATCGGCGGCGTGGGATGTCGTCCGTGACGTGACCGTGTTCGCGAGGAGGTGTGATCCGGGGGTCACACCTCCTCGCTTGTCGTCAGGATCTCCGATGTGGGCGGGGTTGGTGGTGCCCTGGTCAGACGCGGACGCGTGGTAGACCGTGCTGGCCTCGCCTTGATCGTCAACCACTCCTGCCGTCGGCTTGGAACTTGAGCGGCCGGTTGCTAAGCGGAGTCGTAGCCGACCGCATGCCATTGCTTCGTCAAGCGATTTCGTCATTAGCCGAGCGCTTCGCGGGTCGTGATCAGGCTTGCCATAGCCCGGACAGTGCGGTGGCTAGACGTCCCGAGGCTCAGGTTTGTCGTGGGTGTACGGAAAGATGTCGGCATGACCGAAGCACCCGCCGCAGCGGACCCGGAGTGACGCCTCCAGCTGGAGGATTTACGGGATGTAGTTCAGGCTGAACTGGCTGCCGCCGGATTGCCGGTGCCCCTGGTGACGGTCCGATAGGGACCGCCGGTGCGGTCGTGACGGTCGATGTACCAGATCTGCCTGGCGTGTTGGTTGGCTGGCGAGAGCACGCTGTCCTTCTCGATGCGGGACAGGACGCCTGGGCCGAGGACCCTCATCGGGAAGGCGAGGAATCTGCCGCGTTCGAGCGGTTGTTGTCTACGATCGACGAGGCGATGTCCGCGGCGATGCGAACCATCCTGACGGCCGCCGGGATGGCGGTGTCCTGCACCCGCAACGACTACGCACCCCACGAGCTCTTGGTCACTCGCAGGGTGGTTCCCTCGGTGTGGCGTGCACGGCGGGACGCGCAGTTCACCCGGCGGTATGAGTCGATGGGCGCGGCCTGGAACGCGCGGCACGCCGCTGAATGCCCGAGACCGGACTGCGAACACCACCACCCGAGTAAGGGGAGCGGGGAGACTGACCTGAGGAACTGGCGCTATTCCACCGGTTGCGATAGCAGATCCTGTCAGCAAAGCAAAAGTGGTGTCCGCTGAGTCGCAGTGGAGGCGGTGGTGGTGATCGCGCCAGTGGAACCGCCGCTCGCGGCAAGGCATCGACGTAAAGCTCAACCGGAGCCGCGATTACACGGTGAAGAAGTACGGGAGTGCGTCACCGTGTCCTCCTAGACCAAACAGCGCCCGAACGATGGTAGGCAAGTCAGCGTCACGCGCCAGTTTGTCGCCGTCGATTTGGCTAACAGCGAGGGAACCGCCGCTGCGGTGACTGCTTTTGCGGCGTTCTGTGGTCGCCCCACGATTCGACGCATCGACTTGACTGGGTTGTGGGTGAGTATTCCTGCCTCAACGCCGATCTGAAGCAGACCGCGGGTGACCTCACGGACAACGCGTCGTGTCGTCGGTGCCAGCTTCTTGGGCTGGACTTGCTTTTGCCTCTCCTGTGCCTTGAGGTGCTGCTTACTCCTCAACCCGGCCTCGAACTGCTGCAGGCGACTGACAGTGCACTCGGTGAACAGGAGCTGCCTATCCCGGGAATGATGTGTGTCTTCAGCGTGACGACGTACCGGTCCACTGTGGTCGGAGCGCATTCCTCGCGAACGCGTTCAAGGAACGCAGGTACAGCCTCGATCACGCGTGACGACGCGGTCAGAGGCTTGCTAGGAGTGATGAGAGGCACAGGCGAAAGCAGTGACAGCAGGTATCGATCGGCACTGGTCACGGCTGTGTGTCGGGGAAGGCTGCGGGGCTTGTGCCGCGTTCATCTCGGCGAAGCATGTGAGCAAGTTGTTGCTGGTGCGGACGCCGGAGCGTTCGACTTGCCGTGTTGACCCTCGGCTCGGCCTGCCTGGGCTGAGCTATTGCCCTACCAGCCATGGCCCATGGTGGTGCCTGCTCTACCAGGAAGCTTCCCCCTGGCGGGTTCGATCCCGGTCCTCGTCAACCGTAGGTTGTGACGAGACAGATCACCACCGCATAAGGGGAAACGATGAATGCAGGGGGCGCGTGCGCCTTGGAGCTGGAATCCGTGAGCAAGATCTACGGTTCCGGTGACGGCGCGGTCACGGCTTTGAACGGGGTGACCGTCGGGGTGCGCAGAGGTACCTTCACCGCGGTGATGGGCCCGTCGGGATCGGGCAAGAGCACCTTCCTGCACTGCGCGGCCGGACTGGACCGGCCGACTTCGGGACGGGTGCTGCTGGGGGACACGGAACTGAGCAAGATGCGGGAGAAAGCGCTCACCGAGTTGCGGCGGACCCGCATCGGGTTCATCTTCCAGGCCTACAACCTGTTGCCGTCGTTGAACGTGCTGCAGAACATCACGCTCCCGACCCGGTTGGCCGGGCAGAAGCCCGACCCGCAATGGCTGCGGCAGATCGTCGAGAGCGTCGGGATCGCGAAGAAGCTCGAACACCGCCCGTCGGAGCTCTCCGGTGGGCAGCAGCAGCGGGTCGCGATCGCCCGCGCGCTGATCACCCGGCCGGAGGTCGTCCTCGCCGACGAACCGACCGGGGCCCTCGACACGCGCACCGCGCGCCAAGTACTCGATCTGCTTCGCTCCATTGTGGACGACATGGGGCAGACCGTGCTGATGGTCACCCACGACCCGGTAGCGGCGTCGGCCGCGCACGGCGTGCTGTTCCTGGCCGACGGCAAGCTCGCCGGTCACCTCCCGCAGCCCACCCCGGAACGCGTCGCCGAGCGCATGACCCACCTCGGGGAGTGGTGACCGTCGTGTGGGACTTGGCATGGCAGACGATGAAGACCCGCTTGAGCGGTTTCGTCGGCGCGTTCGTCGCGATCCTCTGCGGGACGGCGCTGGTCGCCGGTTGCGGCATCCTGATGGAATCGGGCCTGCGGGCGGGTGTCCCGACGCAGCGCTACGCCGACGCGGCGGTCGTCGTGGGCGGTCAGCAGACGGTCGATCCGCCGGGCGTGGGTGCTCTCGAAACCCAGCAGGTCGCCGAGCAGGCTTCGGTGCCGGTCTCGCTGGCCGGGGCGATCACCGGGGTGCCCGGGGTCCGCGGCGTGGTCGCGGAGCAGAGCTTCCCGGCCAACGTCGTCACGGCCGACGGCCGGGCGCTGAACGCGCCGGAAGGCGGCCAGTCGCTGGGACACAACTGGGAGGCCGCCGCGCTGGCGCCGTTCTCGCTGCGTGACGGCTTGGCGCCCACTGGTGCCGATGAGGTCGTCCTCGACGCGGACCTGGCGTCCCGAAGCGGGGTGGCCGTCGGCCAGCGGGTGAAGATCGCGGTCCGCTCGGCTCCGGTGGAATTCCGGGTCTCCGGGATCGCCACCCCGAAATCGGGGAACGGCCTCACTCGGCAGTCCGCGCTGTTCTTCTCGCAGGAGAAGGCGGCCGAACTCGCCGGGACACCCGGCCAAGCGCACGCGATCGGCGTGCTGGCGGATCCGGGTGTCTCGCCGGCTGACCTCGCCGACCGGATCCGCGACGCGGTGGGCACCGACAAGGTCACGGTGACGACCGGGGTCGAGCGCAGCACGGTCGAGTTCCTCGACGTCAGCCAGACCCGGATGCTGCTGATGGCGCTGGCGGGCTCGTTCGGCGGTTTCGCGCTGCTCATCGCGGTGTTCGTCGTAGCCAGCACGCTGGCACTGGTCATCAACCAGCGCCGCCGAGAGTTCGCGCTGCTGCGGGCGATCGCGGCGACCCCGCAGCAGATCCGCAAGCTCATCGGCGCCGAGACCATGCTGGTCGCGGTGATCGCCGGACTGCTGGGCAGCGGTCTGGGGGTGGCGGTCGGCTACGGCCTGAGGAACGCCTTCGGTGCCATCGGGGTGATCCCGCCGGACTTCGAGCTGGCGATCAGCCCGCTTCCGCTCATCGCCGCGCTGGCGCTCGGGCTGGGCACGGCCCGGCTGGCCGCGTGGTCGGCGTCGCGGCGCCCGTCGTCGATCCGCCCCGTCGAAGCACTCGGCGAGGCCGCAGTGGAACGGCGTGAACTCGGCCGCGTGCGCACCGCCATCGGCGGCGCGCTGGTGGTGGCCGGCCTCGTCGGCGCGCTGGTCCCGATCTTCCTGCGTGGTGAACCGGCCCTGGCGGCCTCGTCGAGTTCGGCGTTGATCATCGTGATCGGGCTGGCCGTGGTCGGCCCGAAGGTGGTCGCGTTCATGACGCGACTGATCGCCCCGGTGCTGGTCCGGACCTCCCGGATCAGCGGGTACCTGGCCGCTGCCAACAGCCAGGCCAACGCACGGCGGCTGGCCGCCGCGGTGACCCCGGTGATGCTGGCGGTCTCGTTCGCGCTGACGATGTTCTACAGCCAGACCACCGCCGCGGCCGCCCGGCAGGAGCAGACGGTGGAGTCGACCACCGCCGACCACGTCCTCTCCAGCGGCACCGGCGGTCTTTCCCCGGAGGTCGCCGAAGCGGCGCGGCGGATTCCCGGCGTGGCCGCGGCGACCCCCGTCGTGCGGACCGAGGTGCTGAACACCGTCCAGGAGCAGGACAGCCTGCGCGTCGAGCGGTACGCGGCACAGGGCCTGGATGGCGGCCAAGTGCGCGGCAACCTCGACTTGGGCCTGGTGTCGGGCCGGATCACCGACCTCACCGGGAACACCGTCGCGATGAGCGAGTCGGAAGCCGACTGGTACGAGAAGAAGATCGGTGACGAGGTCGAGTTCTACTTCGGTGACGGCTCTCCGGCGAAGCTGCGGCTGGTCGCCACCTACACCCGCGACCAGGCGTTCGGCCGCTACTTGCTGCCCGCCGACCTGGCCAGGGCCCACACCGGCGACCGGATGGACGACTCGGTCCTGGTGCGGGACGAACCCGGCGCCGACCCCGCGACGGTCGTCGCCGCGTTGCGCGACCTCGCCGTCCGCTATCCGGGGCTGGCCGTGGCTCCGGGATCGGCGGTCGCCTCGCCCGGCGGGGGCCAGGAGCAGGCCCAGTTCTACGTGAACCTGGTCGCGGTCGGCGTGATCCTCGGCTACGTCGTGATCTCGGTGGCCAACACGCTGGTGATGAGCACGGCTCAGCGGTCACGGGAGTTCGCGCTGCTGCGGCTCATCGGTACCACGAAGCACCAGGTCGTGCGGATGATGCGCTTCGAAGCGCTGGCGACCGTCGGCCTCGCCGCCGTGCTCGGCACGGTGGTGGCGGGGGTTCCCCTCGTCGTGCTGAACCTCGCCCTGCGCGGGACCCCGTTGCTGTCCGGACCGATCGCCGTCTTCGGCGGGGTCATCGCCGGGGCGGTCCTGCTCGGCCTGGTCTCGCTCGGCCTGGCCACCCGGGTGGCGCTGCGGTCCAAACCGATCGAGGCGATCGGTCTCCGCGAGTAGCACTCTTCCCGTCGTCCGGTCAGCCCTTCGAGGCGGGCCGGACGGCGGGGATTTCGCCGCCACGGAAGGCGTTCACGAACAACCGGTGGTCCTCCCGGGACTGCTCGGCGTAGGCCATCCCGAACTCGGTCAGCTCGCGGACGAACTCGTCCTCGCCGTCACCGATCACTCCGGCGATGGCCGCTTCGCTTTGGAAATCGACCAGGGTCTGCTCGGAGTCCGAATCGGACACACAATGCATCTTCGCCGTCGCGCGGCCGAGATAGTCGAGCACCGGCGCCATCTCGGCGGGCTCGGTCAGATCCGACCAGTCGAGGTCGTCGACGTAGGGCGACAGCTCCGAGACGACGAACCCGGTCCCGCCGATCTCCGTGTGACCGAGCCAGGGATCGGCGTGGGCCTGCAGGGCACGCTGCGAGACGGCGGTGCGGTGTCCTTCGTCGGTGAAGTAGTCGCGGATGCTCTGCTCGGACACGATCCGGCTCGGTGCGGCGACATTGCCCTGCTTCATCGACAGGACGACGTCGTTCTCGAGCGCCTGAGTCCGGCCTTCGACGAGGATGTTGTACGCCGGAAGTCCGGCCGAGCCGATGCCGAACCCCGTCCGGCCGACGATGTCCTTGACCCGATAGGTGATGCTGCCGAACCGCTTGCTCTTCGGGATCGTGTCCAAATAGGACTCGAACGCGGTGATCGCGGTCGCGCGTTCGGTCCCTTCGAGGACCCGGATCCCCGGACCGTGCCGGAATCGCCGGTCGTAATCCTCCACAATGGTCAGTTCGTCCAGCAGGTCGATCCGGGTCTTCAACCGGGCCCGCAGCAGCACGTCGTGCAGGATGCCCTCGGTGCTGTCCAGTTGGAGCCGGACGAGTTCGTCACCGGGGCGCTCGGCGTACTGGCGGACCTGTTTCACATAGGCGCGCAGATAGGTGCCGATCAGCGTCGCGATGTCGTCGTCGGAGATCGCCTTGCTCCAGGCCAGCAACGCGACGCTCGCGGCCAGCCGTTTGAGGTCCCAGGTGAAGCAGCCGAGATACGCCTCGTCGAAGTCGTTGACGTCGAACAC
This sequence comes from Amycolatopsis sp. NPDC034160, assembly GCF_055575355.1. Lineage (NCBI taxonomy): Bacteria > Bacillati > Actinomycetota > Actinomycetes > Pseudonocardiales > Pseudonocardiaceae > Amycolatopsis > Amycolatopsis sp. NPDC034160. The sequence goes on along the minus strand of NZ_JBVISU010000005.1, from coordinate 181,522 downwards.
GAGCGTCCCGGACGAATCCATGTAGCTGCCGAAGTTCTCGGCGTGGAGGTCGCCCTGGATCCATACCCGGCTGGTCTCGTCGTTCGCCCACGGGTCGGCCTCGTTCGCCATGTCCGCGTAGAACAGGCACGCCGAACCGCGGTAGAAGGCGAACGGCGCGGCGGCCATCTTGCGGAACTTCCGGCGGAACGCGTCCGCGTCGGCACGCATGAGGTCGTCGAAGGCCTCCACCAGCACCTCGACGATACGTGCCCGCCGCCCGTCCTCGCCCTGCTCACGGATCCGTTCGACCACACCTGCCATCACGACCTCCTGACGGGGTTCACCGTGCCACAGGTCGGCGGGCCGGGCAGATCAGATCTTGCGGAACCGCGCGTCCAGCAGCGCGAACGCGCCGAACGCGGCGATCCCGGCCGCGAGCGCGAGGAGCAGGGGACCGCCGTAGGGCTGGGCGACCAACGTCTTCAACGCGACGTCGAGACCGCTGGCCTTCGCGGGGTCGAAGGTGACCGCGGAGACCACCGTCAGGACGCCGATGGTTCCGTACGCGGCGGAGAGGGCGATCCAACCGACCTGGCCGAGCCGGATCGTCGTGGTCCGGGTCGTCGCCGGGGCACTGCCGAAATCGAGTTCCCGGACGAAAGTCTTCCGGAACCCTCGCTGCGCGAGGAACACCGCCACCGCGACGACGACGATCCCCACGACGGTCACGAGTGCCTGGCCATAGGACTCGGCGAGAATGTCCGCGACCAGCGAGGACTGCCCGTCGTCGGCACCCGAGATGGCGACCTTCACCGCGCTGTAGGAGACCAAGCCGTAGAGCACGACCTCGATCCCGCTGACGATCCGCCGCACCGTCCGCCGCCGGGCCTTCACGTGCCGATGTCCCGTGAGCGCCTCGCTCAGCTGCCACAGCGCCAGTACGGCAAGACCGACCGCGATCAGCCAGAGCGGCCAGGTGCCGCCTTCCGCGACGACCACCTGCAACGCGCCCGCCTTGTCGGCCTTGGCCCGGTCGCCGAGCGCGACCTGCGCCGCGAGCCACGCGACGAGCAGATGGACGACGGAGTAACAGACGAGCCCGCCCCGGGCGATCAGGTCGAACAGCTTGCCTTCGCGCATCGGGCGATCCTTGTCGACCCGCTACCGGATCACCAGGGCCAGTGGGAGCAATGTGTCCGATCTGTCAGCTTCGGCCGAGACCGCGATCCGCCCGGCCGCACCCCCCTCGGCCGGGCGGATCAGCGGAGCTTGGCGAACGTCTCGGGCAGTCGGCTCGCCAGCCTGCGCGTCGCGATGGCACCACCGAGCCAGGCACCGGCGACGGCGTTGACGAACGCCACCACGAGCGTCGCCGCTCCGAACCAGACGGGAAGCGAGTCGACGGCGAAGGTCAGCATCACGGCCATCGCCGACGTCGGCGCCGTCGCCCAAAGCTGGATCTGGAACGCCGCGAAGATTCCGACCGTGTTCTCGCCCGCGTCGGTCGCGTTGACCCGGCGATGCGGATCGACCCCCGGCGTCGCGCCGAGTACCGACATCACCACCGCGGTACCGCAGCCGACACCGAGCAGGGCGACGAGGACCGCCAGGATCGGCATCGTGTATTCGAAGATCCCGGTCACGCCCATCATCGCCCCGGACAGGACGAAGGCGGGCAGTCCGAAAAGGACGGTGATGCCGAGCTGGCGACCCCGGATGTCCGCGCTCACCGCCTCCCGGCTCTCGGTGACCACCAGTTGCCAGAGCGCGGTGCCGTCCTGGCCGTAGAGGTTCGCCCCACTGAGCGCGACGGTCAGCGCGACCGCGACACCGGCGAGTCCGGCGATCTCCGGAAGTCCGGCGAGTACGCCGTACACCGCGATGAACACGCCGAACCAGATGGCCGATCGCACCTCCAGGCTGCGCCACGGATCACGCCACCAGGTGCGGAGTTCCTTGCCGACGACGGCGCCGAGCGGGCTCGCGGGAAGCAGCCGGGCGTGGGTCAACACCCGGCTGCCCCACGGACGGCGGCGACGGCGGGCGGTGCGGTTGCCGACGTGCGGGGTCAGCAGCACGACCGCGGTGAGTGTCACGACCGCGGTGATCGCGGCGAGCAGCGTGATCGAACCCAGCGCGGGCAACGGCCGCCCGGCGGCCATCGCGTCGACGGCACGCACGGGCAAGCCGAACGGCGTCCATTCCAGCACCGCGTGCGCCGGGATCGAGCCGAAACCTTCGCGCAGGAATCCCGGGATCGAGTTCAGCACCGGGCGGACCACGGCCCAGCCCGCGACCATCGACGACAGCAGCAGGCCGTACTGAACCGCCGCGAGCTCCACACCGAGCTGTGTGCGCATCGCCGCGCCGAGAAGCGCGTAGACGGTCCTGGAGAGCGCCACGACGAACACGACCAGCAGCACCGCCCCGACGAGGGCTGTCGTGGCCGCGGCGACTGCGCTCGCGTCGGTCGCGGTGACGAGGGCGTAAGCGACCAACGCGAAGGACGCGATCATCGTTACGGCACCACCGACGCCCACGAAGGCGGACACGAGCAGGCCGGCCCCGAGGCGGCGCCGCGGCACGGGCAGGAGGGCGAAGTACTCGGGACGGAGTATCGCGGCCCCGGAGGTGAGGACGGGGCCGATCAGCCAGCCCGCGACCCAGAAGGCGAGGACGAGCAGCAGGACGTCGGCGCGGGCCGCTGGTTCGGTGACGAACACGATCGCCCAGGTGATCGCCGCGGCCACGAGCCCCCCGACCACTCCGAGCACCCGTTTCCAGCTGATCGTGTGCCGCTGGAGCGTGAGCTTCAACCGGATCAGGTCGCCAACCACAGCAGCTCCTCCTCCCCGACACCGCGCTCGCCGACGAGCCGGACGAAGACGTCCTCGAGCGTCGAGCCGCCGCGCACCTCGGTGAGGGTGCCGCCCGCCACGACCTTGCCGTCCGCGATGACGGCCACCCGGTCGCACAGGTCCTCGACCAGCGACATGACATGGGACGAGATGACCACCGAGCCGCCCGCCGCCACGAACCGCAGCAGCATCGCCCGCAGAACCCGTGCCGAAACCGGGTCGACCGCTTCGAACGGTTCGTCGAGCACGAGGACTTTGGGCGCGTGCAGCAACGCCGTCGCGAGGCCTATCTTCTTGCGCATCCCGGTCGAGTACTCGATCACCAGTACTCCGCGTTCCTCGGCGTCGTCGAGTTCGAGGATCCGCATCAGCTCCAGCGCCCGCGACCGGACCACCGCCGCGTCCATCCCCCGCAGCAGACCCCAATAGGTCAGGAGTTCGCCACCGGTCAGGCGTTCCGGCAGGGCGAGACCATCCGGCAGCACCCCGAGCATGGTCTTCGCCGCGGCGGGTTCGGCCCAGACGTCGACACCGTGGACGGCCGCGGTTCCGGAATCCGGCCGCAGCAACCCGACGGCCATGGCGAGCGAGGTGGTCTTGCCCGCGCCGTTCGGTCCGACGAGCCCCGTCAGCGAACCGGCCGGCACGGTGAGACTCACGTGGTCGGCCGCGATCTTCCCGGAGTACGTCTTCGTCAGCCCGTCCAGTCGCAGCGCGGGGGCCGGTTCGGTCAGCATGGACCCACGATGACCGGTCCCCGGGTGTGGCGCCCCGGCCTCGGGGGCACGATCACTGGCCGGGTGGCCGGAAAATCATGACCACTTGTCCGGACCGTCCTTATCTACACTGCGTGGATGGCCGTGACGGTGGATCGCTGGATGCTGCCCGGCGAACTCGCCCGCGCCGACGAGCCGGGGGAGCGGCAGGGCGGGGTGCGGCGTACGGCCCGGGACTGGGTCGTGGACGTCACGATGTTCGCGATCTCGGTGCTGGTCTGGCTGCTCGAATTCCGGTACTTCGTCCTTCCCGACGCGCTCGGCCAACCCGTTTGGGTGCGGATCGCGGATCCGGTCGCGGGCGCCGTCGTCTGTCTCGCCGTCTGGTGGCGACGGCGGTTCCCGGTGACGGCCGGACTGCTGGCCGGGACGGCCGGGGCGCTGGCGAACACCGCGGCGGCGGCGATGATCCTGGTGCTGTTCTCACTGGCGCTGCACCGCGGCTGGAAATGGGCGGTGCCGATCACCGCGCTCGCGGTGCTGATCAGCATTCCCTATATCTATCTGAACTTCCCCGGCGCGGACGGGCAGCCGCTGCCGTGGCTGATCAGCCTCCTGCTCGGCGCCGCGCTGATCGTGACGGCCGGGCTCGCGGTCCGCGCCCGCCGTCAGGTCGTACTGGCCCTGCGGATGCGCGCGGAGGCCGAGCGGCGCGGGCACGCCCGCGAACTGGAGGGCAGCCGCCGTGCCGAACGCCAGCGCATCGCGCGCGAGATGCACGACGTCCTCGCACATCGGATCTCACTGCTCGCGGTCCACGCCGGCGCGCTCGAGTACCGCACGAAGCAGGCGGAGAAGGGTGCCGCGCCGGAACCCTCGGCCGCCGAGGTGCGTGATGTGGTGGCGGTCGTGCGGTCCAACGCCAACCAGGCGCTGGACGAGCTGCGTGAGGTGCTCGACCTCCTGCGTCAGGATCCCGGCGACGGGGAGGGCCGCGAGGCCCCGCAACCGACGGCGGACCGCCTGCCCGCGCTCATCGAGGAGGCTCGTGGCAGCGGGCAACAGGTGAACGCGGCTTTCGCCACGGGACTCGGGCGATTACGGCCGCAGGTGCAGCGCACGATCTACCGGATCGTTCAAGAAGGACTGACGAACGCCCGCAAACATGCCCCCGGCGCGTCCGTCGACGTGCGGGTGAGCGAGGTCGAGGCAGGCGAAGTACTGGTGCAGGTGGCCAACGCCGCGCCGCTGGGCGTCACCACGAGCGAGATTCCCGGCGCGGGCGCGGGATTGATCGGCCTCGCCGAACGGGTCGCGCTGCACGGCGGGGAACTGACCAGGGAGATCAGCGAGGGGGAGTTCCGCATGCGAGCCCGGATACCGTGCACGCCGTGATCAAGGTGCTCGTGGTCGACGACGACCCCCTCGTGCGGGCGGGGCTCAAACTCATGCTCGGTGGCGCCGCCGACGTCGAAGTCGCCGGTGAGGCGGCGGACGGTGCCGACGTGGTGGACACCGTGACCCGGCTGCGGCCGGACGTCGTCCTGATGGACGTGCGGATGCCGGTGCTCGACGGCATCGCCGCGACGGCCGCGCTCGGCCGCCGCACCGGAGAACCGGCACCCGCCGTGGTCATGCTGACGACGTTCGACGCCGACGAGACCGTGCTCGCGGCCTTACGCGCCGGTGCGGCCGGTTTCCTGCTCAAACACACGCCGCCGGAGCAGATCGTCGACGCCGTCCGACGTGCGGCGGCCGGGGAGCCGGTGCTTTCCCCCGAGGTCACCCGGAGCGTGATCGCGATGGCGGCGCGCCGGGGACCGGATCCCGGCTCCGCGCGGGCCCGGATGGACCTGCTGAGCGAGCGGGAACGTGACGTCGCGCGGGCCGTGGCCGAAGGGCTGAGCAACGTGGAGATCGCCGAGCGGCTGCACCTTTCGCGCTCCAGCATCAAGGCGACGATCTCCAGCGCGCTGACACGGTTGGACCTGGGCAACCGGATCCAGCTGGCGATCGTCGCGCATGAGGCGGAGCACGCTTGATCTCCACCTACGTGGAGAGTGAATCCTGAGCTCCCGGACAGCTGCTTCGAGGAGCGAACATGAACGAGGACAACGATTTCTCCTCGATCATCGAGTACGCCGTCGGCGGACCCGAGACCCAGACGGCTCTGGTCCGCGAGCGGAGGACTGACCACGGCGCCGGACGAGCGCGCGGATCCCGAACGCCGCGAGCAGGCCGAGGGCCGCGAGCCCGACCGGCCGGAGGGTGATCGTCCACGGCCAGGCCGAACCGCTGAGCGCCAGATGTCCGGTCGGGTACTCCAGTGTCCTCGCCGTCCAGCGTGTCGTCGCGGTGTCCGTGACGCGCACGAGGTCTTCGAGGACCGCGTCGAACGGGAAGCCCGGTTTTCCGTGCAGGTACACGGGTGAGAGCGCGGAGTACTGATCGGCGACGTGCCCGGCGGCGGCGTCGGCACCGGGCACGATCAGCCGGTCGAGATCATCTCCGACCAGAGTGCTCCGCGGAGCGAAGGTCAGTCCGTGCCGTGACTGGATCGGCGCGCCGTCCAGGCCGACGGCCATCGTGCGCACGGCCAGCGATTCCCCGTAGGTGTCGAACACCGCGGTCAGCTCCAGCTCACGGATCCCGGTGGTCAGCAGGACCCCGAGAACCGGCTTGTCCCAGCGGAACGCGGTGTTGAACCCGACGACGGTGTCCGCCGCCTCGAAGGTGTTCTGTGTCATCGGGGCGGCGGAACCGGGGGAGTAGTGGACCCAGCCCACCGCGTCGGCGGTCCGGCGGGCGACGTCCAGGCCGGCGATCCGCTCGGTGAGATGGAGCGCGCCGTCGATCCCGGACAGGATCCCGGCCGTGGTCACGATGTTGCCGTCGTCGACGTACCGCGTGCCGCGAATCCAGTCCACGGCGGGGAATTCGTCGTCGAAGCCGTCGATGCCGAACCAGTGCGCGGTAGCGCGGCGACCGTCGAGAAGCCCGGCCGAGGCGAGGACGCCCGAACCGTTGCAGACGCTCATGAGCAGCGCGCCCTTCGAGGACTGCCGCCGCAGCCATTCGGTCACCGGGCGGGTGGTCGGCTCGCCGAGATCGGGCAGCGCCGGCACGATGACGACGTCCGGGGCGGCGGAGGAGAGCAGCCGGTCGAGATCGGTGAAACTCAGGTCCGGGACGAGGTCCAGCCCGCCGGTGAGGGTCACCGGCCGGGCTTCGGGAGCGACCGTGTAGACGTTGAACGCGCCGCTCGTCGCCAGGACCTCGTACGGGGCGAGCGCGTCCGAGACGACGGCGCCCTCGTTCCCCACCACGACGACCGCGGTGGGCTTGGCGGGATCGTGCACCCGGCGGACCGGTTGCGGCGAGATCCCGTCGGTTCTCGGGGTGTAGCGGCCTTCGAAACCGGCGCTCAGCGTGACCCCGCCGAGGGTGAGCGGCAGGGCCAACGCGGCGAGAACGAACGCGAGCACGGTCAGCGTGCCGCGGAGAAAGGCACGCATGGTCAGGCTCCGTACTCGGCGCGACGGCGGAGCATGGCCAGGAGCATCGCGGGCACCATCAGTACGTGTCCGGCCGTCATCAGGGTCGATCCGGAAACCAGGCCGGTCCAAAAGAACGGCAGGAAGATCACGTACGGCACGTACATCGCGGCCGACATCTCCGCGATCGCCGCCCAGCCGTGCCGCCGGATCCGCATCCACAGCGCCATGCCGAGCGACATGTTCGTCGCCATCACCAACGCGCTCGCGGTCACGTTCTTCGCGAGGTCGGGCCAAGCGAACGACCAGACGGGTTCGAGGACGATCATTCCGGCGATCATCGCCACGAGCATTTCGACGGCGTGCCGAAGGAAGTGCAGGACGGCTCGGCTACGGGTCTTCGGTTCGGTCGTGTGGTTCATCGTGGACTCCCTCGCGGTTCGGTGCGACGGGAGCAATGTTCGGTGGGCCGGGGGCACTTCGGCAGGTGCCGGAAGTCATGTGCGGGGTCATGTGACTCGACCTTCGCAGCTTCCCGAGTACGTGAAGGCCCCCTTCATGTACATAGGCGCAAGTATGGGGGCCTTCATGTACTTCAAGCCCAGGACGGCGGAGCGGCTAGGCTCAGAACAGGCCGAGTTCCCTGGCGCGCAAGGCGGCCTGCGTCCGATCCCGCACCTGGAGCTTGGACAGCACACTCGTCACCAGGTTTTTCACCGTTCCCTCGGCGAGGAACAGCTTCTTCGCGATCTCCCGGTTGCTGTGGCCGTCCGCGAGCAGCCGGACCACTTCCAGCTCCCGCTCGGAAAGCGGGGTGACCAGCGGCTGGGGACGCGGTTCGGCGGGCAGCCGGGCGACCTTGGCCACGAGTTTGGCCGCCACCGACGGCTGAAGCACCGACTCGCCCCGTTTGGCCGCGACAAGCGCTTCGACCAGCCGCGTCGACGACACGTCCTTGAGCAGATAGCCGACGGCGCCCGCCCGCAATGCGGCGAAGACGTCCTCGTCGTCGTCGAACGTGGTCAGCGCGAGCACCCGGACCTCGGGTTGCTCGGCGCGCAGCCGGGTGGTCGCCGCGATCCCGTCCAGAACCGGCATCCGCAGGTCCATCAGCGCGACGTCGGGGTGGAGTTCGGCGCAAAGCCGGATGGCCTGTTCCCCATCGGCGGCCTCGCCGACGACCTCGATCTCGGGCTGGACCTCCAGCAGGGTCGCCAGAGCTTCACGGAACAGGGCCTGGTCGTCGACGATCAGCACGCGGACGCTCATCCCGGCACCTCCACGGTCAGCGTCAGGCCGTGTCCTTCGGTCGAGTCCACCGCGACCCGCCCGCCGAGCCCGGCCATGCGTTCCCGGAGACCGACGAGACCGAATCCGTTGCCGTCCGGTGGATTCCCGGTCAGGCCGAGGCCGTCGTCGCGGACTTCGAGCCGGACCAGATCCGTGGCGGCGTAGTCGAGCACCACGGTCGCGGTCTTGGCGCGCGCGTGTTTGCGCACGTTGGTCAGTCCTTCCTGAGCCGCCCGGAACAGCGACTCCTCCACCTCGGCGCGGGCGTTCCGTGCCGTGCCGTTGACCTCGAACCCGGTCGGCACTCCGGCCGCGGACGCCTCGTCGGCCAAGGCCCGCAACGCGTCCGCGAGCGGCTCGGAGCGCGGTTCCCGCAACGCCGACACCGAACGGCGGACCTCTGCCAGTGCCTCCCGGGCTTGGTCCTGTGCCTTGGCGAGCATCGTGTCGACGCGGTCCGTGTCCGCGGTGCCGATCACCGCCCTGGCGGCCTGCAGCATCATCTGCACGACGGTCAGATGATGACCGAGGCCGTCGTGGATGTCGCGTGCGAGCCGGTTGCGCTCCTGCGTGGTCGCCAGCTGTTCGGCCTGCGCCGCGTAGTCGCGCAGCCGATCGTGCGCCGCCGCCAGTTCCTCCCGTGCCCGCTTCTCCCGCTGGACCAACTCGGTCACCACGGCGGCGAAGACCATGACCGCCAGTGTCCCCAACCCTTCCCGAAACCCGTCCATCGGCTCCATCCCCAGATGGATCAGCGGGATCACCACCGCGACCCCGAAGGCCACGGGCAGGGGCAACAGCAGGACGGTCTGGGAGATCAGGACGACGAGCAGCAGGATCGCGCCGACGGCGGCGCCCGAAAGCGAGAACAGCGTGAAGCCGAGCGGCAACTGCACACAGACGTAGGCGATGGCGAACGCGCGGCCGCGTTTCTGGACCCAGGGGAAGCCGGCGATCGCGATCCCGGCGTAGACGAGCCCGACGAGGAGCGTCGGCAGCACGAGCGTCTCGTACTTGGCCGAGCCGAGGGGCAACGTCACGTACGCGACGACGGTCAGCACGGCCAGGGCCCGGTTCACGGACACACAATGCTCGACCCCGCGACCCCCACGCAAGCGACCCCCGCGCGCACAACCCCGCGTTTAGTCCTCTGAATGCGGTCCTTGCATGCGCAACTACCGCATCCAGAGGACTAAACGCGGGTCAGGTGATGGTGCTGTTCCGGATCTCCAGGGAGAACGGCGTTTGGACGTCCTCGGGTGCGAGGTCGCTCCCGCCCGCGATGCGGCGTCGCAGGAGATCGACCGCGGCCCGCGCGATCGCCGCCTTGTCCGGGGCGATCGTCGTCAGCGAGGGCAGGCTGTAGGCGCTTTCCTCGTTGTTGTCGAAACCCACGATCGCCATGTCCGACGGCACCTGGACACCCCGCTCGGCCGCGGCGCGAAGGGCGCCGATGGCGAGAAGGTCGTTGAAGCAGAAGACCGCGTCGGGCGGCTCCGGCAGGGCGAGCAGATGCGCCATCGCCTCGGCGCCGTTGGCACGGTGGTAGCGCAGCGCGGGCAGGACCAGATCGGGAATGGGCGCGAGCCCGGCCTCTTCGAGCGCGGAGTGGTAACCCTCCAGCCGCTGCGCGGCGGTGTGCCGCTGAGGGTGCGCCCCGATGGCGGCGATCCGGCGGCGTCCCAAGGAGATCAGGTGCCGTACCGCGATCCGCGCGGCCTGGACGTTGTCGATCCCGACGTGGTCTATCGGGACGTCGACGACGTGCTCGCCGAGCATCACCAGCGGGACGCCTGGTGCCAGATCCTCGAAATCATCGGTGTGCAACGCTTCCGGACTGATGATCGCGCCGTCGATGAGATGCGGTCCCAGCGTCGACAGCGCGTCGCGCTCTCGCTCACGGGTGCCGAGGGTCTGTTCGATGAGGACGTTCCACTCGTGCTCCTGCGCCGCCTGCAGCACCAGGCCCGCGAGTTCGCCGAAGTACGGGATGCTCAGTTCGGGCAGCATCAGACCGAGGAACCCGGTACGGCCGCGGCGGAGGTTGCGGGCACCGAGATTGGGCCGGTAGCCGGTCGACGCCAGCGCCTCCTCGACCCGGCGGCGGTTCTCCGGTTTCACGAAGTCGTAGCCGTTGACCACGTTCGACACGGTCTTGACCGAGACGCCCGCAAGCTTGGCGACGTCCTTGAGCGTGGCCACCTTCACTCCCCTCTCCACAGATCCCTGGCGCGGATCCGGCACAGCCTAGCCGCGCGAACGGCCGATTTACAACGTTGTACCAACGATGTAAATCTGGCATCGTCCTAATGAGTGACAGGGGTCACCGCAGACCCTTGAGCTCGACTTCCCCGAGGAGCGATCGATGTCCCTGCCCATCCACCGCACCCTGCTCCTGGTGACCGGCCTCGCGCTCGCGCTGACCGCCTGCACCAGCCGCGAGCCCCAGCAAACCGCCCCGTCGGGTGCGGGACCGGCCGCTTCGGCGGCGCCGAGCCAGGCCGCGGGGCCGGGCTGCGCCCGCGAGAAGATCGGCTATCCGCAGGTGGACGTGAAGAACGCGGTCATCGGCTTCTCCCAGTCGGAGAAGGAGGCGAACCCGTTTCGGATCGCCGAAACACAGTCCATCCGGGACGAAGCCGCCGAACTCGGTATCCCGGCGGACAAACTCCTGGTCACCAACGCGCAGAGCGATCTCAACAAGCAGGTCAGCGACATCAAGTCGCTGCTGGACCGGGGCGCGCAACTGCTCATCGTGGCGCCGTTGAACTCCGATGGCCTGCAACCCGCTCTCGACGCGGCGAAGGCCAAGAAGGTCCCGGTCATCACGATCGACCGCAAGGTGACCTCGCAACCGTGCTCCGACTACCTGACCTTCATTGGCTCGAACTTCGTCGAACAGGGCAAGCGCGCGGCGCAGGAGATGGTGAAGGCGACCGGGGGCACCGGCAAGGTCGCGATCCTGCTCGGCGCCTCCGGCAACAACGTGACCACCGACCGCACCAAGGGTTTCAAGGACGAGATCGCCTCGACGCCGGGGATCTCGATCGTCGCCGAGCAGACCGGTGAATTCGACCGCTCCAAGGGGCAGGCCGTGATGGAACAACTCATCCAGAGCAACCCCGAGATCACCGCCGTCTACGCCGAGAACGACGAGATGGGCATCGGCGCGGTCACCGCGCTCAAGGCCGCCGGCAAGACGCCGGGCAAGGACGTCAAGATCGTCTCGATCGACGGCACCCGCAACGCCGTCCAGCTGATCGCCGACGGCAGCTACAACGCGGTGATCGAGTCCAACCCGCGCTTCGGCCCGCTCGCCTTCTCCACGCTGCAGGATTTCGCCGCCGGCAAGGAGATCCCGCCGACCGTGGTGATCTCCGATGACCAGTACGACTCGGCGAACGCCGCGCAGAAGCTTCCGAACGCGTACTGACGATGGAACCGGTTCTCGAGGTCGAAGGTGTGACGAAGACGTTCGCCGGCGTGCGCGCGCTCGACGACGTGTCGTTCGCGCTCCGGCCGGGCGAGGTGCACGCGCTCGTGGGGGAGAACGGCGCCGGCAAGTCGACGCTGATCAAGGTGCTCACCGGCGTGCACCGGCCGGACTCCGGCGTCGTCCACGCGCGGGGCGCGATCTCCACGATCTACCAGGAGGTCAACCTCATCCCGCTGATGAGCGTGGCGAGCAACGTGTACCTCGGCCGCGAGCCGAGGAAGCGGTTCGGGCTGGTGGACTGGACGCGGATGAACGCCGACGCGGCGACCCTGCTGAAGGACTACGGCATCGACACCGATGTCCGCCGTCCACTCGGGACACTCGGGGTGGGCGCCCAGCAGATGGTCGCGCTGGCGCGCGCGGTGTCGGTCGACGCCGACGTCGTGATCATGGACGAGCCGACGTCCTCCTTGGAGCCGCGTGAGGTCGAGACGCTGTTCGAGGTCATCGGCAGGCTGCACGAACGCGGGATCGCGATCGTGTACGTCAGTCACCGGATGGACGAGCTGTACCGGATCTGCGACCGCGTGACCGTGCTGCGGGACGGCAAGCGGGTCCACACGGGGCCGCTCGCGGAGCTGCCACGGCTGGAACTGGTGTCGATGATGCTCGGCCGCAGCGTCGGCGACATCCGCTCACACGGCGCGACCGCCTTCGAGGGTGACCACGAGGCCGGCCGGGAACCCGTGCTGCGCGCGGAGAACCTGACCAGCGGCAACCGGCTGGCGGACGTCTCGGTGTCGATCAGGCCAGGCGAGATCGTCGGACTGGCCGGGCTGCTCGGCTCCGGCCGGACCGAGACCGCGCGGGCCATCGTCGGCGACCTGCCGCTGTCCGGTGGCACCGTCCTCGTGGGCGGAAAGCCGGTCGCACGAGGGAATGTGGCGGCGGCGATGCGGGCGGGAGTGAGCATGCTCGCCGAAGACCGCAAGACCGAGGGCATCATCCCGCATCTTTCGGTGCGGGAGAACATCGTCCTCGCCGCGTTGCCGAAGCTGTCCCGCTTCGGCCTGGTCAGCCGCGCCCGGCAGGACCGGATCGTCGACACGTTCGTGAAACGGCTGCGCATCAAAGTGTCCGGTCCTGATCAGAAGGTCGCCGAACTCTCCGGCGGCAACCAGCAGAAGGTGCTGCTGGCCCGGTGGCTGTGCACCGAACCCAAGGTGCTGCTGCTCGACGAGCCGACACGCGGTATCGACGTCGGTGCCAAGGCGGAGGTACAGGCACTGATCGACGAACTGGCCCGAGAAGGACTGGCCGTCCTGCTGATCTCCTCGGAGATGGAGGAACTCCTCGATGGCGCCGACCGCCTGGTCGTGCTGAAAGACGGCGCGGTGGTCGGGGAACTCGCGGGGGAGCAGCTGACCCATGACCACGTGCTGGCCGTGATCGCTTCGGGCGGGGACGCGAATGACTAGTACCCAGCGAAGAACAGAGGATGCGGGAAGCACCATGACGGAGACGGTGGACCGGACCCGCGTCGCCCGCTGGCTGCAGGAGTACGGCGTGTACGTCGCCGTCGTCGCGCTGGTGCTGTTCAACATCGCGTTCACGGCGAACTTCCTGACCGTCGGCAACTTCCGCACCCAGCTCATCCAGGCCGCGCCGGTGCTGGTGGTCGCGCTCGGGATGGCGCTGGTGATCGGCACCGAGGGCGTCGACCTGTCGGTGGGCGCGGTGATGGCGCTGTCGGCCGCGCTCGTCCCGCTCTACCTCGGGTACGGGACGCTGCCCGCCGTCGCCATCGCCCTCGCGGCGGGTCTGGCGGCGGGCGCGTTCAACGGCGTTCTCGTGGCCAAAGTCGGGATTCAGCCGATCGTCGCCACCCTGGCCTTACTCGTGGGCGGGCGTGGACTCGCGCTCGTGCTCGCGGATGGACAGCTCATCCAGGTGCACGACGAGGTGTTCCTCGCGCTCGGCACCGGCGAGGTGCTCGGGATCCCGGTCAGCGTGCTCATCGCGGCGGTCTTGGCCGTGCTGGTGGCGGCCTTGGTCGGGAAGACGGCGTTCGGCAGGCGGCTGGTCGCGATCGGCGGCAACCGGCGGGCCAGTGTGCTCGCCGGGCTGCCGGTCGATCGCGTCCTCATCGGCGTCTACGCGCTCTGCGGCCTGCTCGCCGCACTGGCCGGGGTGCTCTCGACCGCCCGGCTCGGCGCCGGTGACCCCGCGGACGCCGGACTGCTGATGGAACTGTCCGCGATCACCGCGGTCGTCGTCGGCGGCACCCCGCTGACCGGCGGGCGCGTCCGCATCTTCGGGACGGTGATGGGGGTGCTGCTCATGCAGCTGGTCCGCGCCACGCTCATCAAGCACAACCTGCCGGATTCGACCGCGCAGATGGTCCAGGCCGCGATCATCGTCGGCGCGGTCTACGTCGCACGGGAACGGAGCAGCCGATGACCGCGGCGCCCACGATGGCCGCTCAGGACTCCACCCGGCGCGAGCTGATGGCCGGAGTGCTGCAGAAACAAGGCGCGGCGATCGCGCTGGTGCTCATGGTCGCCGTCGCGTGGCTGCTGTTCCCGCGTTTCGGCAGCTTGGACAACTTGCGGGACATCGCGTTGCAGAGCTCGTTCCTCGCGATCATCGCGCTCGGGATGACGTTCGTGATCATCACCGGCGGGATCGACCTGTCGGTGGGCTCGGTCTACGCGCTCGGCGGGGTCCTCGCCGCCTATGGATCGCAATGGGGTTTCCTCGTGGCACTGCTGCTGCCGCTGGCGGTGTGCGGGCTCATCGGGTTGATCAACGGGCTCCTGGTCGCGAAAACCGGGATGGCACCGTTCATCGTCACGCTGGCGTCCCTGCTGTTCGCCCGAGGGCTGCTGCTCGCGATCACCAGCGAGGGCGCGACGACGTACAAGATCTCCGACGGCGAGGCGTTCGTCGAACTCGGCCGCGGCACCCTCTTCGGCTTCGGCTACCCGGTGTTCATCGCGGTGGCGCTTTGCCTGGTCGGTGGCCTGGTGCTGCGGCGGACGCGGTTCGGGCAGTCGGTGTTCGCCACCGGCGGCTCGGAGCAGTCCGCGAAGCTGATGGGACTGCCGGTGGCGCGCACCAAGGTCACCGTCTACGTGATGAGCGGCGTCCTTTCCGGCCTCGCGGGCGCGCTCACCGCCGCTTACCTGCAATCCGGCGTCACGGTGATCGGGGTCGGTCTCGAACTGGACGCCATCTCCGTCGTCGTCATCGGGGGCACCCTCCTGACCGGTGGGATGGGCACGATTTTCGGAACGGTCATCGGCGTGGGCATCCGAACGGTCATCCAGAACGTCATCAACCAGATAGGAACTCTCGACAGCAACTACCAATCGGTGGTCAGCGGTGCGTTCCTGCTGGTGGTCGTTGTGTTGCAACGGTCGCTGGCGCGCACGACCGCCCGGAGATAGGGAGATCGCATGCACCGAAGAACGGCGCGCGTCCTGAGTGTCGTGGCCGGCCTGCTGGCCGCCGCCACGACACTCGTTCCCGTCGCCCAAGCCGCTCCCGTCCCGCTCCCCACCCCGTGGACGGACCAGGTCTCGCCGTCGAACGCGCTGCCGGAGTACCCGCGTCCGCAGCTGGTGCGTTCGGAATGGCTCAACCTCAACGGAACCTGGGGCTTCACCGGAGCACCGAACCTGAACTCGCCACCGATCGGCAGACCGCTGAGCGAGAACGTCCTCGTGCCTTACCCGATCGAGTCGATGCTTTCGGGGATCAAACGGCATGAGGACAACATGTTCTACCGCCGTACCTTCACCGTTCCGTCCACATGGGACGGACGACGGGTGAAGCTCAACTTCGGCGCGGTCACCTGGGAGACCAGGGTCTGGGTCAACGGGACGTCGATCGGCAGCCACACCGGCGGCTTCGACGCGTTCTCGTTCGACATCACTCCGGCGCTGAAGGCGGGGGAGAACGAGATCGTCGTCGGCGTCGCGTCGCCGGTCGACGGCAGCCGGTACCCGGTCGGAAAGCAGCGGAAGACCCCCAGCGGCATCTTCTACACGGCGGCGTCGGGCATCTGGCAGACCGTCTGGCTGGAACCGGTCAGCGCCGAACACATCACCCGGCTCGACACCACACCCGACGTCCCGGCCGGCGCGCTCGACCTCGTCGTCCAAGGCACTCCCGGGCAGCAGGCGACCGCGGAAGTCCTCTCGGGCGGGCAGGTGGTCGGCACCGCGAGCGGGACGGTGGGGTCGCACATCCGGGTCCCCGTGCCGAACGCGCGGCTGTGGTCACCGGACGACCCGTTCCTCTACGACCTGCGGGTACGGCTGCCGGGAGGCGACGTCGTCACGGGTTACTTCGGGATGCGCTCGCTCGGCAAGGCGATGGTGGGCGGCGTGATGCGCCCGTTGCTCAACGGGAAGTTCGTGTTCCAGCTGGGCACGCTGGACCAGGGTTACTGGCCGGACGGCATCTACACCGCGCCGACCGACGAGGCACTGCGGTTCGACCTCGAACGCCAGAAGGCGCTGGGCTTCAACATGGTCCGCAAGCACATCAAGGTCGAACCCGCGCGGTGGTTCTATCACGCCGACCGGCTCGGGCTGATGGTCTGGCAGGACATGCCGTCGCTCGACTCGATCGACGAAGTCCCCAACGGACACGCGAACTTCGAGTCCGAACTGCGGCGGATGATCGAACAGCACAAGGGCATCACCTCGATCGTCCAGTGGGTGCCGTTCAACGAAGGCTGGGGCGAGTACGACGCCGGTCGCATCGTGGACCTGGTCCGCTCGATCGACGACACGCGGTTGGTCAACCACAACTCCGGATCGAATTGCTGCGTGTCCGATCCTGATCCGGGCAACGGGGACGTGATCGACGACCACGCGTACCAGGTCTCCACCGGGACGAGACCGCCGGACGCGCGGCGGGTCGCGGTGCTGGGCGAGTACGGCGGCCTCGGCAGACAGGTGGCAGGCCACGAATGGGAACCTGGCAAGGGCTTCGCGTACGGCGCGCTGTATCCGGACGAGACTTCGCTGACGAATCGGTACGTGGAGATCACCAAGCAGGTCGGGCGGTTCGTCCACGGGCGCGGGCTTTCCGCGTCGGTCTACACCGAGCCGTACGACGTCGAGAACGAGGTCAACGGTTTCCACACCTACGACCGCCGCGTGCTGAAGATGTCCGGGGCGCGGGTGCGCGAGATCAACCAGAAGGTGCTCGCCATCGCCAAGGGCACGGAGGTGGGCCGGGGCGAACTCGTGTCGCTGCGGGTCACCACCGCCGGATACACCGACCGGTACTTGCGGCACCAGGACGACTTCGCCAGGACCGACGTCTTGGGCGAGGGCAGCGCGGACGTCGGCAAGAAGGACGCGACGTTCTGGGCCCGGCCGGGGCTCGCGGACGCGTCGTGCCTGTCGTTCGAATCGCGGAACTATCCCGGGCACTTCCTCCGGCACGCGGCGTCGCGGATCCGGAAGGACGCGAACGACGGCTCGGCCTTGTTCGCCACGGACGCCACGTTCTGCGCGCGGGAGGGCGCGGGCGGCACGGCGCTGGAGTCGTTCAACCAGCGCGGCGCGTACCTCCGTCACTACGCCGAGAACGTTTATCTCGCGCGCAGCGGCGGGGCGAACCCGTGGGACACCCCGGTGAGCTTCGCGGCCGACACGACGTGGGCGGCCTCGATCCCGCTGTGGCGCAGCGGCGCCGACCTGCCGCTGGACCAGGCACGCTCGTTCCGGGTGACCACGCCGGGCTTCACCGACCGCTACCTGCGGCACCGTGACGGCCTCGCGCGGACGGACGTGGTGAACGCGTCGAGTGCGGCGCTGCTGAAGGCGGACGCCACCTTCGTCGTGCGGCGCGGCCTCGCGGATCCGTCGTGCTACTCGCTGGAGGCGCGGAACTATCCGGGCCAATTCCTGCGGCACGCGGACTTCCGGGTCCGCCTCGGCGGAGGTGACAACACCGACCTGTTCCGGAAGGACGCGACGTTCTGCGCCCAGCCGGGGGCCGGGGGAGTGCGGTTGGCGTCGGTCAACGAACTGGGCACGAACATGCGGCACTACGCCGAGGAGGTCTTCGTCGCCACCAGCGGCGGCGGCCACCCGTTCGACAACCCGGTCTCGTACGACCAGGACGTGACGTGGGCGGTCTCGGCGGCCTGGGCTCCGTAACCGCCTCGTGAGTGGTAATGACGGTTAGAACCGTCATTACCACTCACGAGACCGAGAAGCACGCCCGGTAACCTTGCCCGCATGACCGGCCCGGACGTACCTCTTTCCTTCAAGCTCGCGTACGTCCCCGGCGTGACGCCCTCGAAGTGGGTCCGGATCTGGAACGAGCGGTCGCCCGGCGTCCCGCTCGACCTCGTCCAGACGACCGCCGCCGAAGCCGCCGCGCTGGTCCGGGACCGCGAGGTGGACGCCGTCCTGCTGAGGCTCCCGATCGATCGCACCGGCCTGCACGCGATTCCGCTCTACACCGAGAGCACGGTCGTCGTCGTCCCCAAGGATCACCTGGTCGCGGCCGCGGACGAGGTTTCCATCGACGACATCGCCGACGACGTCGTGCTGCACCCGCTCGACGACACGCTGGACTGGGAACGGCCGCCGGGGAAGCCCGCGCTGGAACGCCCCGCGACGACGGCGGACGCCATCGAACTGGTCGCCGCCGGGGTCGGGCTCCTCGTCGTCCCGCAGTCCCTCGCGCGGCTGCATCACCGCCGCGACCTGACCTATCGCCCGATCTCCGGCACACCCGAATCCGGCGTCGCGTTGTCCTGGCCGGAGGACGAGACCACCGACCTGATGGAACAGTTCATCGGGATCGTCCGGGGCCGGACGGTCAACAGCACCCGGGGCCGGCCGCAGACGCCGGAAAAGCAGAAGCAGGAAAAGCAGGCCCCGGCGAAGAGCAAGCGCCCCCAGACCGCCGGACGGAAGCCGCAGCCTGGGAAGCGCGGGGCACCCAAAGGCGGGAAGCGCCGCCGCCGCGGCTAGCTCTCGCTGCGAGCGGCCTTGACGCGCGCCTCTTCCTTGCGGACCTCGGCGTGGGTCTCGCGCTCCCGCTTCAGCCACTCCGGGGCGGCGGTCTTGATCTCTTCGATCTGCTCGGTGGTGAGGGCCTCGGTGATCCCGCCTCGCGCCAGGCCACTGATGGAGATGCCCAGCTTCGCCGCGATGACCGGGCGCGGGTGCGGCCCGTTGCGGCGAAGCTCGCGCAGCCACTCGGGCGGCTCGGCCTGCAACGCGTTCAGTTCGTCGCGGGAGACGACACCCTCCTGGAACTCAGCCGGGGTGGCCTCCAGGTAAACACCCAGCTTCTTCGCCGCTGTCGCGGGCTTCATCGTTTGAGGGGTCTTGTGCGACGTCATTGCCTCAGGGTAACGCCCTGTGATCAGGCGCCCTTCGCGGGCAGCGTGACGACGCCGAGCCCGGCGAGCACACTGAGCACGGCGACCGCGGCGAGGACCACCCAGGCGATCGGATGCCCGAGGTTGAGCGTCCAGTACGTGCCGACCCGCCGGTGCACCAGCAGCGCCGGGTCGTTCCGGTTCAGGTAGACCATCCCGGCCGCGTGCCAGTAGCGGTCGTCATCGCGCTGCTCGTGCCGGGTTTCCGGCTCCTTGCCCACCGGGTACAGCCGGTGCCCGGCGTCGCCGGTCCGGATGCCGAAGACGATCCAGCGAGGAAGGCGGCGGCCAGCGGCAGATAGCCGACGATCGTGATCGGCGCGGTCGTCTCGAAGACACCCCAAAGCCGCAGCGAAACGACGAGCAGGGTCGTGGTGGCGCAGCCGGTGGAGTAGTCCTCCGCACCCACGACCAGGCCTATGACCGGGGTGAGCATCGAGATTCCGGCGGCCGGCGCCAGGAGAATCCACTGTGGACGCACGGGGGCGGCGTGCCGCGAGGTGTCGGCGACGACCGCCTGCCGGGTCCCGGCGTACCAGCCATCGTCCCGTCGGGCGGCCTCCGGGCTGAACTTCGACGAGTTGCTGATCAGTGTGACGAACGCGGCCGAGATCGCCGACGCGCTTTCGCCGGTCAGCGCCTAGAGGTAGTCGAAGAACCGGTCCCACCACGACGGTGGCCGGTCCGGGGGATAGAGGGTGTCGAAACCGCTGATCCCGGTGTACTTCGTCCAGAGCGGATGTTCGGAGACGGGCAGGTAGCCGAGTGCTTCCAGTTCGTCTTCGATCCGTCTTCGTTCCGCCGCGGGGAAGAACTGTCGTTCCTCGTCCTCGTCGTAACTGCCCGGGTTTCCCAGTGTCACCGCGACGAGGCCGCCGAAGTTGCTGACCGTGACGGTCAGATGGTCCTGTGCCGAGGTCGCACTCGCCGGGATCACGATCCTGCCGAGGTGACTGGCGTCTTGGACGTGCCGGTCGACTTCGCAGACGCAGTCGAAGCGCCGACCGAGCCGTTCGGCGAGTTGCCCGAACCGGGCCCGTTCGGCGGGTCCGTCGAAGTCGTGCGGCACCTCCCAGTGGCCGGGTTCGTCGAGCTCGCGCAGCATCGCCCAGGTCTGCTGCTCGTCGAGGGGCATCGTCGCCTCCCGGCCTCAGGTGGTCTAGTCCACTTACCGAACTGAACCTTAACCAGCCGGATCCCGCGCGGACAATGGTGGGACGAATTCTGGACCGAAAAAGTTTTGTTCGGCAGTCGAGAAGCAGGGGTAGCGCCAGCGCTACCCGAAATCTGGTAGACCGCACTCCTGATCTTCGCGCCTGGATCGACCATCGTCGTCAGTACTGATCCGGTCGACGAAGGAGCGCGAATGACGAGCAAGACCACGGTACGCAAGGGAGTTGTGGTCCTGACGGTAACGGGGCTGCTGGGTACCGCGTGGGCCACGGCGGCGGAGGCGGCCCCGCCCCGTGAGCCTGAGCTGCGGAAGAGCCTCGACGCGTTGGTGAGCCAGGAGAAGTTCCCCGCGGCGCTGGCATCGGTGACCCACCGCGGTCGCACGACGTCGCTGGTCGCGGGCTCCTCACGGATCGAGCGTCAGGTCCCCGTCCCGCGTGACGGTTCCGTCCGGGCGGGCAGCAACACCAAGACGTTCACCGCGGTCGCTGTCTTGCAACTGGTGGCGGAGGGCAAGGTGGAACTGGACGCGCCGATCGAGAAGTACCTGCCGGGACTCGTGCGCGGGGAGGGCATCGACGCCTCCAAGATCACCATCCGGCAGCTGCTGCAGCACACCAGCGGGCTCCCGAACTACACCGCGCACATCGGGGTGCAGGAGTTCGAGACGCTGCGGCACAGGTTCTTCCAGCCGCACGAGCTGCTCGCCGCGGCACTGGCCCATCCGGCGAAATTCGCTCCGGGCACCCAATGGGAGTACAGCAACACCGGCTACCTGCTGGCGGGCATGCTGATCGAGAAGGTGACCGGACGCCCCGTGCAGGAACAGATCACCGAACGCGTCATCAGGAAGGCGGGCCTGGAGCACACCTATTGGCCGCAGGTCGGCGACCAGACCATCCAAGGGCGGCACCCGCAGGGTTACGCGATCGGCAGTGCCGTCACCGGCAAGGTGGTCGACGCGACCGAGATGGACCCATCCTGGGGCGGTGCCGCGGGTCAGCTGATCTCGACGCCGAGCGACCTCGCGAAGTTCTTCCGCGTACTTCTGGAAGGGAAGTTGCTTCCACGCGAGCAGCTCGCCGAGATGCGGAAGACGGTCGACGCCCCGCTGTTCCCGGGAAGCCGCTACGGCCTCGGCCTGGTGAGCAACCCGCTCAGCTGCGGCGGCGTGTACTGGGGCCACGGCGGGGACATCCACGGGTTCGAGACCCGGGGCGGGGCCACCGAAGACGGCCGGACCGTCGGACTGGCCGTGACCGCGATGCCGGGGACCTTCGGCGACGCCGAGCGCGGCGGCGCGGCCGTGATGGCCACGGTGGACACCGCGTTCTGCAAGTGACCGAGTTGACCAGTGCGGACAGTGCCCGGCAGGGTCGTCAGCGGCCGTGCAGTGAAGTCCCCAGTACATGATGGCCCCCTTCCTTGCGCCAGGCGCAAGGAAGGGGGCCATCATGTACTTCACTCGGACAAGGCCGCAGGCCACGAGCAGAGCTTCGCGATGGCCTCCGTGAACCCCGCCAAGGCCGCGCGATAGAACCGGGGGCCGTACGAAACCCGCGCCACGCCGAGTTCCCGGAGCGTGGCCAGATCCAGTTCATCTCCGACATTGCCGTTCACCGGGCACGCCAGTTCGGCGACCGACGCGGCGATATCGTCCCGCCGTCGTACGCCGATCGGGTACACGCAGTCGGCTCCGGCGTCCCGGTAGAGCCTGCCTCGCAGGATGGCCTCGGCGAGTCTGTCCGGCTCCGGAATCCCGCGGTCACCCAAGAACGCGTCGACCCGGGCGTTGACGACGATCGGGACGCCGGCGTCCGTCGCCGCGGCGCGGATGTCCGCGAGTCGCTGGGCGTGCTCGTCCGCGTCGGCCAGCCTGCCCGAGGAGTGATCGGTGTCCTCGAGGTTGCAGCCGACGGCACCGGTCTCCAGCAGCCGGTCCACGAATTCCCGCGGTGCCAGGCCGTAGCCCGCCTCCGCGTCCACGGTGACCGGCAAGGAGACCGCGCGGGCGACCCGGCCCGCCGCCGCGAACATCTCCTGCCACGGCGCGCCTTCGCCGTCGGGGTAGCCGAGCATCGCCGACACGGCGGCACTGGCGGTGGCGATCGCGGGGAAGCCTGCCTCCGCCACGACCTCGGCGCTCGCCGCGTCCCAGACGTTGGGCAGCACGAGCAACTCCCCGCTGTGCAGGCCACGGAGCGTTGCGGCGCGAGCGTTCAGGTCGGTCATCGGTTTCCTCCTCGATCGGTACCGGACAGGGCGGGTGCCCCCGGTGCTTCGGTCGGTCGCCTGCCCGGTATGCCCAAGGCGACCAGCACGCCGGTGAAGGCGAAGGCGACGACAGTGCTCATCGCCGCGGTGAAACCGCCACCGAATTCCTCTGGCGACACGTGAGCTCCGGCGCCGGTGAAGACGGCGACTGCCACCGCCACCCCGAACACGCCGCCGAAGATCCGCACCATCATGAACGCGCCGGACGCCTGCCCGATTTCGGGCGGCCGCACGGCGCCGACGACCGAGCGCTGCGCGGCGGGCATGGCCGAGGTGATGCCGACACCGCTGACGATCAGTCCGGGCAGCAGGGTCGCGTAGCTCGTGCCTGGTCCGGCGACCAGGACGATCCATCCCATGCCGATGGTCTGGAGCAGCAGCCCGGTGGCCACGAACGTGCGCGCGCTGTACTTGTCGGCGAGTTTGCCCGCGAGGGGAGCGCAGATCATCAGGGTCGCGGTCCACGGCATGAGTCGCAGCCCCGCCTCGAACGGCCCGAGACCCTGTGCGGTCTGGAAATACTGCGGCAGGAAGAACAACGTGCCGTACAGCGAGGCGAAGACACAGAAGTTCGCCGCGTTGGCCGTGGAGAAGGCCCTCAGCCGGAAGAACCGCATCGGCAGCATCGGTGCTTCACTTTGGCGTTCCCAGAATACAAAGGCGATCACCAGCAGGACACCGAGCGTCAGCGCGCCAAGGACCTCGGCACTGCCCCAGCCGGCGAGGTTGCCCCGGACCAGACCCCACACGATGCCGAGCGAGCCCAGCGTCATCAGGACAACGCCGCCCTGGTCCAACCGGTTGTTCGGGCCGGCGCTCTCGTCGACGCGCCGAAGTGTCAGCAGGACGGCGGCGACGCCGATCGGCAGGTTGAGCCAGAAGATCCACTGCCAGGCCAGTCCCTCGGCGATCACGCCGCCGATGAACGGCCCACTGAACGTCGCCAGCCCGGTGAGGCCCAGATACAGTCCCATCGCCTTACCGCGCTTTTCGGGCGGGAAGATCGCGCTGATCAGGGTGAGTGACAGCGGTAGCACCATCGCCGCGCCGACGCCCTGCACCGTTCGCGCGATGATCAGCGTGCCGATGTCCGTCGACATCGCGCAGCCCGCCGAGGCGAGCGTGAACACCGTGAGGCCGGTGACGAACATGCGGCGGCGGCCGAACCGGTCACCGAGTGCCGCCCCGGTCAGCAGCAGGACCGCGAAACTCAGGTTGTAGGCGTTGACGGTCCATTCGAGTTGTTCGATCGAGGCCGAGAGATCCCGGCGGATCGTGGTCAGCGCCGTCGTCACGACCTGGCTGTCCAGCGCCATCATGAACGACGCCAGTGCGGCGAGCGCCAGCACCCACGCCTGCTTGGGGGTCAAGATTTCTCCTTGTTTCCGGGCATGACGGGGCACACGCCCGTCGGGGCGTGGCCATGGGGGCGGGAAAGGTCAGTCGCGCAGCGAGCGGGGAAGCCCGAACGCCGCGAGCAGTGAGTTGTCGAGGAACCGGGTCACCGCGGTGACCCGGTCGCCCGCGAGTTCCAGCACGAGCACGCCGTGCGCGTGGCAGATCGGCGTCCTCGGGTCGCGGACGTAGCAGCCGAAGGCGGGCTGGCCGTTCGCGCGGGTCGGGATCAGCGAGTACCGGCGATCGTCGCGAAGCGCGACGGTCGCCAGGAAGTGCCCGACCGCGTCCGGGCCCTGGTACTCCAGGGGGAGTGGCGGCATGGTCAACCAGGCGTCGTCGGTCAGCAGTGCCACGATGGCCTCGACGTCGCCGGTCTCGAAGGCGCGGGCGAACTCGTCGACGATCCGGCGTTCTCGCGGCGAATCCGGTAGGGGAGCGGTCTCCCGTCCGTCGTCCGGCATCTCCTTGGCCTGCGCCGTACGCGCCCGGTTCAGCGCGCTGGTCACGGCGTTCTCGGTGGTGTCGAGTATCCCCGCCACCTCGGCGGCGCGGAACCCGAGGACATCCCGCAGCACGAGTACCGCCCGCTGTTGGGGCGGCAGTTGTTGCAGCGCGGCCAAGAACGCGAGCGAGATCGACTCCCTGGCCTCGTAGCGTGCCTCCGGGCCGGGCACCTGATCGGCGATCTCGTCGAGCAGGAGATCGGGATAGGGCTCCAGCCAGCTGGGTTCCGGGCGGCGGCGCGATGGCTCTGGCAACGGTACCTCCGGCCGGTAGGCCGCGTAGTCGTGCGGGCGGCGGCCGCCCGCCCGCAGCGCGTTGAGGCAGCGGTTGGTCGCGATCCGGTATAGCCAGGTCCGCACGGACGCGCGTTCTTCGTAGGCGTCGATCCCGCGCCACGCGGCCAGCAACGTCTCTTGCAGCAGGTCCTCGGCGTCCTGTACGGAGCCCAGAATGCGGTAGCAGTGCACCTGCAGCTCACGGCGGTACGGCGCGACGAGGTCGCGGAACGCCGCGCCGTCGCCGGTCTTCGCCAGGGTCAGCAGTTCGTCCGCCCGCATACCGGCTCCTTCCTCCTGATGGTGTCTCTCGAAGAGGTGGACACCGCCGCCGCCGGAAACTGGTCGGTCCTCGCCCAGTTTCCTCTGGATCCGCGAAAAACCCGTATGCCATCCCCATCGCGGTGGCTACACTCGCCACGAATCATCCCGGCGAGGAAGGACAGGACCGTGCGTCATCACAACGCCGTCGTCGTCCCCTCGGCTCGGTACGAGGTGATCCTCGCGTCTCCGCGCGTCCGGTGCCTGCCGCGCGGCTAGCACCGGCCCTTTTGGTGAACGCCTGACTTTTTCGCGCGCCCGCTTCCCGTTGCCCCGCAACGGCGAGGGCGCCTGCCCGCGTTCGCCGGAATCGCGCAGTCCGAGCTCCGGAGATCACTTCGAAAGGCCCGTGCCATGCGCACCGTCCCCCTGTCCGCCGTCCGTAATCTGGGCATCCTCGCCCATGTCGACGCGGGCAAGACCACCCTCACCGAACGGATCCTGTACGTCACCGGCACCACCTACAAACGGGGTGAGGTCCACGACGGCACGACCGTGACCGACTTCGATTCCCAGGAGCGAGACCGTGGCATCACGATCTTCGCCGCCGCCGTCAGCTGTTCGTGGGACGGCCATCGCGTCAACCTGATCGACACCCCCGGCCACGTCGACTTCTCCGACGAGGTCGAACGGTCGCTTCGCGTCCTCGACGGCGCCATCGCGGTGTTCGACGGCGTGGCCGGGGTCGAACCGCAGAGCGAATCGGTGTGGCGCCAGGCCGACCGGCACGGCGTGCCGCGCATCGCGTTCGTCAACAAACTCGACCGCGCGGGCGCCGACCTGGACACGGCCGTCGAGTCCATCCGGGAGCGGCTGCATCCGCGTCCGCTGGTGGTCCAATTGCCGATCGGCGCCGAAGACGGCTTCGTGGGCGTCGTCGACCTGCTGCGGATGCGGTCGCTCATCTGGGCCGATGGCGCCGAGAAGGCCGAGGAAGGTCCGGTTCCGGAGTCCCTTGTGGACGAAGCGAACCGGCGTCGCCGCCTGCTCGACGAGGGCGTGGCGGAGCTTCACCCGGTCGCGCTGCAGGAGTTCTGCGAATCGTCGACGGTCTCGACGGAGACGCTGGTCTCGGCGTTGCGCGAGCTGACGCGCACCGGGGACGGTCTCGTGGTGCTGTGCGGTTCGGCCTACCGCAACCGCGGAGTGGAGCCGTTGCTGGAAGCCGTGGTGGCGTACCTGCCCGCGCCGTCGGATGTCCCGCCGGTCCGAGGCGAGTACGAAGGCACGGCCCAGGAACGGCCAGCCGATCCGTCGGCACCGTTCGCGGCGCTGGTCTTCAAGGTGACCTCGACCGCCACCGGGCGGTTGACGTACCTGCGGGTGTATTCGGGCACGATCCGGACTTCGGAGGCGGTGATGGACGTGGGCAGCGGGCGCGGCGAACGCGTCGGCCGGATCCTGCGGGTCCAGGCGAACCGGCACACCAGGGTGGACAGTGCCGTCGCGGGCGACATCGTCGCGGTGGTCGGGCTGAAGGCGGCCCGTGCCGGAGCGACGCTGTGCGCGCCGTCGGCTCCGCTCCTGCTCGAGCCGCCCGTCGCGGCCGATCCGGTCGTTTCGGTCGCCGTCGAGGCACGGACGGGAACCGACACGGAGCGGCTGATGTCGGCGCTGGCGCGGCTGGTCGAGGAGGATCCGTCGCTGGTTCTCCGGACCGACCGTGAGACCGGCCAGACCCTGTTGTCGGGTATGGGTGAACTGCACCTGGAGGTGGCGGTGGAGAAGATCCGGCGCGACCACGGGCTGGACGTCGCCGTCGGACGGCCTCGGGTCGCCTACCGCGAGACGGTCGCCCGCGGCGTTTCCGGCTTCGTGTACCGGCACGTCAAACAGGACGGCGGCGCCGGGCAGTTCGCCCACGTCGTCATCGACACGGAACCCTTGGCGGAAGGGGAATTCGAGTTCCGGTCCACTGTGGTCGGTGGCCGGGTGCCGCGCGAGTACGTCCGTGCGGTCGAGGCCGGTTGCCGTGACGCGCTGGCGGAAGGCCCGCTCGGCGGGCACCCGGTGACCGGCGTCCGCGTCACGCTGACCGACGGGGCCACCCACTCGAAGGACTCGTCGGAGATGGCGTTCCGGACGGCCGGGCGGTTCGCGCTCCGGGACGCGTTGCGTGCCGGTGCGATGACGCTGCTGGAGCCGGTCGCCGAAGTGACCGTCACCGTGCCCGAAAGCGCCGTCGGCGTGGTGCTCGGTGACCTGGCCGCTCGGCGTGGCCGGGTGCTGGGTTCGGCGGTGCGCGCGGGAACGACCGTGGTCACCGCGACCGTGCCGCTGGCCGAACTGTTCGGCTACGCGACGCGGCTGCGTAGCCGGACCCAGGGCCGGGGCACGTTCACCGCCCGGCCGATCGGCCACGCCCCGGCACCGGCGGGGCTGCCGGTCCGGTAAGCCGCGCAGATCGACGATGGCCCGCCCACGACGCTGTGGGCGGGCCATCGCCCGAACCGCTGTCATCCGGTGATCGGGCACCGGGTGACAGCCGTCTTCAGCCGATCACGCCGAAGGCCACGGCGGACGGCAGTTCTGCCGCGGCAAGGCGTGCGAACCGTTGGTGTACACGCCGTCCGCGATCGTGTCCTCCATGATCGAGCGGTGATCGGTGGGGCGGGCCCACTGGTAACACAGGTGCTGGGCGAAGTACCCGCCCGGCGCTTCGATGGTGTCGAAGTGGCAGACCCCGTCGGTCTCGATGCAGTAGCGGATGAACGGGATGCCGCCGAAATCGGTGCGCCCCGGCCCGAACGACACGTAACCGCCGAATGGCGACGGAGCCCCTGTTCCCGGCGGCAGTACCGCGCTGATCCCGCGTCCCGGCGGACCGACGGGCTGCATCGGGTCGGCGAAGATCTTCGCGCTGAACCGCGACTTGTCCACGCCCAGTTTCCCGTCGGCGATGTCGTTCAGCACCAGGTTCGCGACCAGCGCGCCCTGCGAGTAGCCGACGACGGTGAATTCCGCGCCGGGGTTCTCGTCGAATGAGCTCTGGACGACACGACGGGCTTCTTCGTGCCCGCGCGCGACGCTCTGGTCCATCGGCGTCTGGTCGCAGTTCGGTGCTCCGGCCGCCCCGGCCGGGTAGTGGACCACCTTCCGGATCCCGCCCCGCAGCCAAGCGTCGTCGTACACGGTCGCGGCGCCGTCGCAGGTGCCGCCGATGAGGATGTAGTAGTGCGCCTGGTCGGCCTGGGCCGACGGCGCGGTGACGCCGATCAGCCCGGCGGCCAGCGCGGCCGCCGCCAGGACCCCCCTGAGTTTCTTCATGCATCGTCCCTTTCGTTCGATTACGGTGCGTGTTCGAACGCTAGGGACGCGTCATGAAATTCTGATGAAACGACCTCAGCGATGGGCCAGCACATTGATCACGTGGCCGTCGGGGTCACGCATGAAGAACCGCCGCACCCCCCATGGTTCGTCAGTCAGTTCGTGCACGATCTCGGCGCCTGCCGCCTTCGCTTCCTCGTACGCCGCGTCGACGTCGTCGACCTGAATCGAAGCGGCCGGGACGACGGGCGCCGTCTCGTCGTGGGTCATCAGGCTCAGCTGGACCTCGGGCCGGTCCGGATCGGCCAGCGTCACGATCCAGCCGTGGTCCATCACCACTTCGAAGCCGAGCACTCGCTCATAGAACGCTTTCGTCTGTTCGAGCGACTTCGTTTCGAGGTCGGTGACCACTCTCTTGATCGTCATGCGGCGATACTGGCACAGCCCTCCGACGGTTTCGGGGGAGCAGGAGCGGCGTCCCGAGCATGAGCGCTCCGGCGATCCCGACCGCGGCGCGCGGGCCGGTGAACGCGGCGAGCAGGCCCCAGAGCGCGGTCAGGCCCGCGGTGGTGAGCTTGCCGGCGATCGACCAGGCCGACAGCGTGCGCGCCGCACGGTCGAGGGGCACCTGTTCGAGCCTGGTGGTGGCGAGCACCGGGTTGAACACGCCGATACAGGTGATCAGGCAGAGTTCGACGACGATGACCAGGACCAGGCCGGGAACCCCCGGCTGGATGAAGACCAGTCCGACGGGCCAGCAGACCCGCAGCCAACCGGCGACGAAGAGGACACGGCTCCGGCCGTGCCGGGCGACCACGCTCCGGGAGAGTCTCGCCCCGATCAGCCCGCCGAGACAGGGCACGGCGAAGGCGACCGCGTACTCCCACGGAGCGAAGCCGAGCTGCCCGAGCATCAGGACGGCCATCAGCGGCGCGGTCGCCATGATCAGGCCGTTGACCACGATCGTGTTGACGAACAGCGGCCGCAGCAACGGGTGGGTGAGGATGAACCGCCAGCCTTCCCCCAGGTCGCGGCCGGTCAGCCGAGGCCCTTCGGGCTTCGCGGGTGGTGGCGGTTCCGAACCGCCGATCGCTCGGATACCCAGTGCCGAGAGTAGATAGCTGACCGCGTCGGCGGCGATCGTGACCACCGGCCCGAACAGGCCGACGGCGAAACCGCCGAACGGCGGGCCGAGCACGGTCGCCGTCCAGGTCGTCGATTCGAATCGGGCGTTCGCGACCAGCAGGTCCTCCTGCGGCAGCAGCGTTTTCAGGAAAGCGCCACTGGCGGCCAGGAACGTGATGTCGGCCGCCGCGACGACGATGGAAACGACGAGAAGCTGGCCGAAGCCGAGCAACCCCAGCGCGTACGCCACTGGGACGGTCAGCAGCGCCGCGCAGCGGAGGAGGTCCATCGCGATCATCACCGGCCGTTTGCGACGGAACTCGACCCAGGGGCCGAGCGGCAGCGCGACCACGGCGCCCACGACCAGACCGGCGGCCGCCAGCAGGGAGACCTCGGTGGTGCCCGCGCCCAGCGCCACGATGGCGATCAGGCTGAACGCGTCGAACGCGAACCTCGTGCCGAAGGCGCTGGCCGCGTACGCCGCCCAAAACCAGCCGAATCGTCGCCCCAGCGACCTGCCGCCCATTCGCGTGATCAAAGCAAGCCGTGGCTCGGAAGTCGAACAACGACTCGTGGGCGGCCCACAACCGGGAGTTGTGGAGGTCGCTACAGATCTCCGAGTGCGGTGACCGGCGACTCGACGCAGTCGGCGACGAACCGTAGGAAACCGCCGGCGGTGCCGCCATCGCACACCCGATGGTCGAACGCCAGTGTCAGCTCGCAGATCTTTCTGGCGACGAGTGCGCCGTCGACCACCCAGGCGCGGTCGATGATCCGGCCGATGCCGAGGATCGCCGCTTCCGGGTGATTGATGATCGCGGCGGAACCGTCCACCCCGAACACACCGTAGTTGTTGACCGTGAACGTGCCGCCCGCCGGACTGGGTTTGCCTTCCCGTGCCTGGGTGGTCCGTTCGCGGATCGCCGCCGAAAGGTCCCTTGTGGACAGTGATCCGGCGTCGCGGACGACCGGCACGACGAGACCGCGGTCGGTTTGTGCGGCGAAACCGAGGTTGATGTCCCGCAACTGCACGATTTCGTCGCCCTCGACGCGTGAGTTCAGCTCGGGATACCTCCGCAGACCCGCGACGGCGAACCGGGCGATGAGGCCGAGGAGGCTCACGGGACGATCCGGCGCCGAGGCGTTAAGCGACTTCCGTGCCGCGACGAGTTCGGTCGCGTCGACGTCGACCCAGACCGTCGCCTCGGGAATCTGCCGCCGCGAGGTCGTCAGCTTGTCGGCGACCGCCTTGCGGACGCCGGTCAGCGGGATCCGCGTTTCACCGTCCCTCCGCTCGGGGACGGTGATCGCCGCTTCGACGTCGGCGCGCCGGATGATGCCGCCAGGACCGCTGCCGGCCAGCTTCGCCAGGTCGATCTTGTGATCCGCGGCCATCTTGCGGACGAACGGCGAGATCACGCCCGGCGCTTTCGACGGCTTCTCGGGGGTGGCGACGACGGTGCGCGTCCGGCGGCGCCTCGTCGTCGTGGTCGTGCCGTAGCCGATGAGGACGTTGCCGCTGCCTTCGCTCGCGGTCGTGACGCCGGGTTCGGTGAATCCGGGACCGATGCTGAGCAGGGGAGCCCCGACCGGCAGCGATTGGCCGGGCTCGCCGTGGAGGCGGGTGACCACGCCGGCGAACGGCACCGGCACCTCGACCGCGGCCTTCGCGGTCTCGACCTCGACGACGGGCTGGTCGACGCCGACGGTGTCGCCCTCCGCGACCAGCCAGTTGACGATCGACGCCTCGGTCAGCCCTTCGCCGAGGTCCGGGAGCAGGAAGTCAGGCACCGGCCACCACCGGTTCGTCGTGCCACTGCAGCCGGGCGATGGTGTCCAGGATCCGGTCGACGTCCGGAAGCTGATGACGTTCCAGTTTCGGCGGGGGATAAGGGATGTCGAGCCCGGTGACGCGCAGGACGGGTGCGTGCAGCTGGTGGAAGCACTGCTCGGTGACGCGGGCGACCACTTCGGCGCCGTAGCCGCCGAAGCCGGCGGCCTCGTGGACGACGACCGCGCGCCCGGTCCGGCGCACCGAGGCGGTGACGGTCTCGTCGTCGAACGGGTTCAGCGACCTGAGATCGACGACCTCGACGTCCCAGCCTTCGGCGGTCGCCGCCTCCGCGGTCTCCAGCGCGGTGGCGACCATCGGGCCGTACGCGATCAGCGTGACGTCCTTGCCCGCCCGGCGGACGACCGCGCGGTCCATCGGGGCGTTGCCGCGGGTGAAGGACACGGATTCCTTCGCCCAGTAGCGGCATTTGGGTTCGAGGAAGATCACCGGATCCGGTGAGTCGATCGCGTCGCGCAGGAGGTCGTAGGCATCCTGCGGTGTGCCGGGCGTGACGACACGCAGTCCGGGCGTGTGGGTGTAGTAGGCCTCGCTCGAATCACAGTGGTGCTCGACGCCGCCGATCCCGCCCGCGTAAGGGATCCGGATGACCATCGGCAGGGAAAGCGCGCCCCGGGTGCGGTTCCGCAGCTTCGCCACATGCGAGGTGATCTGCTCGAAGGCGGGGTAGGCGAAGGCGTCGAACTGCATTTCGACGACCGGGCGGAAGCCGCCCATCGCCATCCCGACCGCGAAGCCGACTATGCCGGATTCGGCCAGTGGCGTGTCGAAGCAGCGCTCCTCGCCGAAGTCGGCGGTGATGCCGTCGGTCACCCGGAAGACGCCGCCGAGCGGGCCGACGTCCTCACCGAAGATGAGCACGCGGTCGTCGTCCTTGACGGCGTCGCGCAGGGCGGCGTTGAGCGCCTGGGCCATCGAGATCTCGTTCATCAGGCCTCCACTGCTTCGAGTTCGGCGGCGACCTGTGCGCGCTGGGCGACCAGGTGGCGGGTCGGCTCGGCGTAAACGTGCTCGAACAACGAGAGCGGGTCCGGTTCGACGTCGGCGTTGAGCGTGTCGCGCACCCCGGCGGCGAAGGTCTCGGCTTCGGCGCGGAACCGTTCGATGTCCTTTTCGGACAGCAGGTCCTCGTTCGTCAGGTAGGTCTCCAGGCGGCGGACCGGGTCGGCGGCGCGCCACTTCTCGACCTCGGCCGCGTCGCGGTAACGGGTGGCGTCGTCGGCGTTGGTGTGCGCGTCGATCCGATAGGTGTGCGCCTCGACCAGGACCGGCCCGCGACCGGAGCGTGCGTGCGCGACGGCGTCGTCCAGCACCGCGAGCACCGCGAGGGCGTCGTTGCCGTCGACCTGCTCGGACCGGACGCCGTAGCCGACGCCCTTGTAGGCCAGTGCGGGCGCGGCACTCTGCTTCTCGAACGGCACCGAGATCGCGAAGCCGTTGTTCTGCACGAAGAAGACGACCGGTGCCTTGAACACGGCCGCGAAGTTGAGTGCCTCGTGGAAGTCGCCCTCGCTCGTGGCGCCGTCGCCGATGAGCGCGACCGCGACGGCGTCCTCACCACGGCGCCGCATCGCGTGCGCGAGCCCGGCCGCGTGCAACGTCTGGGTGGCCAGCGGCGTGCACTGCGGCGCGACCCGGGTCACGGTGGGGTCGTAGCCGCAGTGCGCGTCACCGCGAAGCAGCGTTAGGACCTCGCCCGGGTCGAGCCCACGGGCTACCAACGCGACCGAATCGCGGTAGGTGGGGAAGAGCCAGTCGGCGTCGGAAAGGGCGAGCGCGCTCGCGACCTGGCAGGCCTCCTGGCCGGCGCTGGACGGGTAGACCGCCAGACGGCCTTGTTTGGTCAGCGCGGTCGCCTGGACGTCGAACCGGCGGCCGAGCACCATCAGCCGGTAGGCCTCGACGAGCCGATCGGCGGGCGGCTCCGAGTAGCCGCCGTGCTCGTCGACGCGCGTGCCGTCCTCGGCGAGGAACCGCACCGGGACTTCGGACGGCAGCAACGCGGCGGCAGGGGTCTCCCGCGACATGCGCAGCACCACCTTTCACAGACATATGATGCTGAGATCGTGGTTTCCGGCGTCCCCGTGTTCAAGAGGCAGGCGAAATGAGCGACAAACTGTCCGCAGGATCGGTTCAGTCAAGCCAAGCGTCCACCAGTGGCGCGGCTCACGGGCCGGATCCGGGACGAACGGTCCTTGCCCTCGACGACATCGACCGCGCCATCCTCGCCGCCCTGTCGGCCGACGGCAGGCTCGCCGTCCGCGCGCTGGCGGAACGGCTGCACATCTCGCGCACCAACGCCTACGCGAGACTCGACCGGCTGATGTCCGAAGGTGTGATCACCGGCTTCGGCGCGAAGATCGACCCGCGTCGGGCTGGGCTCGGAACGAGCGCGTACATCCTGATCACCGTCGAGCAGACGTCGTGGCGCACGATGTCGGCGGAGTTGGGGGAGATCCCGTACGTCGAGCACGTGTCGCTCGTCGGCGGCGACTTCGACATCCTGCTGCTGGTGCGGACGCCGGACAACGCGTCGCTACGGGATGTGGTCCTGGAACGCCTGCAGGCACTGGACGGCGTGCGGTCCACGCGGACCTGGCTGATCTTCGAAGAGCAGCCAGGCTTGGCGCCACGCATTTAGTCCTCTAAATGCATTTTTGGCGCCTCGGCAGGCCCAATCGGGTGATAACGGTTCGGCATTCGATGTATCCGGCGCCCTCGCCATTGACACCTCCCTACGATCGCGGCGACCGGGTGGAGGAGTGCGGTGACGGTGGAGAGCGCGGGTCAGGACTACCTGACGCGGCAGGTGGGGGCGTTGCTCGAAGCGATTCGCGAGGAGGGGCCCGTCGGCGAGGGCAGACGCAGTTTCCGGCTCGCCGGGCATCTCGCCGCGGAGGGCGGGTTCCACCTCGGCGACATCCTCGCGGCGACGGCGCAGCTGCTGGCGGTCCACGCTTGGCACAACGGCTACCTCGCCGCGGCCGAGCTGCTTACGCGCCGCATGCGGGACTTCGGCGCTGAGTCCGCCGAGCTGGTGCAGCACCTCGTGCGACTGGAAACGGGATGCGAGCAGGGGTGGCTTCCGCGCGCGGACCGCGAAGCCCTCATCGCCTACGCGCGTCGAGCCGAGCGTCCCGACATCGAGCAGCGGGCGCGGGCGATCGAGCCGTTGCTGCCCGGGATCACCGGGCCCGAGCGTCCTGACCGGATGGCCAGTGAGTCGTGAGATAGTGCTCGGGATCCGCGAGGACGCCGCGGATGACCGAGCCGGCCGCGCCGCGTACGGCGGCTCCCGTGCCGAGCGCCGAACGGACGACGCGCACCGGCGACCAGGCCGTGCTGGGCACACGGCGTTCCAGTTCGGCGAGGAGTGGCTCACGCAGCCAAGGCTCGAGCCGCGCGTAGGTTCCGCCTAGCACCACCGCCGGGACGTCCATCAGATTGACCACAGTGGACAGTCCGATGCCGAGATGTCCCGCGGCGGTGGCGACGGCGGCTCCGGCCGCGTCGTCTCCGGACTCCAGTGCGGAGATCAGGTCGTCCACCGTCTCCGCGCCCGCGAGCCGGAGGATCTCCTCTTGGCCTGCCATCCGTTCCAGGCAGCCGTTCGCCCCACAGGAGCACGGCGGACCGTCGGGAGCCACCGGGAGATGGCCGATCTCGCCACCGGCGCCGCGCACCCCCTCGAACAGCGCGCGATCCAGCACGATTCCCGCGCCGATCCCGATCTCGCCGGACACGTGGACGAAATCCGGCAACGCCGTGCCGTGCCAGAGTTCGGCGAGTGCGGCGAAGTTGGCTTCGTTGGCGACGGTGAAGGTCTCGCCGAGCCGATCCGCGAGGTCGACGTCGCGCCAGCCCAGGTTGGGGGCGAGGCGCACGAGCCCGCTGGCGGACTCGACCACTCCCGGCACCGCGATGCCGACGCCTCCGACAGGTACTCCGAGCGCCTCCGCCTGCTTCCGTGCCTTGCGCAGGAACGCCGATACGCGCTGGAAAACGCGCGGTGTCCGGTTGTCGGCGTACCTGACCTCCTCGGCCCGGACGGTGCCGGTCAAATCGACCAGACAGGAGGCCAGGTAGTCGACGCCGATCTCGATGCCGAGCCCGTGCGGCCCGGTGGGGGAGAGGGAGACGACGGTGCCGCGCCGTCCTGGGCCGACGCGTCGTTCCGGTTCGCCTTCGGCCACGAGATCCGCGGCGATCAGGCGGTCGACCACGCTCGACACCGTGGCCTTCGTGAGCCCGGTGGTGGCGGAGAGGCCCGCCCGTGAGGTTCCCGGGCCGTCGGCGATCGCGCCGAGGACGAGGGCGGCGTTGTGCTGTCGCACGGTGTGCTGTCCCGCGGGACGCGTGCCGATCATCGCGCGATTGTATTCGTTCGATGCCTGAACGAAAGCCTTGACCCGCCGGGGTGCGCGTCGATAAGTTCAGGCATCAAACTAATTAGTGGAGGCGAGATGACCCAGGCACCGACGCGTGAGGACAAATTCAGCTTCGGGCTGTGGACCGTGGGCTGGCAGGCGAACGACATGTTCGGTTCGGCCACGCGCGGCCCGCTCGACCCGGTCGACGCCGTGCATCGCCTGTCCGACCTGGGGGCCTGGGGGATCACCTTCCACGACGACGACCTCATCCCGTTCGGCTCGGACGACGCGGAGCGCTCCCGGCACCTGAAGCGGTTCCAGGCCGCGCTCGCCGAAACCGGCCTCGTCGTCCCGATGGTGACCACGAACCTGTTCGGTCACCCCGTCTTCAAGGACGGCGGCCTGACCAGCAACGATCGCGACGTCCGCCGCTACGCCCTGCGGAAGGTGCTGCGGAACCTCGACCTCGCCGCCGAACTCGGCGCGTCGACGTTCGTGCTCTGGGGCGGTCGCGAAGGCAGCGAGACCGACGCCGCGAAGGACGTCCGCGCGGCGATGGACCGCTACCGCGAGGGCATCGACTTCCTCGCCCAGTACGTCATCGACCAGGGTTACGGGCTTCGGCTCGCGCTCGAACCGAAGCCGAACGAGCCGCGCGGCGACATCCTGCTGCCGACCGTCGGCCACGCACTCGCGTTCATTTCCACGCTGCAGAACCACGAAATCGTCGGCGTGAACCCGGAGGTCGGGCACGAGCAGATGGCCGGGCTCAACATCGTCCATGGCATCGGCCAGGCGCTGTGGCAGGGCAAGCTGTTCCACATCGACCTCAACGGCCAGCGCGGCCCGCGGTTCGACCAGGACCTCGTCTTCGGCCACGGCGACGTCCTGTCGTCGTTCTTCCTCGTCGACCTGCTGGAGCACGGCGGCTACGACGGGCCGCGCCACTTTGACTACAAGCCGCTGCGCACGGAGAACATGGACGGGGTCTGGGCGAGCGCCGCGGCCAACATGGCCAGCTATCTGCTCTTCGCCGAACGCGCCCGCGCCTTCCGCGCCGACCCCGAAGTGCAGGCGGCGCTGCAGGACGCCCTCGTCCCGGAACTGGCGACGCCGACGCTCAACGAAGGCGAAACGGCCGCGGACCTGCTGGCCGACCGGTCGGCGTTCGAGGACTTCGATCCGGACAAGGCCGCGGAACGCGGTTATGGCTTCGTCCGCCTGTCCCAGTTGGCGCTCGAACACCTCACCGGGGCGCGCTGAGGCGCGGCGGGTGACAAGTCCGTGAAGGCCTCCTTTCCTACCCTCAAAGTAGGAAAGGAGGCCTTCACGGCGTTGTGGTCCGGCTCAGGCGACTTCCGGTTCGACGTCGAGGAAGGCCGCTTTCAGCCGGTGGATCCGAGCCCAGAACTCGGCCTCCCTGCCGGTTTCGAGCACACCGAGATGCCCGCCGGGGACGACGCGGCCCACGAACGGACCAGATGTCCACACCCGCCAGCCGCCCGTGGCGTCGTCGCCCGAAGCGAACGCGGGATCGTCGCTGCCTCGCATCGCCGCGATCGGGCACGATAGCCGGGTCCGCGCCGGCCCGCGGTAGGCGTTGAGCAACTGGAGGTCGCCGAGCAGCAGGTCCAGCGCGTATTCCCAGCGTTCCGGCGCATCGCGGTAGCCCGCGACCGGGGTGAGCCCGCTGCGGCCGAAGACCCGCCCCATGGCCGAAGCGGCCGTCTTGGCGTGCATGTCCGGCGAGCGACGTTGCGGGGCGCACGCGTCCGCGACGATGAACGCGCTGGGGGCGGCGCCGAGACGCTGAGCCGTTTCCAAGGCGACGAAGGCGCCCATGCCGAAACCGATCACGACGGTGCGGGAGAACCAGTCTCGCGTCATCTCCTGCGCCAACTGCGCGCCGAGGTCTTCGAGGGACGTTGCGGGAGCCTCCGCGAGTTGATCCCCATGCCCGGGATATTCCACGCCCCAGACATCCGCCCTCGCCTGCCCGGCGAGCGGGCCGAACGCGCGGAGCGTGCCGCCCGCGGGCGGGAGCAGCAGGTAGCGCGGGCCGCGACTGTCTGCTGTGGACAGTGGGATGAGTGCGGTCGGCATGATCCGAAAGATACGCGTCATTCCCGAAGGGGGTGACAGTTTCCGGTCGAGCAAGATCAATTCACCCGGCCGGGGAGGTATACGCGTCTTCGAGAATGGTCGCCCGGACGTGTCGTATCTGGCGCCCCTCGTTCGACGTCTTGTATAAGAGCCGGAAGGAGAAAGCGATGAACACCACGACACTGGCCCTGACCCCGCGGCCGAACCCGGTGAGCCGCACCCTGCCGGTTGTGCTGGCGTTGGAGGACGACGCGGAAGACGTCGGCCGCCTGTCCCCGGACGATCGCCTGACCTGCCACGTGCACGGCCGCTGGATCCACCAGTGCGTCGCCTCCCCGCTCCACGTCAACCCGGTCACCCGGCACCGCTGGTGCCGCTCCTGCGCGACCGCGCTGACCGTTTCCGTCGACGAGCTGTCCGGTGCGGTCGCGATGTCCTGCCCCCGCTGTGGTCAGGGCGAAAGCGCCGCGTCGACCCGGCTGATCGCCGCTTGCCGGGCCAGCCTGGCGGCGGCGCGCGGGCGCTCGGTGATCGCTTCGCGTCAGCGCGCGGCCTGATCGTTCCCGGTAGGTTGCGGACATGACCCAGGTTTCGACGCCTGCCGAGGCGGCGGCGAGGATCACCGGACGAGCCGTCGCCGAGCAACGTGGGCTGGCGGGTGCGGTGACCGAGGTCGTGCTGGACAGCGGCGACACTGTCGTCGTCAAACGGGGCCATGCCCCCGGCGCGGCGCTCGCGGAGGCCGCGGGACTGCGGTGGCTGGGTGAGGCGGGCGCGGTCCGCGTGCCCGAGGTTCGCGGCCACGACGACGAATGGCTGGTGACCGAACTGGTCGGCGGGGGACGTCCGACGCATCACGCGGCGGAGCGGCTCGGGCGGGGACTGGCGGCGTTGCACGCGTCCGGTGCTCCCCAGTTCGGCGCGCCGCCGCCGGGCGGGCCTGCCGACGCGTGGATCGGACTGGCCCGGATGGTGAACGCGCCGGGGGAGGACTGGCCGCGGTGGTACGCCGAATACCGGGTCCTGCCGTATCTCCGCCGCGCGGTCGACGAGGGCACGTTGGACGGTGCCGAAGCCGCGGTGATCGAGCGGGCCTGCGTGCTACTTCCGGAGGTGGCCGGACCCGCGGAGCCGCCCGCCCGCCTGCACGGCGATCTGTGGAACGGAAACGTGCTGTGGGGTGCCGTCGAGGCTTCGCTCATCGACCCCGCCGCGCACGGCGGTCATCGCGAGACCGATCTGGCCATGCTGCGACTGTTCGGGTGCCCGCTGCTGGACCGCGTGCTGGCCGCGTATCAGGAGGTCGCGCCGCTGGCCGACGGCTGGACCGAACGGACCGGGGCACACCAGTTGTTCCCGCTGCTCGTGCACACCGTCCTCTTCGGACGGTCCTATGCCGGGCAGGCGGTCGCGGCCGCGAGGGCGGTCGGCCGGTAGTTCACCGCGCGACGCGGTCGAGCCATTCGCCGAGCAAGGCACGCGTAGCGATCGTCACCGGTGGGTCGCGGGGCATCGGCCGGGAGACCGCCGAGCGGCTCGCGTCCGACGGATTCGCGGTCGTCGTCGGCTACGGCGGCGGCCAACGGCGGCATCGTCTGACCTCACGGCCCCCGGTTCTGCTCGTCGTCGCGCCGTATCGCCTGGCGTCCGCGTTCGCGCATCTGCTGGAAGGTCGCCTGAGCCTGCTGGGAGAACTGCTGGACCTGTGGCGCCTCCCAGGCCTGCCGGGCGAAGGTCATCCCGCCGTCCAAGGCACGCTGCTGGAACTCCCGCGCCTGCCGGAGTTGTTCCGTCCCGGTCTTGGAAACCACGACCGAACCGATCTTCCGGTCGTGCCAGCTGGTTTTGCCGTCCGGTGACATCCGCAGGAGACCGCATTCCACGGCCGAGAAGATCAGGAGCGCGGTTCCCGCCAGCCCGAGCAGCACACTGAGCTGGAGGATCGCGGTGATCAGCAGTACCCAGCCGAACCCAGGGACGAACACGGTGAGGGCGGAGCGGGCGCAGATCTGGCCGAAGGTGAGGCGGCCGCCGTCGGTGCGGCGCACCGTCAGCGTGAAGGCCGCCTTGCCCAGTGTGCGCCCCCAGGCACGCACGAGGAGCACTTCGTACACCATGATCAGCAGGACCTGAACGGTCAAGGTCAGGGTGATCAGCAGGACGACGTCGCCCCAAAGATCGGCGACCTCGTCACCGGCGGCGTCCCCGAGGCCGCCCCATTCGCCGAATACGGTCTTGAAGAGTCCCTTGCCCGCCAAGGTGAAGCCGTGTTTGGTCGCCTCGGTCTGGATCCGCTCGGCGGTCAAGAACCACAGTGGCGAGGTGACCAGCCATGGCACGAGCCAGTCGATCCAGCGCGCGCCCCAGCGGCGGGCCGCCGTCGACGACGGCAGCGGGCGAGGAGGCGGGACCAGGTTCCCGGGTTGCTGGATCACCATCGTCCCTCCAGTTGGACTCGCCTGTCCCACAACGGATTGCGGACCGCGTCCCACCACAGTGACGCCGCCAGCAGACCCGCCGCGATCGCCACGAGATCGAACTTGAAGG
This sequence comes from Amycolatopsis sp. NPDC034160, assembly GCF_055575355.1. Taxonomy (NCBI): domain Bacteria; kingdom Bacillati; phylum Actinomycetota; class Actinomycetes; order Pseudonocardiales; family Pseudonocardiaceae; genus Amycolatopsis; species Amycolatopsis sp. NPDC034160. The sequence continues at coordinate 141,117 of NZ_JBVISU010000005.1, read as the reverse complement.
TCAGGCTGAGTCCCTTGATCTCCACCACGGTCTCGAGCAGGCAGGCCAGGCCGGCGATAGCCGCGGACCAGTGGCTGCGGAGCAGGAGGGCGATCAGGCAGAGCACCGCGACAGTCGTGGCGTCGGCGACGAGCATGGCGAGGGTCGCCATGGCGAGCTTGACCAGGAGAACGCGAAGCATCGCGAGTTCGTGCCGGTCGCTCTTCCGGAGCTTGCGCGGCCGGGATTGCTTCGGGTACTGGGACAGGTGGAAGCGCTCGTCGAATTTGTCGAGCATCGCCGGGTAGGCCGCTCCCCAGGCCAGGAAGACGAGGAAGCCGACGAGGATCAACCCGGTGTGGCCGTCCTCGGCGGCCTTGTACTTGCCGAGGAAGAACGTGGGCACCAGTGCCGCGAGCCCGGCGATCACCAGCATCGTGCGGGGGACCGTGCCCAGTCCGCGGAGCCGGGTCGTCAGAAGCAGTGCCAGCGGAGCACCGATCACGAAGGCTCCGTAGACGACCCCGGTGCTGAGGAACCAGAAGGCGAGGACCACCGTGGTCAGCCAGAAGACGGCGTAGAGGAGCCGTCTGCCCAGACGGTTCTCGACCACCTCCGGGACGCCTTCCTCGATCACCTTGTCCAGCCATTCGGCCATGATCAGTCCCCTCGTGCAAGAATTGCAGTCCGCAAAGAGACGGTAGTGACTGGCATCACGTAGTGCAAGAGTTGCATTGTGTAGTTTTTGCTTCGATGGGAGTTCGGGTGGCAGGGACGTCTGAGGCGGTGGAAGACCGCCGCCGGTTCGGTGGCGAACTCCGGCATCTCCGGGAACACGCGGGCAGGACGCTCGACGAGGCCGCCGCGCGGCTGGAGTGCTCGGCCGCGAAGATCAGCCGCATCGAGACCGGCCAGGTCGCCGTCCGCCCGCTGGACCTGCGCGAACTGCTGGACTTCTACGAGGTGACCGGTGCCCGGCGGGCGGCGATGCTCGCGGTGTCGCGGCAGCGCGGCAAGAGGCAGGAACTCGAAGGCGTCATCTACGACGGCTACAACCTCTATCTCGGCTATGAGGACGAGGCCGCCGAAATCGGCGAGTACCAGCCACAATGGATACCCGGCCTGCTTCAGACCCGCGAGTACGCGCACGCGCTGTCCCTCGCGGCCGGGTCCACGCCCGAGATCGCCGAGCGCCGCGTCGGCCTGCGGATGGACCGCCAAGCGCTTCTCCGCCGGGAGAACCCGCCGCATCTGTCGGTCGTCGTCGACGAGAGCGTGCTCCGCCGTCCTGTGGCCGAGCCGGGCCTGATGGCCGCGCAGTTGCGGCACCTGGCCAAGGCCGGCGAGGACCCGCACGTCACCGTGCGGGTCCTGCCCTCGTCCGCCGGAATGCATCCCGCCCAGGCCGGGGGGTTCATCATCCTCGGCTTCCCGCGGCCCGAAGACCCGAAGATCGTTTACACCGACGACCTGACCGAAGGACGGCTGACCCAGGAGCCCGACCGCGTGGCGCAGTACGTCTCGGCGTTCGAGCGGGTCCAGGCACTGGCGCTGTCGTCATCGGAATCGGTCGCCCTGATTCACGAGGTCGCGGGGTCGCATTCCTGACCGTCCGGCGTCTCGGAACAATGGCGGACGAAAGCCGACCAGTTCCCAGGAGCGACGACGAACGCGGGTCCGGGGTCCTTGGCGTCCCGGACGCCGACCCCCGTTTCCAGGAAGGCGACCTCCACACAGGTCGGGCCGCCTCCGCAGCGACTGCTCTTGAACCATGCCGCGCCGGTGAGATCGTGGGTCACAGTAGTTCCTTCCTCAATTGTTTCGCCGGATGAGGAAAGAGCGTGGAATACCGTGCCGTCGCGACGTCGGGGAATTTTGTCGCGACAGCGCACGCCGTGTCGACCTGCGAAAACGCGGCCCGGAGCGACGGTCCACCCGGATGTCGCTAACCTACGTCTGCACGGTCGCACAGCGCTGAGGGGCAGGGGAGCGCTATGGAAGCCCGGAGCGGCGATTCCGGTGACATCGCCGGTGTCGAAGAGCTCGGCGCACTGATCAAACGGCTCCGGGACGAACGGCGCCTCACCCAGGACAACGTCGCGGGCCGCGCGGCGAAACACGGGCTCAGGATCAGGCGTGAACGAATTTCGGAAATCGAGAACGGCAGACGGGAGCCGCCGACTCAAGGCGAGTTGCGCGCCATTCTTCTCGGTCTGGGCCAAACCGAGGAAATGGTGAAGGGTTTACAAGGTGTCCTCGCCAGGACGACCGCCGAGACGGCGGACGGCGGCGATGTCGTCGAACTGGCTTTCGGTGATCCCGTCCGGCAGCCGAAGGCGGTGTCGCGTCGTCCGGGCATCGGGCACCGGCTTCTCCTGCTCGTGATCGGTGCGGTCACGGGTGTGCTGGTCGCGACCGCCGTCGCCGGGGTGTGGCCGTGGACGATCCTCACCTACGAACCCGACCTGCGGGTCAACGTCGGACGGCCGAACCCGGCCGACGCGCTCGGGCCCTGCCCGCAACGCAGCACCGACGTCCGCGACCACCGCGACGACACCGCCGGATCGATCTGGTATCGCGAATGCGGCGACTACCTGGAGATCTGGGTGACCGACCATATGAAAGACGGCCGGTGCGTGTGGGCGATCGTGCACTGGAGCAACGACATCATCGACACGTCGAAACGGGCCTGCCCCGCCGGCAAGATGGAGTTCTCGAAGATCGCCAAGTACGCGCCCGACTTCTGGATGGAACTCGTCGCCGTGAACACCGACTAGCCGGTCGCCTCGTGAGTGGTAATGACGGTTCTAACCGTCATTACCACTCACGAGAAGCAGCGATGCTCCCTCGGGCGCTTCTCAGACGACGGTACCTTCAGCGTCCTCGTCACCTTCGTTGTCTTCGATCTTCCACTTCAGCTGGAACTCGACCTCTTCCTCGCCGTCACCGCGCTCGTGCTCGATCGAGAATTGCGCGCGGGCGGGGACGCGGAACCGTTCTCCGGCGATCTGGATGCGGAACGAGGTCTCGGACTCCAGCGCGTCGGCGAGCCGCCGCAGTTTGGCGACGACGTCGGCGGTGGAATAGACGCGTTCGACATCTCGGGGTGCGGTCACGGTTGCCTCCAGGGTCCGACACCCCGGCCGGGTGTCCGTGGCGTCATTCAATCGTGTGATCCCCGCGTGCCGCCGCTGGGGTCACCGTGTCCGGGCGAGGCGGAAACCGACGTCATCGACGCGGAAAGTCGGGTGGCTGCGGCGCCGCACCGACGCGCGGCAGCTCCACTGTTCGTCGAACCAGCCGCCGCCCCGAAGAACCCGGTACTCGCCGTACACCTCGGCGTCGTAGATGTCCCAGCACCATTCCCAGACGTTGCCGAGCATGTCGTACAGTCCCCACGCGTTGGGCGCCTTTCCGCCGACGTCGTGCACCGACTCCGCCGAGTTCTCGCGATACCAGGCGATTTCGTCGAGCGGGCCGTAGCGGGGCCCGGTCGTGCCGGCACGGCAGGCGTGCTCCCATTCCGCCTCCGACGGCAGGCGATAGCCGTCCGCGGACGGGTTCCAGGACAGGGAATCCAGGTCGTACGCCGGGACAAGACCCTCGCGTTCGGACAGGGTGTTGCAAAACCGGACGGCGTCCAGCCACGAGACACCGGTGACGGGGAGCTTCCCTGCCTCACCCGTGTAAAACTCCTGGGTGACCGGTACCGGCGCGAGCCGGAACGACGCGACGTCGACCGTCCACTTTCGCTGCGTCCGCCGGTCCGAAAGGGTGACTTCGCCGGCCGGGACGGTGATCATCTCTATGGTCCGGCCGATGTTACCCAGACGGACGGACACCGGTGCGCGATGATGGTCGCGTGCCTCTGCTCATCGAGCCCGCCCTGCCGGCCGGCGCCTTCCGGGCCGTCAAGCAGCCGTGTCTGATCGTCGACGACAGGCTCGTGTTGCGTCCCTGGTGCGCTGACGACGCCGAGGCCGTCGAAGCGGCCTTCGCCTGCCCTGCCATCCAGCGTTGGCATGTCCGCCGCGTCGATGGAGCGGACGAGGCACGTACCTGGATCGCGGGTTGGGCACAGCGCTGGGTGGAGGAGACGGATGCGAGCTGGGCGGTGGTCGATGCCCGCGACGACCGGGCGATCGGGCAAGTCGGCCTCCGTACTGTCTCGCTCTTCGAGGCCTCGGCTCAGTTGTCCTATTGGATTCTCCCGTCCGCGCGCGGCGCCGGGATCGCGGGCGGTGGGGTGGCGGCGTTGACACGCTGGGCGTTCGAAACCGTCCGCTTGAACCGGTTGTCCCTCCTGCATTCCACCGAGAACGCCGCCTCGTGCCGGGTCGCGGGCAAGGCCGGGTACGGCCTCGAAGGGACTTTGCGCTCTTCGATGCTGCACGCCGACGGCTGGCACGACGTCCACCTGCACGCGCGGCTCCGAAGCGACTAGGGCGTGTCCCGCGGATCTCGTTCACCCGTGTGTGCCCACCGCGAGACCGGGTGACCGGGCTACTGGCCGAACGGAAGGAGAGTCTTGTGAGCAGGCCCGGCCCACGGTCACCAGGCTTTCCACTTCATCGTGGGTTCCGATCTCATGCCCGGTATGGCCCGTGGTCGCCGATATCCGGGCTCACGTGGGGATGCTGCCCCTCTTGTCCGGGCACCGGCGTGACGGGCGACTGCCAGATCGCGTCCGTCGGCGTCTGCCTGGCCCCGCGTTCGGACTCGGGCCTGTTCGGAGACACGGTACGTTCGGCCTCGCGCTCGTGGAAGTGGGCCTCGACGACGTCGTCCTGCCGCTGGCGGGCGAGCACGGACAGGGTGAGCACGTGTGCCACGGCCATGAGCAACAGGAAGACGCCCAACCGGCCCACCAGCGCGGCCATCGATCCCGACCAGCCGGGTCCTACGACCGAAAGCAGGGCCAACACGCCGATGGAAACCAGGTGGAAGACGGTGACCACCATCCACGCCGCCGATCCGGTTCCCTCACCGCCCTCTCGTGGCCGCAGATAGCGCCGAGCGCCGCGATAGAGGATCTGGCCGTCCGCGACGATGAAGATCAAGCCGATGATCAGAAACCCTGGAAGCTCGTTATCGGGCATCTTCTCCTCCTTCGTTCGTCGTCGGGTACCCGTAGACGGGAGGGTGCTGAGCCTTCCGGCTGTGTCATACCGGATTGAGTGACCGAGGCAGGTCTGCAGGCGCTCGAAAACCGGTGGAGCGTGACGCTGTGTGCCTACCGTGCTGCGGAACCAAGTCGTCCAGGCATGCATGACAACGACCCTGGCCCTTCTAGCCGCGCACCTTCACCCGTCGAACCGACAGTGTCGGAACGATCGCCACGGCGGCGATCGCCGCGCTGATCCAGATGGCGTGGCGGTGATCCTCTGACGCTTCGGTGACGAAGCCGGCGAGCACCGGTCCCAGGAACGCGCCCGCGTTGAGCGCGACCGTGGCGAACGAGCCACCGAGGGTCGGCGCACCGGGTGCCACGTGCATGACCCTGGCCACGAACGCCGACCCGCAGCCGAACGACAGTCCACCTTGGACGGTCGTCAGCGTGAACAGGACGACCGGGTGCGCGCTGGTCGCCGCCAGTACAGCCCAACCGGCAGGCAAGGTGCACAACGCCAGTACCAGACCACGCCGCAGTTCGCCGTCACCGATGCGGCCCGCCACGGCGACCCCGATGAACGCGCCGACGCCGAACGCGGCCAGCAAACCGGAGACCGCTCCGGCGGGCAGGTGAGCGACATCCGTCGCGATCACCGCGAGGAAGGCGAACGTCGCGAAGGTCGCGCCGTTGACCAAGGCCGCGAGGAGCATCGCCTGCCGCACCGGACGTGTTTTCAGCTCGCGTGCTTCGCGCCTGATCGAGATTTCGGGCAGGCCCGCCGCGTCGGCAGGCGCCGAACGGAACACCAGCGTCAGCGCGGGCAGGCACAACGCGGCGACCGCCCAGAACGCCGAGCGCCAGCCCGCGAGCTCACCCAGCACGGATCCGACTGGTACGCCGACGACGCACGACAGGGTCACGCCCGCGAGCAGGACCGCGGTCGCGCGCGCTTGCTTTCCCTCCGGTGCCAGGGCGGCCGCGACGGGCATGGCGACGGCGAGAAATCCGGCGTTGACGACCGCCGCGACGACCCTGGTACCGAACAGCACCGGAAAACTCGTCGTGAGCGCGCCGACGACGTGTACCACGACAAAAGCGGTCAGGAAACCGGCCAGCGCGCGCCGTCGGGGCCATCGTGCGCTGAGCACGGCCATGGCAGGCGCGCCGACGATCATTCCGACGGCGTAAGCCGACGTCAGCGCGGCGGCCGCGCCCACCGGGACCGACAGGTCACCGGCGATCCCCGGGACGAGCCCGGAGGCCATGAATTCGGAGGTGCCTTGCGCGAAGACGGCAAGGCCGAGGACATAGACGAACAGGGGCAACGGACGACTCCCAAGAAAAGGTGAACAGGAGAAGCCGTGCGCGGGGCAGGAAAACCCGGCCGGGCGCACGGAACAGCGCTCCGGTCACCGGGAAGCGAGAGGTCCGGCGCCTAACGGCCGGACACGACGACTCGCCGCCGGATGACCGGCGGCGGGGTTCTGTCCGACTCGGGGCTCGTCACGAGAGCGCACACTACACATCGCCGTCGGCGGCCCTCAACCCGATTGTCGTCCGGCGAGGGAGGCAAATGGCCGAACGCCTGTCCCGATGACCGGAGAAACGACGTCCGTTCCGCGTACCGGAACGCTTTCGTTGCCCTTGGAAATGAAGCCGAGGTTAACCTCGACCTCATGATTCCCACGGTTGTCTGGGGTACAGGCAACATCGGCCGCGCCGCCATCCGGGCCGTCGACGCGCATCCGGCGTTGGAACTCGCGGGGGTGCTCGTGCACGATCCCGCGAAGGTCGGCCGCGACGCGGCCGCGCTCGCCGGTGTCGACGGCGAACTGGGTGTGGCGGCGACCGATGACGTCGAAGCGGTTTTGGCGGCGGGCCCGCGAGCGGTGGTGTACGCGGCGTCCGGTGACATCCGGCCCGCCGACGCGCTCGCCGACATCGTCCGCGCGATCCGGGCGGGGGCGGTGGTGGTGACACCCGCGCTCTACGCGTTGTACGACCAGCGCAACGCGCCCGAAGAACTGCGTGGACCCGTGCTCGCGGCGATCGCCGACGGCGGTGGTTCGCTGTTCGTCTCCGGCGTCGATCCCGGCTGGGGCAACGACATCCTGCCGCTGCTGATCAGCGGGCTCGGCACCACCGTGGACGTCGTCCGCTGCCAGGAGATCTTCGACTACTCCACCTACGACCAGCCGGATTCGGTCCGTTACCTGGTCGGCATGGGGCAGCCGATGGACTACCAGCCGCCGATGCTGGCGCCGTCGGTCCCGACGATGGTGTGGGGCGGGCAGGTGCGGCTGATCGCCCGAGGGCTCGGTGTGGAGCTCGACGAGATCCGCGAGACGCTGGACCGCCGTCCGCTCGAAAAGACCGTGACCACGCGGGCGATGGGTGAGTTCGAGGCGGGTACACAGGGCGCGGTCCGGTTCGAGGTACAGGGCATCGTGGACGGCGAGCCCCGCATCGTCATCGAGCACGTGACCCGGATCCACGCGTCGTGCGCGCCGGACTGGCCGACGCCGCCCACCGGCGATGGGGCGCACCGGGTGATCATCGAAGGCCGCCCCAGGATCGAGGTCTCGGTCGAGGCCATCGACGAGGGGGAGAACCGGTCCGCCGGCGGCAACGCGACCGCGGTCGGCAGGCTGGTCGGCGCCATCGACTGGCTCGTGGACGCCAAACCCGGGCTCTACGACGCCCTCGACGTCCCGTTGCGACCGGCCACCGGCAAGCTCGGAAGGAGCGCGCGTTGAACATCGACATTCCCGAGGGCAAGGACCCGATCGGCTACGTCTGGGGCGAGATGGTGCCCGGTATCGGCGCCGCGGCGTCGAACTTCTCGCTCGCGGTCTATGCGCACACCACGCTGGGGCTCCGGGAGTTCGAGGCGGCACGGCTGCGGATCGCGCAGCTCAACGGGTGTGTCTTCTGCCTGGACTGGCGGACCGAACGGGACGGGGTGAAGGTCGAGGAGGAGTTCGCCGACGCGGTCACCGCGTGGCGCACCACCGAGGCGTTCGACGAACGCACCAGGCTAGCCGCCGAGTACGCCGAGCGGTACGCGCTCGACCACCACGGCATCGACGAGGAATTCTGGAAGCGGATGGGCGAGCACTACAGCCAGCGGGAAATCGTGGAACTGAGCATGAGCATCGGTTCCTGGCTGGCGTTCGGGCGACTGAACCACGTTCTGGGGATCGACACCGTCTGCGTGCTGCCGAAAATCTGAAGAATGAGCCGGGGTGGCGACCCCGGCTCATTCTCGGAAAAACCTTGTTCGATCGTCGTCACAAATCGGTGGCGACGATCTTTTCGATGTTCCGTTCCGCCAGCGCGGTGATGGTGACGAACGGGTTGACGGTAGTATTACCGGGAATCAGCGCGCCGTCGATCACGTAAAGCCCCGGATATCCGTGCAGCCTGCCGTAATTGTCGGTCGCCTTGCCCAGTACCGCGCCGCCGAGCGGGTGGTAGGTGAGATGATCGCCCCAGATCTTGTACGTGCCGAACAGATCGGTGCGGTAGATCGTCCCCTCCTTGGAATTGATCTTGTCGAAGATCGACTTGGCCATGGTGATCGAAGGTTGTTTCCAAGCGGACTGCCAGTCGAGGTCGACCTTGTTCGCGCCCGCGTTCCAGGAGAACGTCGCCCGGTGGGGATTCTTGGTGATGGACAGGTAGAACGACGCGTAGGTCTCGATACCGGTCGGCAGCGGCGCGACCTCGGCGAACGCGCCGCCCGCCGCCCAGTTGTCGATGCCGGCGGTCGGGATCGACGACTGCAGCGCGCCCGTGGCGTCCCACATGTGGTTGGCCCGGCCGCACATGACGTTCCCGTTGTCGCCCCAGCCCTTCCCGACCTCGGGGCTGAGGTCGGGAAGCGCCCCGGTCGCCCGGAGTTTGACCAGCAGCTTGCTCGTGCCGACACTGCCCGCGGCGAAGAACACCTTGCCCGCCGTCACGGATTTCGTCGCGGTCACCGCGCCGCCGGTGTCGAGTTGCTCCATCACCACGGTGTATCCGCCGCCGGACGCGGGGGTGACCGAGGTGACGCGGTGCAGCGAGGAGATCGTCACCCGGCCGGTCGCCTTGATTCGCGGAAGATAGGTCTGCTGCAACGATTTCTTGCCCGCGTTGTTGCCGTAGAGGATCTCCCCGGCCAGCGCGGATCTCGGCACCGTGCCCGCCTGCTCCTTCTTCATGTAGTCCCAGTCGTACACGTCCGGGACGAACAGGAACGGGAATCCCGAGCGTTGGGCGTGCTTCCGGCCGACTCGCGCGTACTGGTAGCACTCGGCGGTCTCGAACCAGTTCTGGTCGATCGTGGCGACGCCCAGGCCCGCGTTGGCGCGCGGGTAATAGACGCCGTACATCTCGTCGGCGTTCACCGTCGGCAGCACCGAGCCGAAGTTCTCCCGTTTCGGTGTGACGGCCATCCCGCCGTTGACCAGTGAGCCGCCGCCGACGCCACGGCCCTGGTAGACGGTGATGCCGCTGAACTCCTCGGCGTCGAGGATCCCGGTGTGGCGCGGGACGTCCTTGTCCAGCGGGAAACCGAGGAAGTTGCTCAACGGCTGCTTGGTCCTCGTCCGCAGCCAGAAGGAGCGGTAGTCCGGGGTGGTGGTGTTGGCGAAGATCTTGCCGTCCGTGCCCGGGGCGTCCCACGCCTTGCCGAGTTCGACGAGATGGACGTCGACACCCGCTTCGGCGAGCCGGAGCGCGGCGACGCAGCCGCCGTATCCGGAACCGATGACGAGTGCCGGGATTTGCGCGGCGTCGGTGATCGAGCGTTCCGCCGCCGGTCTCTTCCCGGAAGAGGCGAAGGCGGTCCCACTCAGGGCCGCGGCTCCCAAGATAGAACTAGTTCCTGTTATGAATACGCGGCGGGATAATTGTCCAGAAGCGCTGCTCCGCATGGGTTCGTCGCTCACGTGATCTTCCTCACCGTTGAGGTATTTAGAACAAGTTATACCTCTGGCTCAGTCGGGTGGCAATAAAGGTGGGAGTTCTTTTCCGGGTGCTACGGCCAGGTAGGCGGGCATCGAGGCGGCGGATGCGCCACTATGTACGGCTGTGGAGTCCACTCGAGTTGATCGCTGGCTGTGGGCGGTCCGGCTGACCAAGACGCGCCCGGACGCCGCCGCCGCGTGCCGTGGCGGCCATGTCCGCGTGAACGGCAAACCCGCCAAACCCGCGACCACGGTCGTGGCGGGCGACGAGGTGCGAGCCCGGGTCAACGACACCACGCGGATCTTGGAAGTGACGCGGGTGATCCAGAAACGTGTCGGTGCCGCCGACGCCGCGACCTGTTTCATCGATCGGACGCCTCCGCCGCCGCCCGAGTCCGCCGTGCCGGTGGCGCGGCGAGAGCGAGGAGCGGGACGCCCGACGAAACGCGAGCGCCGGGTCCTGGACCGGTTCCGGACCGGCGAGGGCTGACGCAGCGTCCGTTATGCGCGGTTTCGCGTCAGGGCGTGAGTGATTCGGGTCGCTCACGACCCCGCGCGTAACCGGCAGAGAGGCATCCCCGGTCGCAAGATATGTCCCTTGAGGACACCGGTCGTCGCGACGTTCACATACGTGGACGATATTCACATCCGTTGACGGGTGACAGCGACGTGAACTATAAAGACGGGGTCCGGGTGTACACGCCGCAACACCTTCCGTCAGTCCGTCACGGAGGTTTCGGGTGTCCCGAAAAAGTCCTCTTCGTCGTGCCGTCCTACCGGCGGTCGCCGCCGTGGTCGCCACCGCCGCACTCCTGCAGGTGCCACCCGGCGCCGCGGACGCCGCGCCGGGGGCGGGGGCGCTGACCGGCCTCGATGTCGGCGCGGCCAACCGCCGGGCGCCGGTCGCCGGACTTTATGACTGGTCCAAAGCGGGGTACCGGGGCGGCGCCGTGCTGCCGGGCGCCGCCGAGGTGAATCCGAACGCCACCTGCCAGGTCACCGCGGCGGAACTGGCGAGCCAGTACAACGTCAAGCCCGACGACGGCGCCGACGACACGAACGGGATCCAGGCGGCGATCGACGGGATCAAGAGCGCGTGCTCGCCGTCGGGGAGTTACACCAAGCTGAGCACGATCACCTTCCCGGCCGGACGGTTCGATATCACGCACGAGATCCACGTCGACGCCGACTACCTGATCCTGCGCGGGGCGGGCAAGGACGCGACGAAGTTCGGGTACCGGCCCGACGCGAACACGCTCTACGACACCCTCACGCCGGACGGTTCCGACTGGGACGAGGACGGAATGACCTCGGGCGCGGGCAAGGGCGGCTGGTTGTGGCCCGGCCGCGGGCTGTTCCGTGTCCAATCCAGGGGAGTGCACACGGCCTACGCGAGTGACCACGCCTCGGCGCCCGCCAATCGGAAGGACATCTTCGAGGGCACGGTCAACGTCCACTGGAAGGCCGGGGTGAAGCTGCGTGGCAAGGCCGGTGACACCGCCTTCGCCGCGCGCATGGGGGACCGGGTCGTCCACCTGGCGAACAGTGGTGCCTTGACCTCGCTCGCCGCCGGGAACCTGGTCAACATCCGGGCGGCGAACTCGCAGAAGTTCTACGAACAGCAGCAGGCGACACCGACCACGTTGCCGCTGCTGAACATGCACATGCGTCAGCAGATCTTCACGATCACGGCGCTCGACACGACCGCGCGCACCATCACCCTGGACAAACCGCTCGAGTACGACGTGCCGGTGAATTCCACTTCGGACGGTTCGGCCCCGATCGACGGTGTCACCTACGACTCGAAGGCGGCTCCGCTGGTCGATCCGGTGCTCGGCGTCGGGTTCGAGAACCTCGGGTTCACGCAGGTCATGCCCGGGCTGAACCCCGCGGAGGCGACCAACAACTACGGGAACATGGCGCCCGCCGCGGAGATGCACGGCATCGTGTTCAAGTGGTCGGCGAACTCGTGGGTCCGCGGTGTCCGCGCGGACATGACGGGGTCGCATCCGATCGTCACGGAGGAGGCCAAGAACCTCCAAATCGTCGACAACGAACTCAACGGCTCCTGGAACAAGGGCAAGGGTGGAAACGGGTACTTCCGCGGTTCCCGGGTGTGGGACTCGCTCTACGCCGGGAACACTTCGACCCTGTTGCGGCACTTCACCTTCCAGTGGTCCGCCTCGGGCAACGTCGTGGTCGGCAACTCGTTCGACTCCGACCTGAACCTGCACGGTGGCTGGGAACGCAACAACCTCTTCGAACTCAACACGGTCAAGGTCCCCTACGCGCACCGCTCCGGCAACTGCCGGGCCAACTGCGGTGAGGAGGGCGGCGGTGGTCCCGACGACTCGAACTGGTTCCCGATCTGGTGGGGTGCCGGCAAGAAGGCCGTCAAATGGTCGGGCGGTTCCGGCTACCGCAACGTGTTCTTCAACAACGCCATGGCCAAACAACTCGCGGACGGCGGCCCGTATAACGACTTCTACGGCGATCGGCATCGCGTCTACGTCTTCGGCTGGGACGGCACCAGGTACAAACACCTCGACCTCGGGGGCACCCCGATCGCGGACTGGGCGAAGAACGAGCAGCGGGACTACACCGGCGGGCACGGGGTCGACGCGACCAAGACCGACCCCGCCACGTCGCTGTTCCTGAAGTCCGTCGACGGATCTCCGCCGTCGTCGTCGACGGGCCAGACCGCCACGCCGACGTCCACCACGACCAGCGCCCCTCCCGGCCCTGGTGGTTGCCTGACGGCGGCGTTCGGCCGGAAATCGGTGTGGGACAGCGGTTACGGCGGCGGATTCACCATCACCAACGGCTGTTCAGCCGCGGTGGGGTCCTGGGCGGTCGAGTTCGACCTGCCCGTCGGGACCACGGTCAGTGGTTCCTGGAGTTCGGTGCTGACCAAGTCCGGCCGGCACTACCGGTTCGGGAACGCTGCGCACAACGGAACCGTCGAACCCGGCGGCACGGCGACGTTCGGATTCAACACCGCCGGCCAGGGGCTCCCGGTCGACTGCACGATCGCCGGAACGAAATGCGGAGGCACCGGATGACGAGGAAACGACTTCTCGCCGCGCTCGCGGCCACGGTGTCGGCGGCAGGCCTGCTCGGCGCCGTCGTCACCGCGGAGGCAGTCGCGCCCAGTACACAGTGGACGGTCGAGTTCCAGCACTACAAGATCGCCAACGTCACCGTCAAACCGGGCGGTACGGCGAACTTCGGCGTCACCACCAGTGGCCTCGGCCTGCCGACCTCCACGAGTGGGACGACCAGGACGACCAGTGCCCCGGCGGGTGACGTGGTCGACGTCAGAACCGCGGTGGAACTCCAGGCGGCGCTGGCGGCCGCGAGCCCCGGGCAGACCATCCGGCTGGCCGCCGGAACTTACCGTGGTTCCTTCGTGGCCACGAAGCCCGGAACGGCGGGCGCGCCCATTACGGTGACCGGGCCTGCCACGGCCGTCCTGATCAACGACGGCCCGTCGGGGGAGGCGCCCTCATGCCCGGCGCCGACGGCGGGCTGGGACTCTGGATACGGGTTTTGGCTGTACGACGCTCCTTATTGGCACCTCAAGGGTTTCACCGTGCAGGAGTCGAAGAAGGGCATCGTCGCGGACGATTCCCACCACACGGTGATCGACGGTGTCCGGGTGCACCGGATCGACGAGGAAGGCGTCCACTTCCGCCGCTCCTCGGCCGACAGCGTCATCCGCGACTCGGCGATCAGCCACACCGGTCTTGTACAGCCTGGTTACGGTGAGGGTGTCTACCTCGGTTCGGCGAACTCGAACTGGGCGTGCCACGGGAACTCCGGCGGTGTCGACCGCGGCGACCGGATCCAGGTGCTGAACAACCACATCGGACCGTACGTCGCGGCGGAACTCATCGACGTCAAGGAAGGTACCGCCGACGGCGTCATCCGGGGCAACACCTTCGACGGGCAAGGGATCTCCGGGCAGAACTCGGCCGACTCGTGGGTCGACGTCAAGGGAACCGGTTACGTCATCGAGGACAACACCGGCACGTTCGCCTCGCCGGGGACGTTCGCGAACGGCTACGAGACGCACAACCCCGCGACCACTCCGTCGTTCCCGAACGGGTGCGGGAACGTGTGGCGGGGCAACAAGTCCGATCTCGGCGGCGTCGGCCAGTACGCGATCAAGATCACGTCGACGTCGAAGTGCTCGGAACGGCCCAACGTCGTCTACGCGTCCAACACCGTCTCGAGGGCGGTGAACGGCCTGACCAACATCCCGGTCACGCCCGTACGGCGGTGATCGCCATCGTGGTGTAGCGCGTGGTGAACCGGCCGCCCATCCCGTCGATCACCGCACCGACCTCAGCGAGGATCTCCTGCCGCAGGGCGGGTTCGACCCAGGTGAGTGAGCCGAAGGTCGGAAGCTGGTCGAGCCATTCGTCCCGAGTGTATTCCTTTTCCCAGTCATACCGCCGTTGCTCCGGCTCGCCGAACCCGCCCGCCTCGCGCAGGCCATCGGTGATCTTGGTGATGAGCTGGTCGTACGCGTCGGAGGACTGTTTCGGCACGTTCTTGAGCGCGTCGGGAGCGTCGGGGACGTGCCGCCGGTACGCGTCCATCAACGCGTCTCCGACTCGCGACGGCGGTTCGGGAACATGCCAGAACGCGGCCCAAAGCCCGCCGGGCCGCAGGACTTCCGCGGCCTTGACTGCACCCGCGGCCGGATCCACCCAATGCCAGGCCTGCCCGGAAACGAGCAGATCGAAGCGACGTCCGGCAGGCTCCCAAGCCTCGAAGGTGCCGACTTCGACGTTTATCCCGCTCAGGCGCGCGAAGTCGGCCATGCGCGGATCCGGTTCCACGCCCAGTACCCGGCAGCCCGCCGCCTGGAACTGACGCGCGTCGATCCCGGTGCCGATACCGATGTCGAGGGTTTCCCGGCCGGGGGCGGCCGCGACGAGGTGGTCGATGAGTTCCGGGGGATAGGCGGGCCGGGTCCGGTCGTAGCGTTCGACGTCGACGCCGAAGGATTCGGCGGCCTGTCGATGGCGGTGAGGCTCGCGTTCCGACGGTAGAGTGGGCATGCGCCCACCATAAGTGGGCAGTTGCCCACTCGTCAACGCAAGGGAGCCGTATGCCGACCGGGATAGCCCTGCGCGCCGTGCGCGCGCAGCTGTTCGACGCCGCCGAGCGGGTCCTTCTCCGTGACGGGCCGAGCGGGCTCACCAGCCGCGCGGTCACCACGGAGGCGAACTGCGCCAAAGGCGTGCTGCACCGGCATTTCGACGACTTCGACGCGTTCCTCGCCGAGTTCGTGCTGGATCGGATCGAGAAGTTGGACGAAGAAAGCCTTCGCCAGGCCGTCGGTACCGGAACGGTCGTCGACAACCTGGCGGAGGCGCTCACAGCGGTGTTCGAGTCGGTCGCGGTCGCGATCGTCCCGCTCGTGATCTTCCGCGACGAGCTGCGCGCCCGGTTGCGCCGCGAGTGGCCGGCCGGGGTCCCGGTGCTGACCCAGGCGGCCGTGATGATCGCCGGCTACCTCGAGGCGGAACGCGAAAAGGGCAGGATCGCCGAAGACGCCGACGTCGACACGCTCGCGGCGACGCTCATCGGTGCCACGCATCTACTGTTCGCCGACCGCACCGGCGCCGCCCCCGAGGCGGAGCAGGTGCGGAAGACGGTGGCCGCCGTCGTCGGCTCTGGGATCAGGACTGCGCGGCGGTGACGGTGTGCCGCAGCAGCAGCGAGGTCGTGACCGGGCCGACGCCGCCGGGGACCGGCGTGATCGAGCCCGCGAGCTCCTCGACCGCGGCCTGGTCGACATCGCCGACGAGTCCGCCTTCGGGCGTCGGGTTGGTGCCGACGTCGATCACCACGGCGCCGGGCTTGACGTGGTCGGCGCCGATGAAGTGCGCGCGGCCGACCGCGACGACCAGGACGTCGGCGGTCTTGGTGACCGCGGCGAGGTCCTTGGTACGCGAGTGGCAGACGGTCACCGTCGCGTTCTCGCCGAGCAACAGCAGCGCGGCGGGCTTGCCGACCACGGTCGAGCGGCCCACGACGGCGACCTGGGCGCCGGACAGGGCGACCTGCTCGCGCTTCAGGATCTCCAGCACCGCGGCGGCGGTGGCGGGGGCGTAGGTCGGCAGGCCCGCGGTGAGGCGGCCGAGGCTGACCGGGTTGGCGCCGTCGACGTCCTTGCGCGGGTCGATATGCGCGCCGACGTCGTCGAGTGTGACGCCTTCCGGCAGCGGGGTCTGGCAGATGATGCCGTGCACCGACGGGTCCGCGGACAGCTTGTCGAGTTCGCGCGTGACGTCCTCGCCGGTCGGCTTCTCCAGCTGGACCACGCGGCAGTCGACGCCGACCTTCTTCGCGGCACGCTCGATCGAGCGCACGTACCAGGCGGTGGCGTCGTCGTCGGTCGGTACGAGCACGGCCAGTGTCGGCGCGGTGCCCGACTCGCGCAGCTTGGCGGCGGTCTCGGTGACCTCGGCGGTGATGGCGGCGGCGATCGCGCGCCCGTCGATCAGCGTCATCGGGCGATCCTCTCGCGGACCTGGGCGACGAGGGCGTCGGCGCGCCCGGCGGCGGGCGTGTACTCGGCGAGGCGGGCCTCGGTCTCCTTGCGCCGCTGCTCGTCGGACATCGACGCGAGGTTGACCTCGACGTTGACCACGGCCGACTCGAGCGCGGACTTGGCGGAGGAGGCCGCGACCGCGATGTCGGAGATGACGTTGGTGTTGGCGCCTTCGAGGATCGAGGCGGCGAGGTCGATGACCTCGGCGGCGAGGGCGGCCGTCCGCAGGGGGACGTCGGCGGCGCCGACCAGGGCGGCCTGGATCGCGGCGCTGCGGGCCTGCTTCTCCTCGTCGGTGGCCTTCGGGAGCTTGTACGCGGAGACGACCGCGTCGAACGCGGCGGCGTCGTCGGCGGCGAGGCCGAGCGCGCGACCGCGGAGGTCTTCGGCCTTGCCGAGAGCCTCGGTCATGCTCTCCTCGAACTGGGCGTACTTCGGCTTGCCGATGGTCAGGTTGCACACCATGGAGACCAGGGCGGCACCCACCGCGGCGTTCATCGCGGCCCCCGCGCCACCGCCGGGTGTCGAGGCCTTCGAAGCCAGCTCGTCGAGCCACTGACCGACCGGTTGAGCCTCCACGCGATGTTCCCTTCCCGCTGGTTTTGCCGTCGCGCCGAAGCCTACCCGGGGTTCTCGGACAGCCCGAAGGCCACCTTTCACCGTTGATCGACTTCGGCGAAGGTGGCCTTCGGAAACCAGCTCACGCGCGCTGGTACTCCTCCCAGGTGAGCTTCGGCGAGACGGCGGGGCCGTCGTCGGAACCGCGGCCGGCGAGGCCGTTGTAGCCGAGGTAGTAGTCACCGGCCTGATGCTGCGCGCCGGACGACAGGTCCGGATCGGACAGCGCGATGGCGTGGATGTGGTAGGCGAAACCCTGGGCCGGGGTCCGGACCCACGCCGCGAAGCCGACCTGACGCAGCTTCCGCGCGACGTCGGTCCGCGTGGTCGAGGACATCCCCTCGACGCCGATGTCGAGCGCGCCGCCACCGTCGTGCGTACCGGCCGAAGCGCCGACACCGCCGGGGTTGTACGAGCCCTGCGTGATGGTGAGCTGCCTGCCGAGCAGACCCTCGGCCTTCACCAGCATCTCCTTGGTCCGGGTGTTCATCGTCTTGCCGTGGTAGGTCAGGCGGCTACCCGCCGAAACCACCGCGGTGACGGTGTACCGGCTTTCGCCCAGCTTCTCGAGCGAGGTCTTGCCCGGCAGGCCGGAGGCGTCGAGCCCGGTGTACCCCAGCGACTTCTGGTAGCTGGAGTACGCGGTGATCGTCGACGTGCCGAAGTGACCGTCGACGTACTGTTGGTCGAGCAGCCCCTTGGCCGACAGCGCCTGCTCGACGAGCAGCACGCTGTCTTTGGCACCCGGCGTCAAGGCGCTGTCCGCCCGGCGCGGGTCGATCTGGGCGGCCTTGAGCACCGCTTCCATGTTGGCCGCGGGCAACAGGTCCGCGGCCACTTCGGCGCTGGCCGGGGCGGCCACGCCGAAGGAGAACGCGGCCGCTGTCGCGAGCACGGCTACCTTGGTCAACAATTCCTGCCTCCTGAACTAACCGAAGTTTGTCCGGGCAGCATGATCAGCGCGAATACAAGGTCCGTACAAACGAACGGCTCTCAGGTCTGGTCCCGGCCGGTGACGAAGAGGGTCACCGCTTCGGACAAGGCCCGGCAATCGGCGTCGTCGGGGTGTTTGGCCGCTTCCTGTCCGAGCGGGCGCAGCCGGTCCCTGGTGCGCACCGATCTCAGCGTCTCGGCGCTTTCGACCGCCTGGATGCCTACGGACAGCGCCTCGTCGCCGTCCCCGCCGAGAACGTGTCCCGTGGCCAGCATGCTCAAACACAGCGAACGGCTGCGCGCCATTTCCGGACCGTATCCGCGGACGGCGTCGGTGAGCGTGGAGATGGCCATTCCGATATGACGGCCGCCCTTGCGCAGGGCCAGATCGGTATGGACCGAGCCCGCCATCGCGGAAACGTCGATTTCGGTGAAGAATCTCGCCCAGTCGGGTGGCTCGCTGTCATCCTTTTCGGCGAATTCCTCAGCCGCTCGATCCATCAGTCCGACGGCGAGGTTCGCGTCGCCCTTCTTGGCGTATGCCCAGCCTTGGTTCGCGCTCAGGATGCTCGCGGCCAGCTTCGAACCGGCCCGCCTCGCGGCGAGCCTGCCCAGCTCGAACTGGGTGAGGGCTTCGTCCGTCGCCCCGTAATGGAGATGGATCCGGCCTCGCCGATAATGGATGTTCGCGGTCAATTCGGCGTCTCCGGCCTCGGCGGCGAGCTCCAGGGCGACGTCGAGATGGTGCTGCGCGGCACCGACGTGACCACTGTCGAAACAAGCCCACCCGGCGAGGTTGTGCAGATCCGCGACGGCCGAGAAAAGCCTGGCCCGCACCGGTTCGGCGATCGACATCGCGAGCATCCGATGTCCACGATGGATCCGCACCACGACGGCGTCGCGGCACATCCCGCCCCCGCATTGGTAGTCGACGGCACGGAGCGCCTTCGTCTGTGCTTCCAGCGCTTCGACATCATGTTTCCCCACCCGGTCCGGAGCGAGGTGGCGGCGAGCGGTGGCTTCAGGATCTGTCATGGTCATTAACCCCTGACGTAACCCCAGCGCGACATTCGTGGTCTCAAAGCGTAACCCGGGCCGAGTGTCGCCGCGAGCTTTGCGCCCTCTCCGTCAACGTGCGCTGAGGTATGAAGACAGGTAGTTGTACGGGTGTCATCCAGGCGGAAACCGGCGCAACCTGATATGACTTCCAGTGGATGCCGAAAGGTCGAGACCTACATGGTGCTACGTGCTTCACCGCCTTCGCGAGCCCGTCTCCGGCTGGTCTCCCAGGAGGATGCGAGTGCGACTCCCCGGGTGGGCGGCCGTCTGGATCGGTACGGTGAGCTAGCCGACCGGCGGCTGGCGGCCATCCTCGCCGCCGAAGACGTGGCGGAGGAACACGGGCTGAGCGCGCACGTGCGCACCACCTGCTACGTACACCGATGCTGGGTGCACCAGTGCATCTCCGATCCGTTGCACGTACTCGTGGTCACCGGGCACCGCTGGTGCCGTCGCTGCGATCGCACGATCGACGTCGAGGTCGACGAGAGCCTCCCGGGATCGGTCGAACTCTATTGCGACGGCTGTGGCGTCCCGCCGGACACGGTCGCGAACCGCGAAGTGCTCTTCGCGTGCCGGACCAGTCTTGTCGCCATGCACGGAGGCGACGCGTCGACGTTGTACGTGGTGCCGGACAGCTGACTTCCGGTCTGCGCATTTAGTCGGCTAAATGCGGTGTCTCTTGCGCCAATCGCCACGCAACATGCGCCCTCAGGTAACTGAATGCGGTCTCGACAAGTGGCTTCGCCGCCCTTGCGGTAACAGGTCGGCCAGTGTTCCGCCGTGGACGCCGAGACCTGGCGCAGATGTCGCACTTCACCCGAACCCGCACTCAACAAGATCATCGAGGCTCGTTACAGAACCCCCTGCACAGCGTCCTCAAGAAGCTCAACGACCTCGAGTCCCCAGAGCCGCTCACGACACCTCGACACCTGATTGGGCTGACCGAGCGAACAAGCCCCCGGCGTCGTTGACCCCCGGGCGAGCGCGTCCGTACGGTTCAAGGGTGGGCACCTCGGCCTCGGCAGGCCGGCCGGGCAACATCCCCGCCGGGACCACGAGTTTCGTGGGTCGAAAGCAGGACGTCGCCGAAGTCAAAAAACTCCTGTCCAAAGCCAGGCTGGTGACCCTGACCGGGGTCGGCGGAGTCGGCAAGACAAGGCTGGCCCTCCATGCCGCCACCGAACTGCGTCGGGCCTTCTCCGATGGTGCCTGGTTCGTCGAACTCGCGGATCTGTCCGACCCGGCCCTGCTGGTCCACACCGTGCTGGAGAAGCTGGGCGTCCGCGACGACACGGGCCGGAACCAGACGGACGTGCTCGCGGATCACCTGCGGGAGCGTCGGATCCTGGTGATCCTGGACAACTGTGAGCACCTGATCGAGGCGTGCGCCGCCGCGGTGGACCGGCTATTGCGGGCGGCGCCGGGGCTCCGTGTCCTCGCCACCAGCAGGGAACGACTCGGGATCCCCGGTGAGCATCTCTGGCAGGTCGTCCCGTTGCCGCTGCCCGATCCGCTGCGTCCGCTTCCCCCGGAAGGTTGGCGTGGTTACGCGGCGATGGCGTTGCTCGCGGAACGGGCGGCCGCCGTCGAGCCGGGCTTCGCCGTCACCGACGCCAACCAGGACTTGATCGCGAGGATGTGCCGGATGCTCGCGGGCATACCGCTGGCGATCGAGCTGGCCGCGGTCCGTGTCCGCGCGTTGTCGCTCGACGAGCTGGCGACGCGGCTGGAGGACAGTTTTCACCTGCTGGCCAAGGGAGAACGTGGCGGACTGCCTCGGCATCAGACCTTGCTGGCTGCGGTCGAATGGAGCCACGACCTGTGCGGAGCGGCCGAGCGGCTCCTCTGGGCGCGGGCGTCGGTGTTCGGTGGTGGATTCAGTCTGTCCGCGGCCGAAGCCGTTTGCGCGGGGGACGGGCTGTCCGCCGGATCGGTGCTGGGGCAGCTGACCGGGCTGGTGGACAAGTCGGTCCTGCTCGTCGAACGCGACGGCGATCGGACGAGATACCGGCTGCTGGAGCCGCTTCGCCAGTTCGGCAGGTCGAAGCTCCACGCCATGGGCGACGAGGACGTGGTCCTGCGCCGTCACCGGGATTACTACCTGGCGCAGGCCGAGCGGAGCGAGCGGGAATGGTTCGGGTCGAAGCAAGCTGAGATCTTCGTGCGGACCAGACTCGAACACGCGAATCTGCGCGCCGCTCTCGACTATTGCCTTGCCACCCCCTCGGGGTTCAAGGCCGGTCTGAAACTGGCTGCCACGTTGTGGTTCTACTGGGCGGGTTGCGGTGTGCTGGGGGAGGGGCGGCACTGGCTCGACCGCGCGCTCGAAGCGGTCCCCGACGGCGGCGAAGATCGTTTGAAAGCGCTGTGGGTCAACGGATACGTCTCAACGCTGCAGGGTGACGTCACGCGTGCGGTGACGTTGCTGGGGGAGTGCCGGACGGAAGCGGGCCGGGTGGGGGACCAGGCGGCACTCGCCTACGCCATCCACCGTCTCGGATGCAACGCGCTGGTCGGCGATGACGTCGGTTACGCGAGGGACCTCTTCGAAGACGCCCGTGCCCGCTATCGGCGGCTCGGCGAGTTGAACGGCAACGTGATGCTGGCCGGGATCGAGATGGCGATCGCGTCGATCTTCCTCGGTGACCTGGAAGAGGCCGCGGCGCTGTGCGAAGAGGCTCGCGCGATCGGCGCGGCGCACGGCGAGGAATGGGCTTACGCCTACGCGATCTACGTACTGGCGCTCGTGGCGTTGAACCGGGGCGAGTTCGACCTGGCGACCGGCTACGCGCGCAATTGCCTGCGGCTCAAGCGCACGTTCAACGATCTGCTCGGCATGGTGCTGTCGATCGAGGTGCTCGCATGGATCGAGGCGTCGCTCCGGCAGTGGGAGCGAGCGGCGACACTGCTCGGCTGCGCGCGGCGGATCTGGCAGTCCGTCGGCTACCCGATGTTCGGCTCGAAGTACTTCGGCGCCCCGCACGGTGACTGCGAAGCGCGGACGCGTGAGGCTCTCGGTGACAGCCGGTACGCGGTGCTGTCGCGGCGAGGCAGTGAGTTCACCTTGGAAGAGGCTGTCGCCCTCGCGCTCGACGAGGCCGAGAGAGCGGAGAGCGGTCCCGTCGCCGAGGTCGAGACGGTGCTCACCGACCGGGAGCACGAGGTCGCGGTGCTGATCACCGATGGCCTGTCCAACCGGGAGATCGCCGATCGGCTGGTGATCTCCCGCCGGACCGCCGAGGGACACGTCCAGCGCATCCTGCGGAAGCTGAACTTCGATTCCCGGGCACAGATCGCGGCCTGGGTGGCCCAGACGGCGGTGCGCGGCGGGCGGAACGGCGGCATCCGGTAGGTCCGTCCGGAGCAGTTCCGTGGTTTGGACCACTGCTGTTACCGAAGCGTGATCTGGACAGATCTCCCGGCCAGCTACTTTGTTGTGGCGCGCAACGAATTGCTTCGCCCGTGGATTTCCAACGCCGGAGGTGTCACGACGTGAATCGGATCCTTGTGCAGCCCAAACGACGGAAAGGGGCAAGGGGCACGTTCGCCCTCGCCCTTTCCGCACTCCTGATCGCCGCCGGTCTCGGCGGCGCCACTGCCTCCGCGGCCGAGGACTACAGCCAGAGCGCGGCGTCCGTCAACGCGACACAGGCGCAGTTCTCCTTCACCCCGGCGACGACCGCGCGTTACGTCGACATCCACTACACCGGCGTGCCCGGAGTGGGCCAGCAGAACGTCCGCATGACCGACAACGGCGGGACGTGGCGGCACACCGTCGGCTCGCTCAGCGTCGGCACGGTGCTCGACTACTGGTTCACCTACGAGAAGAACGGGCCACAGTACGACACCCCGCACTTCAGCTACACCCATGGCGGTAGCGGCACGACGGTCGCCGCGCCGACGTTCGATCCACCCGGCGGGAGTTACCCGAGCGCCCGCACGGTGACGCTGTCGACCGCGACCGCCGGTGCGACCATCCGGTACACAGTGGACGGATCGACGCCAACGGCAGCGTCCACTGTGTACTCCGGCCCGATCACGGTCTCGGCGTCTTCGACGGTTTCCGCGATCGCGTTGAAGTCCGGCTCGGCGAACTCTCCGGTTTCGTCCGCGAGCTACACGATCGGATCCACGCAGGCGACCTGCCCGGTCCAGTCCGAGGTCCCGGACTTCGGGCCCAACGTGCGGATCTTCGACCCGGGTATGTCGGCGCAGTCGATCCAGACCCGGCTGGACGCGGACTTCAACGCCCAGAAGGACACCCTGACCGCGCAGTTCACCGAACGCCGGTACGCGCACCTGTTCAAGCCCGGCGTGTACAGCGGGATCCACGACGACGTCGGCTACTACACCTCCGTCGCCGGCCTCGGGCAGAACCCGGGCGACGTGGTGATCAACGGAGACGTGACCGTCGACGCGTTCAACGAGTCGGACAAGGGCGTGGCGCTGCAGAACTTCTGGCGCTCGGCGGAGAACCTCGCCGTGGTCCCGAGCAGCGGTGCGACTCGCTGGGCCGTCGCGCAGGCCGCGCCGTTCCGCCGGATGGACATCCGCGGCGGGCTGAACCTCTTCCCGGCCAGCTACGGCTTCGCCAGCGGCGGCTACACGGCCGACACCAAGGTCTCCGGTAAGACCGCGTCGATCTCGCAGCAGCAGTGGTACACCCGCGACAGCGGTTACGGCAGCTGGGAAGGCGGCGTCTGGAACATGGTCTTCTCCGGGACGAACGGTGCCCCGGCGAACACGTTCCCGAATCCGCCGGAGACGACGCTCGGCACCACGCCGGTGTCACGCGACGTGCCGTACCTGTACCTCGATGGCTCCGGCAAATACCGGGTGTTCCTGCCTTCCCTGCGCACCAACGCCTCCGGGCCGAGCTGGGCCAACGGCAGCACGCCGGGCACCTCGCTGCCGATGAGTCAGTTCTACGTCGTGAAGGCGGGGGACACGGCGTCGTCGATCAACAACGCGCTCTCTCAAGGGTGCAACCTGTTCTTCACGCCCGGCGTGTACCACCTCGACCAGACGCTGAACGTGAACAAGGCGGGGACCGTCGTCCTCGGCGTCGGCTACCCGACACTGGTCCCGGACAATGGCGTCGACGCGATGCGGGTCGCCGACGTGGACGGCGTCCGGCTCAAGGGCCTGCTGTTCGACGCCGGCACGACCAACTCGCAGTCGTTGCTCACGGTCGGCCCCGCCGGCTCGACGGCGAACCACTCGGCCAACCCGACGACACTGCAGGACGTGTTCTTCCGGATCGGCGGTCAGATCGCGGGGAAGGCGACGAACAGCCTGATCGTCAACAGCCGTGACACGATCATCGACCACATCTGGGCGTGGCGGGCCGACCACGGCAACGCGGGCACCTACGGCTGGACGGTCAACACCGGGGACACCGGGGTGGTAGTCAATGGTGACAACGTGCTGGCGACCGGCCTGTTCGTCGAGCACTACCAGAAGTACCAGGTGATCTGGAACGGCCAGAACGGCAGGACGATCTTCTTCCAGAACGAGATCCCCTACGACGTCCCGGATCAGGCGGGATGGAAGAGTCCGAACGGGCTCAACGGGTACGCCGCCTACAAGGTGGGGGACAACGTGACCACACACGAGGCGTGGGGCCTGGGCAGCTACTGCTTCTTCAACGACAATCCGTCGGTGAACCTCTATCACGCCTTCGAGGTGCCGAACCGCTCCGGCGTCCGGTTCCACAACATGGTGACGGTTTCGCTGAACTACAAGGGGACCATCACCCACGTGATCAACGACGCCGGCGCGGTGACGCCACCGGGGACGACGCCGAGCAACCTGGTCAGTTACCCGTAAGCCGACCGATCGTGAGTGGCGATTCGGGCTAAGGCAAAGGCGGCGGGTGAGTCCGGTGTCGGCAGTCCGTGAAGGCCTCCTTCCCTACGCTCAGGGTAGGGAAGGAGGCCTTCACGGAATCGACACTCACGACCACGTACCACTTCCCGTATAACGACCTATACGTCCCCTCGGTAGACAAACTCCAATTTCAACCCACGTGAAAACAGCACAGACGGCGGTATGACGAGCGGGCGCCTGGGTACCCGAGGACGGTTCACCGTCCCAACGGATACTCGGAGGCAACAACATGACGGCATCACCGACCAAGGTGGCGCGTTCGCCGCGTCAGCTCTTCGCGGCGGCGGTAGGCGTGGTGTTCCTGCTCGTCGGCGTGCTCGGGTTCATCCCCGGCGTCACCACGAACTACGACCAATTGGGCGGCATGGGCCACGACTCGGGCGCGCTGTTGCTCAACCTCTTCCAGGTTTCGATCCTCCACAATCTCGTCCATGTGGCGTTCGGGGTCGCGGGCATCCTGATGGCGAGGACGGCGGGGGCGGCACGGTCGTTCCTCGTCGGCGGAGGCGTGATCTATCTGGTCCTTTGGCTGTACGGCCTGCTCATCGACCACGGTTCGGCGGCCAACTTCGTGCCGGTGAACGGTGCCGACAACTGGCTGCACCTCGTACTCGGCATCGGCATGATCATCTTGGGTGTCGTCCCGGTCGCGGGCGCTCGTACGCGTTAGAAACCGGGCTCAGTCGTTCTGCCGCGTACGAGCCTCGGTGACCTCTTCCGTTTCTTCGTCGTCCATCGCCCGGGTGTCGCGAGGCGGGAGGAAGGGCTCGTCCGCAGCGGGACGGCCATCCGCGCGTTCCTTTCCTCGGGTGAGTTCGGCGTCGAGTTCGGCGCCGAACAGGACGGCGATGTTCGAGATCCACAGCCAGATCAGGAACACGATCACTCCGGCCAGCGAGCCGTAGATCTTGTTGTACGAGCCGAAGTTGCTCACATAGAAGGCGAATCCGGCCGTCGCCGCCGCCCAGAGCAGCACCGCGACGAAGCCGCCCGGGGTCATCCAGCGGAAGCGCGGCTGCCTGACGTTGGGGCTCGCCCAGTAGAGCACCGCGAACGCCAGACCGGCCAGCAAGGCGATCACCGGCCACTTCACGATGTCCCACACGAGGACGCCGGTCGAGCCCAGTCCCACCAGATCGCCGAGGTACCGGGCCACGTCGCCGGTCGTGACGATCCCGATCGCGCAGAGCGCGAGGATGATCAACAGCGCGACGGTGAGGCCGAGCCGCAACGGCCAGAGTTTCCAGACGGGGCGGCCCTCCGGCATCGAATAGATGACGTTGGAAGCCCGGATGAACGCGCCGAGGTAGCCCGACGCGGACCAGAGCGCGCCCGCCAGACCCATGATCGCGGCCGGCCCGGCGAGACCGCTCGACCCGGACAGCTCCCGGGTCGCGCCGAGCAGGAGGTCCCGGCCCAGGCCCGGGGTGATCTGTCCCGCGCTGTCGATCAGGGTTTGCGTGGCGGAAGACCCCATCAGTCCCAGTAGCGCGGTGAGCACGAGCAGACCGGGAAAGAGCGAGAGCACACCGTAGTAGGTGAGCGCGGCCGCGTGGTCCAAGAGCTCATCGCGGTTGAACTGGACGACCGTCCGTTTGAGCACGCCCCACCACGATCGCTTCGGCAGATCGGTGGGGCCTTCCGGCCCGGTTTTCTTCTTGCTGGCCAAGGGAAACCTCCTGGTGGGGATCCTTTGGCATACCCCGGTTCGCCGGGGTGGAAACGAACTCAGGTGGCGTAGATGTAGTACAACGTCCAGGCGCCGTTCTCCGCCCAGCATTCGTAACCGTCGGCGTCCCAAGGCCGGTGCTGCGGCGCTTCGGCTTCGCAGATCGCTTCGGTCGGGTAGACGGCGTACTTCTGCCAGGAGTCCAGAACGGTCGCTTGCGCGGGTACGGCGGCGAGCAGCCCGGACACGGCGGCCGCGAGCCCGACGGCAAAGGTCTTCATCGAATGATCCCTCCAGTTTGCTCCGACCGACACTACGAGCCGGCCGCGATGACCGAAAGGTATTCTCCGATGGCCGGGAACCCGCGCTCCGTTCAGCGAGACCGCGTCGGCGGTGGCGGGACGGTCTTCGCCAGGACGATGTCCGCCAGCCGGATCGTCGCGAGACCGCGTTTGGTCTCCACGGCGCATTCCGTGTCGTCACGGGACCGCAGATAGCCGAGCGCGTCGGTGAAGCCGCCTTCGATCCGGTACCGCACGACGACCCTCGTGCCGACCGGGACGTCCGGGAGGGTCATCGGTTCAGATGCGCGGTGAGCTCGTCGTCGCTCGGCTCGACCAGATGGGTTCCGTCCGGCCAGACGATGGTCGGGATCCGCCGTTCACCGTTCTGCAGTGCCCGCACGGTCTCCTCGGCACCGGCGTCCGCTTCGACGTCGATGTAGTCGTACTCGACACCCTTGGCATCCAGCAGGGCACGGCTGCGTTTCACGTCGGGGCACCAGCCGGCGCCGTACACGGTGAGGTCGCTCATGGCTCACAGCATGCCAGGTCGCCGTCCGGCGGCTTGTTCGGCGAGGGCGGAACGGTCGGCGAGCCCGGTCTACCGGCGACGTCCCTGCCGCTCCGGTGGTGGGTGCACGGCCAGACCCCGCGCGAACGGAAACGGACAAGCCCGCATGGCCGACTTAGCTGGGGCGTCACGTCGTTCATGCTGTCAGCCGGGCCGGATACGCCCATGGGGGCGGAACCCCCACATTCAGCGCACACACGAAGATGCCCTGAGAGTGACGACTCGCGGTGGGCAGTACGTTGTGAGGACGGCGGGAGAACCGGCCAAGGAGAGTGGATGGCTCTGACTGACGCGGTGGTGGAAACGCGGTTGCCGGCGAAAGACCTCGACCGGGCACGGCGCTGGTATGCGGAGAAGCTCGGTCTCGACCCCGTCGACGAACGCCCCGGCGGTCTGCGTTATCGATGCGGACCAACGGTGTTCTGCCTGTTCGCTTCCGGCGGCGCCTCCGATGGCTCCTTCACCCAGGTGACCTTCGTGGTCGACGACATCGAAGCCGAGGTCGCCGACCTGCGCGCTCGGGGTGTCGTATTCGAGGCCTACGACTTTCCGGGTTTCCGCACGGTGAACGGGATCGTCGACATCGACAACAACTATCCGAGTCGCGGGACAGGGGAACGCGGGGCGTTCTTCCGCGACAGCGAGGGCAACATGATCTCGCTCGGCCAGCCTGTCGGGGCACCGGAACCGGCGCGTCCGTGACGGCGTTCTGCCAGGATCGGCCGGGCCGGGGAACGCCCTTGATGCCCTCCGACGAGGCGGCGGGACAAGAGGATCCGGATGTCAGTGGGTCCGGTCCACGTAGTCCTTGAACTGCACGGTGACGGTGTGCCCGTTCGACGGCCAGTTGGCGATGGGCACCGTGCGCTTCTGCCCGCCCGTGCCCCGGACCACCTCGGTGACGCGGATGGTCCCTGCCGGTCGAGTGGCGAGGTAGGCGTCGACCCCGGTCAGGAACGGCAGTGCGTTGAACGGAGGCAGCGCCTTGCCCGGTGTGGAGGTCAGGTCGCAGCTGTCGTCGAAGGCGAACGCGGCGATGATCTGGCGTGCGCGGGGTGCGATCGCCGGGGCCAGTACGTCGACCCCGTCGAACTCCAGGCGGTCACTGTCGGCTTGGTCGGCCCACCACTCGCGGCCGCGCAGCACGGTGACGGCGGTGTGGGTGGGGCATCTGTCGACGTGGTCGCCGATACCGCCCGGCTGGGAAACCTGCAACCGGAGGAACCGGTCGCTACGCTCGAACGGTTCGAAATAGTAGTGATAGGTCTGCTCGCCTTCGCGCAAAAGAACCGCTTCGTAGTGCTTGTGCCCGTTGACCTTCAGCGGCCCGAACGAGCCGTCCGACGCGGTGCGCAGGTCGTGGAGGGGTACACCGCGGCGCAGGCCGGTCCGGTCGTCGACCTCCCACACCTGCAGGCGCCCGGCGATCCCGGTGTTCTGTGGGAAGTACACCGCGCGGCCCGCGATCTCGACCCGGCCGGGCGGTTCGGGCGTCACGTCGGCGGTGATCGGCGGCCGGTCCCGCAGGAACCGGTGCATGTGCACGAAGCTCTCGGCCGCCGTGGTGGTCTCGGTGTGCCCGAGGTGCGGCAGACGGACGTTGACCGCGCCACCGATATCGCCTGCGGGCTGCAAGCCGCCCCAGAGCGCGAGCGTGGGTACACCGCCGGGCAGGCCTGCGCTGGACCGGCCGTCGACATTGACGTATCTCCGTACCAGCGCCGCCCGTTCCGGGACGGCGAGGAACGCGTGCATCACCGTGGTGCCGCGGGAATGCGCGACCACGTCCACCGTGGACGAACCGGTGCGCGCCCGGACGTCCTTGATGAACGCGTCGAGGCCGGCGATGGCGTGGTCGTTGGTGAGAATGTTCGTGTCGTACTCGTAGGAGTGGAGCAGCTTGTCCGCGTAACCGTTGGCGGAAAAGCGTTTCGCGTTGGACTGCCACTGATGAGCCGAGCCCTGGTGGCCGTGGACGAAGATCACCGGCGTACTGCCGCCGACGGCGTCTTCGTGGTTCTGTTTCGCGTCGGCGGCCAGCAGGTAGCCGGCGCGGACGTTCCGCGCGTCCGCGATGGCGACGCGGCCGGTGTAGTGGTCGACGCTGGGGTAGAGCTTCGCCAGCGTTCGCTGGTCGAACGGAACGTGGGTGCCGAAGAGACGGCAGAAGGTCTCGCCGCTGTTGTCCCCGGTGTTCCGCGCGGTCGGCGCCGCGACCTGCGAAAGGCGGATACCGCCGACGGCCAGACCGAGGTCGTCACGCTTCTTGGTCACGCCGTCCGCCTCGAACTCCAGCGGCGGCGCTGTCGGCGGCGGCGTGCCGCGCTCGGCCCAGCGGCGCAAGTGCTCGTACGCGGCGGCGGTGAGGTGGTGCATCGGCACGCGGCTGAACGGTGGTTCGTCACAGGTGTACTGGGGTGCCGCACCGAGATCGCGTTCGGAGATCGGGGCGCGGTACACCTGCCCCTGATGCCCCGAATGCGCTCCACCCGCGACTTCCCACCGGCGAAATCGCGCGGTGTCGGGCGCACGGCTCGAATTCCGCACGTCGGTCTCGGACAGAATCTGGAACACGGGCTCCTTGCCGACGCGGGTCGGCGCGGTGCCGACCACGAAGGCGTAGCCGTCGAAGACCGGTGTCTGCCGCGGGAGGATCTTGTCGTAGAGCACGGTCATCCGGCCGGCCGACTGGGAAGCGCCGATGGCCAGCAGTGTGCGCGGCTTCAACCCGCCCATGACAGCGCCGGTTTCCACGGCTCGACCGGCCTGCGTGAAGATCTCGTAGGACAGCTCGTCGGCGAGGTGGCTGCCCGCACCGGTCACGTCGAGGCCGCCGTAGCGAGCCGGGCTCCACGTGCGGAGCTGGTCGACGCCGACCCGCTGGGCCGACACCCCGATCCACGCGTGCCCCGCGCGCAGGACCGAGTCCGCGTTCCACAACGCGTCGAGGTCGTATCCGGCGGTGACGTTCTGCCATTCGACCAGTGCCGTCCCGCTGAAATTCCTGGCCTGCGCGGGCCGCCGCACCACCACGCGCGTGGTGTACGGGACGTCGGTGCCCACCCGTGTGCCGTCGGCCGCCCAGCCGTCGGCCAGACCGGAGAGGTGGAACTCCTGCTCCACGTAACCCCGCGAGCCCAGATCGTCCGGGGTGGAGAAGAACGGGTAGGTGTCTTCGATGCGCTCGGCCTTCGGGTCGCCGGGCACATCGCCGGGCAGCGGGCCGGTGACGTGCGGCGTCCCCGGGGCGGGCGCGGCGGTGGCGGGAAGGGAAGTCGGGAGCAGCAGAAGAGCTGCCACTGCGAGCGATCCGGCACGACCCCATACGGAGATCGACATGAGGGCTCCTACACGGCGATGAGCAGGACCCAGCGAACGTAACGGGGCCGCGGCACCGGGTGCCAGCACGCGGCGCAAGCGTGAGACCGCTGTCTCAGCCGGGGTGCAGGACCGCCCGCGCCGCCCGTTCCACCAGTTCGGGATCGGGGGCCGAAGCGCCGAGCAGCTCCGCGTACACGGCGGATTCGATGATGCGCACGTAGAGATAGGCCGCCTGGTCGAGCGCGGTCACCGACCACGGCCGGCCGTCGTGCGCCTCGCGCAGGATCTCCCGCTGCACCGAAACCACCCTCCGGTGCACCACACCGGAGGTGGTGAACAGCACTCGTGCGGCGGTTTCCGGTTCACTGCGAAGGAAAGCCCGAAACGGCACGGCGGCGTGCAGTTGGCCGACGAACCACCGCGTGACCTCCAGGACGCCTTCGTCGCCCGCGTGTCTGCGCCGTCGTCTGGCCCGGTCCAGCAGGCGGTCGGTGAACCGCCACAGGACCTCGCCCAGCAGACCGTCCCGGCTGTGCGCCACCCGGTAGAGCGTGGCGCGGCTGACCGCCAGGCTCGCCGCCAGCCGGTCCATGTCGACCCCGCCGTGCTCCAGGAAGAACCGGCACCCACCGCGCACCACCTGCTCGTGGCTGACCACCCGGCCCGTCATCACCGCCGCCCTCCCGATTCCGCCGCCCCACGCATCGCGCACGACGTCTCTGGTGAGGCCATGTTCGCGCATCATGTCACCGTTGGCCGCCGTCCTCTGGCATCGACGCTGTGCGGATTCACCAGGGGATGACATCCTCGAGTGAGTCCGGGCCGCGGAAGACGCCGGTCGGGCCGTCCTCGGGGATTGTCGCGAGCAGTACCGATCGTCGAGCGCGGCCACTGGCTGGGCCATCCCGATCGCCGGCCCGACGGGCCGGTCGTGCACGACACCGCCGGAGTTCCAGTAGAAGTTGGTCGGGTGGCTGCTGCGGTTGTGGATCGAGCTGGCCGTGTCGTTGACGTTCACGCCGTTGCGTATTGCCGGCCTGGCACCTGTACGGGTCGCCCGCCTGCGCGGCCGAAGCCGACGGAGTCAGCACCGTGCCGGTGGCCAGTGCTGCCCCGGCGAGGACAACTTCGACGGCGGCCTCGCACAGTTCTCGCCTTGGCTGTCGCAAAGAGCGAGGGCAGCAGCACGTGTCCTTCAGACGCGATCCAGTCATATGTCCACCGTCCGCGTCCGAAGAGCCGGGATACTGGCCACCATGGCGGCTGCTCCTGGATACCTCCGCCTGAGGTTGTTCGCGTACCCGGTGTTCTTGGTCGGCATACTGTTGTTCCTGGCCGGATCTTCGGTGCTCTTCAGCGGCCACGAGGTCGATTGCGGAGGGCACGCCATGCAGCCGGGCGATGTGTGCGGTCCCAACGCGATGGGGATCGCCCTCGTGGCGGGCAGCATGGTGTGCGTCATCGCCGCCCAGGTCCTCAAGCACAGGGGTTAGCTTTCCGCGCGGACTCGGAGCGCTCGCCGCTCGTCCGCGGGTGTGTTGCCGTCTATGGCGTGCATGGTGGTGTGTAGTCGACGTCCGGGAAGTAGCGGTTCCATTCGGTTTCGGTGATCGGTGTGTTCACGTGTTCGCAGGCGCGGGCGCCGGCCCGTTCGAAGTCCGTGTCGAGCAGCCGGGTCGTGTTGTCCCAGCTGGCGGTGGCGAGCGTGCGGCCGTCGGGGCTGAAGGCGACCGCTTCGACCGCGTCGGTGTGGCTGGTGAGGGTCACCAGTTCGGCAGGGTGGTGGCGATCGGCGACGTTCCACAGCCGGACGGCGCGGTCGTCGCCGGCGGAGGCCAGGGTGAGGCCGTCGGGGCCGAAAGCCACCGCGTAGATGCCGTCGACGTGACCGGTCAGCATGGCCACCTGCGTCGGGCGGCGAGGGTCGGCGATGTCCCAGAGCCGTACGGTCTGGTCGTCGCCGGCGCAGGCCACGGTCCGGCCATCCGGGCTGACGGCGATCGCCAACACCATTTGGCTGTGGCCGGTGAGGGTGACCAGCGGCTCGGGTCTCCGCGGGTCGGCGACGTCCCACAACCGTACGCCGTTGTCATCACCACCAGCGATGAGTGTGTGTCCATCGACGCTGAACTTCGCGCTGTACAGGGCCTCCGTGTCACTGTCCACAGCGCTCAAAGCCAACGGCCGGGCCGGCTCCGCGACGTCCCACAGCCGAACTTGATGGTCCATGCTCGATGATGCCAGGACGCGGCCGTCGGGGCGGAAGGACACCGACTTGACCGCCTCGGTGTGACCGGTGAGGGTCGCGATCGCCTTCGGTCGCTGGACGTCGGTGACGTTCCACAGCCGTACTGTGCGGTCGAACGACGCGGAAGCCAGAGTGCGGCCGTCGGGGCTGAAGGCGGCGGAGTTGACCTCCGAACTGTGACCGGTCAACGTACTCACCACGGTGGGGTTCCGGGCGTCGGTGAGACTCCACAGCCGCAGGGTGCCGTCGTGATTCGCGGTGACCAGGGTGCGGCCATCCGGGCTGAACGCCACCGAAAGGATTTCGGTGGCGTGGGTGATCACCGCGAGTGGCAGGGTGCTGAGCAGGCTCTCGCGGGTATGGGGGGTGGGGGCCAGTCGGTGGGCGGCCAGACTGAGCTGGACGGCCAGGTCCGGATCGGACGGGTAAAGCATGATCGCCTCGTTCGCGACAACCTGGGCTTGAGCCGCGTTGCGTTGTGTGGTGGCGGTCTTCTGTGCCTGGACGGCGAGGGCCGTGGCGGCGACGGCCAGCAGCGACAGGACGCTGAGCAGGACGACCAGCTGCCGGAGCCGCCGTCCGTGCTTGATCTCGATGAAACGGCTGGCTTCCAGGAATCGCCACTCGCGTGGTGACAGCGCGGTCTCGTTCCGGTCCGCCCACTCCAGAGTGAGGGCCAGCCGCGTGCCCCGGTACAACGCGCTCGTGTCCTTCTCGAGCGCTTCCCATGCGTCCGTGGCGTTTGTCAGCTGGCGGTGCACCCTCAAGCCGTCGCGGTCTTCGGCGAGCCAGTCGCGCAGCCGTGGCCAGTGCAGGATGAGTGCTTCGTGCGCCACTTCGACGCTGTTCTGATCGACGGTCAACAGCCGGGCCCGGGCAAGCCGGTCAATGACGACGGCGGTGTCGTGGTCGTCGCCCAGCTCGCGCGGTGACACCCGCCGCCGGGTGTCCGCGGTGCCTTCGCCCGGAGCGGTCAGGCGCAGGAACAGGTTCCGCGCCGACGTGCGCTGATCCGGGGCCAGACCGGTATAGACCTCTTCGGCGGTACGGGAAACCGCCTGTCGGATGCCGCCCGTGCGGTCGTAACCTGCCAGGGTCAATGTCATCCCGCTGCGGTGCCGCCACGTCTCGAGTAGTGCGTGCGACAGCAGCGGTAGGACGCCCGCGTGTCCCGAGGCTTCAGCGACCAGCCTGGTCACCAGGGCCGTCTCGACCGTGCAGTTCGCCGCCGTGGCCGGGCGGGTGATGGCAGCCCGTAGTTCGTCGGCGCTCATCGCGCCGATCAGGACCTGGGCGTCACGTAGCGCGGCTATCAGCCGCGGATACTGTCCACAATGGCCGAAGAAGTCGGCGCGGACCCCGAGCACCACCCGGGTCCGGCTGGTTTCGATACCGGCCGCGGTCACCAGTGCGTCGACGAACCACTCGCGCTCGGTCGGGTCGACACACAGCGAGAAGACCTCTTCGAATTGGTCGACGATCAGCAGCAGTTCCGCCTCGTCGTCGAGACCGGCCATGGCTTGCCGGATCCGCAGATGCAGGTTCCACGAATGCTCGGCCAATTCTTGCCGCAGCGCCGGCACCGGCGTGCGGGTGAACGCCGCCAACCGCACCGCACACTCCTCGATCGGATGCGGCCCTGGCGTGAGCACCACGACTGGCCTGTCCGGGGTCTCTTCCCGGATCCAGGCCGCGAGTCCGGCGCGGAGCACCGAGGACTTGCCGACACCGGAAGCCCCGAAGACACCCATGAACCGGTGTTCCCGGAGGCGTTTGACCAGATCCGCGACCTCGGTCTCGCGACCGAAGAATCGGTCCGCGTCCTTGATGTCGAAAGGTGCGAGGCCGACGTACGGGGCGTGAGTTTCGTCCTCCGTGGACGCCGATGCGGACGACGCCGTCGCGAGCGCGTGCCACCGAGTCTCCCACTCTCCGCGGTCACCACCGCACGCGCCGACGAACGCCAGCGTCACCGCCAGGCTGGGCAGCTTCCGGCCCGCGGCGGCCTCCGATAGCGACGCTGCCGAGTAGTGGGCGCGGGCGCTCAGTTCACGATATGTCGGCTTACCAGCGGCCTCCCGCAGGTTCCGCAGATCCGCGGCGAACCGCGTCAAAGCCGGGTCCTCACCGTCGAGTGGACGTTCTGGCCTCGGCATGGTCCCCCTTCCCCCGGGCTGCATTGTTCAGACCCTGTTGATCAGCGTCCACGGATCGGCACTGAACAACCCGTTTGCCGTAAACCTCGTTGGGTCTTACCCGACTCGATCGAAAGGAGCCGCGACATGACTACGGGACGTGACTGGTAAAACGCGCACTGCAAAGAGGACGATCAGGAGAGACGCTGGCGGCCACCCGGCTCCGGGCCGTTTCGAGGTCGACGAAGCGGGGAAGCGGCATCGAGCAACCCCCGCACCTCCCGAGCGGCGGTAATCTATTGGGGGATAGGTCAAAGTTGGCGTCGCTTGGCGGGGGTGTGTGGGAATAGGGGCGATGAGTGTCCCTTTTTCCACGCACCTTCCCGGGATTTCGTGGTCACCGGGACTATCGTGCGTGACTGTGGGGATTTCGGGTCATCTAACGTCCCGAAATCCACACAGTAAGGGACACGGCCCGACAGGGCTGGTCAAAAACGCCACGTTTGCCTTACCCCTCGATGAGGCGCGCGTTTTCCGCATACTTTTCGGCAAAACTCGCCGTGAACGGCCAGGACGTCGTTGTCCTGGGTGCGGTACAGCGCATTGCCCGCCGGCATTACGGAATGCTCGCGGACGTGGTCTGGGCGTTCGGAGCTTTTCTTGTTGTTCGAGTTCGCGGCGCGGCTGAGCCGGATCACCCCGACCCCGGCAGTGCGCCGTTACGGCATTGCGGCTCAGCCCGCGCGGTAGACGCTCGGGCTCACGCCGCGGACTCGTTTGAATGCCGAACTGAAGGCGAAGCCGTCCGCGTAGCCGACCTGACTCGCCACCGACGCCACCGACGTACCCTGCCTGCGCAGCAGGTCGGCGGCCAGCGTCATCCGCCAGCCGGTCAAGTAAGCCAGGGGCGGCTCACCGACCAGCGCGGTAAATCGCCGGGCGAACGCCGCTCTGGACGCGCTGGCGACCTTGGCCAGGGTGTCCACCGTCCACGGACGGCCCGGCTCGGCGTGCATGGCCCGCAGCACCGGTCCGATCATCGGGTCGCCGAGCGCGGAGAACCACGCAGGCGGCTTGGTGTCCTCGTGTGCGAACCAAGCCCGGAGCGTGCACACGAGAAGAAGATCCAGCAGCCGGTCCAAGACGACCTGCTGCCCGGGTTCGAGCGAGCACACCTCGCTGACGAACAGCTTCAGTTCCAGGAACGGCACGGACTCGCCCGATACCACCAGCGCCGGGGGAAGCGCGTCCAGCAGCCGCTTGCCCACCTCGCCCGGCGCCCGATACGCGCCGACCACGAGCGTGGCGCCACCACCGGTGACCAGGGGGCCGGGGGCAGCGCTGTCCACCACGAATTTGCCGGACGGAGCGGCTGTGCACAGCTCACCCCGGCGCACGGTCGCGATGGGGTGACGGCCTGGTTCGTCGGCGACCACGAACGGCTCCGGCCCGCGGACCACGGCCATGGCGTTGGGGATGAGCCGCACCGGCTCGCCGTCGGCGGGCAGCACCCAGCCGGAGCCCTCCACCGCCGCGCAGAGGGTCAGCTCGGCCTCGTGCACATATCGCACTGACCAGGGCGGCGTGAGTACCGAGTGACCCAGTAGGGCGCCGTCGGCACGGACGCCGCGAACCAGGTCGGCGAAAGGATCCATGATGGCAGCGTAGACGAATGGACATGCAATTGAGCAGATCGATGATGTTTTGTCTCGCGCCTCACCGGTTGACTGGATTTCATGACAACAACGACCTTGGTTCTCGGCGGCACCGGCAAGACCGGCCGCCATGTGGTTTCCGGCCTGCGTGCCGCGGGGCACCGGGTACGATCCGCGTCCCGCTCCGGTGAGGTGCGCTTCGACTGGACCGACGAATCCACCTGGAATGCCGCGGTGACCGGCGCCGACGCGGTCTACCTGGTGTTGCCGGACGACGACGTCACCGGGGCCCGGCCGTTCATCCGATTCGCCGCCGAGCACGGTGTACGCCGTCTGGTCGCGCTGTCCGGACGGGGCATCGAGGAGTACGGGCTGCCGGAGCTGCTGGACGTGGAGCACGCGGTCCGTGAGTCCGGTGTGGACTGGACCATCCTGCGGCCGAGCTGGTTCAACCAGAACTTCGACCTCGGCCAGTTCCGCGACTACGTGCTCACCGGCGACCTGCGCGTGCCGACCGGCGGCGGGCGAGAGCCGTTCATCGACGCCACCGACATCGCCGCGGTCGCCGTGGCGGCGCTCACCGATCCCCGCCACACCGGGCAGACCTACGAGCTCACCGGCCCACGGTCGTTGAGCTTCGGTGACGCGGCGGCGGAGATCGCCAGAGCCTCCGGGCGGAAGGTGACGTTCACCGACATCACCGACGACGAGTTCCTCAAAGAGCAGGAAGCCGCCGGGGTCCCGGAGAGCTGGGCGAAACTGCTGGCGATGGTGTTCGGCAGGATCCGGCGCGGCGAGCACGAGCCGGTGAGCCCGGACGTCGCTACCGTGCTAGGCCGCGACCCGATGGACTTCGCCGACTACGCCACGGCCACCTGGGGCCGTAGCGCGGCCAGGTGACACCAGCCGGGGTGTGGTGAGTCGTAGAGCAGGAGGCACAGTGCGTGTGCGGCTCGGGTTCATCGGGTGTGTAGCGCCCAGGCGCGTCCGGCGCTGATCGGTACTTCGAGGGTAAGGCGAATGTGTCCCGTGGAGTTGGCGGGAGTGGGTAGCGGCCAGGGCGTAAAGGACTCAGGGGCCCGGCACCACCAGTGACAACGACGGCGCGGGCCTCGTGAGTGGCGATTCGGGTTAGAACCCGAATCGCCACTCACGACCAGCCCAGCCCACCCCACGTCGGAAGCCTCAAACCAGACCTACCCTCAATAACCGGTCTTCCGATGCAGTAGTCGGCACGGCTGCTCGCGTCACCACCGCTGACCCGCTTGCGGCAGGGCGGAGTTCGGGTCGATAGCCAGGGCGCGTAGCGGCCCTCGCACTGCGGCGACGATGTGCGAGGGCCGTTTCCGGTACCGGGGGTCAGCAGATCCGGATCGAGCTGTACGCGTCGTTGTGCGGGAACCATCCCCTCGTTCCCGGGTTGGACACGTACATCGCACCCTTGTAGTAGGCCTCGGTGTAGAAGCAGAACGAGTTCGCGGGGTTGTTGTTGAACCCGGAGCTGATCTGGTCGTTCATGCTGCCGTCCCCGAATTTGCTCAAGTCGGCGATCGCGTTGATGAGAACGATTCTGGGGCCGTCGCCGCCGGGCCAGGCATACGCGCACATGTAGTGCTGTGGGCACTCATAGGCTTCCTCCGCGGCCTGTGCCGACCCGGCGCCGGCCACCATCGTTCCCACGGCCGCGGCCGCCGCGGCGGCGAGCGAGGTCACTTTGCGGATCTTCGATGCCATTTGTCTCCCTTCGGGCGGTGCGGATCACCGCATCGGCATCGAGATCTACCGCAGAAGAGTTGTCCACTGCCGGGACCGGGAAGCCGATCAACAAACGTCGATCAACGGGTGCCCCCGAGCTCCTTTCACCCTGCACCTGCCTGTCATGACGTCGTCCCGGTCGAGACTGGACACATCGTGGTCAACGAGGTCAGGCGATCGCAGCTCTACGAAGTGGGTTCCCTCGAAGTACGCCGGGCTCTCGAATACGGCGCCATCAAAGGCGGGCGTCGGTGAGGGGGCGAAGGCGTGCGTTCGCCTCGGTGGGCATGCCGTCTGTGCGCTCGCAGAGGTAGTCAGCGTGCCGGGCCGAGCCACCGTCGCCCGTCCAGGTCGCCGCTTACCGGATCATCGAGGAGTCGCTGAGCAACGTGGCGCGGCACGCATCGGCGAACCGGGCCGAAGTCCGGCTCGCGGGCAACGGAGTGCGCGGAATGCGTGAACGGGCCGCGGACGGCGCCGAACTGCTCTCCCTCGCCCGCCGCTCGTCGTCGTACCGCTGTCGGAACGCCACGATCGATTCCAGGCTGGTGCCCGGGTCAGGGACCGGGAGCAGATCGCCGAGGTCGACCACCCCACACCACTGGAGACCGGCGTCGAAGCGGGGAGCGGTGGCCAGTCGGTGCGCGCTGAATCTGTCGGTGTGGGGCCGGAGGTCCGGGCGCAGACCCGAGATGTAGCGGGCCATCACCGACAGGACGAGGTGCTGAACTGTGGGGTACCCGCACCGCTGTGCTGTCGATGAGCTCGGCCACGCCGCGGTTTGCCAACGTTACCGCGAGACCGGTGCTGATCTTCGAGGTGAGCAGCATCGTCACCGCCATCGGGGCGTCAGAAGGGATCAGCAGGTCGTCCGGTGGGAGGTTGGGCAACGTTTGCTCTAGGACGTCCAGCACGGTTTCCGCCTCATTCCCCGGCAGCGGGGAACTCCACGGATCGTGCAGGTCACCGCTGCTCAAAAACGGGACGGGGCGGTAGAAGCTGGGCATCCGTTCCCGCACCATGGCCGGAACCGCGTCGATCGCCTCCTCGGAGGCAGTCTCGGGAACGATCGTGGACAACGAATCACTGTAAAGAAGAGCTCGCACCAGGACCGGCCGCGGCGCCTGGATGAACGGGTAGTACAGCATCCAGCCATAAGCCCTGCAGTGTAGGGAGGAACTCCCGCCTCACCCTCGGTCCGTCCGCGCCGACGTCGGATGCGTAGACGAGGACCGCGAGGTCCGCCGCTACGCCCGGCTGGGCAAGCAGGCCGAATTCCCGCGCAAAGTCTCAACCTCTTGTTCTGAACCGCGCGGCGATGCACAAACCTTTTCCTGACCGGCTACCCAGTCATCAAGCCATAATTGCGGTAAGTGGGGGCATGTCGGCTCCTTGCGGTGGCATCCGGCCGGGAGGAACCTGATGAAGATGTTGGACCGCGATCGCACTCCGCTACGGTTCGGCGTCCTGACCACGGTCACCGGTGGTCTCGCCCTCGCCGGGATTCTCGCGATGATCCGTGGCGATGTGTTGATCGCGAAGGTGCCCGCGTGGACTCTTCTGGTCGCGGGAGTTCTGGCCACGGCCCCACTGCTGTGGCGGGTGCCCTGGGCCAGTCGCGGACGTCGGGCATTCCTCGTGACGTCGGCCTTCAGGCAGAAGTACTGGCTGGCGGGCTTCGTGCAACGCCTGCACCGCACGCTGGACCGCGACCACATCGACCTGGTGCTGAAGGTGCCCGATCGGGACTACGACTCTGCCGCGCAGGCGCATCACCTGCGCAGGATCCTGGCCGCGCGCCACGGCTACATCGGTGGGGTCATCGTCGCGACCGAAGTAGACCGTCTCCGGCCGGATCTGATCGACTTCTGCTCCGAACTGACCTTGCCGGTGGTCTTCACCGACATCGAACCGTTCGACGACGAGGATCAATACCCGAGCAACGCCGCCTTCGTCGGCTACCTCAGTTCAGACCTCGGAACTCTCGCGGGCCGTTGGCTGGTGGCACACCTGCGCAAGGGCGACAGACAGCGGCCACACGTGCTGATCGTGGCCAGCGGGCAACATCAGGCCCGGCAAAGCCGGTGTGCGGCAGTCTTGCAGTCCGAGTTGCCCGGAGTTTCGATCGCCGTCGTAGATACCTGCGCCTTCAATCGCGCACGTGCCTACGATGCCGTGCTGTCGCACCTTCGCTCGCTCGACTCGCGGCACGGTCGCCTGGATGCCGTGTTCTGCACCAACGACGAGATGGCACTGGGCGTTGTCGACGCCCTCCGAGCGACTACTTCCCTTGCCACGACGGACACCGTGGTTATCGGCGTGGATGGAACCATCGAGGCACGGACCCTGATCGACGCTGGCACGAGCCCGCTGCGAGCCACCGTGGTCCAAGACTCCCACCGCCTTGCCGAGAGTGTCGTCGATGTCCTGCAGAAGCTGCACAAGCGCCGCAAGACAACGAAACGCACCATCCTGGACCCGGAGGTCTACGAAGCAGAACAGCCGTCACGGTCAGCGGAGTCGCTCAATACGTCGGCCAACCAGTGACGACAAGGTTGTCATAGCCGATTGTGAAGGTCGCGGCGGTGCGAAGGCACGGCACAAATCGCCGACGGTCCGACTCGCCCGTGTGTGGAACTGGGGTACCGGCGTGTCGTATCCGCGCGCCCCACTCCGGAGCGCTTCCTCCTCTGCTTCGATTTCGATGCCGGCCACAGGCGACAGCGCTTTGACCCGACAGCGAAACCGGCGGTGCGGTAACAGGATGCGGGCCGAAACCGACTGGGGGAATGGGACCGCGTCGATGAGGGGTGGCTGTGGATGGGGTCGACTGTCGGAAGTGTCGGCGGTTGGCTGGTCCAAGCGTTGCCCGATATCTCGAGCAATCTGATCGCGGCGGCCATCGGGGGTGTGCTGGTCTGGTTGGCGACGACTATGAGACGGCGCCTCAAGCTGATTCGCGCGCGGAGATTCTGGCGGGCGTTGGGTGGTCGTCACCCGTTCATCGTCTTGGGGGCTCATGACTTCGGCCACCAGCGGCGGTGGGCCCGGGCGGGGGTGGTGGGCATGGGTGATATCGGGGCGCTGGTGGAAATCGAGGCCCAGCTTCGCGGGCTGGGCTTCGCTGGCAGGATCGCGGAGTCGAAGCAGTTGTCGCCGCGTGAGCTGAGTTCGGACCTGGTCCTGATCGGTGGGCCGGTGGCCAATGCTGTGACGAGCACGATGCTCGCGAAGCTGCACGGAGTGACCTCCTACGCTTTCGCTGAAGACCTGGATCATGAGGCGGCTGTCGTGCGCGACCTGAGCACCGGCCACGTGTTGACTCCGCAGTACGACGAGTCGGGTTATCCGGTCAGTGACTATGCCTTGATCATCCGGAGTCCGAACCCGCTGGCTCCCGATACATCGGAGATCGTCGTCGTGGCGGGGTGCTGGGAACACGGCACCGCGGCTGCGGCGGAGAAGCTCGGAGACCGAAAGTTTCTCCGCAGGATGAAGAAGATGAAGCACTTCGAGGTACTCGTCGAGACTACGGTCGTCAACGGCGCCCACTACAATTCCAAGGTCGTCGAAACCCGGCGGATCTCGCCACGTTGACCGTCCCGCAGGGGAGACTCCGAGCAGGCCATACCGCCGTGGCGGTTGGTGAACTGGGGCACGGCGACCGCCGTCCCCGCGGTCGTTAGCCCGGAGCCGGCCGTTGCCGACAAAGCGACCATGTGGGCGTGGGCGTGAATCGAGCGCGCGAAGCGGGCACCGTCCAGACTCTTGATCAAAGAGAACAGGAGACCATCGGGCCAGTCCCGTCATGATCATGACGAACCGAGCCATCCGCCGCGCCCCAGCGAAGCACACCGCTGCCATGACCACGACGGTGTTTGCGGAGGCTAGTTGCGGTTGCCTTCTACGAGGAGTACCGCTTGGGGCGTCCGTTGGTAGAGCACGTAGCGTCCGTCTCTGACTTTACTGACGAGCCCTGCGCGATGTAGTGCTTTGAGGTGGTAGGAGACGGTGCCCGCGGTGTATCCGGTCCGGCGTGCGAGTTCCGCGGTCGATCGGGCGGTTTCGAGGTCCGCGAGCAAGGCCGCACGTGCGGAACCGACCACCTGCGCGATTGCGCCCGGCTTGTGGTCGCGGCCCGTGCCGATGCGGCGAGCGGGATAGTAGACGACCACCTCGCCGGGAACATCGACTTGAACGATGACGTCAGGCCAGCTGAGCACACCGGGCACGAGGACCAGCTCCCGGCCCGCGATGTCAAGCTCACCGTTCCACGGCTTGACAAGGGTGACCGCGTCACCGGTCCAACCGATATCGGGATGAAGTTCTCCCAACGCCCGGCCGACACCATGGCCCACAACGGACTTCGCACGATGCGAGATGTCCTGGTCGACGATCGAGCTGACTTCGGGCCAGCCGTCGGACAACGCGACTCGCCAGAACTGGGCCAGGCCGTTGGCCAAGCGCCGTTGCATCCGCCCGGACTCCGCCAGCCGACGGCTCGCGGTCGACAGCGGCCTGCTCCAGTGGGCTTGGGTGTAGGTGAACACCTGGCTTTCGAGATCCTCCTGTGTGGTTGCCTCGATCCGCGCGATTTGCTCCTCGATCAAGTCACCGCGCCGGGTATCCGCTCCAGGTTGCGGAGTAAGCAGGTCAGGCAGGTAAGTGTCACCGTCTTGGGGAAGCAGGTCGACGAGCAGGGCGACGTCTCGATGGGCGAGTGACGCGCGAGCAAGTGTCCCAGGATCCCCGAACACTGGATGCCTGCCCGAGGCGACGGTGAGTTTCAGCCATGCCATGGACTCCGATGCCGGTGATGGCGACCAACGCATCCTGGACACCGTCTCGAGATCGACCCGCAGCGTGAACACCCGGTCGACGATAGCAGTCCCCGCAGTGGATTTGAACTGGCTCAAATGCTTTTCACTTACAGGTTCACGCCTGATTAAATGCTCACGACACAAAAGAGGCGTTCAGGTGCGGCTTGAAAGCCTTTTCGATAGTCCCGCCGAGTCAAATCGGGACCTAATGTGTGCAGGACTCGTCGCCAAGCGGGCATGCGTACCAAACGGGGCCGTTTGGGCGATGTCGGCGTGCCGGGGGCAAATGCGACTTGCTCGTCAGGCGGAGCCGAGTTCTGTGCTATTCGAGTTAACTGGGCGGAAACGGTGCAACCCAGTGACCAAGCCGGCTTGCCGACCATATGGCTGAACCGGCCCCGCCTTATTTTTCCGAAGGGAAATCGAGTGAATTCTGCGCGAATCGCGGCACGCGGTGCCGTGCCCGGTGTACACCGAGGCGAACACGCTCGCTGGACACGCTCATGAAAGCGCGCTGGGCGGTTGCATCCGCGATTGTGTTGGGGGCCGGCCTGCTGTCCGTGTCGACGTCTTCAGCCACGCCGGTCACCGACGTGAGCACGGCGGCCATCGGGGATCAGAGAGCGAGCACCCATTCCCACGACCTGACCGGTGACGGGATCCCCGACCTGCTTTCCCGGCAACCAGGCGTGAACGGTGGCTCGTTGTGGGTGTACCCGGGCTCCGGAAAGCTGCAGGGGATGACCACCTTCACGGCCAGAACAGAGGTGAGGAGAGACTTCAACGGCTACAACTGGGTCGGGGTCGCCGAGATGACCGGTGAGACCGAGGAGTACGAGACCGTCTCCGCGCCACTGGCTGACCTCGTGGCCCGCCGGACCACGGACGGCGCGTTGTTCGTGTTCCCGCACAGCGGCAAGCTCAACGGTCTGAGCACCTTCGGTGACCCGGTGCAGATCGGTAGGGGCTGGAACAGTCAAGGGTGGATCACGCTCGCGGACGTGACGGCCGATGGCTTCGACGACGTGGTCACCATCGACGG
The DNA here is from genome assembly GCF_055575355.1 of Amycolatopsis sp. NPDC034160. NCBI lineage: Bacteria > Bacillati > Actinomycetota > Actinomycetes > Pseudonocardiales > Pseudonocardiaceae > Amycolatopsis > Amycolatopsis sp. NPDC034160. The sequence continues at coordinate 96,506 of NZ_JBVISU010000005.1, read as the reverse complement.
CCAGGACATCAGGTGGGTCTACCCGCACAAGGGCACGTTCGACGGCCAAAGCACCCTCAAGACTCGGGTCAAGCTCGGTGTGGGCAGGTCGTTGTGGGAGCTGAGACCGAGCTGGAGCCGGGAGAACCCAGACTCGGCGGCCGCATCCGTGGCCACCGGCGACTTGTACGCCTGTCCGCACACCAACACCTTCGACGGCGAGGCCACCTACAACGGGAACTGCAAGACAGTCGCCCCTGTCAACACCTTCGCACAGCCGACGACCAACTGGATCTCGTTGATCGACGCTGACGGTGACGGCAACGAAGACGTGCTCAAACGCGAACCGGACGGGGATCTTCTCCTCTACCGGTTCAACGGCTGGAACAGCAATCCCATGTTGGCGGACCCGGTCCAGGTCGGCCGCGGCTGGAACAGCATGGATCTGATCACGTGAGGGCGACGATGAAGACACTGAAACTGACCGGTGTGCTCATCCTGGTCGCCACCCTCCTCGTCACCCCACAGGCCGTCACAGCCGCCGAACCCCAGCCTCAGCCGGTCCAACAGGCCGAGGCGACAACCACTGTGGAATCCCGCGTCGATGACGCGCTGAAGCCGGTCGACGACGTCACCTTCGACGAATGCATCGCGAACCACCAGGCGACCGAGACTTTCTGGTTCAAGAACAGATTCAACATTTGCCGAACCCAGCTGCTTGAACTCAAATACCAGAAGCTAGTAAACGGGTCGGTGGTGCATGTAGGGAGCAGTTTCTTCCGTGAGACGGTCATCGGCGTTGCCCAGGACAAGAGGAGTGAGATCAAGTTCGGTTACAGCCTGAAGTACATCCGGGGCGAGCGTGAGGAGCTCTTCGACAACCCGTTCTCGGTCGTACTTGAGTGCGGCAACGATGACCAGGAGCGTACGAGCACGTGCGACTATTTCCCGGTACCGGTGGACCGGTCCGTTGGCGCGTGGCGCGCGGCGGGCGGTGAGCCGATCTGGTGGACCGCCACCACGGCGACCACGACAGTGCCGAGCAACACGGACGATGACAAGAAGTGGCAGAACGAACTCCGCGGCTTCTTCTGGTTTGACTTCTACAGATCGCTCAGCAGCCCGATCCCGCCTCCGGGCACATCCCGCACTCCCAAGGGGAGGTTCCGTTGCGACTCCGCGACGTACGCGACCCGCGGCAGCCGATGCGTGTTCACCGGGGTAGTGCCCACGATGGTGTTCGAGCTCAATAGTCCTACCTACGGCGAGTCGTCGCAGTTGATCAAGGATGCGCAGGAGGACATCACGAAGACCGCACCTGGAAAAGACCCCACGCTGAAAGTTCCCGGGAAGTTCAAGGAATCAACGCTGTCGTACCTCTACTCCGGGTACGACGTCGAGAGAAAGAAGGACGGATCGAGACGCAAGGTACGGCGGGCCTGTGTGGACGCGTGGGGGGCGAAGTACACCGTCAAGGACGGTGTGAAGATGCAGTGTGACGAGTACCCTTTCGCGAGTACTTATCAGAACGCCGCGCTGGCGAAGGAGAAGCCGTTCACCTTTGGGGTGCGCCGTATCACGGCCAGCCACAACATCGCGGGCGGCAACCTGATCGGTGACTGGTACGGCCGCGAGCACATGCTCGACGGCGACCCGTTTTACGTCGTCGTCCGGTAGTGAACCTTCTGGTGCGGGGTGGTCTCGCCACCCCGCACCAGATTTCGCGCGATGTAGATGTGGCACGTCGGCGTAATCAATCATGAGCGCCTCGTCGCGGAGTGCAAGAGGTAAACCGGCTGGCCTGGCGACAACGAGTCGCTGGACGCCGAGGTCGTGAAGCAGCGGATCAAGTTCGGTGTAGCCGAAGAAGCTGGCGCGTGTCTTGTCCAGTACGACGTCGCCCTGCTGAGGCGTGCCTGCAGCGGTCCGGCTGGCGATCGGAGTCTGGTCGGCCGGGCGTCGCCTCGGCCTCACAGGGTCGTGTCGAGGGTCTTCCGTCGGCACCTGGTGACTCCGCTCGAGTCGGCTTCACCATCACAGCTCTGCCGCGGTCCAGGGCGCGCGATTAGCCAGACTAGGGCCTCTCGGCTGCTGACGTGCTCATCCAGGCGGGTGGTTCAGGTCTGATGGTGTCGTTGCCGGGGCTTCCGGTCACGACCGTACCGGTCTGGGTCACGCCGGGGCTGACGACAGTTGACGGCGGCGTGGGCCGTCAGCGGGACAGCTGCCCACAAAGTTGGGACCGCAAGGGTGCCGGTGAGGATGGCGACGACTCCCCGGCGGAATAAGGATCTGTGCGAACAGTGCGCCGCTGCGGGACCGAACTGTCGACGTTCGCCTCGTTCGCACGAAAACCTCGGTTCGTGATCTTGAACCGCGATCTTCATGGCTATGTCATTAACCGAGGTCTAGGGGTACGACAGGCAATTTACTCCGGCGGTCGCAGAAACCGATATGGCTGTACCTCGAATGGTCGTGCACCATCCGGGGCCGACACGAGACCGTGTCGTCCACGCTCGGCCGAGTTCGGCGCAACGGATCCGCACACTGCGACCCCGACCTCACCTCCGAGGGAGGCCGGTGGATGTGCCGGATTGGCGAGAGGGCCGAACGAGTTCCGTCGGTTTGTCTTCGATCCGAGGCTGGCGTGCGGCGAAAGTGTTGTATGCGGCGGATGGGAGGGCGTCTCACGGCGGATATGGTCGGCGGCTGCGGTCGGCTGCGGTCGCTGGCATTCGTGGTCTTGATCGCGTATGGGTGACTGGCCACGGTTGCGCTTGCAAATTCCGGTGAAGGAGCGAAGGGTCTGGCACGTCGAGGGTGCCGGTTTGGCCCGATCCTCTTTCGAACACGGCATCGGGCAGTGACCCCGGACTTTCGGTCATCGCACACCTCGCAGGTCCGTGGCATCAGTCCCGGATCCCTTTTATCCCTTGGAAGGTTGATCATGAGATCGACAGCACGTGTCAGTACGGCAGGCCGGGTCGGCCGGGTTCTGATCGGTGTGGGCACCGCCGCGGGCTTCGCTCTCGCGGTTCCCTCGCAGGCGTGGGCGCTCCCGCCAGGGTGCACCCAGAGTGGCGCCAACTTCACTTGCACCGCGGGGATTCCCGCCGGCCAGGTGCTGGACGGCACCACGGGGAACAACATCATCACCATCACCGGCGGCGCGGTGAACGGCACCGTGAACGGTCTTGCCGGGAACGACACGATCAGGGTGACCGGCGTCACCGGTTTACTGGGAGCCAATGGCCCTCCGGGAGCGGCCGGTAACGCGGGTACGCCCGCGGGCACCGCGGGTGGCGACGGCGGAGCGGGAACCGTCGGCGGTGCCGGTGTGGGGACGACCGGGGTCATCAACGCCGGTGACGGCACGGACAGCGTCACCGTCCTCGGTGGTGCGGGAGGCAACGGCGGGAACGGCGGCCAGGGCGGGATCGGCTTCGCCAGCGGCGCCGGTGGCGCCGGAGGTAGTGGCGGGGTCGGCGGGATCGGAGGCGCCGGTAATGCCGGGAACGTCACCGGTGGTGCCGGTAGCGACACTGTTGTCCTCACCGCGGGCAGGGGCGGCAACGGCGGTCTTGGTGGCCTCGGTGGCAACGGCGGTGGTGTCGCCGGTGGTGCGGGTGCCGGGGGTATCGGTGGCGCGGGTGCGGCCGGTGGTGTCGGGAATTCGGGAGCCTATAACGATGATCTCGTCGATGTCGGGCTCGACAACGTGACTGTCAACGGTGGTGCCGGAGGTACCGGCGCGGCCGGTGGCGTCGCTGGCTGCGGCCATGGTGGCGGAGCCGGTGGCGTCGGCGGTGCCGGTGGTGCCGGTGGCGTCGGAAACTCCGGGACTGTCAACGGTGGTGCCGGTGTCGACACGCTGAAGGCCAACGGAGGGCTCGGCGGTAACGGTGGCGTCGGTGGCAAGGGCGGCAACGGCTCCGCTTCCGTCCAGCCGGGCGGAGCGGGCGGTGTCGGCGGCGCGGGTGGTGCCGGTGGGATCGGGAACTCCGGCACGCTCACCGGCGGAACCGGTATCGACAACATCACCGCGGCAGGCGGCAAGGGTGGCAACGGTGCCGGCGGCGGTAACGGCGGTACCGGTTGTAGTGGCCCCGGCGGTCCTGGTGGCCTCGGCGGTGCCGCGGGCGCCGGCGGTCTCGGGAACTCTGGAACCATCAACGACGGGGCGGACACCATCGCCACCCCGTCCGGCGCGAGTGGTCTCGCGGGCGGCAACGGCGTCGCCGGAATCAACAACGGCGGCGTCTGCACCTGCTGACCAGTGAGCTCAACGGCGGCGACATCACCGGCAACACCGGTGATGTCGCCGCCGACGAACCTGCCCCGCTGTTGTTCCCACACGATCCCTCCTCCCGCCCAACTTATGACGCTTCGTGTAACGAAAATCCTCGGCGAGTGGGCCCGGCTGGTGGTCGGGTCCGGTATCCGGAGTCAGTTTTAGGGGCGGCCGCGGTCGAGCCGGTGCTGGTCCCTCACTGCAGTCAGGTGTGTCCGATCTTCGAAGATGCCGGTATTTGTCGCCTGTCGGAGCCCGTCGGAGTTCAACCCACTGGTGACGCTGCGCTTGGTGATGGCACGTTCTCCGGTGGCGCCGAACTCGGTGGGCGGTTCTCCCTGCGTGCAGAACCGTTCGATCAGGTAGTCGCTGACGCGGCTGAGCCCGTACAGCTTCATGATCCGCCACAACTGCTCGTCGTCTCCAGAGTAGCCGCCGGCAGGTATCCGCTCACGTTTCCGCAGCGGCTCCTACTCGGCCAGATGCTCGGCTGCGGTCAGCCGCTGACCGCTCAGGTACGCCCGACGCCCGGCGACGCCGTCATCGTGATCAAGCAACCCTTCGTACAGCTGACGAAAAGAGCCCCAATCGAGTTCCACGGCGCGATCATGACCTAGCCAGGCCAACATCTGCAACGACGTTCCGTGGCCAACGGGAACGCACTCTCATGCCGCGATCAGAGTGATAGTCGGAAAGTGAGTAGCCTTCCCGGGTGGAATTCGTGGTTGCCGATGATGACGTGTGGCTCTCCGCGTTCGGCGTTCTCCCGCAGACCGAAGAGGCATCAGGCGACGAATGGGTGCGAGAGGTGCGGCTGCCCGTATCCGTGACCGAGGAGCTCCATGTCTCCTGGGACGTGCTTCAGCACAGCGTCCGCGTTCGGTACACACGGGCGGCAGCCCTGATTGTCGATGTCTAACGTGAACAAGCGACCCTTCTCACGGTCGACGACCGCAAGACCGGCCAGGCCGTCGTGGTGGAGTACTACGCGGAAGGTTGCCGTGGCCAGACATTGGTGCGGACTCAACCGACTCTCGACCTAACGGATACGTTCCTGCGGACGTGACTGTCCGCTCATGCCGCAGACGGTGCGGTGTGCCTAGTGCGGCTTTAGACCTGGTCTCAAAACTCGGCGTGTCGCTAGGTGAACCAACGGCCCGCCCCTGGCTCCGCACCGCCCGTCTGTGGGCCCGGCCCGACGGACCGGAGGTCTGTCAGGGAGACTGGGGGCCAGTGCCCGCCCTCTCGACCTGGAGCTTTTGATGCCGCAAGGGACTGTCCGTTGGTTCGACGCCGAACGGGGTTTCGGCTTCCTCGCGCCCGAGGACGGCTCGCCGGACGTGTTCGTGCACGCCTCCGAGATCGTCGGGGACGGCGGCGCGAAAGTGCTCCGCGAGGGTCAGGCCGTCGTGTTCGAGGTCGGCGAGAACGACCGCGGGCCCCAGGCGCTGCGCGTTCGCGTCACCGCTGATGCGGCCGCCGGCAGCGCCGTGGGCCTGCTCGGCACCGTCAACTGGTACGAGCCGGGCAAGGGGTACGGCTTTGCGTCGCCGGACGGCGGCGGCGCCGACATCTTCGTGCACAGCTCCGCCATCGTGACCGGCGGCGTGGTCACCGAGGGACAGCGGGTGGCCTTCCTGATCGTCGAAGGCGAGCGCGGCCCGCAGGCCGAGCACGTGATCCCGCTGGGAGCAGGGGCCGGCTCGCCCGCTGCGGCTGGTATCGCGGACGGTGCCGACGGCACGGTGGCCTGGTACGACGAGGACAAGGGCTTCGGCTTCATCAACCCCGACTCCGGCGCCGGGGACGTCTTCGTTCACGCTCGGGCCCTGGCCGAGGGGCTGACGTGGCTCGCGGAGGGCGACCGCGTCGCCTACGAGGTGGCTAGTGGAGACAAGGGCCCGCAGGCCCGCGACGTGCACCTGGTCCGGGGCACCGAGCCCCAGACGGCGCCGCAGCGGTCGGCACCTGCCGCGGCCGCAGGGCCGGCGGCGCGGGACATGCCCGTACGAGGCGGCGAGGGCGTCGTCGCGCGCTACGACGACGACCGCGGCTTCGGCTTCATCACCCCGGACGCAGGCGGCGACGATCTCTTCGCCCACGTGTCCGTGATCATGGGGTCGGAGCCGCTGCAGAAGGGTGACCGGGTCCGGTACACGGTGCGTCAGAGCGACCGGGGCCCGCAGGCCGACCGCATCGAACGCCTCTGAAGAGGCGGCCCCACCGACGGCTGATCACCTCCCGACGAGAGTGCTCGTTCATCCCCGTCGATGGTGCCGTCAGCAACACGGCCGCAGCCTCCTCCAGGAGATCGATCTCCCTCATGGCGACGGGGGCCCCGTACCGACCCGAGGACCTGCTCCGCGCTCGGAAGCGCGACCCGGTACGGCTCGGCGAGGATGCCGTAGCGCTGCATCAAGTTCGGAGTGCGTTGTAGCTGGGGCACCGAGGGTCCGCTGGTCGGGTCGACAGCGATGCCCATTCGGGCGGCGGTGTCCGGGGTGAGGCGCAGGTGGCGGACGGCGAGGTCGCCGAGTGCGGCCCGGTCCTGTCTGAAGTCTCTCGCGGCTCGGTGCAGGGCGCGCTGGAAGGCGGCGACGGCATCAGGATGGTTCTCGGTCCAGGTGGTGGTGGCGACGTAGACCGAGGTGGGGTGGATGATGCTGGTGTCGCCGAGGTCAGCGAGTGCGATGAAGCCGTGTGCGCAGATGGCGTCGGTGAGCTACGAGTCCCGCAGCACCACGGCATCGACGTCCCGGTTCGCGAGCCGCGTCGCCGTGTGCTCGGACATATCCATGAGTACCCATTGGACCTGGTCACTGGCGACAGCGGCCCGGTCACCGCCGCGTCGGCCAGCCTCCTGGCGGCGTCGAGCCAGCGCGGTTCGTCGGTGGCTCGCCAGAGTTCGACGAAACCCCGACGCCAGCCCTTGGTTGTAAGTCCACACCGTCTGGCCGTTGTTACGGCAGTCGCGGGTCAGACCGTCGTTCACGAGTCCGGCGGAGTTGATCATCCCACTGGCCAGGTACCAGTCCGCGGCGGTCCGGGCCCGCTGCAGCCACACGGAATCACCGGGGGTACGAAGGTGGGGAAGCCGCGAGCCGTAGGTACAGACCACTGGTGGCGGCGTTCTTGTAGGTCCGCTCCCGGTCCCACCAGACACCGCTGCCGCAGCTGCTCGGCCACCAGCCCGGATACGGATCGTAGGAGTACAGCAGGGCGTCGGCGGCCGCCTGCACGCGCGCCGGCGCCGGGCGGGCCCACGCCGTACAGGACCCTTCCTGGTGCCCGGCTTCCCGTCCACACGCACGAACGGCGCCGCCGTAGTGACGCCTGCGGGGATCGCGGGTCGCGAAGAGCACTGTCCTGCCGGTACTCCCACCCGCGGCGACCGAGGTTCGGCCGAGTGACGAACCGCCCGCCCAGCTCGCGCCCCCGTCCCACGAGCGGTCCAGCCAGATCTCGTCGCCCGGCGCGCCGGCTTCGACCGTGCCCCAAGCCATCGCGTTCCGGTCGACGTGCAGGCGGATGACGCGCCCGGACAACGTCGCCGGCGGAACCGGCTGGAGGTCACCGTTGGCCTGGGTCGTACCGTCGCAGACGACATCGCAGACCTTCGGGTGGATCCATTCCGTACAGCCGACTCCGGCGGCGTCCCCGCACGCGCGGAGCAAGCCGCGTCGGTGCCTCCCGGAATTGGTCACGTTGTACATCAAGGCTCCAGGCCATCCCGTCCGCATCGGACACGTGCAGGCGGATTTGGCGCCCGTTGATCAGCTTGTCGGGAACCGGAAAGGTGCCTGCTGGGCGCGGGACGGATCGAGCGTGTCGCAGGACAACACGCAGACCGCCGGTGCGGCGGCCACCGGTTTCGCCGCCGGCCGGCCGGGTTCTGTCAGTGGTCCTCGCTATGGTCGTCACCGGCTGCAGCCAGCCTGGCGGGGAGCACTGAACCATGTCGGCGGACTTCGTGTACTTGATCGGCGGCGGCGAGTGCCCTCGGGTAAAGATCGGCCATTCGAAATCGCCTGAACATCGCTTGGCTGAGTTCAAGACCGGGTTTTCGTACCGTATGCGGGTGCTGTGGCGACACGGGGAGGTCTGCGGCTCGAGCGAGCCCTGCACTAGTGGTTCGAGCGTCAGCACCGCGAGGGCGAATGGTTCGACTTCGGTGATGCCGATGCCGTCACCGCGGTGTCCACCGCAACCGCCGGGCAGCGGTGCCGCCAGCATACGAGCCCGCTCTGCCTAATGAGGTGCCTGCCGGAATGGGAGCCGCTGGACGTGGCAAAGCACCACCTGCACGTGTTCGAGCAGAAGCCAGATTGGCCCGAGCGTTTCGATTCGTACTTTCAGAAGTGGGCTGCCAGATGATCCTGTGCGGCGTACGGAAGTTTCCCACGTAGGTGCGCGTGTTCCAACATGAACAAGCGTTGGCAGATGGCTCCTTTGGTCCCCCTGTGCGTCGGGTTGTCGGGCCAGGCAGCTGGGACGCACCTCGGTGCGGTTAGCCGCGTGTCAGTTGCTATGGCCTGTGGTCTTCTCGCGTGTGGTTCGGCGGACCCAGTCCAAGTAGGACTGTAGGCCCGCGGCTAGCGGAACCGCTGTGATCTCAGGGTTCTTCCACTCGTGATGCTCGACAAGGTGCCGTTCCAGGTCGTCGTACACGTCCGGCGTGGTTTTCAACAGGACTTGCCATTCTTCGCTGGTGCCGAACTCGCCCTGGTGCCAGAAGACGCCTGTCACTGGGCCGACCACCTGGGCTCCGGCGGCCAGACGGGTCTCGACAGCATACGTCCGTCATGTCGCCCGAGGGGTACTCAGGCGACTGAACCGCGTGGCGGTGTTTGTGCGACAAGAATATGTCCGGTCGTCACGCTGGCTAGATATGTGGTTAAGCTTCTGGCAGTTCGGTGGCGCGTAGGGGCGTCGCTGATATGGGTGAAAGGCAGTGTGGATGGCTCAGAAGGTTAGCGTTCAAATTATCGACGACCTCGATGGCGGTGAGGCCACGCAGACGGTGCCCTTCGCGCTCGACGGTGTGCAGTACGAGATCGACCTCTCCGACGAGAACGCTCAGGCGCTGCGTGACGAGCTGGAGCGTTACGTCGAAGCGGGCACCCGCACGGGTGGGCGCAAACTTCGTGTCGCGGCCGGTCAATCCACTGTCGGACACAGCCGTGCTGTGACGTCCACGGATCGTGAACGTAACCAGCAGGTGCGAGCGTGGGCGTCGGCGAACGGGTACGCGATCGCCGAGCGTGGGCGGATTCCGCACGAGATCTATGAAGCGTTCGACAACGCCGGGCCGGTCGATGACGTGGAACCGGAACCGGTGGAAGAAGCCCCGGTGAAACCGGTCCGCAAGCGCGCGCCGCGGAAGAAGAAGACAGACAGCTAACAGTGTCCTCCGGCCGCTTCGAAACCGATTCCGGCGAGGTCGCGGGTGTTCTGCTGTTGGCTGTTCGATCCACGCCGGCGTAGTCAACGTGGTTACGGGGCAATCAGAGCGGCCCGCTCCGCCACGCTGATCTGAACCCGGGCAAGGCGGATCCGGCTTCCGAGGTTCGCAAACCCCGCCCGTTCAGCCGATCGCAGGGCGCGAGCGCGCGACGACCAGACCCACGCTGGGTCGATGAGTCTCCTTCGGTGTGGTTCACTCGTCGGGATCGGGGACGGGAAAGATATCCCGGAGGCCGCCTCGGGATCGGCCACGTCGTCGATGTATTCGGGGGCATGTGAATGTGCACCTGATCGATCGACCGGCCGGCGGCCCGTCCTTCGTTGACATCGATCGTGTAGCCATCGGGATCACATCGTTCGGCGTGCGTGGGAGTGAGAGCCGGTGCTCCCATTTCTTCCGTGTTGCCGTCCATCTGATTTCTTCCCACCACGTCGCCTCGTTCTACGAAGAAACCGAGCTTGTGGGTTCCCTAGCGCTCCTCGTGCGCGAGGCAGTGCGGGGCTTCCGTAACGAAGGGGGCGATACCGCCGACCCTGTGAGGTGCACTCTGCGCACCGGTCCGGCAGTAAGCCCCCCGCCTGTGCGGGTCGTAGTCCGAAGGGATCGCCGGACGAAGTGTTGTGGTCCCACGACCGTCGGACGCCAGGGTGCACCAGGTGCTGGTCCCGGAGGATCCGGGGCCGGCACCTGTCCCGCCCACGCCATCATGCTGCTCGGGAGCCCGCGTCGTCAGCTTCGCGTTCGCTGACCCTGTCCTGCAGACCCTGCTCGCTGGCGTGCATCGGTCGTTGCAGCACGTGTTCCACGTGCGATCCGCCAGGCCGGACGGCGTGTCCGAGGAGGCGCAGGCCCCAGCCGTTGACCAACGCGGCGGCACCACCGAGGTCGACGCGAGCGCCCAATCCCGCAGGCGATCACCGGGTACGTTCGCTACATGGGGTAGTCGCCGGTGTGGTTGTGCTCGGCAATCAATGTCGCGTCCGTGGCTGTTCTGAATACTGACGAACCTCGTGAGCACGCGTGGGGAGATCGAGCAGACCTTCGGCTACCACAAGTACGACGATCGGGCCTGGGGCCCGCCGACCCGGTCGACGGGAACGGCGATGGCCCGCGCGCTGGACCGGGTCGACGAGATCTCCGGGGTCGAGCTGGGCCGGGTGACCCAGGCCGCGATGTGGCGGACTGCTCGCGATGCAGTCCTGACCACGGGCGCGGTGCTGGCCCGCCACCGCTGGGCTCACCGGTCTCGTGAGTCGACTTACCTGCGTACCCAGCTGGTACAGAACTTCCGTCGCGCCATCCGGCCGGCGGCTGCGCTGGTGTCCATAGAGGACAGTGTGGCGCCTGACTGCTTGACCGGCCGTGCAGGGTTCGTGTCCCGGTGTGCATTCGGGGCTGGTCTTGCCGCGCCGGACCCGCGAGGATGACCAGGTCCGTGACGAGAGGGAGCGCACGACATGGTCAAGGTCCACGGCAAGGCGGAGGCCGAGCGGCTCCGCGAGGAGCTGCGTGAGCAGCGGCGGCCACCCCGGCGCGTCGACAAGGCCGCGGAGGTCGAGAAGCCGTCCGGTGAGGGCGCGGCGGCGATCGTGGCCGACGGCGGAGACCGCATCGAACTGGACTACCGGGAGATCGCGGAAACGCGGAGGTTGCTGGGCGAGCACTATGCCGAGCTGCAGAACTGCCTGACCGAAGCCCGGGAACTGGGCTTACCGCTGGCCGACGGCAAGGGGCCGGTGTCGGTGCCGATGCGGCGTTCGTTCGCCCGCCGCGGGGGTGCGGAGGAAGGCGGCGTGCAGCTCGCGCTCCAGTCGTATCTGGCCGAACTCGACGCGTTGCGCACGGCGATCGGCATGGTCGCCGAGCGGCATGCTCGCACCGACGAAGCCGCCGCGTCCGCCGTCGATGCCGTGGCGAGGGGGACCGATGACCGGTGAGTACTACTCCGAGAAACATCCGCCGAGCCGCCGGGCACTGGCCAGACGACGAAAGCTGGTCCAGAAGCGCAAAGCGAACCTGCGGGAAGGAGCGTTCAGTAAGATCAACTGGGAGTGCTACGAACACCGCCAGCTGTGGGACATGATCAAATCGGCGGAGCCGCCGAAGCTGGGTGAGCAGGCGCACCGGTGGGCCCAGCTGGCCAAGAACGTCGACGCGGAAACCGCCGCGGTCCGCACAAGCGTGCAGAAGCTGCTGCTGTCCTGGCGCGGCCCGTCGGCGGCGCAGGCCGCGGAGTCCGCGCACCGTCTCACCACCTGGGCCACTGAGGCCGCCCGGACCTCCCGGCACATCGGCGACGGGCTGGACGCCTACACCGCGGCCATCGCCGAAGCCCGCCGCAAAATGCCGGAGCCGGTGCACTACTACGCCGAGCGCTGGTTCCGTGACGATTACGCCGTGAAGGCGCTCGACGGTCCCAATGGCGCCTACATGCTGGACGACCTGCTCGACGACAAGCTCCCGTCCAAGCGGGAGGCCGACCGGGCCAAGGCGGAAGCCGTGCGGGTCATGAGCCAGTACGAAGAGGCCAGCCACGGCGTCCGGCATCAACTGCCGCGGGGATTCGAGACCGCGCCGAAGTCGGCCGATCTCCCGTACCACCCGGTGCCGCTGCCGCTTCCGGTCACGCCGCCCGCCGGACCACCGCCACGAGACCGCCCGCCAGCCGAACCGCCACCGTCTCGGCCGACCTCTCCGGTGGTGCCGCCACCGGTCGTCCAAGGTCCGGAAACCGTGGGTCCCGTCGAAGAAGGCACCTATGCGGCTTCGGCAGGCGTCGGGGACCTGCCGGGAGGCGGTACGACCGGTGTCGCCGGGCCTGGGCAGGGCGCGGGGCACGGACCTGGCACGGCGCTGCCCGGTTTCTCCGCCGAGAACGCCGCCAAGCACGGCCTCGCCGGCGGAGCCGGGAGCGGGTTCGGCGGCATGGCGGGCCCGGCCGGCGGCTCCGGGCAGGGCACCACGGCCGCCCGAGGTGGCGCCGGGGGCGCCGGTTTCGGCATGTACCCGCCGATGACCGGTACGCAGCGGGAAGAGGACAAGGAGCACCGCGACCGCTACGGCAGTGGTTATGACCTCCTCGATGATCTTCCGCCCGCCTATCCGCCGGTGTTCGGCGAATGAACGGTTACCGCGCCGAACCGGAGCTGATGCGCGACCTCGCGCGTCAGCTGGAGGACGTGGCGGAGGAGCTGGGCGCCGTCGTCCGGCTGACCGACGGTCTGGCCGCGGGAGAGCTGGGACCCGCCGGGATCGCGTCGGCGCTCGACGGGCTGATCGGGCCGTGGATGGACTCGATCGGCGCCGCGCACGCTGAGGTCGCCCGCGCCGCGTCCGGGGTCCGGACGGCGGCGAAGGCCTACGAGGACACGGATGACGACGCCGTCCGGACACTGCGGCGCGCGGACGGAGGCTCGTGATGCCCGAGTTCGGAGGCCTCGGTTTCGATCCGGTTCCGGGCGACGCGGACGCCGTGGCGGACGCCGCCCGCAAGTGCACGGACGCGGCCGCGCACCTCGACGCGGTGGCCGCGGCGCGGATCGACGTGCCGCGCGAGTGGGAAGGAGACGCCGCCGGAAGCGTCGCCGCCCGTGCCGCCGCGGCGAGGACGGCGCTCGAACCCGCGCCCGCCGTGTTGCGCGCATCGGCCGGCATCCTCACCGAGTGGGCCGGCACCGTCGCGGCCGGAGTACGGCGAGCCGAGCAGCTCGACCGGCGCGCGGTGGTCCTGCGGCGCGCGCTCACTGACGCCGCGGACGCCGTCGAGGGCACGGAGACGGCCGTCCAGTTCGCCAGCGGCGCGGCAGCGGCCACGGCACAAGCCGATCTCACCGCGGCGAAGGCGCGCCACGAAACACTGCAGCGCGAGCTCGACCGAATTTTGGAGCAGGCCCGTGCCCTTGAAGCGGTTCATCGCGCCGAGGCGGCCCGGATCGAAGAACGGCTGAGGGCGCTCGGCGAGCCAGGCACGGCCTTGGGCGAGGCGCCGGACGGCGCGTCGCTGTTCGTCGAGATCACCGGCGGCATGGCCCGGTTTTCCGCGCTGGGCAGGGAACTGGCGGCATCGCTGGCCCGTGCCCCCGGTCCCGCCGTCACCCCACCCGCCGGAGCCGTGGGTGTCTTCGCCTCGGCCGTGGCACTGGGTGGCCGGTGAAACTCACCGCCGTCCCGGGGATCACCTCGGTCTCCCTCGCGTCGGTCGATCGGACCATCGCCGAACTGCGCACACTGCTGATCCGGCTCCGTGGCGCCGACGCCGAACGCGATTTCGGGCTGGAGGCCGCCGCGATCCAGGCGGCCGAACGCGCCCACGAGCATCGTGCGGGCTTGCTGGCGGTCGCCGAGCATCGTGACGCCGACCCGGCCTTGTTGATCGCCGGGTCGGTCCCGGTCGAGCGGCCGATGAGTGTCGAGGCCGCCGCCGGGCTGAGCTGGTTCGCCGCCGACACCACACCGGGGATCCGCGAGGTCAGCACGGCGACGACCGCCCGCGGTTATCCGGTGGTGATCGTCGAGCGGATCGCCGTCGACGGGCCCGCCGCCGGTGCACAGCTCCAGGCCGTCGTGCTCGATCCGGGGCGCCCGCGGGTCGCGGTGTTCACCTTGCACTCGCCCGGAGGCCGTGGCTGGCTGGACGTCGCCGCGCTCGCGGGCGCGCTCGTCGCGGGGGTGGATCTCAGTGAGCCAACGCGCGTTCCCTGAATTCACGAGGTGTCTTTCCGACCGCCTTCCGAAAGGTGCGCGAGAAGTGCGCGGCACTGGTGAATCCGCAGTCTTTGGCGATCTCGGCGATTCCCCGCGCGGCCTTCGCCGGATCCGCCAGCAGGGCCTTCGCCCGCTCGACCCGCAGTCCTTTGATCCGCTCGGCGATTCCCTGGCCGTCGTCGAACAGCTGATACAACCGTCGGCGCGAGATGTAGAGGGCCTCGGCCACCTGGTCCGCGCCCAGTGAGGGATCGGCGAGATGATCGCGGATGTACCGCACGGCATCGCGACGACGGGTGGCGAGCGCGTCGGCGCGATCGAGTTCCGCCCGCAGCACGCTGCGCAGCACCAGTTCCGCGAGTCCCTGCAGGTGATGGGCTAGGCCGTGCGGATCGAGCGCGGGGCTGACGGCGAGGACGTGCGCGATCGCGCTGGAGAACAACGCGCGCAGCGGGGCGTCGACGTCGACGGGGCGGAACATCAGCGGTCGCAGCTCGCTGAACGACAACGAGAGTTCCGCTGTCGGGATGGTCAGCATGACGACCCCGTGCCTGCCCGGTGCTTCGCCGTCGTGCCCCCCGATCGGCAACACGTGCAGGACACAGCCCGCGAAGCCGAGTTTCGCGCCGTCCTCGGCGACGGCCCGCGGAACCGTGCACCGCAGGAGAAGCTGGATCCCGTCCGGACCCGCCTTGCGATCGCCGAGGATGGCCGCACGCGCCGCCGCGGCGCCCGAGGCACGGACGATCAGTTGTCCGGTCGCGACTTCTGGTTCGGTCATGGGCACCCGCCGTTCGCGGATTCGTCGGGATGGCGCATTCATCTTCACCGTTCGATCGGTATCGTGCCCGCCGGGTGGCGAAGGGGAGGAGCGCGATGGCGCGGCGTTCGGGTAGTTCGGCGGGCATCGTCCTGTCACATTTGGAATTCGACCTGCTGTGGGGCGATCTCGGAAACGGTGAGTTGCCTTACCCGCTCGAGGTGCCCTCGCACGGCGAAACCATGGACGAACGGGACGAGCTGGGCGTACGTGTCTTCGCCGGGCTCGCCGAAGCGGGTTTCACCAGCGGCGAGGACGTCGACCCGGCGATCGAGGACCTGTTCGTCCTGCTGGGTTCACCAGCGGTGTCGGTGGACGCCCTGGTACTCGGCGAACAACCGTGGCGCCTGCTCGCGGCGGGCCGCGGCGCCCACGGGGTGCTGGCGGTGCAGGACGAGAAGGACCTGGTCCTCGAACCGCTGAGGACCGCCGAACTGGTCGCCATCGTCGGCCGGATGCTCGGTGACGCCGCGCCCGGCCCGGGAGACCAGATCCGCTTGCCGCGAGCCGCTTTCTCGGCCGCCATGGACGGCTTCGCGCGAGGGGGTTACGACGGTTTCGAGCGGGCACTGGCGGGCGCCAGGATCACCGGGCGGAGCGTGCGCCCCCTCGCGACGATGGTGACCTCGGTCCGCTACGGCGCCGGCCAACTCGGGGTCAACGGTGCCCGCGGCCGGAGCCCGGTGCTCAGCTGGTTCGACACCGAGGCCGGCCGCTACGCCGTCACCCACGAAGACGTCGGCGGCGAGCCGTGGGTGATGGTCACGCCTGCCGACGCGTCCTGGCTCACCGCCCGGCTGGCGTCGATGATCGAGGACATGTCATGAACGCCACGAGAGCAAGGCGAAATCGTCGCAGAGACCGTCCACAACGGATGCCGCGGCGTCCATCGCCATGACGGTGGCCGTCGCGGCGAGCCGGAGGACGAGCGCGGAAAGGTCGCTCGCCCGCGAGGTGAGCGCGAGCCGGTCGAACTGCAGTCCGACCAACTTCCCGTACAGATCGACGGTCACGGTCACGCCGTCGCTGCTCGCCTCACCGACCACCGCGGCCAGCCTGCCACGGTAGTCGGTGTCCGGGGCCTCGGCGTCTTCGAGTAGCCGCTCGACACTGCGTTCGTCGGTCACTGCACCCTCCACGTTTCCGGAGTCGTCTCTTCAGCCGCTTCGGCCAGCTCCGCGCTCGTCCCGAGCCCCAGGGAGTCCGCTTCGTCCAGATCGAGCCGACGGCTCACCTGAGCTGCCGCCCGGTCGACCAGGCCGAGAATCCGCCGGGAAAGCTCCTGCGGGCTGAGCCGCAGCGCGGCTTCCTCGATCCGCAGATCCCGCAGCGCCCCACCGACTTCGACCTCGACCGCGATCACGCGTTCCCGCGCGCTTCCGGTGGTCATGGGCGCACCCCGCCGTAGAAGGTCGAACCGGACAGCGTGTGCGTGTTCCGGCGCACGGAATCACCCGAGTTGCCCTCGATCATCGTCACCTTGTCGCCTTCCACCTTCTCCACGATCCCGATGTGGGTGCTCGTCGACGGGCTCTGCGGCCCGGTCCCGAACAGCAGCACGTCACCCGGTTTGGCCTGCTTCAACGAGTTCTTGCCGTACGCCTTGTCATGCTGTCGGCCCCAGCGGTAGACGTCGCCGGTGAAGGGCAGGATCGGGATGTTCACCCCGGCCTTGCGCCACATCGCGGTGGCGAACGAGGCACACCACGGCGCCGTCGGGCCGTACGGGTTCCGGTTGCTGCCAGGCGGGTTCTCCCTCGTCCCGAGTTCCTTGCGCGCGGCGGAAACGACCTTCTGCCCGCGAGAGGACGCCTTGGCGGGCTCGGTCCGGCCGGGTTTCCCGTGGCCGGGGGAGTGGTCCGTGACCTCGCGGTCGGCGACGCCGTCGTGCCGGAGTTCCTTGCGCAGCGCGCGCAGCCGTTTCGCGGCGTCGGTGAGTTCACCGTTCACCTTCCGCAGGATCGCGGCCGACTGCTTGGTGTAGCGCGGGGCAAGATCGGCGGCCGCGGCGATCGCGGCGGCCAGCGCGGCCCGCGAGCCCACTCCGGCGGCGTCGTCGAGGAGCTTCTTGGCCTTGGCGATGTACTCGTCGGCGAGCCGCTGGACCGCGGTGTGCCCACCGTCCACAGTGGTCGTGACGCGAGCGACGATTCTTTCGGCTTCGGTGCTCGTGTCGGCGGTGGTGCGGATGTCCTTGCGCAGCCGCATGGTGGTGCGCTCGAACTCCTCCGACGCCTTGCCGTCCCAATGACTCAGGACGACGTCGGTCTCCTTCTTGTGCGCGTCGTGCTGGTCGTGCAGGGTTTTCGAGACCTGGTGCAGGGCGAACTGGACGCGGGCCGCGTCCTCGGCCTTGCCCGCCAGCTTGTTCCGGTGTGCCAGGAGGTCCGCGGCGAAATGCCGGGCGGTGGAAAGGGTGTCCATCTGAGTCTCCAGCGCTTTCAGGCGAGCCGGTCCAGGCGCGCGGCGGCCGAGGAATCACGGTTTTGGTAGGCCTTGCCGGCCTTGGCGGCGGCGTCCGCGAGCCGGTCGGCGGAAATTCCGACAGCCCGGACCTGGGTCTGCAGGGCGGCGCCGAAGTCACCGAGCGCGTCGGCGAACCCGGACTCCTTGCCGATCTTGCCGAAGCTGTCGTCGGCGATCGACCGGACGTCCTTGACCTGGTTCGCCGAAGCCGAGGTGAGCGCGTCGCCGGCTCGCCGGGTGCGCCGCACGAAGTCGTTCAGGGTCTGCCGGTCGACCCGGATCCGTCCCATGCCCGTGCCGGTGGGGCGTCCGCCGGGGTGCTTCCGCACCGCCTCGGCCGCCTTGCGCGCGGCGGGCAGATGACGCTTGTAGGCACCGTTCGTGTAGGTCGACCACGGGGTCCATGATCGCCCGTCATTCGAGATCTTGTTGGCGGCCTTGGCGTTCGTGGTGGCGTCGAACAGTTCCGAGTTCGAGTCCAGTCCGAACTGCCTGCGCCGCTCCGGTCCCATCGCGCCGAGCATGTTGATCTGCCAGAGCCCGTAGGAGTTGTCGGGCGGGGTGGCGTTGTGTGCGCGGGTGTCCCCACCGGATTCGGCGAGCGCGACCGCCACCGCTGTGGTGAGCCCGTCGCCGCGAAAGCCGGCTTCGTAGGCGTGCCGGGCGATCTGCTCCGGGGTCAACTTGGTCATGGACTGAGCTTGACCGCCTGTGCGCGCCGGGGGAACCGGCGTTGCACGCGTGGACACGTGCGTTGCACAGGCGGTCAGCCCGGTCAGGCGACGAGTTCGATCCCGGTCCGGCGTTCTCCGGGGCGCGGTCACCCGTGCCGCCGTCGATCTCCACGTCGTTGTGGACCACGGTCACGCGGGCGTCGTCGTCTTGTTCCCGGCACCGTCGAACCGGGCGACCCCTGATCAGCTGCCAAGTTCTAGAACCCGCTTCCTGGGGTGAGCCGGGGATGGAGCTGACAGCGGGCGATCGCCTTTCCGTCGAGCGGCTCGTTCTTCCGGTCGGAATCCTCGGTGATGGTCTGCCCCGCGTCGACGGAGAGGCCGGTGGTCGGGGCCGCCATTATCCGGCCCGCGCTGTCATGGCAGGCGGCGGCGACCGCGCCGTCCTCTACGCGCATCGGGTAGTCATTGGCGATCGTGCCCTTTACGGTGTTGTCACCGGTCAGCTCGGTCGTGGTGGTGAAGCCACCGGAAGGCGCCTCGTCCGAGGGCCGCTGGTTCGCCGGTTCCGGCGTCGCGCCGACCTTCGCGATGGGTTTGCCGGGGCATCGCTGGCGATGAACAGGTCGGCCTTGGGCGGCAGGACCTTGAGGCCGTCCGCCGCGAGCAGCGGGATATCCGTCCCGGCGGCGTCAGTCGCGGTGAACCGCAAGCGGACGCTGACCACCCGGTGCTCGTTGTTGCGGACGACCGCGTACATCCGGTCGGTCACGTACTGTTCCGAGCCGGTCCGAGCACTGGAGGCCTGCTGAGCGCCGCCACCGCTTCCGCCGTCACCGCAAGCCGTGAGCAGCAACGTCAAGGCAGCCGTCGAGTACCGCATCCCCGATCCCCGCATGGTTCCTCCCTAATTCCTTTAGCGGAGGTCAGCCCAATCGGCCGCTGAAAGTGACGTCTTTCGCTGATTTGTCACACCGTGGTCGTCATGGAGGGGCAGGACGCCGGCGCTTCACCGCCAGTCGATCGGCGCGAGTGTCCGCAACAGCGATCTGGCGGCCGATCGCGCCCGCTGCAGCGCACCCGGTCCGTGTACTTCCATACCGCACCCATCCGAGTTGGATCGCGTCGCTGAATAGGTGATCTCTGGTGGCCGAGGCTCGCAACATGATCATGTCGTGCTCGAATTCGCCTGCGCATAACCAGAAAAGCTAATCACCGGCGGAGGATTTCGGCGTGCAGACACAAGTATTGTGGAGACAGATGGCCCAAGATTTCCTGGAGAACCACTGGGATGAGCTGTACCGGAACGACACCGCCGCTACGCCGTATCAAGCGCCAGCCTGGTTGCTTGGCTGGTGTGCTGCGTTACCGACCACTGCCTCGTTAGTCGCACTCACGGTGGCCGACTGTTCGGGACCGGTTGCGGCGTTGCTAATGGTTCACGCGCAGGGCCGCGAAGGTGGACTGGTTCGTCCGCTGTCGGCACCGCACGCCGAATACATCAGGGTGACCGGCTCTCACTCCGAGCAGCCCGAGGTCACTGCGGCGCTGGCTGAGGCTCTGGACGATCTGGCCGACTACGGCGAGCGAGTGGTGCTGCCGGACCTGCCGGTGACCAGCGCCCTCGGCGAACGGCTTACCGCGACCCCGCCGTGGACGCACACCAGCACCCGGTGCGCGGTGGTGCCGCTGCCGGTGGACTGGGCGGCGATGTCGCGGTCGACCCGAAAAACCCACAATCGCCGGCAGCGCGCTGTCGACGAGTTGGCCGCGGGCGGCCGCCGCCTGGTTTTCCGGCGCTCCCGATCGACCGAGGAACTGCGCGAGGGCTACCGCGTGCTCGTGGATTTGCATCGCCGGCAGTGGACCGCAGACCTCGTGCTGCCCGATATCGACCTCCAGTACACCACCGGCGTCTGGGAAAACGTCCTCGATCGATGTGGCCCGGAACTCGCTTTCGTCGCCACCATGGAACTGGACGGCACGGCGGTGGCGGCCCAGTTGTGCTTGTACCGAGACGGACGGTGCTTCTCGTTGAGGCCGGCCATGCACCCGGACTACCGCCGACTGTCCCCAGGCCATGCCCTGCTGCGCTGGCTGACCGACGACCTCACCGGATCCGGGTTCACCGAGTTCGACCTCGGCCGCACCGTGGATTCTGCTGGGCAGACCGGGTACAAGTCCCAGTACCTGGCACGCTGGTCCGATACTCTCACCGCCACCTCTGTCGCACCTTCCTTGCGACACGTCCCCGCCCAAGGCTCCCGCGACTACGATCACCTACCAATAGCCATGGTGTAGCTGATCAAGGCGGAGCGCCGCACCACGCTGGTTCTCCTGTTCGCGGCGCTGTCCGGGGTCGGTGCGGCACTCGTCGATTTGGACGCGGTAGCGCCGGCAACGAGGTTCGTTCGCGCCGCATTCGTAGCAAACGGCAGAACGCGCCAGGCTATCTCTCGGCCTTCACAGCCTCAGCGATTACCGGGCCACTCCTCGTCACTGATGACGGACGACGGGGCGGAGTGCGGGCAGGGACGCACCACTTGGCCGGGGACTGAGGGGTATTGGCCGGCGTTCTTGCCGGTCTCGATGGTCAACTTCTTGACGATGTCGGACATCGGGGTGCCTTTGTCGCGTAAGGCGCGGGCGAAGAGCGTTACCAGTTCGGCGGCGTTGCGGGCGATCCGTTTCACCTCGTGCACGGTGAGGATGACCGGCTGGTCCGGTGCGGCGGTCTTGATGTCGCGGGCGAGCGTGAGCGCAAATGCGCCCGATTTTCCCGGATACTGTGACGAGACCGGTTTGTTCCAGGTCGGCGGATAGGTGGCCGGGTTCGCCGACCTCATCGGGCAAGTCGGCCGTGGTGGACGTCAACCGGGCGGTGCGAGGTTTGGTGGTGTGAAGGCGAGCACATCGGGAAGGGCGCCGTCGTAGGGTTCGACGTCGACCAGCGCGCTGTTGGCGCTTGGTCCTTGGGACAGGCGCGAGCACGGTCGATCCGCGGTGAGGGCGTTCGGGTTGCCGTGGCGGTCCAGCGTTCCGCTCAGGCCCGGCTGGACCGGGTCCCACCACGCTCCCGTGGACAGTTGCACGACGCCTGGCATGACGTCGTCCGACAGGACCGCGCCGGCGAGACAGCTGCCCCGGTCGTTGTGGACGCGCACGATCATGCCGCTCTCGATGCCGCGCGCCGCGGCGTCCGAGGGGTTGATCGTCACGGGCTCACGACCGCGGATCTTCGAAGCGAGGCTGTGGCCGCCGTTGTCGTACTGGCTGTGCAGGCGTGAGGCGGGCTGGTTCGAGATCAGGTGCAGGGGGAACCGGTCCGACAGATCGGCACGAAGCCACTCCACCGGTTCGAACCACTTCGGGTGCCCGGCGCAGTCGTCGTAGCCGAACGAGTCGATCTCCTCGGAGAAGATCTCGATTCGGCCCGACGGCGTCGGCAGAGGGAAACGCTGCGGATCCGAGCGGAGGGCCTCGAAGCTGCCGGGAAACGGTCCAGTCGAGGCCGGCAGCGTGGCGGTGGAGCTTCGCCAGAAGTCGTCGAAGTCCGGCAAGGCGGCGGTGTCGCCGAGTTGGGCCCTGGTCTGCTCGTAAAGGTGGCGGACCCATTCGATCTCGCAGCGCGACTCGGTGAACTCCTCCTCGTAGCCGAGCTGGGAGGCCAAGGCGGTGGTTGCTCATACGGCCGGGGGGTGATGTAGTGCAAAAGAGGCCTGTCGGCCACGCCGTCCGGCTCGCGGGAAAGAGTCGGTGCCGATCTGCGCGAGCGGGGACGGCCTCCACGCGGGGGTGTCCCTATGGTTGTTGTCAAGCTTGCTGGGGTTCGGGGTGTTGGTAGTGGGCTCGGTTGCGGAGCATTGCGAAGAGCACGTCGCAGCGTCGTCGGGCGAGGCAGATCCGGCAGCGACCGCCCTCCTCGTCCGCGACGATCACTCGCGCGCCTTCGCCGCGTGACTCGGTGTCCGGTCCGCTGCCCCGGCCTCGGGTGCGGCGGGCCGGACGACACCGTGCGGCCGGTTACGCGGTGATCCTGCCGAACAGGTGGACCGCGGGTGCGTCCGGGTCGTCGCCGAAGAAGAATTCCGCGACTGCCCGGTGGTACTCGGCGCGATCCAGTCCGCCCGAGCCGTCCAGGTCCAATGCGTTGAAGACCGCGGCACAGTCCTGCGGGGAGACGTTGCCCGTCAGGCCGAAGATCTCCGTGAATTCCTTCAGGTCGACTTTGTCGTCCCCGTCGAGGTCGATCAGGTCGAAGTAGCAGTCGGCCACGGGCCCGACCTGCTGTGGGTACAGGGCGGGATCGGCCAGCGCCCGCTGGAACCCCTCGGTCATCTCCCGAAGATCGACCTTCCCATCTCCATCCTGATCCATCGGTGCGATCACATTGGTCCAGAACGCCTCCAACCCGTCGACGAGCTGGCGGGCGGTCGCCGGCTGCCGCGCGGCATCACGGGCCGCGACGTAACGCTCACCCATCAGCCGGACGTCCTGACAGGTGATGACTCCATCGCCGTCGACGTCGGCGCTCCTGAACCACTGGCGATACTTGAGATCACGAACTCCAGTCATGGCCACGTAACGTAGGCAACCCATTACGCAACTGTCCAGTGATGCGGCCGCCGAGCAGGTCGGATCATCCATCCGGATGACGGCCTCACGCCAACCGGATCTGTCCGCCGCGCGCCGCCGAGTTCGATCGGGAGACCAGGAGTAACGCCGTTTAGAGGACGTCGCTCCATTTGCTCCGGTCGTGACCGCTTCCCCGGTTCGGGACTGACACTGAAGATCGCCGAGCAACGACGCTGTGAACGCCGCTGCACCGTGTGGGGATCGCCCGAGCAGCCGATATGGGCGAGAACCGCGTCGTCAGCTCGTCGACATGAGGTACGCCCGCAGGGCCGAGAATGATCCGGAGCTGGCCGGGACGCGTGGGAGGGAAGCCCTTCCGGTGCTCGACACACTCGCTGACCCGATGGCGGACGTCGTGCGCGTTCATCTCGGCGAGCTGTCGCCGATGTCCGAGCCGGTCGAGGCTAGCAGGAGATGCGCGCTCTCATCGATTCTTCACGGCGTACCACCTCGGGCTTCGCCATCCTGAGCAACCACTTCCGGCACATCTAGCCAGCCGCGTACAGCTGGGTGACGGCATCGACCAGATCACTCAGTCCATTGGGACGGTTGTCACGCCACCAGGCGAGCCTGACGGGTATGCGGGGGCCGTCCTTGATGGGGCGGTAGGTCACACCTGGGCGCGGGTGGTGATGCGCGGTGGCCTCGGCGGTGGTTCCCACTCCCCGCCCGGCGACGATGGCGTCGAGCAGGCTGTCGACGTCGGTGGATTCGATGAACCGGGGTAGTGAGTCGGCGCCTTTCCACAGCTGGCTGTTGGTGGTCCCGGACCGGGGATCGATGATCACCGTGCGGTCCGCGATCTCGGCCATGCTCAGCTGGCGTCGGCGCGACCATTGGGGGTCGTCGGAGGCGAAGAGGACCAACCGGCGTTCCAACCCCACGACAACGGAGTCGAATCGCTTCTCGTCGACGGGTATTCGCACGATCGCCACATCGCACAGACCCTCGGCCAGGCCCGCTGTCGGCGAGTTGTGGCGGACCAGTTCCAGCTCGATCCCGTCGCGGCGCTGAGCCCAGTTCCGTTGTAGCCGCGCGGTGTGCCTGCCCAGCGCGGCCCACGCGTATCCCAACCGCAGAAAACCGTGGCGAGAGGCCAGGAATTCGGTGAACCTGTCCGCCTCGGCCAGCACGCGCCGTGCATGGGGCAGAACCTGTTGTCCGGTACTGGTGAGTTCGCAGCCTCGCGGAACCCGCCACAAAAGCCTGTCCCCGACGGTCTTCTCCAGTCCCGCGATCGTGCGGGAGACCGCCGCCTGCGAGACGAACAACCGTGCGGCGGCATCGGTGAACGATCCCGTTTCAGCGGCGGTGACGAAGAACCGCAGCTGCCGAAGACTCCACTCCATAACTGAAGCGTATGGCAACGTCAAGACCCGCACTAGGTTATATGCCTGAGGAAACTTACGGTCGCCGCATGGGAATCCTCGGCACCGGAGAACGCATACGCAACGCGCCCGCCGTCGGAACTCGGCTCTCCGCCGCGACGGCGACCCCGCGACACCGTGGTGCCGGCGTCGCGATGATGATCGCCAGTTCGGCATCGAATCAGACTGGTGCCGCACTGGGCGCGATGGCGTTCCCGGTCATCGGCCCGGTCGGTGTGGTCGCCGTCCGTCAATTCGTGACCGCGATCGTCTTGGCGACACTCGTCCGCCCGAGGTTGCGCGGGCTGCGCAGGGACCAGTGGTCACCGATCCTCGGCTTGGTCGCTGTGTTTAGCGTGATGAACCTCAGCCTGTATACCGCGATCGACCGCATCGGGCTCGGCCTGGCCGTCACCCTCGAGTTCCTCGGCCCGCTCACCGTCGCCATCGCAGGCTCACGGCGAGTGCTCGACCTCGCTTGCGCCGTCCTGGCCGGGGCCGGCGTGGTGGTGCTGACCGACCCCGGTCCCACCACTGACCTCGTCGGTATCGCCTTGGCGCTGTTCGCCGCCGCGGCCTGGGGTTCCTACATCCTGCTCAACCGCTCCGTCGGCCAGCGTCTTCCCGGCTTGCAGGGAACCGCGGTGGCCAGTCTCCTCACGGCCGCCGTCTGGGCCCCGATCGCCGTGGCCTGGTTTGCCTTCCACGTCCCTACCGTCGCCATCGTGGCCCTCGCTGTCGTGTGTGGACTGATGTCCTCGATCGTTCCCTACGTCGCCGACCTGCTCGCCCTGCGCCGCGTGCCCGCCCACATGTTCGGGACCTTCACCAGCATCAACCCCGTGTGGGCGGCGCTGGCGGGCTGGGTCCTGCTTCACCAAACTCTCGATGTCAACGAGTGGATCGGTATCGCGCTGATCGTACTCAGCAACGTGGTGATCTCCGCACGAGGATTCAGCTCGGCCGGGAACCGTGGGCGAGTCGAGGCGCACTGATCGGAGTCGGCGTGTGTAGGAACGGTGGGCGCGCATAGCGGCGCGCCATAGCACCGGAAGCAGAAGCTGATCTCGAAAGGAACTCCGTGCCGCTGTGCGCCCGGATCCTCCAGACGGGGACGAAGCACCGTTTGGAGCTCCGCTCGAATCGTCTGGCGAGCCCGCCGCCTCCTCGCAAAGACGGAGCGCACTGCCGCCAAAAACTGTTCCACGGTCGGTTACCGGGACCCGGCACCTTCGCCGCTCTCTTCGCCAAGCACATCGGACGGCGCCCGAGGGACTATCGTGCGGCGTTCCGCCGTGGCGCCTGCTGAGAACCGTATTTTCGCAAATCTTGGATCGGCACCTATCGGTCAGTCGTTCTTCGTCGCGCTTACATTCGCCTCTTTCTTTGCGGCGAGTGAAGCGAGTGTCAGTGCACCAGAGTCATGCTCAGGGTGCGGGCGGCGCGGGAGACTGCTTCGGGCACCGCTCCGGATGGCTGCCGTACGTCGACCGCGACCGCGACCGCGACCGCGATCGAACCGAGCCGCTCGCCGGTTGCCAGCCTGACCGGTGCTTCGGTGACCAAGAGACCGTGTCTGGCTTGCCAGTCGGGCGAAAAGCGGTCGGTGTGCTGTGGCACGGTCGCACCTGGTCGGAGGAGAAGGTCGTCCTCCGGCAGCGTGAGGCCGGCGGCGATCAGGAGGCCGCCGTCACAGGGCACGGCGAACACCGAACTGGCTCGCGTGGCCGCGGACAGCCACCGGAGCCGGTCGCGGGCGAGTTCCGGCAATCGTGGATAGGGTTGCCACGATTGGCCGAGCCGGAATGCCTGTGCGCCGACGCGGTAGCGGTTTTCGCTACGCTGGATAACCTCCAGAGCGGTCAATTGCTCGAGCAATCGGTGTGCCAAGTCCTCGATGCTGTTTGACGTCGTCAGACGTCCGAACGGCCATCGGGCGGTCGTGATCCGCGGGGTGGGAGTTGAGCCCAGCGGGCGATTTCTGGTTTTGGCGTGCCTCGCAGGCCACCACCCGATGGTCGGAAGGTGTTCAGGAGAGCGGCCAACCCGATTCCAACGGCGTTCCGGTGCGCTGTCGGGGACGCAGCGCGATCTCACTGCCCAGGAAGAGGTCGGTATGTGAGGCACCGGAGCGAAGGAGGCCGGTCGGGGTGGAGCCGACCAGGAGGCGGAAGTCCCGGTTCAGGTGTGCCTGATCGGTGTACCCGCACAGTTCCGCCACGGTGGACAGCGGAGGCGGGTTCCTGCCAGTGATGAGCCTGATCGCCCAGTGGCAGCGCGCCACCCGCGCGACTGTCTTCGGCGGCAGCCCGATCTCACGGTGGAAGGTGGTGCTCAGGTGTTGCCGGCTCACCCCCGCCCGATCGGCCAGTTCGGTGATTCTGACGTTGCCTCCCGATCCGGTCAGGCTCCGCCAGCTTCCCTCGAGTGCCTTGGGAAGACTCGGTCCGTCCAAGAGTCGCTCGGCAAGCCAACGGTCGAGAATCCGGAATCGATGGTCGAGGTTCTCCTCTTCCCACAGTTGCTCAGTGAGTCGACGTGCACCGGCGCCGAGGAGATCCACCATTCCCGCTCTCGCGGTTCCGAGGTCACGCAGCGGCATGCCGAACAACGCCCGCGCACCCAGAGGTGTCAGCTCCAGGATGACCCCTTCTTCTCTTCCCAATCTCTCGTAGGCGATCGGCTCGCCGGTCATTCCCGCGACTGGTGAGACCATCGCCAACGGCGAGCCCAGCAGTGAACGCTGGATCGCGGGCGCCAAGTCGATGATCACCACTATCGAATTCAGCGCGGCCACCGTACGAACCATCGCGACACCGGCGGTTCGCCGATAGGCGAGATAGAAATTGACCCAGCGGGCCAGCCGCCGTTCAGGCTGCCGTGTTCGCCATAACTGACCGCCGGACTCGAACTCTTCGCTGTCCCGCACCACGGTGTCCCCCTGTCGCGGTCGATGCCGAAGATCGTTTTCACCGGATCGCAGCATGGCACGCCGTCGGCTACCGGACGAGGTTTCGGACCGGCCATGACCCGAAAAGACGCCGGACCTGACTCTCCGTGTGCGATGCACTTCGTAACCGGGTCGTCGGCAGATCCACCGCCAGAGAATGTTCTCGGGACCTTTGACCTTTCGGCTACGAAATTCGAACGCTCAGCTCCACTTCAGAGCAGAAATGGTCGCACATCACCCAATGGGTCGAACCTTCATCCGATCGATGGACGCGCACTCCAACTCTGATGAAACATGACATTCTTCCAATCCGCGGACACCGCGTCGCTTCTACTCTGAGAACGCGTCAGAGATCTGCAGAAATGGGAATACTAAATTCCGTTTCATTCGGGCAGGGAGCTGTCGTGCGTTGTAGTCAGGAATCATTCATCGCCAGAAGATCGGATAGAAAAATGCGCTTGCTTAAAGCTTCCACCATCGCCGCGTCAGTGGTCGCGGGAATGACCCTTGCCGGAGCGGCCGCCGTCGCCGCGCCGGCGGAGACTACGACGGCCTACGCCGCGAAACCCACGTCCATGGAAGTGTGCGGGTTCTACGAGACCGCCGTCACCGCCTACTACAACCACTGCGCGGACAGTTGCATCTGGATCTGGATCGACTACGCGAGGACCACCGACGGGTGGAAGCAAATCCTCAATCGCGGAATCACCGACATCGGTGGCGCGGGCGACGTGAACAACGCCTGGTACGACCACGTCTGCTGAGTGGACAGGAGTGGCCCGGCGATTCGCTGGGCCACTCCCGGCCATTCGGTGACATCGCGCGCTGAGAGGCGGCCCGTCACGGCCGACGATGCGACGGCCGAGTCGTCGATGTCGAGCCGGTCCACTACCCGCCCCAACAGCAAGAAGTGACACCACGACGGACTCCTTACTCGCATTTGGATGCGGGGGAGGAGTCCGTCGGCTTGACGAAGAAGTGAACGATTGTCGGGCTGTTGCTCCCAGGTGGATTCACCGCCCGGCCACTTGCTTAAGTCGCCGGACACAGGCTGACACCGTGGCGTCGTTCGGTGGTGCCGTCGGAAGGCGGTTCGGCCGCATCGAGATGGGTGAGCGCGACGTAGAGGTTCTGGGCGCTGGTCCCGAACTCGGTCAGCATGACGAACGCGATTCGCCGGATTGAGCGGGCGATGACGGGATGGCCCGCCTCGGCGAGCGTGGTGCCGAGGACGGCCAGGTTGACGGCCTCGGCCCGGCGGTCACAGGTGGCGCGGTGGAGAGCATGACCCAGGTGATCGATCAGCACGTGAGCCCTCTCATCAGGCCCCCGCGGTGGGCCGTTGGAGTGAACTCACCGGCGTCGTGACATCTCGCCGTCCTGCCACCCGAATCGGGTCGACCAACCTCGACCCGGAGGGAGCAGGACATGCGTCTGCTTGCACGACTTCTGCCGATCGTGGCCGCCATCGGCCTGATACCGGTGGCACCCGCACAAGCCGCCGTGCCGCCGTTCATCTACGACCTCACCCGCGCCTATCTCAGCAACCCGCAGACCAGCCTGGTGTTCGACGTCCCCGACGCGAGCACCGAGAGGGCGGCGCCCATCCGCACGTGGTCGTTCCACGGCGAGCGGAACCAGCAATGGGAGATCAAGCGGTTTGGCGAGTACTACACGATCAGTGCGCGGCATAGCGGCATGTGCCTCGACGTTATCAACGGCTACCCGGCCAACGGCACCCGCGTGCAGCAGTGGCCCTGCTACGGCGGCGATGCGCAGCTGTGGAAGGCCGAGGTGCACGCCGTCGACCGGTACGGCTACAGCACCTTCCGCTTGGTCAACAAGGGCAGCGGCAAGTGCCTGGAAATCCCTGGGGGACTGCAGCCGCACGGGGCCGGGCTTGGCATCTGGGACTGCCACGGCGGCGCGAACCAGGAATGGCGGCAGGGTAGCTTCCTGAGCCAGCCGGTCGGTTCGCACGTGATAGACGCGCGGGACTGGACCATCCATGTCGGCGCACCGACGTGGATGTGGGCCTTCCACGGCGGCGCTAACCAGGCGATGAACGCGCGGCCCGTGGCCAACTCGTGGGCCACGAGGTTCTGGTTCCTGCATTCCGGGCTCTGCCTCGGGTTGGCGCAGCGCGGGGCGGCCAACGGGACCGCTGTGGTGCAGGTGCGTTGCGACTTGGCTGACCACTTCCAGGAGTGGATGCCGGAGCCTATGGCGACCGACCGGTTCGGGCAGCCGGTGCATCGGTACCGCAATGTCGGGTCGGGCAAGTGCCTCGACCGATGGATCCACGACCAGGCGCTCGGCGCGAGATTGGTGCAGTGGGAGTGTCACCGCGACTGGAATCAGCAGTGGCGATTCGCCTGATCGGGTCCTCATCGTGCGGGCGGCGAAACGGCGCCGCCCGCACCGGCGACGCATTCTTACGAGCAGGGGGAGGACGAGTGACTACCCAGCGAGACGACCGGGAAACACAGGACCGGGACCTGGTACGCCGCGCAAAGGCGGGCGACTCCGGAGCGTTCGAAGAGATCTGGCAGCTCTACTGGACGCCGGTTTACGTCACCGCGTTGAGCGTCCTGCACCACGACCGTGACGCCGCGGGCGACGCCGCCGCCGAGGTCTTCGCCAGTGTGGTGGCCGGCGGGTTGCGCAAGTTCGACGAAAGCCGGCCGCTACTGCCGTTTCTGCGCACCATCGCGACCAGGCGGGCCATCGAAGCCGTGCGGCGCAGGAGCAAGAACGTCAGCGTCAGTTACACCGCGGAGGTGCCGGACGTCGCAACCACCGACCTGGTGTCCGACGGCGTCGTGTCACAGGAGCACGGGCTGGCGTTGTTCTGGGCATTGGCGAATCTGCTCGCCGTCGATGAGGAGCGCAGGCTTTTTCCTTTGTGGGTGCTGGAAACCACCGGTCGGATGACGCGAGAGGAGGTGGCCGCCGAGCTTGGCTGGACCGTCGGGGCCACCGCGACGCGTGTGCATCGCCTGCGCAAGAGCCTCAAATACGCCGGGACGGCGATCTCGTTGGTCCATCACGGAGATCGCTCGTGTGGCGGCTTCCGGGCACTCGTGCCCGACACAGAGCAGCCTCCGTCGGACTGGCGGAAACTGGTGACGCACGTGCGGTCCTGCGCCGAGTGCGGGCCGAAGGGCGAACGGTTGTTCCGCGCCGACCGGATGCTGCCCACGATCGCGGCGGCGGTCATCGCGGCGGCCGAGGCCGCCCGCCCGGATCCGGAGGCCCGTTCCGCGGCCGCCCTCACGCCGCTCGCGCCCGCGGAAGCGATCGATCTGCCCGCGTTCGACGACCCGGCGACCATCATCTTGGAACCGCCTGTCGTACCTACGGAAACCATCCCACCGCCAGCACCCGTCGATCTGGCACCGGCGATCGGTAAGAAGCTCGCGGTCGCGGGGACCACCGGTGTCGCCGTGATCACCGGGTTGCTGCTGCTCACTCCGGGTGTCGTGCTGCCACCACGTCCGGTCACACCGCCGGGCGTTCTGCAGACACTGCCGCCGACGCCACCCGGCCCATCGGATTCAGCGGCGGCGAGCACACTGCGGATCCCGCCACCGAGCACGTCCACGACGGGAGTTCCCAGGGCCACCTCGCCGGGCGCTCCGACCGGTGAAGTGACCGGGGGACCCACCGGTGGTCGCCCAACGGCGGCCACACCCGGTCCCGGCGTGCCCGGACCCCATGCCGGACCGACATGGGCACATTGGCAGGTCCGCTGGGCGAGCGATCCCGGCACGCGCCAGCTTGGACCGTCACCACAGCACCCCGGGAACGAGGAATCCAACTGGACCGCCGGTGACTGGACCCCAGGCCGCAAGGCCACAGTGACCCGCACCGGCACCGGCCGCTACACCGTCGTGCTGCCGGAGGTCGGCAGTCCAGGAGGATTCGTGCACATTACCGCGAACGACCTGAGCGCGACCGGCTCGACCTGCCAGCCGGCGCGGTGGTGGCAGCAGGGCGCGGACGAGGCCGTCGAGGTCGGCTGCTTCACCCGATCCGGCGCACCCGCCGACAGCCCGTTCACCGGCCTGTTCGCCGTGGGCACACATCGTGTTCCGGTGATCAGAACCGGCGTCGGCACCTATCAGGTCGCGCAGGCGGCGGTGCATCAGCTAACCCCGGTCGGTTCCGCACTCCGGCACTGCGCCGGAGCGGGACAGGTGGTGCGGTGTACCGATTCGGCGGGCATACCGGCGGACACCGAAGTGGTGGCCACCGGGGCGAGCACCACCACGCTCGTCCCAGGACATCCACATGGTGCCGACTTGCGGTTCACCACGGCTGTCGAACACCAGTGGTTGTCCCGGTCAGGCAACGCCATCGTTGAGCGCACCGGCACCGGTCGCTACACGGTGCGTATCCCCGTGGGCTGGCTGCCGAGCTACACCCACGTGTCCGCGATCGGTCCTGGATACTGCACTCTGGTGTCCCGCAACGACATCGGTGAGAACAACACGGTCCTCGCCGTCGCCTGCTTCACTCCGGCGGGCGCTGTGGCCGACGGCGGCTTCCACCTGAGCTACACGACGACGTCGGTGTACGTGAAGTAGGTTGTCCGGCTTCCCACTACGAGACACCGAATCCGTACGGGCGGGTGAGAATCTCCAGCAACCTGACCGTCGGGGCGGCGAAGTACACGCCCCGGCCGCCGTCATTGGTGTTGATCTCGCCCGCACCGCGGCGTTCCCGCCCCGCCCGGAACAGACCGAGTTCGGCGAGTCTCGGACAGGCCGAGGATCAAGGCCTTATGGCCATTGTCCAGCTCGGCGATCCCGCATCCGCCGTGCCGTCACAGCCCGGGGTCATTTCCCCAACGAGCAAGCCGCACTCAAGAGCGTCTACATGGCGAGCATGGGCCTCGACCCGGCCGGAACCGGCTGCGAACGCTGGACCATGCGCTGGAAAGCCGCCTTGAAAGCCTTCGACGGCCGCCTCGCCGCCAGACGCAAGTAGTTTCCTTCAACCCGAGTTACACCGTTCGTTTCGTTTGACAGACCCTTCCAGTCGGCCCAGTCCAGCACGACCGGTTTGGGTACTCCGCTGATCGCGTTGGCTGTGACGTTGCCGTCCCACCGGCAGCGGGGCTGATAGTCGGGGTCTTCCAGCAGCACCCGTAGCCACACGGAGGTGAGGTCGGTGGTGCGGGCGGGGCTTCCGGCCGAACGCATGTCGTAGGTGTTGACGATCTTCCCGAAGGGGGCGAGGTGGAATCTGTCGGCCGCGGCCTCGAGTTGGGTGGTCAACCATCGGCGGCGTTCCTCAACCGCCGCATCGATGTCTGCGTCGTCCATCGGCTGGGTCGCTCAGCTTCTGCGTCGGGTGGGTCGGTGAGGCTATCGGTTTTTGTGAAACGGGCCTTCCTTGTCCCAGCTGGCGCCTTTGCGGTGCCGTCGTTCTCACGGTCACCCGTCGTGCTCTGATCATCTCCTGGAGCGTGGGGTCGGGGGCGGTGGCGAGTTGTTCGAGGATCGTCATGCCGGGAGGTCCTTTCCGATGGTCAGGTCGTGCAGCGCCAGGACTGGCGCCTGGTATGTGGTCTGGCAGTGGTTGGTTTCGGTCGCGGTGAAGGTGCCGTGCTCGAAGTAGCGGTTGCCGGCATGGGCGCCCTGGCACCACGCGAAGAACTCGCAGGTGTCCTTGCAGCGGCGGACGCCGTCGAAGAATTCCCGGACGTAGGGGAGTCGCGCTGCGCGGTGCAGGATCGATAGCAAGGGGTCGGTCACCACGTTCCCGGCCACGAAGTTGGCATAGCGCGGTTTCGGCGGAATGCGGTTAGCGTGATGAATTCGTTACTCTGATGTGCGGATACAAGTGGTGTTACGAGCCCTTACTGGGCACGATCAGGTGATGAACGCCGAACCATGTTCAGCTCGGTAGCGACTGAGTGGGGCCGATCGGGTGAGGGGCGCAGGCGTTCGCGTGGTCGCTACAACGGCGACTTGCGGGACACGTTCGCCAGAACGCATCGTTTCAACTGAAACACCCGCCCCGGCGATAAGTAGTTACGAGATCATTGGCGCCACTGAGCCGACAAAATTCTGAATTGAGTTGAATTGACGTATGACCCTCCGGGTGTGGAGGGTGGGATTTATTTCCATGCCGCCCGGAGCGGCAGCCGCCGATACACCGTATACCGACGTGCCGTACTTCTACGGAGACGACCGGATGACGAAAGGATCATGGCATCGCCATGTCAACTGCCAGATTGCTCGCCGTGGCCTGCATCGCCGTCGGCGCGATCACCGGAATCACGCCCGCGGTGGCCGGCGCCGCGCCGCTCCCCGCCGTCGACCCGCAACCGCTGACCTTCGCGTGCCCGGTGGGTACTCAGGCCACCCGCTTTGATCCAGGATTCAATATCGAACTGCGCGACGTGGCCTTCGACGGCACCGGCACCTTCGGTGGCTGTGTCGGCGTGCTGCCAGACCCCCGCCTGCCAGTTGCCGGTGACTCCACAGTCAGCGGCCGGGGCCTGTTCTCCTGCCTGGTGCCGGGGGCCGGGTCAGGCACCTTCCGGATCAACTGGAACACCGGCCAGTTCAGCACCATACAGATCACCTCCGTTACCGCCCGGCCCAACGGCAACAACGTCGTCATCCAGCAGGGCACGGTGACCGGTGGACTGTTCAAGGACTACGCCTTCCGTCAAGTGATCGTCCTGACGAACACTGACGTCCTGGCCTGCTATACCGAACAAGGAGTCAAAGCCACCGCCGGTCCCAGCGATCTGCTGTTCACCAAGATCTGATCGAACCGGAATATGGCGGGTGCAACGCCCACATCCCGCCCGAGCCGCTACGGGGCGAACTCGCCCCGTAGCAGTTCGGACCGAGGGCAGGCAACGGAGTTGTCCCGATGTCTCCGACCCGCGAGCATCCGGAGAGCGCTGCGGAAGGTCAAGGCCACCATTCCCGAACGCGCCGACCAGATCGCCCGCCGCAAGGCCGAAGGCAGCGCCGGTGGCAGGCCACCGGCCTTCGACCCCGGCCTCTGCAAGCTCCGCAACGTCGTCGAACGATGCTTCAACCGACTCAAACAGTTCTGCGGCCCTGGCAACACGGTTCGCCACAAACGAGCCGCCTACCACCGCGCCGAGATCATCCTCGCCTGCACCGTCCTCCACCTCCGATGAAGATCCCCAGGACACGCCCTAGGTGCGGCTACGCAGTTGCCGGTCGCCTCTGCCAGAAAGGGGAGTAGTGATCCGACGGGTTCGGCTACCTCCGGCCCCACCCTGACACCCGTGACTGCCTCGGCACCTCGCGTATCTGCTGATCGTGCGACGTCGACTGCGGCCGGTCGTGTCTGGACAAGTCGCTGTTTCCGGACGGGTTCACCAAGGATGAGGTCATCAGCTACTACTCCCGTATCGCACCGGTGTTGTTGCCGCATTTGGCGGGTCGTCCGGTCACGTTCATCCGGTTCCCCGACGGGGTCGGTGGTGAGCAATTCTTCGAAAAGAACGTTCCGCACGGCGCGCCCGCGTGGCTGTCCACCGTCCGGGTCGCGCGCAGCGGCACCCGGGGGTCGACCGAGCCGATCACGTACGCGTTGCTCGACGAGCTCGCGGCGGTGGTGTGGTCGGCGAACATGGCCGCCCTCGAACTGCATGTTCCACAATGGACCGTCGACGACGAGGGTGTCCGGTGTGCGCCGGATCGGTTGGTGTTCGACCTTGACCCCGGGCCGGGAACCTCGATCGTGCACTGCTGCCGCGTCGCCGAGCGGCTGCACGATGCCCTTGTCGACGACGGGTTGACCCCGCTGGCGAAGACATCCGGCTCGAAAGGCATGCAGCTCTACTGTGCCATCACCACCGACGCCATCACCACCGACGACCCCGCCGCCCCTTCGGTCTACGCCAAGAAACTCGCCCAGCGTCTGGCCCGGGAAACCCCGGACCAGGTGACCGCCGTGATGGCCAAAGCGCAGCGGACCGGGCGGGTGTTCATCGACTGGTCGCAGAACAACCCCGCCAAGACCACCGTGGCCCCGTACTCGCTGCGCGGCCGCGATCACCCGACCGTCTCCACCCCGGTCACCTGGGACGAAGTCCGCGCCTGCCGTCGCGCGACGCAACTGGTCTTCACCGCGGACGACGTACTCGACCGCGTCGACGAGCACGGAGACCTCCTCGCCGACCTTGACGCCACACGAGCGGACTTGCCTTGAGCGCGCGACCGCTCGGATCGAACACGCGTCGCCTTTAGGGCTAGCCGGAGCGCGTGCCTTCTGCGTCGCTGGTTTCCGCCGCAGTCTCAGGGAGGTGGGGGCGCACTCTAAAGTTTGCGCATGCCCCGGCCTCGCCGAGCAGTGCTGTCCATACAGGACCATCGAAGTGGGTGGTGGCCTGAGGCGGTGGCGTGGAAGTGGC
The DNA here is from genome assembly GCF_055575355.1 of Amycolatopsis sp. NPDC034160. Taxonomy (NCBI): domain Bacteria; kingdom Bacillati; phylum Actinomycetota; class Actinomycetes; order Pseudonocardiales; family Pseudonocardiaceae; genus Amycolatopsis; species Amycolatopsis sp. NPDC034160. The sequence continues at coordinate 60,743 of NZ_JBVISU010000005.1, read as the reverse complement.
CGGTTCCCGGAGTAAGTCCTACCGAGAACCGGCCACAGTGGCCAGGCGGCGCGACCTAAGGGGAGAATCGCGCCGCGGCCGGGTAATCCCATCCCGGGACTCCTGGAGATCTACCCGTAATTCCGGGGGCTGGAAACCACACGCACGGGTGGCGTAGCGCGCGATGTCCCGAACGGCGGCCTGGGTCACTGCGGCCGAGATGTTGCCCGAGCTGATCGAAGCCGAGGGACACGGTCTGATGCCTCCAAGCTTCTGGGGTGGGGTCCCGCGAATGGAACTGTCGATCAGCGCTGAGTCGCCGCATAGCCACGAGCCTGGTCGACGACTGCTGCTGGCCGACGTCCTCGACCTGGCCCCTTCGGGACACAGTGATCGCCGTGACCAGCGCGGAGGGCTTGTTTGGCGGCGCGGTCGTCGGGCGCCTGGCCCGTGCTGCGTTCGGCCCAGAAGACCAGCGCGTTGATGGTCTGCCGGATGGTGTCGGGCCGGTACTTGGGGTAGTCCTCGGTGTCCCGGTCGTAGGTGTCGTCCCAGCGGGCAATCTGATCGTCGACGTACTCGAGGAGCTTGGCGGTCGTGATCGCGTTCGTGCCGGTCTGGTAGCCGCGAAGGTGGCACCAGTGCTGGTAGTGCGCGAGGCGCGCGCGGGGTTCGGTTCTGCGTCCGCTCGGCGCCCCGGCGCGCAGGGGCAGTGGGTCTTCACACGTGTCCACGCGGCGGTGGCACCGGGTCGGCCGGCTCCACCAATGGTAGGAATGCCTGGTGACCGAACCGAATCTGATCGAAGCAGCCGCCGAAGAGGCAGTCACGCTCACCAGCGAACTGATCCGCATCGACACCACCAACACGGGTGATCCCGACACGCTGGTCGGCGAACGCGCCGCCGCGGAGTACGTCGCCGAGAAGCTGACCGACGCGGGCTACGAGATCACCTATGTGGAGTCCGGCGGCAAGGACCGGCACAACGTCATCGTGCGGCTGCCGGGCGCGGACCCCTCCCGCGGCGCGCTCCTGATCCACGGTCATCTCGACGCCGTCCCCGCCGACGCTTCGGAGTGGTCGGTGCACCCGTTCTCCGGCGCGATCCAGGACGACTACGTCTGGGGTCGTGGCGCGGTGGACATGAAGGACATGTGCGGAATGGCGCTCGCGCTGGCCCGCCACTACAAGATCAACGGCATCGTGCCGCCGCGCGACCTCGTCTTCGCCTTCCTCGCCGACGAAGAGGCGGGCGGCAAGTACGGGGCGCAGTGGCTGGTCGAGAACCGCCCTGAGCTGTTCGAGGGCGTCACCGAGGCGATCAGCGAGGTCGGCGGCTTCTCGATCACGCTGAAGGACAACGTCCGCGCGTACCTCATCGAGACGGCCGAAAAGGGCATCCGCTGGATGAAGCTGCGAGTGCGCGGCACCGCCGGTCACGGTTCGATGATCCACCGCGACAACGCCGTCACCAAGCTGTCCGAGGCCGTCGCCCGGCTCGGCAACCACCGTTTCCCGCTGGTCATGACCGACTCCGTCCGCGAGTTCCTGGACGGCGTCACCGAGATCACCGGCTGGGACTTCCCCGAGGACGACATCGAGGGGTCCGTCGCCAAGCTGGGGAACATCTCCCGGATGATCGGCGCGACCCTGCGTGACACGGCGAATCCGACGATGCTGACCGCCGGGTACAAGTCGAACGTCATCCCGTCGGTCGCGGAGGCCTCGGTCGACTGCCGGATCCTTCCCGGCCGTCTCGAAGCGTTCAACGCCGAGCTTGAGGAGATCCTCGGCCCGGACATCGAGAAGGAGTGGATGGAGCTGCCGCCGGTCGAGACGACCTTCGACGGCGCACTCGTCGACGCGATGACCGCCGCGGTCCTCGCCGAGGATCCGGGCGCCCGCACGCTCCCGTACATGCTCTCCGGCGGCACGGACGCGAAGTCGTTCCAGTCGCTCGGGATCCGCAACTTCGGGTTCGCCCCGCTGCAGCTGCCCGCCGACCTCGACTTCTCGGCCCTGTTCCACGGGGTCGACGAGCGCGTCCCGGTCGACGCGCTGAAGTTCGGGGTGCGCGTGCTCGACCGCTTCCTGCGCTCGTCCTGATGCCCGGTCTGCTGGTCGCCGACGGAACACCCCTGCACTTCGAGCGCTGGGGTGCTTCGTCGGCGCCGGTGACCGTAGTGCTCCTTCACGGGTACGCCCTCGACAGGCGAAGCTGGCGCGCCATCGCGCCGGTACTCGCCGAAGCAGGGGAGGAGCCGATCGCGGTGCTGGCCTACGACCAGCGCGGACACGGCGAATCCGGGGACGTCCGGCCCGCGTCGGCGACCATGGGGCACCTGGCCGACGATCTGGCGGAGATCCTGGACAAGGTGCTCCCCGAAGGCCGGGTCGTTCTCGTCGGTCATGACATGGGCGGTCTCGCGATCCTGTCGCTCGCCCAACGTCACCCGGAGGTCTTCACGGCCAGAGTGGCGGGTATCGGCCTGCTCGCCATGTCGGCGGGCGGCGTCACCCCGGACGCGATCTGGCCGAACGCGCTCGGGAAACTCGGCCGTGACCTGGAAATGGTCTTCGGGACGAAGCTGATCGGGCTGGTGCGGGACCGTACGAGCAAGGCGGTGACCGCCGGGCTGCGCTGGTGGCTTTTCGGCGACGACCCGGTGCCCGGCGATGTCGAACTGACCGTGCGGATGATCCGCGGCAACTGGCCGCAGACGGTGTCGGCCTTCCGTCCGGCACTGGACGCCTACACGCGGGAAACGGCCTTGTCGCAGGTCGGCTCGGTGCCGGTGACCGCGATCGTCGGCGAGCGCGACAAACTGGTGCCCACGGCCGACGTCGAGGAACTGGCAGGCGCGGTGGAGAACGGGACGGCGGTGGTGCTGCCCGGTGTCGGGCACGTGGTCCCGCTGGAGGCGGCCCCGCAGGTGGTGCCGCGTCTGGTGGCACTCGCGAACCAGGCGCGCCGACAAGCATAGCTTCCTTGACAAATTCTCTTTTCGGTGGCACCTTCTTGTCATGTACTCCGTTGCGGTGATCGAGGACGCGGAAGCGGCCGAAGTGTCGCTGGATCCCGTCCGGGCCCGGCTGCTCGCCGAACTCGCCGAACCGGCTTCGGCCACGATGCTGGCCGGCCGGATCGACCTGCCGAGACAGAAGGTGAACTACCACCTGCGCGCGCTGGAGAGGCACGGACTGGTCGAGCTCGTCGAGGAGCGGCGCAAGGGCAACGTCACCGAACGCATGATGCGCGCGACGGCGTCGTCCTATGTGATCTCGCCGATCGCGTTGTCCGCGGTGCAGCCCGACCCGGCCCGGTCGCCGGACCGGTTGTCCGCACGCTGGCTGCTCGCGGTCGCGGGCAGGCTGGTGCGCGACGTCGGCCTGCTGATCACCGGTTCGGTCAAGGCGCGCAAACGGGTCGCGACCTTCGCGATCGACGGCGAGGTGCGGTTCTCCTCCGCGGCCGACCGGGCCGCGTTCGCCGAAGAGTTGACCGTCGCGATCTCGAACCTGGTGAGCAAATACCACGACGAAGGCGCCGAGCAGGGCCGCGACCACCGGATCGTGGTCGCCGTCCACCCGAGCGTCAAAACCGAGCCCGAGGAGCGCTGAGTGGGGCACGAATTCGAGATCACCGAACGCGCCGAAGTCGACGCGACACCGGAACAGGTCTGGGACGCCATCGCGACCGGACCCGGGATCACGTCGTGGTTCATGGGGCGCAATGAGGTCGACGGCGGGGTCGGCGGCACCGTGAAGACCGCGTTCGGCGACTACGAACCCGCTTCCGCGATCACCTCGTGGGATCCGCTGGAGCGGCTCGTCTATGGCACGGAGCCGACGCCTGACGGACGATTCGTGGCCTACGAGTTCCTGATCGAAGGCCGCGCCGGTGGCAGTACGGTGTTGAGGGCCGTCACCAGCGGCTTCCTTCCCGGCGACGACTGGGAAGACGAGTTCGAGGCGATGACCGCCGGTGGCGAGCTCTTCTTCCGCACCCTGGTCGAATACCTCACCAACTTCGCCGGGCGGAAGGCCGTGCCGGTGACGGTGTTCGGGCCGATGATCCAGGACTGGGACAGCGCGTGGCTGACCCTCGGCCGGGAACTCGGCCTGGCAGGCCGGCCGGAGACGGGGGACCGGATCCGGCTTTCGACCGGGTCGATGTCCACTGTGGACGGCGAGGTCTACCTGGCGAACGCGCAGACCGTCGGGATCCGGACCGCGGACGCGTTCTTGCGGTTCGTACGCGGCTTCGGAGGGGCGATGGTCGCGATGCATCACCTGTTCGGCGATGTCGACCCCGCGAAGCCGGACAAGATCTGGGCGGACTGGCTCGCCCGCGTGTTCAGGTGATCAGGCCGGGCAGGGGATTGGCGGTGCGCTTGCGGCGCAACCACACCCTTCGCGTCCCATCGGAGTAGAGCCGGACGGTCGAGAGCTCCCAGCCGGCGAACTCGGCGTGGATCGACAGCTGCGTCGCCGCCGCCCGCCGGGAAACACCGGGCGGCAACTGCAGCCGCCGGTACTCCCAATCCCCTTCGACCACCGCCTCGTCCACAACTGTCATGGCGTGATCACCTGGATCCCTTCTCCGATGGCCGAGCCGACGACCACGCGGCCGCTCTGCTCGTCGACGGTGACCGAATCTGGCTGCCGCAAGGTGGGGAACCGGTGCTTCTCGATCGGTTCGCCGCCGCGGACGTCGAAGCCGACGACCTCGTTGCGTCCGGTGAGGGTGACCCAGACGAGGCCTCGGGCGCGGTCGTAGGCGATGCCGTACGCCCCGCCGGGGACGGGGAAACGCTGGCGCAGCAGCAACGGCGTCGTGGAGAACGCCAGCAACGCGCCCGCTCGCGCGTCGGTGACGAAGACGCGCCCGAAGTCGTCGGTGACCGCGTTGGCCGCGCCGTCGCCCGCGCGCAGGCCCTCGCCGATCTTGCCCTCGGTGAGATCCACGGAGAACAGCGCGGTGCGCAGCTTGTCCAGCACGACCACACCGTCACCGGTGTTCAGCACGTCGTCGGCGCTGTAGATCTGGCCCGTGATGGTCTTGGGGCCCGCGTTCTTGGACAGCACTTCGAGGACCTTGCGGTCACGGACCGCGACCAGCGTCGCGTCGCCGTCGGCGAGACCGGCCGACGGCTGCCCCGTGACGGGGATCGTCTCGAGCGCGCCGCCGGGAAGGGAGACCTTCGCCAGCACGCTCTTGTCCGGGACGCTGGCGATCACTTGCGAAGCCGAGACGGTGAGCCGCTCGGCCGGACCGGGCAGGGCCACGGTCGTCCTCGGGGCGTCCAGGGCCGCGAGGTCGTAGACGCGCAGCGACGGCGGATCCGAGACGGCCACGACCAGCGTCTTGCTCGCCTCGTCGGTGACCAGCGCCTTCACCCCGGGTGCGGCGAACACCGAGCCCGCCGGCTTGGTCGTCACGGCGGGGGAGACGGCCGCGGTCGCCGCGACCGGGTTCTGCACGATCTGCAGGGTGTCGTTCGGAGTGTCGTCCGTACCGCACGACGAGAGCACCAGGGCGCCGACGAGCGGGATCGCGATCCGGGAAACGGCGGACAGCCGACCCACGTTGGTGCCTCCACCTGCTACTTGTCGAACGGACCTGTCCAGCATCCCCCAGGAACCCGACCGCGTCACGTCTGCGTCACTCAACAGTCACCTAAACCACTCACTGAGACGGCTCACAGGCCGCGTTCCGGATATCCGACGTCGATCGCGCTGACGTCGTCGAGCGCCGATCGGATGGCGGGCGGGAGCGTGATCTCCTCGGCCGTGAGCGACCCGGTCAGCTGACCGGTGTCACGGGCCCCGACCACGGGTGCGACCACTCCCGGCCGGTCACGGACCCAGGCCAGCGCGACGGCCAGCGGTGAGGTGCCGAGGCCGTCGGCGGCAGTCGCGACCGCCTGCACGATCCTGGCCGCGCGGTCGGTCCGGTGATGTTCGACATAGCCGGCGTAAACACTCGAAGCGCCGCGCGAATCGGCGGGTGTGCCGGTGCGGTATTTGCCGGTGAGCACACCCCGGCCGAGCGGCGCCCAGGGCAGGATCCCGATGCCGTGGTGTTCGGCCGCCGGGACCACCTCGCGGTCGACCCCGCGCTCCAGCAGGGAGTACTCGACCTGTGTCGAGACCAGCGGGGCGACGGCGGAACTGCGCGCCGCGGCCGTCGCCAGCTGCCAGCCGCAGTAGTTGGAGACGCCGACGTAGCGGACCTTGCCGCTGGAAACGGCGTACTCGAGAGCGGCGAGGGTCTCGTCGACCGGCACTGTGGTGTCCCAGGCGTGCAGCTGCCAGAGATCGATGTGGTCGGTGCCGAGGCGGCGCAGCGAGCCTTCGAGCGCGCTCAGCAGTGCGCCGCGCGACGCGCCGCCGCCGAACGGGCCGTCGGTGCGGCGGGCGACGGCCTTGGTGGCGAGCACGATGTCGTCCCGCGGCACGAGATCGCCGAGCAGCGCGCCGAGAACGCGTTCGCTCTCGCCCTCGGTGTAGATGTCGGCGGTGTCCACCAGGGTGCCCCCGGCGTCGACGAACGCGACCAGCTGGCTGGCCGCCTCCTCGGAGTCGGTGTCGCCACCCCACGTCATGGTCCCGAGGGCCATCCGCGAGACCCGCAGTCCCGACCGGCCGAGCTGTCGCTTTTCCACGACGGGCGAGCCTAGCCGGAAGGCAAGTGCGGGACACGGAGCAGGTGAGCGTGTCGTGATCGAGTACCACCGGCCGGGTCACCGCGGTGTCAACACCCTGAACGGAGGAGTGGCACCCGGCTGGATACATTCACGCCGTGCGACTCGGACTGAATTTGGGCTATTGGGGCGCGGGCAACGACGCGGCCAACCTGGCATTGGCGAAGAAGGCGGACGAACTGGACTACGCGGTCGTGTGGGCCGCGGAGGCCTACGGTTCGGACGCGCCGACGGTGCTGGCGTGGGTGGCGGCGCAGACCTCACGGATCGACGTCGGCAGTGCGGTGCTGCAGATCCCGGCGCGGACGCCGGCGATGACCGCGATGACCGCCGCGACCCTGGACACGCTTTCGGGTGGCCGGTTCCGCCTCGGCCTCGGTGTTTCCGGCCCGCAGGTCTCCGAAGGCTGGCACGGCGTGAAGTTCGCGTCGCCACTCGGCCGCACACGCGAATACGTCGAGATCGTCCGCAAGGCGCTGGGCCGGGAGCGGGTCAAGTACGACGGCGACCACTTCCAGCTGCCGCTGCCCGGCGGGCCCGGCAAGGCGCTGACGCTGACCGTGCACCCGGTGCGTGAAGAAATTCCCCTGTACCTGGCCGCCATCGGGCCGAAGAACCTCGAACTGACCGGTGAGATCGCCAACGGCTGGCTGCCGGTGTTCTTCTCGCCCGAGCACGCCGGCGAGCAGCTCAAGCTGATCCAGGCGGGTGCGGACAAGGCCGGGCGTTCCCTCGACGGCTTCGACGTCGTCCCCACCGTCCCGCTCGTGGTCGGTGACGACTGGAAGGCCTGCGCCGACGCGGTCCGCGGGTACGCGGCGCTGTACATCGGCGGGATGGGCAGCCGGGAGAAGAACTTCTACAACCAGCTCGCCTGCCGAATGGGCTTCGAGCGCGAAGCGGCCGACGTTCAGCAGAAGTACCTCGGCAAGGACTACGCGGGCGCCATGGCCGCCGTCCCGCTCGAGTTCATCGACGCGACGTCGCTGCTGGGGCCGAAGGAACGGATCGCGGACCGGATGCAGGCCTTCGCCGGGGCGGGGGTCACGACGTTGACCGTCGCGCCCTCCATGCCGGACCCGGAGAGCTCCGCACGTGCTCTCGAGACCGCGGCCGAGGCGATCGAACTGGCCGGTGTCGCCTGATGGGATGGTTCGAAGCACTGGTCCTCGGCCTCGTCCAGGGCCTGACCGAGTTCCTGCCGATCTCTTCGAGCGCGCACCTGCGGATCACCGCGGCGCTCGCGGGCTGGGACGATCCGGGCGCGGCGTTCACCGCGGTGACCCAGATCGGCACCGAACTCGCGGTCATCCTGTACTTCTCGGCCAAGATCGGGAAGATCCTCCGAGCCTGGTTCTTCTCGATCTACAAGAAAGACTGGCGGCAGGACCCCGACGCCAAGCTGGGCTGGCTGATCATCGTCGGCTCGCTGCCGATCGTCGTGCTGGGCCTGCTGCTGCAGGACGCGATCGACGAAACCTTCCGTGACCTGCGGATCACCGCGACCACGCTGATCGTGTTCGGCCTGATCCTCCTGGTGGCCGACCGCATCGGAAAGCAGGAGCGGACCCTCGACCACCTGACCGTTCCGCACGGTCTCGGGTTCGGCTTCGCGCAGGCGCTGGCGCTGATCCCGGGTGTCTCCCGCTCCGGTGGCACCACCAGCGCCGGGCTGCTGCTCGGCTACACCCGCGCGGAAGCCGCGGAGTACTCGTTCCTGCTGGCGCTGCCGGCGGTGTTCGGCTCGGGGCTGTACAAGCTCACCGACATCGGCAAGGACGGCGCCCCGGCGCAATGGGGTCCGACGATCCTGGCGACGCTGGTCGCGTTCGGCGTCGGCTACGCCGTCATCGCGTGGCTGATGTCCTATATCAAGACCAAGAGCTTCGTGCCGTTCGTGATCTACCGGCTCGTGCTCGGTGTCCTGCTGTTCGTGCTGATCTTCACCGGCGTCCTCGACCCGGGGGCCGGTCCGCATCTGTAAACCCCACGCGTTTCGTCCTCTGGATGCGGTCCTTGCGCGTGCAACCACCGCATTCAGAGGACGAAACGCAAGGTCCGGCAAAGCGCGACACGTAGGGTGGGCCACGTGAGTACTGTGATCCTTCTGCGCCACGGCAAGTCCACGGCGAACGGTTCGGGCGTCCTCGCCGGGCGCACGCCCAAGGTCGGCCTGGACGACACCGGCCGGGCGCAGGCGGCCGCGCTGGTCGACCGGCTGGCGCCGGTGCCGCTGGCCGAACTGGTGGTGTCGCCGATGCTCCGCTGCCGTCAGACGGTCGCGAAGCTGGCCGAGGCACGGGGCCTGGACAAGGTCAAAGAGCCCGGTTTGTCCGAAGTGGACTACGGCGAATGGACGGGCCGCGCGCTCAAGGACCTGTTTTCCGAACCTCTGTGGAAGGTCGTGCAGGCGCATCCCTCGGCCGCGGTCTTCCCCGGTGGCGAAGGACTGGCCGAGATGCAGGCCCGCTCGGTCGCGGCCGTCCGCGCGCACGACGCCCGGATCACCGCGAAACACGGGGACAACGCGGTGTGGCTCTTATGCAGCCATGGCGATGTGATCAAGGCGATCCTCGCCGACGCGCTCGGCCAGCACCTCGATTCCTTCCAGCGGATCGTGGTCGACCCCGGTTCGGTTTCGGTCGTCCGCTACACCGAGACTCGTCCGTTCGTGTTGCGCGTCAACGACAACGGCGGCGACCTCACCGGGATCGCCCCACCGGAACCCCCGGCCAAAGCCAAGCGCCGCAAGGGAAAGCAGAGCTCCGACGCGGTGGTGGGCGGTACCACCGGAGCGTGACCATCGCCGACGTCGGCGTCACCGCCACGGACGGCATCCACCGGCCCCTCGCTGCCCGTAAGGTGGCCAGACCAGCAGATTCGACGACCCGGGAGCAACACCGATGATTTCGCAGGACAACCCGTTCGCCGCGCCGAGTGAGCTGCCCTACGCCCTTCCTCCGTTCGACCGGATCGCCGACGAGCACTTCCTGCCCGCCTTCGAAGCCGGACTCGCCGAGCACACCGCGGAGATCGACGAAATCGCCGGTTCGCCCGAGCCGCCGACCTTCGAGAACACCATCGTCGCGCTGGAGGAGTCCGGCAGGCTGTTGTCCCGCGTCTCCAGCGTGTTCTTCAACCTCGCGGGGTCCAACGCGAACGACGAGATCCAGCGCGTGCAGGCCGAGATGGCGCCGCGGCTGGCCGCGCACGCCGACGCCATCAACCTGAACCCGGCGCTGTTCGCCCGGATCAACACCCTGTTCGAGCGTCGGGCTGAACTCGGTCTCGACCCCGAGTCGCTGCGCCTGCTGGAACGGCACCACACCGACGTCCGCCGCGCCGGGGCCGGTCTTCCCGAAGCCGACCAGAAGCGGCTGCGCGCGCTGAACGAACAGCTCTCGACGCTGTCGACCCGGTTCCAGCAAAACCTGCTCAAGGACACCAACGAACTCGCCGTGGTCGTCGACGACGTCAAGGAACTCGCCGGGCTCACCGACGACGCCATCGCCACCGCCGCCGAGACCGCGGGCGAGGAGGGCAAATACGTCCTGAAGCTGACCCTGCCGACCGCACAGGCGGCGCTGGCGTCGCTGGAGGACCGCGCGCTGCGTGAGCGGATCTTCACCGCGTCGGTGTCGCGCGGCAATCGGGGCAACGAGTTCGACAACAACCGGCTCGTGGCCGAACTGGCCCGGCTGCGCGCCGAACGCGCCGCCGTGCTCGGTTTCCCCGACCACGCCTCGTACGTCATCGAAGACGAGACGGCGAAGACCGCCGAGGCCGCTGTCGGTCTGCTGGAACGCCTCGCACCGGTCGCGGTCGCCAACGCCAAGGCGGAGGCCGAAGAGCTGCAGCGCTACCTCGAAGCCGACATCCCCGGCGCGATCCTGCGGCCTTGGGACTGGGCGTTCTACGCCGAACGCGTCCGCAAGGACCGGTTCGATGTCGACACCGCCGCGCTGCGCCCGTACTTCGAGCTGAACCGAGTACTGACCGACGGCGTCTTCTTCGCCGCGTCCAAGCTCTACGGCCTGAGCTTCACCGAGCGCGAAGACCTGCCGAAGTACCACCCCGAGGTCCGGATCTTCGAGGTCTTCGACGCCGACGGCGCCGAACTCGGCCTGTTCCTGATGGATTACTACGCCCGCGACTCCAAGCGCGGCGGCGCCTGGATGAACAACTTCGTCGACCAGACGAAGCTGTTGGGCACCAAGACGGTCGTGGTGAACGTCCTCAACGTCGCCAAGCCGCCGGCGGGGGAGCCGACCCTGCTGACCTTCGACGAGGTCGTCACCGCCTTCCACGAGTTCGGGCACGCCCTGCACTCGCTGCTTTCCGACGTCGAGTACCCGACGTTCTCCGGCACCAACGTCCCGCGTGACTTCGTCGAGTACCCCTCGCAGGTCAACGAAATGTGGATGCTGTGGCCCGAGGTGCTGGCCAACTACGCCAAGCACCACGTGACCGGTGAACCGCTGCCGCAGGAGCAGATCGACAAGCTCCTGGCCTCGCAGCAATACGGCGAAGGGTTCTCCACGACCGAATACCTCGCTGCGTCCCTGTTGGACCAGGCGTGGCACGCGCTCGGCACCGACGACACCATCGACGACGTCCAGCGGTTCGAGGCCGAGGCGCTGACCAAGGCCGGGGTCGCGCTGGAGGCCGTGCCGCCGCGCTACCGCACCACCTACTTCGCGCACGTCTTCAGCGGTGGCTACAGCGCCGGGTACTACTCCTACATCTGGAGCGAGGTCCTCGACGCGGACACCGTCCAGTGGTTCCGCGAGAACGGCGGGCTCACCAGGGAGAACGGCGACCACTTCCGCCGTGAACTGCTCGGGCGGGGTGGCAGCGTCGACCCGATGGCAGCGTTCCGCGCGTTCCGTGGCCGTGACCCGGAGATCGAGCCGCTGCTCAAGCGCCGCGGCCTCGCCGGTGCCTGACGACCACTTGCTGTTCGCGAGCGGGTCGGCGCGTGATGGCCCCCTTCCTTGCGCCTAGCGCAAGGAAGGGGGCCATCACGTACTTCACGACAGCAAGGCGCAGGCACGAGTAGGTACCTAAGACAGGGTTCGCTGGAACCCGAATTGCCACTCACGAGCCGCCTATTCGGAGTGCGCGCCGCTGCCCGGCCGTCGAGAGTGCGGTAGGGCGGTGGCCGGGGCAGGGGAGCGGTTCTTCGCCACGGAACCGGCGGGCCCTATCCTGCGACTGGGCTTCGCGGCCACCGCCGATCTGGTCGATCTCGACGAAGGCATCCGCCGGCTCGGCGAAATCAAGAAGAAGTGTATAACGACCTATACGGCGGGCCAGTGGCGTTGTCCCACTCGCTCGAGGATGTCGGCGCCTGCCGGGTCGGCGTTGAGTGCGTCCTCGAAAGTTTCCTTGGGTAGCACGGTGTTCCCGGCGAGGGTCACCGTCTTGGGTGCGTTGTCGTAACCGTCGGGCAGGGCGTCCCAGAAGTTGCCGATGAAAGCGACGTTCTCCATCGGCGGTCCCACGTGAAGCACGATCGGGGTGTCGGCGCCGTGGACGATGTTCCCGATCACGGTGATCCACGCGGCGCCGTAGTCGGCGTAGAGCCCGAAGTTGTACGAGGTGAGCACGTCCCGGATGACGTTGCCGCGGACCACCGCGCCACTGGCGAACGAAGAGCCCTGTGGCGCGGACAGGTAGATCCCGCCGCCGTCCATGAGCTTCCCCATGCTGCGTTCGACGAGGTTTCCGATCACCCGCGTGTCCCTGGCCCGTTCGCCGCCGGTGACCACGATGCCGTTGTGCGGGACGTCGCGGATCTCGTTGTGCGCCACGGTCGTCTCCTCGGATTCGACCACGAGGACGGCGGGCGAGCCGCGGTACTCGGTGCCGGTGCGGTGGGCGAGGTTGTCCTCGATCGACACCCGGGTGCTCGAGTGGACGGCGATCCCGCTTCCGGAGATCTCGTCGAAGACGTTCCGGTGGACCTCGACGTCGGCACAGTCGTCGATCAGCAGACCGCCCGCACCGAGGCGGGTGAAGTGGTTGTTCTCCAATACGATCCGGTTGGCCGAGGCGAAGCTGACGTTGGCGGGCAACTGAACCGGGGTGGCCGGGACGTGGACGTAGCCGACATCCGCGCCGAGATCGATCTTCTGGAACTCGCCGTGTTCGTAGCGGGCATTCCCGTGATAGTGCAGGTAGCCACCGGTGCGAGTGGGTCCTGACCAGCCCGCGTCGGCGAAGGTGAAGCCGCGTAGCACGATGTCGTGCACACCCTGTCCGCTGACGAGCGTTTCGAGTACGGGGGCGACGACACTCGTCTTGCCGATCTCTTCCCCGGTTCGTGGGCGATAGTGCAGGACATGGGCGCCCGGCTCGGTGTGGTCGACGGCGAAGGTACCTGGCTCGGTCAGGAAGGCCACGTTGTTCTCGAGGACGGAAGGCGCGGCGAGGCCGTCCCAGGTGCCGTCTCCACCGGCGCCGTACCACTTCGAGTCGTAGAGGGACCCGGCATGGCCGAAGGCGGGCTGAGCCATGGTGATGGTGGTCGAGGTGTCGTCGCCGGTGATCGAAGCGACCGCGAGGCGGGCCTCGGACCACGGGTAGACGCCGGGGTAGACGAACTCCACTCCAGAGGCATCCGGCCAGGACTGCGGCTCCAGACTGTCCGTGACGTAACCAGCGCCAGTTTTCGTCACACTTCCGGGGAGTCCGGCCCGTGCCGCGCGCGTCGCCGGGAGGCCGTCGACGGAAAGACGTCGTGGTTCGAGGTCTTCGATCGGCGCGGTCCAGACGCCGTCGTCGCGTGCTGACCAGCCGGTGATCACCCGGCCGCCGTTCAATTCGACCTTTGCCTGCTCCGGCGTTCCGTAGCCGTGGGCCTGGTAGAGCACGCGGAAGCCGTTCTTGCCGGAGTCGGATCGCGCGTCGTCGAAGGCAAGGGGTTCTTCGAGGTGGTAGACACCTGCTGAGAAGGTGACGATGATGTCCCCCGTCATCTCGGCGGTGACGGAGCGGACGGCGCCTTGTACTCCTTTCGGTGTGGCGAAAGGTCGGTCGGCGGTACCGGGCCAGTCGTCCCGGCCGTCGGGGGACACGTGGAACCTGATTTCAGGCATGTTGAAGTGCTCCGAGGTGTTGTTTATGGGATATACTGAGGTTTATCAGCTAAACACGCAAGAGCGATGAGCGTCAAGGGGAACAGGGTGGCGGAAGAGGACGCGCAGGCGGACCCGGAGCGCGCGATCGAGCTGCTCTGGGGTGCACCTGGGCCGGATCGGCCAGGATTGAGTCTCGGCAGGATCGTCGCCGCGGCGATCGAGGTCGCCGACGAGGAAGGGCTCAACGCGCTGTCGATGCGCAAGGTCGCGGAACGGTTCGGCACCACCACGATGTCGCTCTACCGGTACGTTCCCGGCAAGGCCGAACTGGTGGAACTCATGCGCGACGCCGTGTACGGCGAACTCCCACTGGAGTCCGCGGCCGGACTCGGCTGGCGAGCCGGTCTCGAACGCTGGGCGCGGCGGGCGTGGGAACTGCACCGACGGCATCCCTGGCTGGTCCACAGCGCCGGGACCCGCCGCCTTCCTGGGCCGAACATCATGGCCGGCTACGACCACGCCCTCGACGTCGCGTCGCGCAGCGATTTGGCGCCCGCGCAGGTGATCGCCGTGGTGAATCTGGTGGGCGGCTTCGTCGAGTCCGTCGCGCGGCAGGCGGGGGAGACCGCGGAACTCCAGCGGAGCACGGGTATCTCCCACGAACGCTGGTGGAGCGAACGCGAGTCCCTGTTCGAGCGTCTCGACGCCTACCCTGCCTTGGAAAAGTTGTGGCGGAGCGGAGGAATGGACGCGCCGCTCGACCCCTTCGAGTTCGGGCTGCAACGCACGCTGGACGGCGTGCAGATGCTCGTCGACAGCCAGGGGAGTGAGGTAATGCGTGATAAAACTGGGGGAGGGGAGTGCGTCATGTGCGGCAAAGTCCTGGACGGGGGAGGCCGGGGCAGGCCGCGCGACTACTGCTCAAGGGCGTGCCAGCAGCGCGCCTACCGCCGACGTCGGGCCACCCAGCCCTGAGATGTTAAGTGTATAACGACCTATACAGGCTGACAATAAACAAAATTGATCCAAGTCAGAAAAGAAAAGATCCGCAAAGATCATCAGAGGGGTCTGGCTAGAGTTGACCTGTGATCACCGAGGTCTTGCTGGAACAGGCCGAGAGCGTTCGGACACCGGTGCTCTTCGAGGGTTTTCTCGAACCGGGAGCGCAGGCGGCCCAGGCACTTCTCGTGCTGGGGAAGGTCGCCCGCACGCGGTTCTGGATACCACCGTCCATGGTGAACCGGCTCATCGCCGAATCCGATCCGGTGTTCACCGCGGACCCGGTCGCGGTCAGTTCGAGCAGCGCGGTGGACCATTTGTCCTCGTTGCGGACGTACTTGTCGAAGGCCGCGAAGCTGGTGTCACCGGTGCCTTCGACCGTGAGCAGTTCCCAGAGTTCGGTGAGGGCTTCGGGTTCGATCCGGAGGCGTTCGGCGAGGGGTTTGCCGCCGAAGCGGCCGGCCCAGCGAAACCAGCCCGCGTAGTAGTCGGGTGTCCGGAGGGGTTCGAGGTCGCCGTCGAGGACCATGCGGCGGATGGCTTCCCAGGCGGTCTGGTTCCGGATCAGGCGCAGGGCCATCGTCTTGCGTTCGGCGAGCGGCCGGTCCTGTAGGACGCGTTCGAGGATCGTGGGTGAGGCGATCCAGAGTTTGCCGAGGAGTGGGTCGGAGGCGGGGAGGGCGGTCCAGAGCGCGGTCGCGGCTTGCTGGCCCTTGAGCGGGTCCCGAGCGCCGTAAGTGTTGGGCTTGACCTCGGTGAACTCGCTGCTGTCCTTGAACACGGCCAGGAGGTGGGGGATCAGGGCTTTCCGCTCGGCGAGGGGGAGCGCGAGGGCCCGGGTGAGGACTTCCGACGGCTGGCCGGTGAGGAGCGCGTTCAGGGGCACGGGTCCATTGTGTCGTGTAGAGGTACATGAAGGCCCCCTTCCTTGCGTTAGACGCAAGGAAGGGGGCCTTCATGTACCTCTACACAGCCGCTCACAAGGTTGGTGGGGTCAGAGCGCGGCGAGTCTGCCGAAGCCGTCGGATCCGTGGCCGGTGTCGATCGCTCGTTGCACTTGGGCGCGGGCCGCGGTGAGGACGCCGTTGTCGAGGTCGCGGGCCCGGATGGTGTCGAGGATGTGGTCCATCGTCGCCGCTGTGGAGGTGAGTGTGCCGTGGTCGCCGGGGTATCGGTCCGAGGAGACCTGGCCGGCGAGGAGGTCGATCATGTCCGGGAAGAACCCGAGTAGTGCCTTCGCGTGCGTGGCGATGTCATTGGCGTCGATGTTCTCGGCTTTGGCGAGGGCGAGCATGTGGATCACGCCGCTCATGGAGGTCCAGAGCATGTCCTGCAGGGACGCGTCGAAGGCGGCGGCCCGGCCGGGGTCGTCGCCGACGTACTGCGCGTTCTCGCCGAGGGCGGCGAGGGTGCCCCTGTGCTTCTCGTAGACCTCGGCGGGGCCGCTGTAGAAGAAGGCGGCGTCCGGGCCGCCGATCGCGTCGGTGGTCGCCACGATGACGCCGTCGAGGTAGTCGATGCCGTGGTCCGCCGCCCAAGCGGCGAGTTCGCGGGCCTGCCGTGGTGAGCCGCCGGTGACGTTGACGAGGGTGCGGCCTTTGAGTGCGTCGGTGTCGAGGATGGACCGCGCCGCGCGGTAGTCCCGCACGCAGACGACGACGAGCGGGCTGGCCGCGATCGCCTCCGCCGCGGTCGTGGCGATGGTGGCGTGGAGGCCGTTTTCCTTGCCAGGAGTGCGATTCCACACGGTGGTGGGGTGGTGGGCGGTGGTGAACGCGGCGGCGAGGGCGTGGCCCATGGGGCCGAGTCCGAGGACGGTCACGGTGGTCATGGCGGCTAAGCTAAACCTTGACATTGACGTGAGAGTCAAGTCGGGAGAGCGGATGCGGATCGGGGAACTCGCGCGGCGGACGGGGGTCAGCGAGCGCGCGTTGCGGTATTACGAGGAGCAGGGGCTGCTGACGCCGGAGCGGCGGCCGAGTGGTTATCGCGTGTACGGCGACGCCGATGTGGCGGCGGTGCGGCGGATCAGGATTCTGCTGGGGGCCGGGTTGAACACCGCCCAGATCCTGGAGATTTTGCCGTGCATCGTCGATGAGGACGGCTGGCTGACGCCGGATTGTCCCGAGCTGGTCGATGCCTTGCG
The DNA here is from genome assembly GCF_055575355.1 of Amycolatopsis sp. NPDC034160. Taxonomy (NCBI): domain Bacteria; kingdom Bacillati; phylum Actinomycetota; class Actinomycetes; order Pseudonocardiales; family Pseudonocardiaceae; genus Amycolatopsis; species Amycolatopsis sp. NPDC034160. The sequence goes on along the minus strand of NZ_JBVISU010000005.1, from coordinate 43,830 downwards.
GCAGCAGCGTGACCGGATCGACGAGGCGATCGGCGAGCTGGAGACCACCCGCGCGAACCTCGACATGATCATCAAGGCGGGCTGACACGGAAAGGCGGCCGCGTCCCTAGGGGCGCGGCCGCCTTCGCGGAGTGGTTCAGGCTCAGATGAGGCCGAGCTTCTTCACGGCGTCACGCTCTTCGGCCAGTTCGTTGACCGAAGCGTCGATGCGTGCGCGCGAGAAGTCGTCGATCTCCAGGCCCTGGACGATCTTGTACTCGCCGTTCGCGGCGGTGACCGGGAACGAGGAGATCAGGCCTTCCGGGACACCGTAGGAGCCGTCGGAGACGACCGCCGCCGAGGTCCAGTCGCCTTCGGGGGTGCCGTTGACCCAGGTGTGGACGTGGTCGATGGCGGCGGAGGCGGCCGAAGCGGCGGAGGACAGGCCGCGGGCTTCGATGATCGCCGCGCCGCGCTTGGCGACGGTCGGGATGAAGTCGTCGGCGAGCCACTGCTGGTCGGTCAAGACCTCGGTCGCGGGCTTGCCGGACACCTCGGCGTGCGCGATCGACGGGTACTGGGTCGCGGAGTGGTTGCCCCAGATCGCGACCTTCTTCAGCTCGGTCACCGGTACGCCGAGCTTCTTCGACAGCTGCGCGAGGGCGCGGTTGTGGTCGAGGCGGGTCATGGCGGTGAAGCGCTCGGCCGGGACGTCGGGGGCGTGCGCCTGCGCGATGAGGGCGTTGGTGTTGGCCGGGTTGCCGACCACGAGGACCTTGATGTCGTCGGCCGCGCCGGCGTTGATGGCCTCGCCCTGCGGCTTGAAGATGCCGCCGTTGGCCTCGAGCAGGTCGCCGCGCTCCATGCCCTTGGCGCGGGGGCGGGCGCCGACGAGGAGTGCGACGTTCGCGCCCGAGAAGGCCTGCTTCGGGTCGTCGAAGATGTCGATGCCCGCGAGCAGCGGGAACGCGCCGTCTTCGAGTTCCATCGCGGTGCCCTCGGCCGCCTTGACCGCCTGCGGGATCTCCAGGAGCCGCAGCTTCACCGGGGTGTCTTGGCCGAGCAGCTGACCGGACGCGATGCGGAAGAGCAGCGCGTAGCCGATCTGGCCGGCCGCACCGGTGACGGTGACGTTGACAGGGGCTTGGGTCATTGCGGTTCTCCAGCTTGAGGCGACATCGACTTTGTACCGCGATGCTAGTCCTGTCCCGAGTTGTCGTTCGGGTGCGTCCAGTCACTGTTTTCTTGATCGATACCACCGCTGGTCACGTTCGCGGCGAGTCGTGACAGCAGTCCGGCCAGGGTGGTGATCTCTTCGGCGGTGAATCCGGCGCGGAGCCGCTTGTCGTGTGCGATCGCGGCTTTGGCGAGCCGGCGGAAGACCGTTTCGGCCTCGTCGGTGAGTTCGACGACATGTACCCGCCGGTTGTTCGGATCGCGCTGCCGGGTGATCAGTCCGGTGCTCTCCATGGCATTGAGGTGATGGGTGAGGGTGGCGCCCTGGATGCCGACCGCGGTCGCGAGTTCGCGCTGGTTGGCGACGCGCCGGGTTTTCAGTGTGATCAAGATCTGCCATACGGGCTGTGAGCCGCCTTCGGTGGCGAGGGCTTGGTCGAAGGAGCGCCCGACGGTCTTGGCGGTCTTGGCGAGGACGACGCCGATGGGGGCCGCGGTCGGTTTCTGCACGTCCGACAGCATAGCGGGCCCATCGAAGGGTTCGATGTCGAATCGTTCGTCGGCTCATGTTGCGGGCTCGAACGGCACAGAGGAAATCTTCTGCGCAGTACGGAGAACGAGAGCCGCGACTTCGGGGCCCGGTGGGCCGGCGCCGAGAGTGCTGGACACCTTGCGGGATGGTCAGTGCCGCGTGCTCGCGGTTGTCTCTCCGGAATCGTCAACACCCTGGACGCGGAGGTGTTTTCATATCGTGCGAACGAAGTGGTGTTTTTCGGGACTTTTGTTGTTCCGGTCGGCCCCGGAAAACGGTTACAGCCCATAAATCTATTTCATGAACCGATTGCCGGGGTGTTTTCGTCCGATCGGCGGGCGGCAGCGTGAAGATCGTTTCGCTAACCTGAGTCCGCCCAGTTCCCCGCCCCCCGTGTGGAAGTTTTGGGAAGGACCCCATGCTCACTACAGTGGTCGCCGCCGTGTCACTTTTCTCGTCGATAATAACACCCAATAGCTGGTCGCCGCCGCCGGTACCGCCGCCGGACCGGGTCGTCATCGACGTGGTCACCGTCAATGGCTCCGGCTGTCCGCCGGTTCCTCGGCCGTGGCCGTCGCCAAGGACAACAGCGCCTTCACGGTCACCTACAGCGAATACACCGCGCAGGTCGGTGTCGGCGCGAAACCGACCGACATCCGGAAGAACTGCCAGCTCAATCTCTACGTTCACGTGCCGCAGGGATTCACCTACGGTATCGCCAGTGCTGATTACCGCGGATTCGCCTCGCTCGAATCCGGCGCCAAGGGGCTGCAGCGGGCGAATTACTACTTCCAGGGTAATTCACCGACCGCGCATGTGAGTCATCCGCTCAACGGGCCCTTGTCGGACAACTGGCAATTCCGCGACGAGGCCGAAGGTGGCGTCATCGTCTACAAGCCGTGCGGTGAAGACCGGAATCTCAACGTGAACACCGAACTGCGGGTCGCTGCGGGTTCCTCGGACCCGAAGAAGACCACCAGTTTCCTCACGATGGATTCGACCGACGGAGCGGTCAAGACCACCTACCACTTCTCCTGGAAGACCTGCCCGACCTCCTGACAACGCCAGGGTGACGGCCTGCTTCCCGTCTGGAAGAAGGCCGTCCCACCCATGCCCTGACCAGGTCTCGTCCGCCTCGCGTCAGGACGTCGCCGCTCGTCATCGCTCCTCCGGCGGTGACGAGTGTTCCCGGCGACCCGTTTTGCCGGTCGCCGCGTTTTCCGGTGGCCGAAACCGTTTCGTCCGATCGGCGGGCGGTCGGGAAAGGATCGTCCCGCTGACATCGGATCCGCCCAGTTCCCCGCCGTGTGGAAGTTTTGGGAAGGAACCCCATGCTCAATGCGCTGGTCGCTGCCGTAACGCTTTTCTCGTCGGTCGTCGCACCGAATGGCTGGGTGCCGCCTGCCGCGCCTGCCGACAAGATAATCATCGATGTGGTGACCGTCAACGGGACCGGTTGCAGACCGGGTACCGCGGCCGTTTCCGTCTCGCCGGACAATACCGCGTTCACGGTCACCTACAGCGAATACACCGCCCAGGTCGGTGTCGGCGCGAAACCGACCGACATCCGGAAGAACTGCCAGCTCAATCTCTACGTTCACGTGCCGCAGGGATTCACCTACGGTATCGCGAGCGCGGATTACCGCGGATTCGCGTCCTTGGCGGCGGGAGCGACCGGACTGGAGCGGGCGAACTATTACTTCCAGGGCAATTCGCCGACCTCCTATGTGAATCACAACCTGAAGGGTCCGTTCGAGGACAACTGGCAGTTCACCGACGAGATCGAAGTCGGCGCCATCGTCTACAAGCCCTGCGGTGAGGACCGGAACTTCAACATCAACACGGAATTGCGGGCCGCGGTCGGCACTTCCGATCCGAAGAAGACCACCAGTTTCGTCACCATGGACTCGACTGACGGCGCGATCAAGACCACCTACCACTTCTCCTGGAAACCCTGTCCCAAGCCGAAGAACTGATCCGGTGAGGTGGCGGCCTTCTTCGAGCTCCGGCGAAGGAGGCCGTCACCCTTTCGCGGAAGGTGCGGGATCGGTGGCCTCCACACCGAACGCCCGGCCCAGCGCGATCACCGTCTCGTCGAGATGCCCGAGGCTGGTGAGCACCGAACGCGCCTGCGGATCGTCGATCCGGTCCGCCACCGGCGTTCCGTCGTCGCGGACCAGCGTCCCGTGTCCGGAACCGCCGGGAGCACTCGTCGCCTTCCTCAACACGGCGATGTTGTCCCGGATCCGCCCGGTGTACAGCATCAGCCGATCCGCCTCGTTCACCAGCAACCCGGCCTGCGACCGCGCCGCGACATGCCGGGCGCGGAAGGCGATCGTCTCCACCGTCGTCAGCACGTGCCAGCCGTAGTCGCGGCGGCTGCTGAGATTCACCGGATGGGTGAGCGGTTCGATCGTCGTACGGACCTTGTCCACCGCCCGGTCCAGATCGCGCGACTTCTCGATGACGCTCACGTTCTCCGCGCCGGACAGCAAGCCCGCGGCTTTCTCGACGAACTCGTCCAGCTCGTCCAGCAACGACGAGACGTCGTCGAGCATCACCGCACGGGTGCGGACCGGCACGATCACCACGGCCGCCAGCACGCCGGCCGCCGCGCCGACCGCGGTCTCCGCGACGCGGATCCACAGCACCTCGAGGCTGAAGGTTCCCAGCAGGCTGTAGAGCAGCCCGAGCATGCTGGTGATGAAGAAGGCCATGATCACCTGCGACACGCGCGCCATGTAGACCATGCCGAAGACGCACACCAGGATCAGTGCCAGCGTCGCCGGCACGCTGCCGGAGACCAGGAGGGTCAGCACCAGGCCGCCCACGATGCCGATCAGCGTGCCGCCGAGCCGGCGGACGCCCTTGACGAACGTCGCCCCCGCCGTGGACGAGCCGATGAACACCACGAACACGGTCAGGACGGCCCAGTACCACCGCTGGCTCGACACCAGTTCCCCGCCGAGGACGGCGAGCCCGCCGCCGACGACGGCCTGGATGGCGCTGCGTGTCTGGTTGTCGTAGGCGAACGCCGACGACTTCTCCTCTTCCGGATCCTCGGGGTCGTCGGCGGTATCGGAGACGTCGTGTTCGGCGACCCGCTGAGCCCGTACGTCGGCCAGCGCGAGTTCGGCGATGGCCCGTCGGACCCCGTCGCCTGTCGCGGCGTGCTCGTCGATGCGGCTGCCTTCCACCAGCATCCTGCTGAATTCTTCGGTCTCGCTGATCAGGGGCAGTTCCCGCGGGTCGCGTTCGATGAGCGACCGGAACCGCCGCAGGCGTGCGACCAGGTCGTCTCGGACGTCCTCGCCGAGTTCCTCGGCGCAGGTGCGCTGCACGGTGATCGTCAGCCACTGCACGGCCAGTTCGACCTCGATCGCGCGGCGGCGCAGCCGGTTCGCCGAATCCGCGCCGGTCACCTCGGGCGCGGTGTCCTCGATGAGCAGCACGGTCTCGTGCAGACGGGCGTTGGTGGTGCGGAGCCGTTTGCGGGTGCGCTCGCTGCCGCCGACCAGGAGGTAGTCCTCGGCCGCGCGGATGACCGCCGCGAGCCTCGCGCGGAACGCCCGCCGGATCCGGAGGAATTCCGCGTCGGTGTGCCTGCGGAGCAGGACGAACCGGACGACCGCGTTCGCCGCGATCCCGATGGTCAGCGCCAGTAGCAGGACCGGGACCTGTTTCAGGTGTGTCTGCAGGAACATCGCGAAGAAGAACAGGAAGAACGAGATCGATCCCAGCGCGATCCCGCGAGATCCGAACCGCTGCGCGTAGACCGCGACGAAGATCAGCAGTACGAATACGACGCTGTCCAGCGGTGGGAACGCGGAACCCGCACTCGCCGCGGTGAGCGACGCGGCCCCGAGCACGAGCGCCGAGATCAACGTCACCGCCTGCTGGCCGGAGGTGGCGTCGTTGACGGTGAAGGCGGAGGTCATCGCGGCGATCGCGGCGACGAGGGTGACCGTGAGCGGCTGGTGGAACGGCAGGATGGCCAGCACGGCGACGACGATGCTGAGCACGGCCGAGAAGCCGAGCCGGAGCCGGACCAGGCCGGGGTCGGAGGCGACCAGACGATCGGTCGTGGCCTGGGTAATGCGGGAGATCATCGGGCGAGCAGCTCTCCTTGGGCGAGGGTGACCCGCCGGGTGGTGGACGAGGTGATGCGGAGACGGTATCTGGCGTGCCTCGCGGGCTCGGAGAGGGCGAAGGGCCGGGTCTGACGGCGCCAGCGGAACTTCTCGCCTTCACGCCGGTCCAGTGGTATCCAGTGCTCTCCGTCGTCGGATCCCTCCAGCACCCACGAACGCGGATCGCCGCGGCGGCTTCCCGAGGTCAGCGTGTACATCACGACGTCACGGTGGCTGTCTTCGACGGGGAACTCGACGACGGGTTTGCCGCCGGGGAAGGTGACCTCGGTCTTGGTGGTGTCGTCGAACAGGGCGCCGTCGCCCACCGTGATGTCCGTGAGCGGGTCCGGGGCGGCCGGTTCGACGGGGGAGCGGCCCCAGTCCGACGGCTGCTCGCCCATTGTGAACTCCAGCGCCGCGCCCTCGGCCAGCACTGAATGCGGGAGGGTGCTGGTTTCGTGTGGGCGTCCGTCGATCGTCAGCCCGTGGACGTACACGGTGCGTTCGGTGTTGCCGGGCGCGGTGATGACCAGGTCCTTCCCGTTCTCCAGATGGACGGTCGCCTTCGTGAACAGCGGCGAGCCGATCGCGTATTCGGGGCTGCCCATGGCCAGTGGGTAGAACCCGAGGGCGGCGAAGACGTACCAGGCGGACATTTCGCCGTTGTCCTCGTCGCCCGGATAGCCTTGGCCCAGGTCACCGCCGACGTAGAGTCGGCGCAGGACCTCGCGCACGATCCGCTGCGTCTTCGACGGCGCGCCCGCGTAGTGGTAGATCCAGGGAATGTGGTGCGAGGGCTGGTTGGAATGCCCGTACTGTCCCATCCGGACGTCGCGGGCTTCGGTCATCTCGTGGATCAGGCCACCGTAGGAACCCGGTTTGCGGCCGGTCTCCGGCGTCGCGAAGAAGGTGTCCAGTTTGGACTCCAGCGCTTCGGTGCCGCCGTGCAGCGCGGCGAGCCCGGCACCGTCGTGGGGCACGGAGAAGGCGGTGTTCCAGGAGTTCGTCTCGGTGAAGTCGCCGCCCCACGCCTCCGGGTCGTAGCCCTCGGCGGCGAAGTGGCGGTTGCCGTCGCGGTTGCGGCCCTGGAAGAACCCGATCCGGTGGTCGAAGTGGTTCGCGTACTGCCGCGAGCGCTGCCGGAAGTACGCGGCGTCGTCGTGGCGGCCGAGCGCTTCGGCGAGATTGGCCAGGCCGAAGTCGTTCACGCAGCCTTCGAGCGCCCACGACAGGCCCTCGTGGACCGAGGTGGGCGTGAACCCGAGGAAGATCGACTCGTGCAGGCCCTTCCGGCCGACGCTTTGCCCGCGCGGAGTCACCGTCGCGTTCTTCAGTGCCGCTTCGTAGGCCGCCTCGACGTCGAAGTCCCGGACGCCCTTGAGGTACGCGTCGGCGAAGGCGACGTCGGAGCTGGTGCCGGTCATCAGGTTGGCGTAGCCGGGGGAGGACCAGCGCGAGATCCAGCCGCCTTCGCGGTACTGCTGGACGAACCCGTCGATCATCCGCCCGCACCGGCCGGGAGTGAGCAGGGCGTACGCGGGCCAGGTGGTGCGGTAGGTGTCCCAGAAGCCGTTGTTGACGTACATCTCGCCGTCGACGACCTTCGCGCCGGTCCGTGTGCGGGTGCTCGGCAGGAACCGGCGGACGACGGGGCTCGCGTGGCGGACGCCCTTCGGCGTGTCCTCGTGCGCGGAGTTCGGGTACAGGAACAGGCGGTAGAGGTTGGAGTAGAAGGTGTCGCGCTGGTCTTCGGTCGCGCCCTCGATCTCGACCCGGCCCAGTATCTCCGACCACGCGTCACGGGCCTGGTCCCGGACCTGTTCGAAGGTCGTCCCGGTGGGGATCTCCAGGTCGAGGTTCCGTTTCGCCTGCGTGAGACTGATCAGCGACGTCGCGATCCGCATCGTCACCTCGCTCGCCGCGAACTCCAGGAACCCGGTGACCGTGCGCCACATCGGACGCCGGATCTTCCCGCCTCGTACGGCGGTGACGTCGAACTCGGCGTGGACGAACATCCGCCGCGCGCCGGTCGACAGCCTGCTGCGTACCCAGGTGTGCCCGGTGACCACGCCGTTCGCCGCGTTCAGTCGCAGCCCGCCACGGTTGCGGGCGTTGTCGAACAGCAGCCAGCCGCGATCACCCGGGAAAGTGAACCGCATCAGTGCGGCGTGCTCTGCCGGGGCGATGTCGGCGGTGATGCCGTTGTCGAACCGGACACCGTAGTGATGCGGCCGGTCGATTTCGTCGTCATGGGAGAAGGTGAGCGCGCGGCGGGATCGGTCCGGCTCGACCGGCCCGATCCCCGGCATCACCTGGAAGGTGTGCCGGTCACCCATCCACGGGCTGGGCTGATGCGACAGCGCGAGCGCCTGCAGCGCCGGACGGTTCGCGGCGGTGTTGTGCCGGTGGTAGCTGTAGAGCCAGTTGGTGACGCCCGCGTCGGTGACCGGGGTCCAGAAGTTGAAGCCGTGCGGGACGGCCGTGGCGGGGAAGTTGTTGCCGCGTGAGAACTTGTCGCTGGAATGCGTGCCGCGGGTGGTGCGGACGTGCTCGACCGGCTCCCGGATCTCGACCACGCGCTCGGCGATCCGGACGTCGTCCACCCAGCCGCCGGGCACGCCGTCACCGGGCGGCGGTTCGCAGACCAGGACGATCCTGGCGATCCGCCGTCCGGCGAACTCGCCGAGCCGTCGGCGTACCCGATTCCACTGATCGACGTACAGCGTCTTGTCCAGGCCCTGCCCGGTGGCACTGAACCCGGCGGCCGTGCCGTCGGTGAACTCGACGTCGAGCGCCACGAACGTGCTGCGGTAACTGGGGACCGCGTCGGCCTCGGCCTCGGCCTCGGGGAAGACCACATAGGACAGTTCAGTGTGGCCGGTGACCTCGACGTCCACTTCGAACAGCGTCACGCGGAGCGTGCCCTCGAAGCGGAGGGCGTGCGCGCCGGTGAACCCCACGCCCGGCTTCGCCGTCGGCGACGACCGCGGCCCGGTGCCGACACGCAACACCGGATCCACCGGCTGCGGATCACCCGTTTCGAAGGAGGAGAAGAACCCGGTGATCGTCACCAGCCCACCGTAACTCGCACACGTCGGCACGGCCTGCCGGGCGGCACCGCATCCAGAGGACCAAACGCGTGAGGCGACGAACTCCTCACGACTGCCGTAGGATCGCGCTATCGGGGTAGAAACGTGCTCTCCGTGGAGCACGCGCACACGCGGTATCGACTGAACCGTCACTCCTTCCTTGCGAAGGAGTGTGCTGTGCGTCCCCATGTTCAAGGCCGGTCCCTGGTCGAAGTGTGGCCGGCTCTCTCCGGGCTCTCGGCCGTGTTCCTGTTCGAGATGCTCGACAACTCGATCCTCACTCTCGCGTTGCCGACCATCGGCCGCGAGTTCTCCGCCTCCGCGACCACCCTGCTATGGGTGACCGGGGCGTATTCCGTCGTGTTCGGCGGACTGATGTTGGCGTTCGGCGCACTGGCCGAGCGGGTGGGCAGGCGCGAGGTCATGCTCATCGGTCTCGTACTGCTCGGCGTGGCCAGCCTGGCGACGATGATCGTCACCGCCGCGTGGCAGCTCATCGCCGTACGGGCCGTCATGGGCATCGCCGCGGCGATGACGACACCCGGCTCGCTCGCCCTCGCGTTCCGCCTGTTCGACGAAGACGTGCTGCGCGTCCGCGCGACCACGCTGATCTCGACGGTGGGCCTGATCGGCCTCGCCGTCGGCCCCATCGTCGGCGGCCTCGTGCTCGCCGTGGCCCCGTGGCAGGCGTTGCTGCTGGTGAACGTGCCGGTCGCCGCGCTCGCGTTCCTCGGCATCCGCGCCGGCATCCCCGCCGACGATCCGGCCGACCTGCACCGCGATCCGATCGACGTCGCGGGCGCCGTCCTGGGAACCGCGACGCTCGTCCTCACGCTCGTCGCCCCCACACTCTTCGTCGAAGCGGGCGCCGCCTCGGCCCTGCCCTGGATCGCCACCGCGGCCGCGTTCGTCGCCGGAACCTGCTTCGTCCTCCGCGAGAAGACCGCCCGGCATCCGCTGCTCGAGCTGAAACTCCTCGCCCGGCCCCTGGTATCGAGCGGACTGGCATTCAAAGCCGCGTCTGGACTGGCGACCGCGGGCCTCGGCTACCTCGTGACACTGCACCTCCAACTCGGACTGGGCTGGGCACCCGCGCAAGCGGCCATCGGGATGCTGCCGCAGGTTGTCGTCCTGATCGCCGGCGGCGCGCTCATCGGCCACCTGATCATCCGCGTCGGCCTCACCAAGGCCGCCTGGCTCAGCGCCGCCTCGATCGTGTGCGGGCTCGCCGTCTACACCGCGTTCGGCGGGCTCGGCTACGTGTGGATCGCCCTCGCGCTCGCCTTGGTCGCGGCAGGTATGCGCGTGGTCGGTGTCGTGGCGGGCACCAACGTGATGCGCGGCCTGCCGTCGAACCGGACCACCATCGGCGCCGCGCTCGTCGACACCGCCGGCGAGGTCACGACCGGAATCGGCATCGCGCTGAGCGGCACCATCCTGGCGCTGGCCTTCCCCGGCGAGCTGACCGCCGCCCGGGAGCCGGCAGCTTTCCTGAGGGCGACCACCTACGCGGGTTTCGCCCTGACGGTGCTGGCCGCGGCCCTCGTCGGCTTCGGCATCTTGCGCGGCCGTCCTTTACAAAGCACACATCCTGTCGTGAGTGATATTGAGGAGTAGGGCAAATATGGCGTGATCGGCTCGTTGCCGTGAAGGTTTCCTTGCTTACGCTGCAGTCCAGTACTCCCCGCTGAGGCTCGGCGCGTCCTTGATTGTCCACAAGGGACGCTGTCAGACAACTCTGTGTCTGATTCAGGCCCTGCTTGTGCGGTTTGGGTCGGGTCGCGAGTGCCGATCAGGGTTATTTGAGAAGAAAGACAACCGTGTCGTGGTTGCGGGCGGGCAGGTTCGCCGAGGTGAGGGGAGCGCGAAGGCGTAACGCGCGTGCTCAGAGACGTAACTCGCGTGCCTGGACCCCGCACTCGGGTGTTACGCCTCCAAGCACGCGAGATCCGGCTCCAAGCACGCGAGTACGGCGCCACGTCACCCAAGCCACCACCCCGCCCCAACACGCCACGTCTGCCTCAACCCTCAATAGAACGACCCAAATCACTCACGACCCCCTCGCGAACCTCCTGACCGGGGTGTGGCGCTCAGGGCCTGCCGGAGGTCGTGGCCGACCTGACCTTGATCAACGGAGGATCGGGGACACTCAATGTCCCCGATCCTCCGTCGTCGATTCCGGCAACGGCGAACCACAGGTCAGTGACCCGACTTCGCCTTCACGTACCTACCGGAGGACTACAGCTTCGCGCACTGCCCGGCGGCCGGGCCGCGGACGGTGTTGCGTAGGTCGTAGTCCGTTGGAGCGGGGGAGTTGGCCGCGCACGCCAGAGGGCCGCCGATCGTGCTCGAGGTCAGCACCGGCCCCTTGTTGCCCGTCAACGCCACCGGCCCGCCGATCTCGGTCACTTCGATCGACACCGGTCCGGTCGCCCCGGTGATCGCCACCGGACCGTTCACCTTCGTCCGGTCGAGCACGATCTGCGCCGCGCCGTTCGCGGTCAGCGGCCCGGAGATCGTCCCGCCGCGGACGATCAGGCTCGCACCCGGCGCCACTGACACCGGACCTGACATCGTCGCGCCGTCCAGACAGGTCACCCCGTTCCGCACGGTCAGCGGGCCCTTGCGCTCACCCGTGATCGTCTGCGTGCACGCCGCGTCCGGCTTGCCCAGCACCTCGAACTCCGACAGCGACGCCTCCCCGCCCGTGGTCGCGGTGACCTCGAGCCGGTAGTAGGCGAAATGCGCCGGATTCGCGATCTTGAACGCCTTCGTCTGCTGCCGCCACGCGAACTTCTGGTCGGTGCGCTGATCCGCGACCGCCCACGTCTTCCCGTCGTAGGAACCCTTCAGCACCCAGCTCTTCGCGTCGCCGGCACCCTTCCCGGAAGTCAGCGTGTAGTACGAACCCGCCTCCTTCGCCGAAGGCACCTGGTACTGGATCGGCGCCGTGACCTTCGCCTCGGTCCGCGACGTGTTGTCGAAGAACGCCGCGTCCGCGCCGGCGACCGGCTTGGTCAGGTCGTGCACCGGCGTCGGCACCGCGTCACCCTTGGTGATCGACTTCGGCGCGTCGTCCGGGCCAGTACCCCACGACGACGGGTTCGGGCCCATGTCGAAGTCGAGCGTCCCGCCTCCTGCGATCGCCGCATGCGCCAGCGACGTCGAGGTCTGCGCCTTGCCGTTCACCTTCAGGCTCTGTACGTAGACGTTCTTGGCGCTGTTCTTCGGCGCGTTGACCACGATCTTCTTGCCTCCCGGCAGGTTCACGGTCGCCTTGGTGAACAGCGGCGAACCGATCGCGTAGTCCGCACTGCCGACCTGCAACGGGTAGAAGCCCAGCATGCCGAACAGCCACCACGCCGACTGCTCACCGTTGTCCTCGTCTCCGCCGTAGCCCTGGCCCAGCTCACTGCCGACATACAGCCGGGACAGTGCCTCGCGTACCTTCGCCTGCGTCTTCGACGGCTGACCCGCGTAGTCGTACATGTAGAGCGTGTGGTGCGCGGCCTGGTTGGAATGCGCGTACATGCCCATCCGGACGTCCCGCGCCTCGGTCATCTCGTGGATAATCCCGCCGTAGCTGCCGAACTTCAGCCCTGTCTCGGGCGTTGCGAAGAATTCGTCCAATTTGGACGCCAGCCCCGCCTTGCCGCCGTAGAGGTTCGCCAGGCCCTGACCGTCCTGCGGAACGGAGAACCGCATGCCGTACGCGTTGGTCTCGGTGTAGTCGATACCCCAGACCTCCGGGTCGAACTGCTCCTTGCTCCGGGTGAACTTGCCCGCCGCGTCCCGGCCCTGGAAGAAGCCGACACTCGGGTCGAACACGTTCACGTACTGCGTGGCCCGCTCGGTGAAGTACCCGTAGTTGTCCAGGTACTCCTGCTTGCGAGGATCGTTCGCCGGGGCCTCGTCGTAGAGCTTCTTCGACATGTTCGCGATGGCGTTGTCGTTGACGTAGCCCTCGATCGCCCAGGAGAACCCGTGGTCGGCGGTGTTCGGCGCGTACCCGAGGAAGGTGCCCTCGTCGATGCCCTTCCGGCCGACCGCGCCGTTGGGCGGGGTCACCGTGGCGTTCTTGATCGCCGAGTCGTAGGCCGACTGGACGTCGAAACCCTTGATCCCCTTGAGATAGGCGTCGGCGAACGCGGCGTCCGAACTGGTACCGGTCATCAGATCCGCGTAGCCGGGGGAGGACCAGCGTGAGATCCAGCCGCCGTCGCGGTACTGCTGCACGAAACCGTCGACCAGCTTCCCGGTGGTGTCCGGGCTGAGCAGCGAGTACGCCGACCACACCGTGCGGTAGGTGTCCCAGAACCCGTTGTTGACGAAGAACTCGCCGTCGACCAGTTTCGCGCCGGTCTGGGTCGGGGTGTCCTGGCCGGTCTTCGGTGACACCGGGCTCGCGTACTTCTTCACCGGCTTCTCGACCGTGCCGACGTTCTCGAAGCCCGAGTTCGGGTACAGGAACAGCCGGTACAGGTTGGAGTACAGCGTGATCAGCTGGTCCTTCGACGCACCCTCGACCTCGACGACCTTGAGCTTCTCGTCCCACGCCTTCTGCGCGGTGTCGGCGACCGATTCGAGCGTCGCGTTCGGGGCGAGCTCCTGCTCCATGTTCTTCTTCGCCTGATCGACGCTGATCAACGACGTCGCGATCCGCATGTTCACCGTCTTGTCGGCGCCCGCGTCGAACTTCAGGTAGCCGAGGACGTTGTCCCGCTTCTGGTCGCCCGAACCGGTCGACAGCTTCGAACCGGCGGTCACCGGCTTGTCGAAGGTGGCGTAGACGAACATCCGCGTCGCACCGGCGGACAGCCCGCTCTTCACGTCGCTGAACCCGGTGATCGCCCGTCCTGCCGGGTCGAGGGTGAGCCCGCCGTTGTTGTCGACGTTGTCGAAGATCAGGTTCGAGTCCGCTCCCGGGAACTTGAACCGGTACAGCGCCGCGTGATCGGTCGGCGCGACCTCCGTCTTGATCCCGTTCTCGAAGTCGACACCGTAGTAGTGCGCCCGCGCGGTCTCGTTCGAGTGCTTGAACGGCAGTTTCCGTGCCTCACGGTCCGGGTTCGGCACGCCCGCCGCGGTCGAGGGCAGGAACTGGAACGTCTGCCGGTCCGCCATCCACGGACTCGGCGCGTGGCTCGCGGAGAACGCCTGCAGCGCCGGGAGGTTCTGCTCGTTGTTGCGCGAATGGTAGGAGTACATCCAGCTCAACGTGCCCGCGTCGGTCGTCGGGATCCAGAAGTTGAACCCGTGCGGCACCGCGGTCGCGGGCATGTTGTTGCCCCGCGAGAACGACCCGTTCGACAGCGAGCCGCGCGTGGTCAGCACGTTGTCGGACGGGCGAAGGCTCGCCGGCGGAGTCGGGGTCGCCGAGACCTTGATGTCGTCCAGCCAGCCTTGCAGCGAACCCGGCCCGTCGGCGTTGTCGTAGCCGACCAGGATCCGGTCGACCGTCTTGCCCTTCGCGACCACGCCGATCTGCGAGCGCACCAGGTTCCACTGGTTGGTGTAGAGCACCTTGCTCGCGCCCTGACCCTGCGGCGAGAGCCCGAAACCGTACTGGTCGACCGCGCCGAGCTGGCTCAGGTAGGTGCCGTCGGTGAACGCCAGGTCCACCGCGACGTTCGTGCTCGGGTACTTCAGGTCACCGCGGATGAACTCCGGTTGCACCTTGTACGACAGCTCCGAGGTCGCCGCCACCGGGATGTCGACGTCGAAGATCTTGTTGTACGACCAGCCGTGCCCCTGCGCCTTGTGGCTGCCGGAGTAACGGAACGCGCGCAGGCCGGTGAACCCGACCCGGTTCTTGCTGGTGTAGCCGCTGCCGGGACCGCTGTCGGCGAAGCTGCGCATGTTCGGCAGCGCGGGCGGCGCCGGATCGTCGTTGGCCAGCAGCAGCTCCGAGAGTTGCATGATCGGGCCGCCGTTGTTCTTGGTGACGTCGAGCCGGAAGTACTTGTACGCGGCACTCGCGGCCGCGAGGCGGTACTCCTTCGTCTGGAACGGCTCGCCGAACTTCTGCCCGGTCTGCTTGTCCAGCTCCGTCCAGGTCTGGCCGTCTGCGGAACCCTGAAGCGTCCAGTCCTGCGGGTTGCGATTGTCGAAGTCGTTGGCCGAGGACAGCGCGTACCGCGTGATCGACGTCGGCTCGGACAGCGTGACCTGCGCCCAGCCGGTCGGCGTCCAGGCCAGCCACTTGGTGTCGGTCGAGCCGTCCACCAGGTTCGACACCCCCTCGTTCGGGGTGTTCTCGCTGTTGGCGGAGGTCTCGGTGACCTTGCCGCGGACGTCACCGGGGATGGTGGTGGCGTTCGCGCCGTCGACACCGAACGCCTTCGGTCTGCCGGACGGATCGGTGTCGACGGTGTCGCTCCACGTCGGCTGAGGTTCGCCCGGCTCGAACGAGGAGTAGAAGTCCGGCGGGAGGTCTTCGGCCGCGGCGGTGGCGGGCAGGGCTACCAGCCCGGACGCCACGACCGTGGCACTCAGAAGGCTGCAGACCCAAGGTCTGACGCTTCGGGGCATCGTTGCACCAATGCTTTCTCGCGGGGGGACCGGTGACGCCAAGAGAGAAGAACTCGGGGGTGACATCGATGTCAAGACACCCGGACAAACCTGGCCCGAACTGGACAACCCGGATGTCCCCAAACCCGGTGGACAACGGACGGGAGCGCGGCCAGGGTGGATGAGCCAACTGAAGCCGATCCGGAAACTGGGGTGGGGAAATGCGGCGGTTGTCCATGCTCGGCGTGGCAGCGCTCATCACGGCAGGCTCGATACTCACGGCTCCGGCGGCCACCGCCGGTGAAACAACTTTCCGCCCGGTGCGCACCTGCGCCGATCTCGTGCGGACCTACGATGTTCCCGGCGCGGTCACGCACGTCAAGACCGCGACCGTGGTGCCCGCGACGGCGACCGAACCGGAGAACTGCGACGTCCGCGGCTACGTCGAACCGGCGGTGCAGTTCCAGCTCCGGCTGCCGACCAAGACCTACGCGGGGCGCTATCTGCAGTTCGGCTGCGGCGGATTCTGCGGCGTGGTCAGCACCCCGCCGTTCGCCGACTGCGGCCTCCCGCACGGTGGCGACGTCGCGGTCGCGGCCACCGACGACGGGCACGTCGGTAAGACCCCCTCGGTGGTCGACGACGGCAAATGGGCCGAGAACGACCAGGCCGCCCGCGACGACTTCGCCTTCCGCGCACCGCACGTGGTGTCGAAGGCGTCCAAGCGACTCATCGCGGCGTTTTACGGCGCCCCGCCTAAGAAGTCCTACTTCAGCGGCTGTTCCGACGGCGGCCGGGAAGCGCTCCTGCTGGCACAGCGCTACCCGCACGACTTCGACGGCATCATCGCCGGCGCACCGGCCGGATACTGGGGCCCTCTCCTCGGCGTCTACCAAACGTGGCTGGCCAAGGTGAACACCGGCGCCGACGGCGGCCCCATCCTGACCAAGGAGAAACTCCCCGCACTGCACGCCGCCGCACTGTCCACTTGCGACAAGTCCGACGGACTCGGCGACGGCGCCATCGACGACCCGCGCACCTGTCGCTTCGACCCGGCCACGATCGCCTGCCCGCCGGGCACCGACAACGCCGGCTGCCTCACCCCCGCCCAGGTCGAGGCCACCAAGAAGATCTACGCTCCGCCGACCGACGAACGCGGCCGCAAACTGTATCCCGGCGGCCAGACCGTCGGCTCCGAACTCTCCTGGTACGGCTGGATCATCCCGTCGCCGGAAACCGGCGGCGTCCCCTTCGCCCAGGGACTCGCCGACAACTACCTGAAGTACATGGCCTACCCGATCGGGACACCGCATTCGTCGGTCGAGACGTTCGCCTTCACCGCCCGCGAATTCGACCGGCTGACCCCGGAAGGCGTCCGCTCCAACGCGATGTCGACCGACCTCGGCGAGTTCCGGCGCTCCGGTGGGAAACTCGTGATCTGGCACGGCTGGGCGGACCAGGCGATCCCCGCGGCCGGGAGCATCGACTACTACCAGCGCCTCGCGCGCGCCAACGGCGGCCTCGCCGCGACGCAGAACTGGGCCCGGCTGTTCATGGTGCCCGGCCTCTACCACTGCGCTACCGGCGACAAGCTCACCGAGTACGACCCGCTGAAGGAACTGGTCTCCTGGGTCGAACGCGGCACGGCACCGCACCGGACGATCGCCACCGGCCGCGACGCCGACGGCAAGGTCTTCCGCACGCGGCCGGTGTTCCCGTACCCGCTGCAGGCCAAGTACGACGGCACCGGAAGCGTCGACGACGCCGCGAACTTCGTGCCGGTCCCGCCTTCGCGGCCTTCGCAGGACATCGTGAACTGGGCGGGGAACAGCCTGTACGGGAAAGCGGGTCCGGTCGCTCCTTGACGCAGTTCTGGATTGCAATGAAGGGGCCTTTCATCGCGAATTTTGCGATGAAAGGCCCCTTCATTGCGCGGGACCCAGCCCTACGAAAGAACGCCGTCCAGCAGCCGCACCCGCCGGTCCGCGATCCGGTGCACTTCGTCGTCGTGCGTCGCCACGATGACCGCGGCGCCCTCCTCGGCACAGCGTCGCAGCAGCCGCAGCACCCGCGGCGTGCTCCCGGCGTCCAGGTGCGCCGTCGGCTCGTCGGTCAGCAGCACCCGCGGCCGCCCGCTGACCGCCCTGGCGAGCGCGACGCGCTGCTGTTGCCCGAACGACACTTCCAGCGGATAACGGTCGCCGAGTTCGCCGATCCCGAGTTCCTCGAGCAGTTCCGAAACCCGCGCGTGGATGTCCTTCGCGCTGGGTTTGGGGATGTCGGACCGGAGCCGCAAGGGCAGCGCCACGTTCTCCGCGATCGTCAGTTCGTTCGCGAGGCCGAGTGCCTGGGGCAGAACGGCGCAGGTGTGCCATGGCGGCGCGCCCGCTATCGGGACGCCGTCCAGCGAGACGCTGCCGGAATCGGGCGAGTCGAAACCGCACAGCAGGGCCAGCAGCGCGCTCTTGCCCGAACCGGACCGGCCGGACACGGTGACCAGCTCGCCCGCGGCCACACTCAATTCGAGCCCGCGCAAGACCTCGACGTCCCCGCTGGGATGGGGGAACCGGCGGCGCAACCCGACGGCCTCGAGGGCGGGTTCCACCGTCACGGCATGACCTCCCGTTCTTCGACGCCCTGAAGCGTGCCCTTGTGCATCCGCGCGACGCGGCTGCCAAGCGCGACGAGCCGATCGTCGTGCGAGGCGACGATGACGGCGAAATCCTGATCCGCCAGATATTTCAGCGTGTCGAGCACCAGGTCCGCCGATCCCTCGTCCAGCTGTGAGGTCGGTTCGTCGGCGAGGACGACGGTCGAGCGCCTGGCCAGTGTGCAGCCGAACGCGAGCCGCTGCTGCTGCCCGCCCGACAGCGCCGAGACCCGCCAGCCGCCGGTACCACCCAGTCCCAGCTGTTCGAGGATGTCGTCCGGCAGGCATTCCGTTCCGGCCGACTCCGCCGCCGCGCGGAGATTGTCGGCGACGCTCAGATACGCGAGCAGGTTGTCGGTCGGGTTCTGGAACACCAGGCCGAGATGGTTTCTCCGCAGGGCGCGCCGGTCGCGGTGCCGCAGCTTGCCGGTTTCGGTTCCCTGGAAGGAGATCGTGCCCCGCGCGGGCTGTTCGAACAGGCCGAGCGTCCGCAGCAGGGTGGACTTGCCGGAACCGGACGGCCCGGCCAGCACGGTGATCCCGCGCGCGGGGATGTCGATGGTGACGTCGTCGACGCCGGTGACGGTGCCTGCCGGCGTCTGGTAGTCGACGCCGATCCCGCTCAGCCGGAAGATCGGTTTCTCAGGCACGGATCAACTCCGCGGTCCGGGCGGTGCGCACCGAGCGCATCGCTATCCAGCCTGCCAGCGCCACGACGAGCACACCGACGGCGAGTACGGTCAGTGCGAATGGGGTCGGGTTCGGCAGCGCCGACCTCGGCGCGAGGAACGTCGCCGGATCGAAGCGTGGCACCGAAAGACCCGCGACCGAGATCCCGCAGGCGACACCGATGACCACGGCGAGCCCGCTCAGCGCGCCCAGTTCCATCAGATGACTCGCCAGCAGGGCGCGCGGCCGCATCCCCATCCGCAGGACCAGCGCCCCGGCGAGGGCGTTCTGGCGTCTGCGGACCTCGACCGCGACCAGCAGCGACAGCACCGCGACCACCCCGAGCACGGCGCCGAGCAAGGCCATGAACGAGAACGTCCAGGACACGACGTAGAACGGGAGCGCGTCGAGTGCCGATTCGCGGGTGATGCGGTTGGGCTGCGTGATCCCGGCCGCGGTCAGCGACTCGGTCAGCTGCGCCACCGGCGAGGCGGACAACAGGCTCCACTTCGGCACCGCGGTCAGTTGCGCCGGGCTGAGCGATTCCCGTGAGATCACGTATCCGGCCTTCGTGCCGATGATCGGGAACATCGGCAGCTCGCCGACCGTCCTGGCGTCGCCGAGCCCGGCGGGCAACCCCGGTATCCGGGCGGCGGCGTCGCCGATCCGGATCGCCGGGACACCGGCGCCCGGCGCCGACAGCCGCCCCAGGAGCGTGTCGACCTCGTCGGCGGAGAGCGGGCCGAGCGCGGCGCCGCGCCGGAAGGTCCGCGGATCCACGACCAGGACGACACTGCCCGTGCCGGTCAGTTCACCGACCACCGTGCTGCTGCCGCTGATCTCCGGCGGCAGCGGGGTCTTGCCGGTGCCGATGACACTTTCGGTGTCCACCCGGGTTTCGGCACCGACGAAGATCGCCGACTTGGTGTGCAGTGCCTCCTCCTGGCCGCGGGCGATCCCGATCCCGGTCGCCAGCGTGCCGATGGCCAGCGTGCCGATCACGAGCACCCCGGTGACCGGCGCGCGGGCGCTGGCGAGCCGCCGGATCGCCAGTTGCAGCGCCGGCCGCGACCACAGCCGCGCGCGATGCGAGGCGTGCAGCGCGAGCCAGGCCAGCCGGGCGGCGAGCAGACCGACGGTGAGCACGACGAACACCGGGTAGGTGAGTGCGAGCGGGTCGACCTGGGGGAGAGGGTTGCCGACCCGGGACCCCTTGCCGTAGTCGACGAGCCGGTTCCAGCCCAGCAGCGCCACCCCGGCGGTGAGCAGTTCCCACGGGAAGATCGTCAGGAGCTTCACGCCCTTGCGGCGTCCGGACCGGATCCGGCCCAGTTCGAACTCCCGGTGCGTGCGGACGGCGATGACGCCTGCCAGCAGCGCGAGCGACGCGAGCAGGATCGCGGCCGCGACAAGGAAGCCCACGAACTGTGCGCCGCCGTCCGGTTCACCCGGTGGCCCGTAAACGCCGAGGAGCAGCCGCGCGAGTACCGCCCCCGCCACACCTCCGACGAGGATCGGCAGCCCGAGTTCGGCGACCGCGAGCAGGCCCAGCGCCGCCGGTCCGCTGCCACGGGCCGCGAGGAGCCTGAGCTGCGCGTGCCGTCGCTGGTGCCATTGCAGGGCTACCGTGCCGATCCCGGCGCAGCCGACCAGGACGCTGATCGCGGCGAGCGGCAGGATCGAGATGAGGACGTTCGACTCGGCTTGGTTGCTGATCATCACCGACCGCTCGAACGGCAGCGACCCGACGATCGCGTCCCCCAGGCCGCGGGCGCCCAGATCCGCCTGCACGTCCGCGATCAGCGCCTTGGACCGCTCCAGCAGGTCTTCGGCCTCGCTGACCGTCTTCGGCGGCGTTTCGTAGAATGACAGGTACAGGGTCTTGATCACCGGCAGCCCCGCCGTGCGGACCGCGTCGTCGAAGGTCTTGGCGTCGGTGGCGAACATGACCGAGTCGACCGGGTCGTTGGCCAGCCGGTCCACCACGGCGTTCCGTTGCTGTGAACACCACCAGCGGGGCGCCGGGTCGAGCAGGTCGCGGTACAGGCCGGTCACCGGGGGCAGTGCGGCGCCTTGGTACTTCGGCGTGGTGCCGACGCCGATCTTTTCCGCACCGGCGACGACGGTGCCGAGCCACAGACCCGCGTCGCGCGACCCTTCGGACAAGGTGAGATTGTCGAGACCCGCTTGATCCCGGTAGCCGAGCGCGACCTTGTAGTTGGGGTCACCATTGAATTCGGTACCGCGGATGACGTGCGTATAGCGCGAGGTGACCGGAGCGTCGAACCCATGAGCCGGCGCGTGACGCTGGACCGCGGAGATGACTTCGGGGGCGTCGCCGACGGGGACGTTCCCCTTGCTGAAGACCGGGCCATAGCTGTCCGGGCAGGTGATCCCGGTCTGGTACGCGACGCCCGCGCCGCCCGCCGCGGAGGCCTGCAGCACCGCTGCGGTGCCCAGGAAACACGCGAGCAGGGCGGTCACCGCCGCGATGATCAAGGTCAGGGGACTCGTCAGTGCCGCCCGTGGAGCCGCTCGCCACGGCATCGTCACTCTGGGCCCGCCGGGAGCCCCCCACCTCACCCGCATGGTTAGGCACGCTACCGGTCAGGGCGGCTCGGCAACAGAAAGAAATCACCCTTTGTTGTCGACGTGAAGTAAATCCCTGGTCCATGTGGTGATACGCGTGTACTTCTCTTGACCCTCTGTCACCAGGTCGTCGATCGGTGTCGTCGCGCCGCTCGCCACCTCCGCCGAGAATGCGTTTTCTCCGAGAGCCGCGACGAGGACTCCGGTGATCCGGTCGACGTCTCCGCGTTCGCCCTTCGCCAGGGGAGCCCCCACCGATTCCCGGGAGGCCGCGGCGGCGCCCAGAAGCCGCGCCGCCCGGTGGTACTCGCCCGCGGCGGCCTCCGCTCCGGCCAGCCCTTCCAGACCGAGCGCGATCGCGCGGGGATCCTCGCTGTGCCGGGCGATCGCCAGCCCGTCCAATTGGAGCCGCTTCGCCCGCGCCGCGTCACCGCGCTGTTCGGCGATGAACCCGAGTTCGGCCAGTACCAGGGTGCTGCCCGCTTCGGACTCCACCCGGCGATGCCAGTCCAGAATGGACAGCAGCCGCTGCTCGGCCTCGTCGAGCAGCCCCTGCCGTCGCGCGCCGAGCGCGAGCCCTGTCTCGGCATAGACCTCCGCGGGCTTGAAGCCGTGTTCGACGGCCAAGGCCCTGGCCCGTTCGTGGAACTTCTTCCCGCCTTCGAAATCGCCGGTGAGCAGCGCCGTCCGGCCGAGCCACGACAGTTTGTAGGCGACCTCCGGCCACAACTCCAATTCCTCCGCGCGGCGCAGGCTTTCCCGGTGGACACGGGCGGCGTGCTCGTAGTCCCCGGCGATCGCGGCGAGCATGCCGAGAACGAACGACGCCTGCAGCCAGCCCCAGCGCTCGCCCAGGTCGTCGAAGATCCCGGCGCTCTGTGCGGCCATCCGGCCCCCGCCGGTGAGGTCGCCTCCGGCGATCAGGTGGCCCGCCCGGTCGCTCAGCGCGGCCGCGGCACTCCAGTCGTCACCGACCTCTCTGGCCGTTTCCAGCGCGCCGAGAGTGAGCTTCTCCGCCCGGCACAGATCGCCGACCGTGGACCAGGCGTAGCCGAGGAACCACAGGGTCCGGGCCCGCGCCACGGGATCGACGATGCCCCACACGGCTTCCTCCGCCGCGTCCTCAGTGCAGGTGCCGTCGAGAATCGCGATGCCGGCACACCAGCCCAGTGCCTGCGCACGTTCGTCACCGGTCTCGATGCCCGTGTCGAGCACCAGGTTCAGGGACCGCCGGGCCTCGGTGAGCCGTCCCCGGAGGAACCAGAACCACGTCATCGCGTTCACCAGCCGCAACGCGAGCCGATGTTCGCCTTGCCGCAGCAGGGTTTCCAGCGCCCGCCGGGTGTTGGCGCCCTCGGCGTCGAGCCTGTCGAGCCAGCGCCGCTGTTCCTTGCCGCGCAATCCCGCGTCGCCGCGCTCGGCCAGCTCGACGTGGAAACGGGCGTGCCGCAAGAACAGCTCATCGAGTTCGCCCGCTTGCCCGGCGTGTTCCGAAGCGTAGGCCGAGACCGACTCCAGCAACCGGTACCGCGGCTCGCCATGCCTGCCCGGTCTGCTGACCACCAACGATCGGTCGACGAGCCGGGACAGCAGGTCCAGCACGTCACCGGAAGCGATCTCACCACCGGCGCAGACCGACTCGGCGGCGTCGAGACCACAGCCTTCGGCGTGCACGGCGAGCCTGCGCAACACTGTCTGCTCGGGCTCACTCAGCAGGCTCCAGCTCCAGTCGATCATCGCGCGCAACGTCTGCTGGCGACGCGGGCCGCCCCGCCTGCCCGAGGACAGCAGGCCGAACCGGTCGTCGAGGCGGGCGAGGAGTTCCTGCACGCCGAGTGTCCGGACCCGGGTGGCGGCGAGTTCGAGTGCCAGCGGGATCCCGTCCAGCGTGCGGCAGATCCGGGCGACCACCGAGGCGTTCTCCGCGTCGAGCGCGAACCCCGGAGCGGCCGCCGCGGCACGGGCGGCGAACAGCCGGACGGCGCTCGATTCCCGAACGGCGGCGAAATCGCCCTGCTCGGGCAGATCGAGCGGCGGAACCGCCCACACGGTTTCGGCCGGGAGTCCCAGTGGTTCCTGACTGGTGGCGAGCACACGCAGCCGGGGCACCGCCGCCAGCAGTCGCTCCACCAGCGCGGCGACGGGCTCGACGACCTGTTCGCAGTTGTCCAGGACGAGCAGGATCTCCTTCTCGCGCAGAGCATCGGCCAGCGACCGCGTGAGGGTTTTCGCCGAAGTGGCCTCCTCGTGGAGATCCAGCGCGGCCGTCAGGACGACGGCGACGAGGTCTTCCGGCGGGCACGTCGGGCACTCGACGTTGTCCAGACCGGCCAGTTCGACCAGCCAGACGCCGTCGGCCATCGTGAGCGTCGACGCGGCCTCGACGGCGAGCCGGGTCTTCCCGACCCCGCCAGGGCCGGTGAGGGTGACCAGCCGGGTGTCGGTGACCAGCGCGCCGACCTCCTTGACCGCCGTCGTCCGGCCGATCAGCTCGGTCAGCGGCTCCGGCAGGTTCCCGCGCACCGGTTCGGTGGCGCGGACGCCTTCCAGCTCCGGGCTCCGGGTGAGAATCGCCTGGTGCAGAGCCGCCAGCTCCGGCCCCGGCTCCAGACCGGACTCATCGCGTAGACGAGTGCGCAGTTCGGCGTAGGTTCCGAGCGCCTCACTGTGCCTCCCGGCGGCGTACAGCGCGCGCATCAGCAGGCCGCGCAGACGCTCGCGAAGCGGATGCCGTGCGACAAGACCGGTCAGTTCACCGGTGAGGACGCCGTGTTCGCCGAGCCCGAGCCTGGCTTCGGCTCTGTCCTCTTCGGCGAGCAGCCGTTCCTCCTCCAGCCGCTGTGCCGAGGCCACCGCGAACGGTTCGTCCTCGAACCCGCCGTACGCGGGCCCGCGCCACAAGGCCAGCGCGTCCGCCAGCAACGCGGCACGGGCGCGAGGATCGACGGTGTCCCGGGCGCGGGCGAGGAGGGCGCGAAACCGGTGGACGTCCAGGTCGCCCTCCTCGACGGCGAGAACGTAGCCGGCGGGTTCATGGGTGACGAGTTCCCGCGCGCCCGGCTCGACTCGGTCGAGCGTGCGGCGCAACTGGGAGACCTTGGTCTGCAAGGTGTTCCCGGGGTTGCCCGGCGGATGCTCGCCCCACAGATCGTCGGTCAGCGACGACACCGACGCCGCCCGGCCGCCCCGGCTCAGCAGCGCGGCGAGCAGCAGGCGGACCTTGGCCTCGGGCACGACGACGGGCTCGCCCGCGGTCGTCCACACGGCGAGTGGTCCCAGCACTCCGAAACGCACGAAACCGACGTTAGCGCGGACCACCGACAAGTCCGTGCGAGGCCGTGCGTGAACCCGCAGCGATCCGTGCGCGGGCGGCGTCACGGTGGACCCATGAACGAACACGGCAAGACCCCGGTGACGGTATTGGGGCTGGGCGCGATGGGAACCGCGCTCGTCGAGGCACTACTGGCCGCGGGACATCCGGTGACCGTGTGGAACCGGACCGCGAGCCGCACTGAGGCCGTCGCAGCGAAGGGAGCTTCGGTCGCTTCGAGCGTGTCCGAGGCTCTCGCGGCGAACGAGATCGTGATCACCTGCCTGCTCGACTACGACTCGGTGCACGAGGTCCTGGACCCGGTCGCGGCCGGGCTCGAGGGACGGCAGCTGATCAACCTGACGAACGGCACCCCCGGCCAGGCCCGCGAGATGAGTGCGTGGGCCGGGGAACTCGGCGCGGAGTACCTGGACGGCGGGATCATGGCGATCCCACCGATGATCGGCACACCCGCGGCGTTCATCTTCTACAGCGGCTCGGGCACGGTCTTCGGCCAGGCTCGCACCGCGCTCGACACCTTCGGCGGCGTCAACTACCTCGGGGTGGATCCCGGACTGGCGCCCCTGCACGACATCGCGCTCCTCAGCGGGATGTACGGCAACTTCATCGGAGTCATCCAGGCCTTCGCGCTGGTCGGCTCCGCCGGAGTGAAAGCGAGGGAGTTCGCTCCACTGCTTCGCGGCTGGATGGACGCGATGAGCGGCTTCCTGGAGCGCGCGGCCGAACAGATCGACGACGGCGACTACGTCACCGACGTCGTCTCGAACATCGGAATGCAAGCCGCGGCCTTCCCGAACCTGGCGAAGGCCGCGGAAGAACAAGGAATCAGCGCCGAGTTGCTCGCACCGCTCCAGCCACTGATGGACAAGCGGGTCGCGGCCGGGCACGGCGCCGAGGACCTGGTCGGCGTCATCGAACTCCTGAAGAAGTAAGGAAAAATACAATGATCACACTGATCGGGCTCGGCCCGATGGGACAGGCCATGGTCCGGGTTCTCCTGGAGAACGGGCACGGCGTGACCGTCTGGAACCGCACCGCGGCCCGCGCGGACGGTGTCGTCGCGGCCGGTGCCGTGCGTGCCGAAACACCGGCCGACGCCGTGGCGGCGGCAGAGCTGGTGCTGTTGAGCCTCACCGACTACGCGGCGATGTACGACATCCTGGGCAAGGCCGAGGAAGTGTTGGCGGGCAAGGTGATCGTCAACCTCAGCTCGGACACCCCGGAGAAGACCCGCGAGGCCGCCGACTGGGTCAAGGCCCGCGGCGGGCAGTTCATCGCGGGCGGCGTGATGGTGCCCGCCCAGCTGGTGGGCAAGGAGGAGGCGTACGTCTTCTACAGCGGCCCGTCCGAGGCGTTCGAAAAGCACCGCGACACCCTGGCGCTCATCGGGCGGGCGGACTTCCTCGGCGAGGACGTCCGGCTGGCTCAGCTGTTCTACCAGGCTCAACTGGACATCTTCCTGAACTCGCTTTCGGTGTTCCTGCACGCGACCGCGCTGATCCGCTCGGCCGGGGTGCCGGTCAAGAAGTTCCTCCCGTACGCCAAGGACAACTTCTCGACGCTGAGTTTCTTCCTGGACGACGCCGCCGAACAGGTCGAGAAGGGCGAACACCCCGGCGACGAGGCCGACGTGACGATGATGGGCGCGACCGCCGACCACATCCTCCAGGCGAGCCGCGACGCCGGGATCGACGTCGCGTTGCCGGAGGCGATCAAATCGCACTACGATCGGGCGATTGCCGCGGGGCATGGGCGTAGCTCGTGGACCAGCCTTTACGAGGTCATCAAGGAAGGCTGACGCTACGTCTCGTGAGTGGTAATGACGGTTCTAACCCTCATTGCCACTCACGACACCCAGCACGTCCAGAAACGCCTTCGCCGCGGGAGTGACGGTGAACCGGTTCCAGACGAGATGCTCGATCCGCGCGGGCGCGTCCGTCACCGGGACGATCGCCACGCCGGTCAGGTTCGGCACGTACTTCGACGGCAACAGCGCGACACCGAGCTCCTGGTGGATGAGCCGCGCCATGAAATCGGCGGCCGTCACCTCGAAGGCCACCTCCCGGCCCACCCCCGCCGCGGCGAACGCCTGATCCGTCTGCGCCCGCCCCGCCGACCCGGTCGGGAAGTCCACGAACACCTCCGACGAAAGCCGGTTCAAGTCCACTTCGGACTCCTCGGCGAGAGGATGACCGGGCGCCACCACGGCGACCAGTTCGTCACGGGCCAGTTCGCGGGTAGCGACCCCTTCTGGCCGATCCGACACCGGGAGGCCGAGGAACGCGACCTCGATCGCGTGCTCCTTGACCTGCTCCACCAGGTGCCCGCTCGCGCCGACCCGCAGGCCGATCCGGACCTGCGGATACCGCCGGTGGAACGTCTGCAGCGCGGCCGGGACGTCGACCGCCGCGACGGTCGGGATGACGCCGACGGTCAGCCGTCCCCGGACTTCGCCGACGGCCGCGGCGACCTCCGCTCCCACGCGTTCGGCGGCGTCGAGGCATTGGCGGGCGGCGGGCAGGAACGCTTCGCCCGCGGCGGTGAGCCGCACCCGGCGACTGGTGCGCTCGAACAACCGCGCGCCCAGCTCTCGTTCGAGCCGGGCGATCTGATGACTCAGCGCCGACTGCACGACGAGGCACCGTTCCGCGGCGCGCGTGAAGCTGTTGGTCTCCGCCACCGCCACGACGTAGCGCATCTGCTGAAGCTCCATGGATCCATCTTGAATCACGATGGATCCAGTGACAAACATGTGTTGGACTCATCGATACTCGGCGGCGAAGCTGAAGGCGTGAAGACGCTGACGACCACACCGCTCCCCGCCGTACTCACCGGCACCGCGATGACCGCCTTCGCTCCCGTGGTCTGGGGAACGACCTACGTGGTCACCACCGAACTCCTCCCCCCGGGGCATCCGCTGTTCGCCGGTCTCATGCGCGCCCTGCCCGCGGGCTTGATCGCACTGGCCATCACCCGCACCCTCCCGCGCGGCACCTGGTGGCTGAAGGCCGCCGCACTCGGCGTCCTCAACATCGGCATGTTCTTCCCCTTGCTGTTCCTCGCCGCCGAGCGGCTGCCCGGCGGAGTCGCCGCGACCCTCGGCGCGGCTCAGCCACTCCTCGTCGCCGCCCTCGCCGTCGCCGTCCTGCGGCAGAGCCCGTCCGCATGGCGGTTCGCCTGGGGGATCGTCGGGATCGTGGGCGTCGGGCTGGTCGTGATCGGCCCCGCGGCGGACTTCGACATCGTCGGGGTCCTCGCCGGACTCGGTGGCGCCGCGACCATGGCGCTCGGCGTCACCCTCACCAAACGGTGGGGCCGCCCGGCGGACGTCGGGCCGACGGCGTTCGCCGCGTGGCAGCTCACCGCGGGCGGAATGTTCCTGATACCGGTGACCTTCCTGATCGAAGGCGCTCCGCCCGCCATCGACTTGAACGCGGGGCTCGGTTACCTCTGGCTCGGCCTGGTCGGCGGCCTGCTCGCCTACGTCCTGTGGTTCCGGGGCATCACGTCGCTGCCGGTCACCTCGGTCGCCGTCCTCGGCCTGCTCTCGCCGATGGTCGCCGCGGTACTCGGTGCCGCGCTGCTCGGCCAGTCGCTCGGCCCGATCCAGCTCGTCGGCTTCGCCCTCGCACTGGCCTCGATCGTCGCCGGCCAGATCACGCCGAAGACCAAGCGGGAAGGCGCCGTCCGATGAAGATCGCCATCGTGCCGTCGGAATGGCGGACCATCGCCTCGGCCGGCACCAAGCGATTCACTGTCGGCTACTGAGGCAACCTGACCGCGGCATCGAGCGTGCTCTCCATGACGACTTGGGGGAGATGCGATGCAGAAGTATCCGTTGCAAGAAGGCGAAGTCCTGCTCTGGAGCGGTTCGCCCCAGCGGCGGCAGAAGTGGCTTCCGGAGCACACGGGGCTGGTGTTGTTGGTCGTGGTTTTCCCTGTGATCGTCGCCCTGCAGGCGATCTTCCTCGACGACAGCACGGCGATGCCGATGTTCGGCGGGCTGCTGATCGCGTTCTTCTGCGTCGTGTACCAGCGACTGCTCGACCGGCGTTCCCGGGCAGGGGTCACGACGTACCTGGTCACGAATCAGCGGATCGTCTTCGCCGCGAACTGGCTGAGCGGCTCGGAGTACCGGTGGGTCTGGCTCAACCGGCTCCCGTCGGAACCTCGAGTGCGTGCCGACGAGGCGGGCGTCGGCACGATCGTGTTCGGAAGCCGCTGGAGCCGGGCGCGAGTGCGTGAGAACGAACTCCGGGGTGCGTGGGCGCCGCCGGCACTGGAGATGTACCAGATCGCCGACGCCCAGCGAGTCACCGATCTGATCGTCGACGCAAGGGCACAGCTGATCACCGTCTGACTCAGGCGCCGCGACCGTCTCGCCAGCGCAGTACAGGTGGGTCGCCGGGTGAAGGCGTCTCGGGACTCCGTTCGGCCTCGATCTGGATCTCGATGTTGGTCTTGTGCGCGATCGGGTCCCAGATCTCCTCGATCGGCGCCAGCAAGGACTGACTCACCCCTGCCCGGCGGGCACGTGCGGCGTACCACGCGAACCCGGCCAGGAAGAGCGGCAGGCTGAGAAACGCGGCCAAGGGGGCCAGGAGCTCCATGGCTTCCACGCTACAGTAACGTCGTGTTTCCAGAAACGTAGTGTTACCGAAGTGGTGGACGATGACCAGGCTGACCCGGGCCGAGCAGCAGCGCCGCACGCACGAACACCTGTTGGACGCCGGACGACAGGTGTTCCTGCGACGGGGATTTTTGGCGGCGACGGTCGAGGAGATAGCGGCCGACGCGGGCTACACCCGCGGCGCCGTCTACAAACACTTCGGCGGCAAGGAAGGGTTGTGGCTGGCGATCATCGAAGCCAGCGCCCACACCCATCTCCGAGGACTTCGGGAAGCCCTCGCCAAGGCCGCCACCCGTGACGACGTGATCGCGGCGCTGGCGCCGGTCGACGTAGCGGACAAGGACGCGGCCAAATGGAGCGCGACGGCCGCGGAAGTGCTCGCCGCGACGGCGCAGCAACCCGAGAACGCCGCCATGCTCGCCGCCATCCAGCGGCGTCACGACGACGAGGTCGTCGCCTTGCTGGAGGAGCATGCGAAGCGGCTGCGTCTCGCACCCGCGATGCCGCTGCACCAGGCTGTTGTCATGCTGGGCGCCTTGGGCATCGGCCTCGCCCTGCGCCAGACGGTGGCCCCGGCCGCCGATCCCGCGGCGATCCTCACCCACGTGCTGGACTCGGTGTTCCCCGCCTACACTCAGGCGCCGTGATCGATTCCTTCACCACCGCCGACCTCGTCGACGAGCACGGCGACCGGCTGCGCGTCTGCGACACCCAGTTCCGCCAGTTCGGCGGGCACCGCAGGTTCTCCGGCCCGATCCGGACGGTCTCCTGCCACGAGGACAACGGCCTGGTCAAGAAGCTCCTGGCCACCCCCGGCGAAGGCTGCGTCCTGGTGGTCGACGGGGGCGGCTCCCTGCACAGTGCGCTCACCGGCGACATGATCGCGAAATCCGCCGTCGAGAACGGCTGGGCGGGCATGGTCGTCAACGGCGCGGTCCGCGACAGCGCCGAACTGGCCGAACTCCCGCTCGGGGTGAAGGCGCTCGGGACCAACCCACGCAAGAGCTCCAAGGCCGGCGCAGGCGCCGTCGACGTGCCGGTCGGCTTCGGCGGAGTGACCTTCACCCCCGGCGACACGCTCTACTCCGACGACGACGGCGTCGTGGTCCTCCCCGCGATCACCGCCTGAACAAGCTCGCCGGGACGCTGTCCGCCAGCGCCCGGTATCCGGCCGGGCTCAGATGCAGATGGTCGCCGGCGTCGTAGGCGGGCAGCAGCCGGGACGGGACCTGCGGATCTCGGGCCACCCGGTCGAAATCCAGTACGGCGTCGAATCGGCCGCTCGTGCGGATCCAGGTGTTGACCGTCTGCCGCGTGGCTTCGCGAGCCGGGGTGTCATAGCCGGTGTTGCCGCCGAACGGGGTCAACGTCGCACCGTAGACGCGGATCCCGTGCGCTTGCGCCCGGACCACGATCTGGTCGTAGGCGTCGATCAGATCGGCGGCGACCTGCCGTTGCGCTTCCGTGGTCGCGGCCGCGGTGCCGATGTCGTTGACCCCCTCAAACACCACCAGCCACGAAACCGCGCTCTGCGCCAGGACATCCCGGTCCAAGCGGGAAAGCAGGTTCGGACCGAGACCGTCCGCGAGCACCCGATTGCCACCCGCGGCCTGGTTCAGCACGGCGACCCCGGCCGACCCCAGCCGATCCGGCCACCGGTCGTTCCCGTTGGTGGTCGACCCTCGGCCGTCGGTCAGCGAGTCGCCCACGATGGCCGCCGCCTCCGTCCTCTTCGGACCGAACACCTCGGCGCCGCTGAGGAAGTACCAGTGATCGACCGGCGTCGCACCGGGCAGCACCGCGTCCGACACGTGATCGCCCGCGAGCAGATGGGACGTCGTGCGGGAACCGGGATGCGACGTGATCGCCGTCGAGGCCTGTCCACGCGCGAAGTAGGCCGTCACCGTTACGTTCTCGTGAGCACGTACGGGGAAGTCCAGCGGATCGGAGACGACCAAGGCGCCGGCCGGGACGACGGCGCCGGGTTTGCCTCGGAAAGTCACTGGCCGCGCACTGCCCGGTTCGATCCCGGCGGCGCCCGCCTTCCCGTCGAGCGGAGCCGCGACCGACACCGTGGTGATCGGCAGCGGCGCACCACCGAAGGCGTTGGAGAACCGCAACCGGATCCGATCGCCGCCCACCGAGAAACGCACGGTCTGCCGAAGGGTCGTGTCCGGCAGTACGACTCCGTCACGGACGAACTCCGCGGGCGGCATGTTGCCGGGTTCGGTCAGCTGCGGCATCGCTGTCCAGGTGTGCACCCAGTGCCGCGCGGTCCCGATGGACTGCTGACCGGACGCGGGAGTGCTGGCGGTCACCACCGCCAGTACCGCAAGCATGCTGACGAGCCAGTGGCGTCTCATGCGAAATCCGGTGCGAGGACGCGGTCGAAGCCGACCTCGCGGCGTGGACCGGTCAGCGTGCAGGGGAGAGTCGCGACGATCCGCGCACTCGACGTCCCGACCCGCAGCTCGACGTCACCCGGTTCGACGATCCGTTTGCCCGCCCGTCCGGTGTAGGACGTGAGATCGGCGTGCAGCCCGATCTCGACGACCTCGGTCACGCCGGGGGCCAGATCGACCCGCTTCGCCGCGATCAGCTGCTGGACCGGACGGGCGACTTCCGCCACCGGGTCGTGCAGGTAGATCTGGACGACTTCGGTCGTGGCCCGGTCGGTTTCGTTGCTCAGCGTCACCCGGACCCGGCAGTGCCCGCCCGTCGGCCACGACGGATCCGCCACCGTGGGGTCGTCCCAGCTGACATCCGCGTAGGAGAGCCCGTGCCCGAACGGGAACAGCGGGGTCGGGTCGACCGTGCTGACCTCACTCCGCAGGCCGAGTGGCGCCGTGAGATAGGTCGACGGCTGGGACGCCTCCGCGCCGGGGAACCCGACCGGGAGCCTGCCGGACGGATTGATCCGTCCACTGAGGACACCCGCCAGCGCGACCGCGCCCTCTTCGCCGGGATAGAAACCGCACACGATCGCGGCGAGGCGGTCGGCCTGCCGGGAAAGCTCGTAGGGCCGTCCGCAAAGGAGCACCAACACCACCGGGGTCCCGGTCGCGAGCAGGGCTTCCAGCAGTTCTTCCTGTCGTCCCGGCAGCTTGAGGTCCGAGGCGTCGCATCCCTCGCCCGAGGTGCCGCCGCCGAACAGGCCGGCGCGATCGCCGAGCACCGCGACGCAGATGTCCGCCCCCTTGGCCGCGGCGACGGCGTCGGCGATGCCCTCGTCCTCGCCGCCGAGTACCGGGCAACCGAGGGCGTAGGTGACTTCGTGATCCTCGCCGAGCGCGTCCAGCACGGTCGGCACCGATACCCCGAACGGTACCTCCGGATGGTGCACGCCGACGTGCATCGGGAACGAGTAGCAGCCCAGCATCGCGCCGGGTTCGTGCGCCCGCGGGCCGACGACCGCGATCCGGCGGCCGGGGGAGAGGGGAAGAATGCCGTCGTTGCTCAGCAGCACGATCGAGCGTTCGGCGATTTCCCGTGCCAGCGCGCGGGATTCCGGGTCGTCGAGATCGACCTCGTCCGGGACCTCCGGTGCCCAGTCCTCGTCAAGCAGGCCGAGTTCGCACTTCTGCCGCAACACCCGCTCCAGGGCGCGGTCGACGACGGCGGTATCGACCGCGCCCCGTTCCACCGCGGCCAGCAAAGGGTCGCCGTAGCAGTCCACAGTGGGCAGTTCCACGTCGATCCCGGCGGCCAGCGCCTGCCCGGCGGCCTCGCCCCGATCGGTCGCGACGCCGTGCAGTTTGTACAGGAAAGACACGGAGAAGTAGTCCGCGACCACGGTTCCCTCGAAACCGTAGGTGTCGCGCAGCAGATCCGTGAGCAAGGCGGTGTCGGCGGCGGCCGGGACACCGTCGTTGTCGATGTAGGCGTTCATCACCGACCGCGCGCCCGCGCGCAACGCCATCTCGAACGGCGGCAGCAGAACATCGGCGAGCTCCCTCGGCCCGACCGACACCGGCGCGAGGTTGCGACCGGCGCGTGAAGCCGAGTAGCCGACGAAATGCTTCAGCGTCGCGATCACCCCGGCGGATTCGAGCCCGGCCACGTAGGCGGCGCCGATCGTGCCGACCAGGTGCGGGTCCTCGCCGATGGTCTCCTCGACGCGCCCCCACCGCAGGTCACGTGCGACGTCGAGGACCGGCGCGAGCCCTTGGTGGACACCGAGACGGCGCATCGTGCCGCCGATCCGCGCTCCCATGCGGAATACGAGATCCGGGTCGAAACTCGCTCCCCAGCACAACGGTGACGGGTAGACCGTGGCCTGCCAGGCGGCGAGACCGGTGAGCGTCTCCTCGTGGACCAGCGCCGGGATGCCGAACCGGCTGCTCGCGACGATCTCCCGCTGGGTGCGGGCCAGGCTGCGCGCGCCGATCACCGGATCGACCGGTCGGGTGCCGTACACCCTGGTCAGCTGGCCGATGCCGTGCTGAACGAGCCCGTCCCAGTCCAGTGCCGCCTCCGCGAAATCGTGCTGGTGCGGGGCCATCTCGCCGCCGGAGTCGATGCCGACCCAGACGCCGTAGAGCTGCGCGAGCTTCTCCCGCAAGGTCATCCGGTCCAGCAGCGCACGGACCCGGTCCGCGGGATCCGCGGCCGTGTCGTGCCATGGCCGGGGTGACGCGCTGGGCTGCGTGGTCAAGGCCGTCCGCCCTTCGTCTGAAAGTCGAGGGCGCGCGTCGAGCGGCGCACCACGAGACCGGTGGAGAGGGTGATGTGGGTTTGTTCTTCGGGCTCCCCGCTGATCAGCGAGATCAGCAGAGTGATGGCGCGGTGGCCCATCTCGCGGATGGGCTGGTCCACTGTGGTCAGTGGCGGGCTGCACAGCGCGGACTCGGGGACGTTGTCGAAGCCGACCACCGACAGGTCCTCCGGTACGGACAAGCCGAGTTCCGCCGCGGCCCCGACGGTCGCGATCGCCGAGATATCGTTGGCGGCGAACACCGCCGTCGGCCGATTTTCACTGGTCAGCAGCTCATGGGCGGACCGAGCGGAGATCTCCGGATCGTAGGCGCCAAGCCGGATCAGGTCCTCGTCGATCGGGACGCCCGCCGCGGTGAGCGCCCGCAGATACCCGGTCTTGCGCAGTTCCGCCGATTCGAGATCCGGGCGTCCGGCGAGAAAACCGATCCGGCGGTGGCCGAGCTCCAGCAGATGCCGGGTCGCCAGTTGCGCACCGCGCAGGTTGTCCGAATCGATGGTGGGCACCGTCGACGGGCCCGTGTGCGGATCGACGGCGACTACCGGGGTACCGGGTACCGCCTCCAGTGAGGCCACCGGCGTGACCAGCACCGCGCCGTCGACCAGCGTACCGGAAAGCCTTGACAGATAACGCTTTTCCCAGCCCGACAGATCACCGGTGCGGCCGCCGGCCGAGTACACGACGAGTTCGTAGCCGGTGCCCCGGATGGCGTCCGCCGCGCCCTTGAGCAATTCGGTGGAGAAGGGTTCGAGGTCGGCGACCAGGATCCCGATCACGTTCGTCTTGTGGTTGCGCAGGCTTTGGGCGACCAGGCTCGCCTCGTAGCCGAGTTCGTCGATCACCGCGCGGACCTTGGCCAGGGTCGCGGCGGCGACGCCGTAGCGGTCGTTGATCACTTTGGACACCGTGGCCACGGAGACGCCGGCGCGGGCCGCGACGTCACGGATCGTGACCCTCGAACTGGGCTGCATGCGCTCAGACTAGCCATGTAAAACGTTATCGACAACGATTGACATAGGAATTTCAGGCGCGCAAACTCATCGCCAGTCCGGGCGCAGTCACGCCCCGTCCTACTCGGCCGAAGTCGTCAGGAGTGGACTCACCATGTTTTCGAACCGCCGAATTCCCGCCGCCGCCGCGCTCGCGGCGGCCGTTCCGCTCGCGCTCGCCGGCTGCTCTGGGGGCACCGACACCGCGGCCGAACCCAGCGGACCGGTCACCCTCACCTGGTGGCACAACGGCACCACCGACCCGATCAAATCGATCTGGGCCCAGGTCGTCGCCGACTATCAGAAGGCGCATCCCGAGGTGACGATCAAGGGGCAGCCGCTGCAGAACGAGGAGTTCACCACCAAGGTCCCGCTCGCCCTGCAGTCGAACGAGCCGCCCGATGTCTACCAGTCCTGGGGCGGCGGCGAACTGGCCTCACAGGCCACCTCGGGCAAGGTCGCGGATCTGACCGACGCGGCGAAAGGCTGGCTCGGCTCGGTGGGCAAACTCGCCGAGAGCTGGCAGGTCGACGGCAAGCAGTACGGCATCCCGTGGGAGCAGCACTTCGTCGGATTCTGGTATCGCAAGGACCTTTTCGCCCAAGCCGGGGTCACCGCCCCGCCGTCCACCATGGACGAACTCAACACCGCCGTCGCCAAGCTCAAGCAAGCGGGCATCACGCCGATCGCGGTCGGCGGCAAGGATCGCTGGCCGGACGCCTTCTACTGGAACTACTTCGCGCTGCGGGCCTGCTCTGCCGACACGCTGAAGCAGTCGGTCAAGGCGGTGAAACTCGAGGATCCGTGCTGGACCAAGGCCGGACGCGACCTCCAGGCGTTCCTGGCCACCCAGCCGTTCCAGCCCGGGTTCACCGGCACGCCCGCCCAGCAGGGCGCCGGCAGTTCGGCGGGACTGGTGGCCAACGGCAAGGCGGCGATGGAACTGCAGGGCGACTGGGAGCCCGGCACGATGTCCTCGCTCACCGAGGACAAGGACCTCGACTCCAAGGTGGGCTGGTTCCCGTTCCCCTCGGTACCGGGCGGAGCCGGCGATCCCGCCGCGGTGCTCGGCGGCGGCGACGGCTTCTCCTGTACCACCCGCGCGGCCAAGGCGTGCGCGGACTTCCTGCAGTACCTCGGCAGCGAACCGGTGCAGAACCAGCTCGCGGCGAAGGGCGCCGGACTGCCGATGACCGCGTCGGCGGCGAAGTCGCTCAAGACCGAGTCACTGAAGACCGTCTTCGACTACGGACAGAAGGCGCCGTATCTGCAGATGTACTTCGACAAGGCGTTCCCGACCGCGGTGGGTGCCGCGCTCAACGACGCCGTCGCGAACTTCTTCGCCGGACAGGGCACCCCGGAAGGCATCGTCGACGCGGTGAACAAGGCCGCGGCGGGCGACAAGTGACGGCGACGGACACGCGGGTGCGGGCGGCGGCGCGGCCCTCCGCACCCGCGGTCCGGGTCCGGAGACCGGGGCTGCGCAAGAAGCTGGAACTGGCGTTCCTGCTCGGGCCCGCGCTGGTCCTGTTCGTCGGATTCGTGCTGGTCCCGATCGGGATCGCGGCGTTCTACAGCCTCTACGAGTGGAACGGTTTCGGTCCGCTCGACGACTTCGTCGGGCTCGACAACTACACCGACGCCCTGTCCGGCTCGGTGTTCCAGGGCGCCATCGGGCACAACCTGATCATCGCGGGACTGTCCCTTGTGGTCCAGCTGCCCTTGTCCATCGCGCTCGCGCTGCTGCTCAACCGCAAACTGCGCGGCCGCGCCGTCCTCCGCGCTCTCGTGTTCGCGCCGTACGTGCTGTCGGAGGCGATCACCGCGGTCATCTGGTTGCTGATGCTGCAGCCGGACGGCTTCGTGGACCAGATGTTGCGCGGAGTGGGCCTCGGCGGGCTGGTCCAGCACTGGCTCGCCGACCCGAAGATCGTCCTCTACACCCTGTTCGCGGTGATCACCTGGAAGTACATCGGCTTCGGCATCATCCTGCTGCTGGCAGGCCTCCAGGGAGTGCCGGCCGAACTGCGGGAAGCGGCCGCGCTCGACGGCGCGTCGGCCTGGCAGACCACCCGGCACGTGGTGCTGCCGCTGCTCGGGCCGACCATCCGGATCTGGGTGTTCCTGTCGGTGATCGGTTCGCTGCAGCTGTTCGACCTGGTGTGGATCATGACCCTCGGCGGTCCGGCGAACTCGTCGGCGACGATGGCGACCTATCTGGTCGATCACGGGTTCAAACGGTACGAGTTCGGGTTCGGCAGCGCCGTCGCGGTGATCCTGTTCGTGGTCTGCTTCCTCTTCGCGTTGCTGTATCAGCGTTTCGCCCTGCGCCGCGACACCGACGGCGCGCTGACCAGGATGGTGGGCTGATGCGCCGCGCCGGGACGCCGATCGGCTACGTCGCCGCGATCGCCGTCCTCGGGATCACCGTGGTGCCGCTGCTGTTCGTGGTGCTCGGCGGATTCCGCACCACCGCGCAGATCAACGCCTCGCCCGCGGGCTTGCCAGGGCCGTGGGTGTGGGACAACTACGCGGCGATCCTCGGTTCGTCGGCGTTCTGGACGTTCCTGGGCAACAGTGCGCTGATCGCGGTGATCGCGACGACGTTGACGGTCGTGTTCGGCTCGATGGCCGGGTACGCGTTGTCGCGGTACGACTTCAAGGGCCGCGAGAGTTTCTACACGTTGTTCACCCTCGGCCTGCTGTTCCCGCTCGGAGTGGCGACCCTGCCGCTGTACCTGTGGCTGCGTCAGCTGGGGATGCTGGAGAGTTTCTGGGGCGTGGCGATCCCCGAAGCGGCGTTCTCGCTGCCGGTCACCATCGTGATCCTGCGGCCGTTCATGCGGGCGATCCCCGGGGAGATCGAGGACGCCGCTGTGCTCGACGGAGCGAGCAGACTCGGCTTCTTCTGGCGGATCCTGCTGCCGTTGTCCGCGCCCGCGCTGACCACCGTCGCCGTCCTCGCGTTCGTGACCAGCTGGAATTTCTACCTGCTGCCGTTGCTGGTGTTCAACGACTCCGCGAACTTCACCCTGCCGCTCGGCGTGGCGACGTTCCAATCCCAGTACTCGCAAGACACCGCACGCGTGCTCGCGTTCACCGCGCTGTCGATGATCCCCGCACTCGCGTTCTTCGTGCTCGCCGAACGCCGCATCGTCGGCGGACTGACCGGATCCGTGAAGGGCTAGTTTCCAGGAGGTCGAAGATGACGTCCGACGAGCAAGCCGTGCGCCGCAGGGATTTCCTGCGGCTGCTCGCCGTGCTGGGCGCAGGTACCGCGTTCACGCCGGGAGTCGCCGAGGCGGCACCCGCTAAGGGCGGATTCCCGCTGGTCGCGCGGGGCAAGGCCGCGACACTGGTGGTGAGCTCCCGCGACAGACCGGGAGTTCGCCGCGTGGCCGGTGACCTGCGGGACGACATCGAGCGGGTCACCGGGATCCGCCCGACGCTGGAGTTCGACCGGCCACCGGATTCCGGGCCGGTCGTACTGATCGGCACGCTCGGGCACAGTCCGCTGATCGACGACCTCGTAGCCGCGCGGAAGCTGGACGTCGCCGGGATCACGGGCAAGTGGGAGACGTCGCTCAGCCAGGTCGTCGACGGCAGGCTCGTCCTCACCGGCAGCGACCAGCGCGGCGTCATCTACGGCGTCTACGAGGTGTCCCGGCGAATCGGTGTCTCGCCCTGGTACTGGTGGGACGACGTGCCGGTGGCACAGTCCGACGAGCTGTTCGTGTCCGGGGCGCGGTTCAGCCTCGGGACGCCGCACGTGAAGTACCGCGGGTTCTTCATCAACGACGAGAACCCCGCCCTCGGCACGTGGGCGCCGTCTTACTTCGGGCCGGGTCATGCGCCCGGCTTCCCCAACGGGTTCAACAGCGCCTTCTATGCGAAGGTGTTCGAGACCTTGCTACGGCTCAAGGGGAACTACCTGTGGCCGGCGGTATGGGGACGCGCCTTCGCCGAGGACGATCCGCTCAACCACGCCACGGCCAAGGAGTACGGCGTGGTCATGGGCACCTCGCACGAGGCGCCGATGATGCGCGGGATCGAGGAATGGAACCGGCACGCGTCCCCGGGTCATGACCCGTACGGCGGCACGGGGGAGTGGAGCTTCCGTCGTAACGCCGAGGCGGTCAAGGCCTACTGGGCCGACGGGATCCGGCGCATGGTCCGCGAGGACTTCGAAGGCGTGGTCACGCTCGGGATGCGCGGCAACGGCGATGTCAGCCTCCCCGACGGCGACGGGATGGAGCTGATGCAAGAGATCCTGGCCACCGAACGAGAGATCCTCGCCCGCGAAACCGGCCGGGACCTGACGACGGTGCCGCAGGTGTGGACGCTTTACAAGGAGGTCCAGCGGTACTGGGAGAAGGGCCTGCGGCCGCCGGACGACGTCATCGTCGTGTTCACCGACGACAACTGGGGCAACATCCGCAAACACCCCGACCAGGCGCTGCCACGGCATCCCGGCGGATACGGGCTCTACTACCATTTCGACTACGTCGGCGGCGGCCGCAACTACAAATGGGTTGACACGAACCTCTTGCCGAACGTCTGGGAGCAACTGAACCAGGCCGTCGCGTACGGGACCGACCGGTTGTGGGTGGTCAACGCCGGGGACTTGAAGGGCAACGAGCTGCCACTGCAGTTCTTCCTCGACTACGCCTGGGATCCTCAGGCCTTGCCCTTGGCACGACTGTCCATTTGGGAGCACGGGTTCGCCGAGGCGAACTTCGGCAAGGGCACGGCGGCGGCGATCGCCGAGGTCCTGCACACCTACGGGCGGCTGCAGTCCCGGCGCAAACCCGAATTGCTCAACCGCCGGATCACGCCGGGAACGCCGATCGTGTACGACGACCAAGCCACGCCGTTCAGCCTGGTGAACTACCGCGAGCTGGACATCGTCACCGACGAATGGCAGAAGCTCAGCGCGAAGGCCGAGAAGGTCTCGACCCGGCTGCCCGCCGCCTACCGAGACGCCTACTACGAACTCGTGCTTTACGCGGTAAAGGCGTCGGCCAACCTCTATGCGCTGCGGCGGGCCGAGTTCACCAATCTGCTGTACGCGGCACAGGGGAGAGCATCGGCCAATGACCTCGCGGCGGTCACCGAAGCCCGGTTCGCCGACGACCTGGCGCTGGCGGAGAGGTTCAACACCGGCATCGCGGGCGGAAAATGGCGCGGCTTCCAGACCCAGCCGCATATCGGTTACGGCGACATCGCCCGCTACGGCCCGAACGCGCCCTGGCAGCAGCCCGAAAAGAACAACGTCGCCCTGCCGGACGAGATCTTCCCCGCCGTGCGGCGGATCGACCTGCCGGAGGCCGCCGAACTCGGTGTCGCCGTCGACGGCTCCGAACAGTGGTGGCCAGCCGCGTCCGGCACCCCGCGGCTGCCTGAGTTCAGCCCATTCCAGAGCGCGCCGGGCCAATACATCGACGTGTTCAACCGTGGGCGGACGCCGTTCCGCTGCACGGTGAGCAGCGACGTCCCCTGGGTGCGGACCGAACCGCACGGAGGCCGCGTGGACAAGGAACTCCGGATCGCCGTGAGCGTCGACTGGACCCGTGCGCCCCGAGGGACCACCACGGTGCCGCTCACCGTGTCCGGTGCGGGACGGCAGGTGCGTGTCGAAGCGGTCGTCCGTAAACCGGAACTGCCCGGCTCGTGGCGACGCGGGTTCATCGAGGCCGGGGGATACGTGTCGATGGAAGCCGAGCACCACACGGCGAACATCGGGACGGCCGGAGTGTCGTGGCGGCACGTCCCGGACATCGGCCGTACCGGCGGCGGGATGACCCCGTTCCCGGTGACGGCACCGAGCCGAACGCCTGGCGCGGGTCCACGTCTTGATTACCGGATGACCCTGTTCACCCCCGGGACCGTCACCGTCTGGGCCTTCCTGTCGCCGCGAAGCAACGTGCTCTCCGGGGACGGACTTCGGTACGCGGTATCGTTCGACGCCGCGGAACCGCAGGTCGTGAACATCACCAAGGCGACCGGCGCCGACGACATGACCATGAACCGGCAGTGGGAATGGACCACTTCGGACAACGTGAACCTGACCTCGACGCGGCACGTGATCGGCTCGCCGGGGCCGCATGTGCTGAAGTTCTGGATGGTGGACCCGACGGTCGTGGTGCAGAAGCTGGTGGTCGACACCGGCGGGCTACGGCACAGTTACCTCGGGCCGCCCGAAAGCCTCCGGCTGGGCACATGACCGGCCGGAGGCGCGGTGCTGTCGCGGACGACGAGGCTGGTGGCGAGTTCGATGCGGTGGCTCTCCGGTACCCGGCCCCTGGCCAGCGAGATGGCGAGCCGTGCTCCGGCGGCCGCCATCTGCCGCAACGGCTGGCGGATCGTGGTCAGTTCCGGGGTCAGCCAGCAGGCGAGCGGCAGGTCGTCGAAGCCGATGACGCTCAGGTCGTGCGGGATGCGCAGGCCGGCGTCACGCGCGGCCTCGTAGACGCCGAGCGCCTGCAGGTCGCTGCCGGCGAACACCGCCGTCGGCCGGTCGGGCAGGGCGAGCAATGAGGTCAGCTGCCGGTAACCGGAACGCGGATGGAAGTCGCCGCGGCGCACCAGAGCCGGATCAAAGGACTGCCCGGCGGCCTCCAGCGCGGCACGGTAACCGTCGATCCTGGCGCGACCGCACAGCACGCCGTCCGGACCACCGATCACCGCGATCCGCCGATGTCCGAGGTCGAGCAGATGCCGGGTGGCGGCCAGCCCACCCTGCCGGTTGGTCGTGCCGACCGACGGCGTCTCCGGCCCGGGTTCCCCGGCGGGGTCGATCACCACCAGCGGGATGTCACGGGAGCGCAGTTTCGCCAGCTGACCGGCGGTGAGGTCGGAACAGACCGAGACGATGCCGACCGGGCG
This sequence comes from Amycolatopsis sp. NPDC034160, assembly GCF_055575355.1. Lineage (NCBI taxonomy): Bacteria > Bacillati > Actinomycetota > Actinomycetes > Pseudonocardiales > Pseudonocardiaceae > Amycolatopsis > Amycolatopsis sp. NPDC034160. The sequence goes on along the minus strand of NZ_JBVISU010000005.1, from coordinate 1,957 downwards.
GCGGGTGAGCACGCTTTCCAGCCAGTCGTGCGCGGGCGTGTGGCGACCGGAAGATTCCGCGAGGACGACCGACATCCCGTTCTCGCGGGCGACGTTCTCCACTCCCCGGATGATTTCCAGTGCCCACGTGCTTTCGATTTCGTGGAACATCAGTTCCAGCAGACGTGACCGCTGCGATCTTTGGTCGGCACGTCGCTGATAGCCGTATTTCCGGATCAATTCCTCCACCCTCGCCCTGGTTTCGTCGGCGACGTCGGAGTGGCCGTTGACGACCTTGGAAACGGTCGGCGCGGACACCCCGGCTTCGGCGGCTATCCGGCTGATGGTGATCCGAGGTTCCGTTGACATGTCAGTGATTCTACGTCCGATCAACGAAAAGGAGACCCATGAAGAACACGATATCGGCAAGACGAGCGGTCGCTCTTTTGGTCGCCGTCGCGGGTATTTCGGTGTGCAACTCGGCCCCGGCTTCGGCCGCCGGTCCGTTGAAGGACATCACGAATCGCTACGTCGGCAGCGCCGTCGCGGCGAATCACCTCGCCAATGAAGCCGATTACCGGTCCGTGCTCACCCGCGAATTCGACAACGTCACCCCCGAAAACGAGATGAAATGGGGTGTCGTCGAGGCGAACCGGGGCCAGTACAACTGGTCCGGCGCCGACGCGATCGTCGACTACGCCCAGCGGAACGGCAAATCGGTCCGCGGGCACACCCTCGTCTGGCACAGTCAGCTGCCCGGCTGGGTGAACAACCTCGGCGCCGGTGAGCTGCGGTCGGTGGTGCAGCGGCACATCACCACGGAAATGGGCCGGTACAAGGGAAAAATCCGCGCCTGGGACGTGGTCAACGAGATGTTCAACGACGACGGCACCCGCCGGACGTCGGTGTTCCAGCAGAAACTCGGTGACGGCTACGTCGCCGACGCGTTCCGCTGGGCCCGCGCGGCGGATCCGTCGGCCAAGCTGTACATCAACGACTACAACACCGAAGGGCTCAACGCGAAGAGCGACGCCCTGTACAACCTGGTACGGACGTTGAAGCAGCAAGGCGTGCCGATCGACGGCGTCGGCTTCCAGGCGCATCTGGCCACTCAGTACGGCTTCCCGGGCGGCTACCAGGCGAACCTCGCCCGGTTCGCCGCGCTGGGTGTCGACGTCGCCATCACCGAGGCGGACGTCCGCATCCCGATGCCCGCCGACAGCACCAAGCTGAACACGCAGGCGAGCTACTTCAAGCAACTGTGGGACGGCTGCCACGCCGTGGCGCGGTGCGTGGAGTTCACGACCTGGGGCTTCACCGACCGCCACTCGTGGGTGCCGGACACGTTCCCCGGCCAGGGCGCGGCGTGCCTGTTCGACACGAACCTGCGGCCGAAACCGGCCTACACCCGCATCAACCCCTGAGCGTGCCCACGTGGCGGTCGTGAGTGGCGATTCGGGTTAGAACCCGAATCGCCACTCACGACCAACCCAGCCCACCTCTCACCGGCACGCTCGCGCTGAACTTCCCGTTGCTCCCGGCATCTTCGTCCGCCGAGATGCAGTCTCCGGCTTGCGCGGAGAACGGGGCGTGGCGGCCGCGATGCCGAAGAGCAAAGCCGTGTTCGGCGATTTCTTCGGCGGCGTGACGGGGTACTGCTGCCAGATGGGCGACTGCTGGGGGTAAGTCACCTCACCAGGATCGGCGGTGCGGATGAACTTCCGATGACAGCCGTTCACTTGCGGGCGACGAGGCGTTCCACCAGCCCGAGTTTGAACCGTTCCCGGTTCTCGATGGTCAGGCCCAGTGCGCCGATCATCTCAGCCGGACGGCGAAGGAAGTGCTCGCCCGCCATCGGCACGGTGATCTTCTCGGTGAGCCATTGAGCCTTTTCCAACCTGTTTTGGGTTGGTAGGGGTGTGTTGGTGAGCTGGGTATGGCGAAGCTCCTGGTAGATGCGTGGAACGACCAAGAACCA
>NZ_JBVISU010000004.1:290932-397426 GCF_055575355.1 Amycolatopsis sp. NPDC034160 | reverse complement strand
CCGTACCGCCGGTAGCCGGAGCTGTCGCGTCGTGGTTCGTCGAGCAGCCCGTGCTGGTGGTAGTGCCGCACGGTCTTCACCGTGATCCCGGCGAATGCCGCCGCCTGACCGATCGTGACGCCACCGGTCGACGGGATCGAGGTGGTCGAGGGAGCCATGCGACAAGTGTGCGGCCTGACCCGAGGTCAAGGTCAACCCCGTCCTCCCGCCGCACGGCCACCTCGAAGGTGTACGGGTCCTCAGCGCGCGGCCCGCTCCCCGCAGAACACCTCGGTGAGGAGCTTGTCCAGCGCCTTGGGGAACGCCGTTACCAGGTCGACTTCGGCGTCTCCGCCGGTTATCGAAGCGGTCAGGGTCTTACTGCCGTCGGGAGTGCTGTACATCAGCGCCCCATAGCCGATGGTGTTGCCATTGTGAAGGAAAAGGGTGCCGCCGCAGGTCGGGTTTGCGTCCTGTACGTGCACCCCGAGGCCGTAGCCGCTCTTCGGGTGCGGCGTGCGCATCTCGGCCAGCAGCGAGGCTGGCAACAGCTTGCCGCTCATCAGCTCGAAGAAGAACGTGTGCAGATCCTGGGTGGTCGAGATCATGTCACCGGCGCCGAAAATCAGGGACAGGTTCTGGCGAGTGACGTCGACCGTCTTCCACTGGCCGGCATCCTGGAAGTGGTAGTAGCCGTGGGCGTGCGGGCCGGGGATTTCCGCCCGGGCGCCCGGCACCACCGTGCCGGACAGGCCCAGCGGCCCCACGATCCGCCGCTCCATCTCCTCGGCGTAGGAGTGGTCCGGTGCGAACTTCTCGATCAGCAGTGCGGCCAGGGTGTAGTTGGTGTTGGAGTAGTTCCAGTCCTTCCCCGGCGTGAACAGGGGCCCCTTGGACAACGCGAACCGCACTAGTTCCTCCGGCTGGTAGGTGCGGAACCGGTTGTCCACCCATTCCTGGCCCGTCGAGGGAAGCCCCGGCATGGCCTTTCCGGCGTAGTAGTCGCCGGTGTAATTGAACAACCCGCTGGTGTGCTGCAGCAGCATCCGCACCGTGATCCCCCGGTCCAGCTTGAACTGCGGCAGGTAGCCATCCACGGGGGCGTCAAGCCCGATCTTGCCCTCGGCCACCAGTTGCAGCACCACGGTCGCGACGAAGGTCTTGGTGTTGCTCCCGATCCGGAACAGACCGTCCGTCCGCGGCTTCCCAGGCTTGCCCAGCTTGCGTACCCCGGCGCTGCCCGACCACTCGCCCCGCTGATCCTGCACACGCAGCTGCATCCCGGCGAAACCCATATCGACGAACGCCTGCATGGCTTTCTGCAAGTCCGGGCGTCCCCGCTCGGCAGCCGCTTCCAGGCCCTTCGGGGCGGCCATCCCGGGCGCGGCCACCCCGATCATCAGCGCGACAGCCAGCGCCGTGACCGCCACTCGCCGCAAGACCCGCGGCCTTCGCTCCCTCTTCTGAAACCCTCCGACCGGCGAAGCGAGCCGAGCCGTGGAAGTGATGTTGTTCCTCATGTGGCCAGGCTTCAGCCTGACCCAAGGGCGGGGTCAAGTCCTTCCGTCGCACGACGGCCCTTGCTTACCCTCGGTCGCTACACCGGTGTCTCTCGGACGCATTCGGAGTCGGGCCTGCGGATCTCTTTCGCCTGGTGTCAGGAGCGTGAACTTGTGCCGCTGCAGCGGGGCGGGCACAGATCGAGCTGTACGTGCGGTGGATGCAGGAAGTCCGGCGGTTCAAGCCCTCCACGGTGTCGCACAGGATGTCGGTCGTCACTGCCTTCTACCGCACCTGTGTCATCGACACCGTGCTCGAGCATTCGCCAGCTGAGTTTGTGCGGCGTCCAATCGTGCCTAGCTGTATTGACCCGAGACGTTGCGAACGAGCCGACACGTAGTCGGGTGATCTTGGTATGAGGGAGGGCCTCCGGGTTCGGTGTGGATTGCGACATCTGCACCGGATACCTGGAGGCCCTCGTGACTCACGCTAACGCACCGTTGACCCCTGCTGGAAGGTTGCGCCTGGCCCGGTGTGTCGTGGACGAGGGCTGGCCGTTGCGGCGTGCCGCGGAACGGTTCCAGGTCGCGGTGTCCACGGCGAAACGCTGGGCCGACCGCTACCGCGAGGACGGCGAAGCCGCCATGGTCGATCGCTCATCTCGCCCGCGTCACAGTCCGTCACGGACCCCGGCCCGGACCGAGCGGCGGATCATCAAGGTCCGGGTCCTGCGCCGGTGGGGACCCGCCCGGATCGCCTACCTGCTCGGACTGAACCCGTCCACGGTGCACGCGGTCCTGCGCCGTTACAGCCTGGCCCGGCTCACGCACCTGGACCGGGCCACCGGACGGCCGGTCCGCCGCTACGAACACCCCGCGCCCGGCGACCTGATCCACGTCGACATCAAGAAGCTGGGCAACATCCCCGACGGCGGCGGGCACCGCGTCCTCGACCGAGCCACCGGCCTACGGCACAAGAAAGCCACCACCACCGCCCGCTACCGACACGGCAAACCCCAGATCGGGTCCAGCTACCTGCACAACGCCGTCGACGACCACTCCCGCCCGCCTGGCCTACAGCGAAATCCTGCCCGACGAGAAGAAAGAGACCGCAGTCGCGTTCTGGCACCGAGCCCAGACCTTCTTCACCAGCAACGGAATCACCGTCACACGGGTCCTGACCGACAACGGCTCCTGCTACAAATCCCGCCTCTGGCGCGACACGCTGCGCGACGCGGACATCGTCCACAAACGCACCCGCCCCTACCGGCCCCAAACCAACGGCAAAGTCGAACGCTTCAACCGCACCCTCTTCGAGGTGGGCCTACGCCCGCCCCTACCACTCCGAGACCGAGCGTCGCGACGCCTACCCAGACTGGCTGCACACCTACAACACCACCGCGGCCACACCGCACTCGCCGGCAAACCACCCGCCAGCCGCGTTCCCAACCTCTCAGGTCAATACACCTAGGACGTACTCGACCTACGACGCGACAGCTATCGCTATATGCAGGAGCGAGGTTCGCCAACCGGGAAGTCCTGCGCACCTGCGCTCGTCGCAGCGACGCCGAGGCCAGCCTTGAACTGGCCAAGGCGTTGCTGATGACGCCGGATGTCTATCCGGCACTCGGGCCAGACGCCAACGGATGGTTCCTCGGACTCCTCCGTCGCTTCGGCGCCACATGCTGGAACGACGCCAAGGTATTCGTCGAACAAACCTCAATGCGGCGGGCGCCTACGCCCTTCTCGACACGGCCGACCTCGCCGAGGGCGAGGAAGCAACCTTCTTCGCCCGGTACTTCTTCCTATTCTTCGGTGACATCACCGACTTGACCGGGCCGCTCGAGGTTCTCCTCAACCACCGGAACTGGCGAGTGCGCGCAGCACTCGCCGAAGGCCTGCGCGACGACCACGCCCCCACGAACGCGACCAGCCAAGCCGTCTTCGACCGGCTGGTACACGATCGCGACTACAAAGTCACCAGCCGCGGCCGCACTTGCCCTGCCGCAAGCATCGCGGACGGCGGCAAACGGCTACTTGCGCACTCTGCTCGCCGACGAGAACTGGCATGTGCGAGAACGCGTCCTGCACGGACTTCTCTCACAGCACATGACCTCAATACCGCAAGACTCGCTCGTCGCAGAAGCATTGGCAGTCGTGAAGGCCGAGCCGACGTGGGCACACAGCCCCATCCACGTACACACGATCCTTCAACGGCTCCGAATCCTGCACACCCCCATGGCCGACGCTGAAGAGTCCAACGCCACTCGGCGAGCACTCTTGTCCATCCTGCGCGAATCGCGAAGTGGCTGGATGAACCTCACCGATCCCGCACGTGCCGCAATTGTCACGCGTGGACTACAGAGCACTGACTGGCTCGTTCGACGCGTAGCCGAAGGCCTTACAACGGACCTTGTTCAGGGAACCCAGCCTGGAAAGCCAGCCGTCAATGACCCGCGGTTGCGCCGTGAGACGTTCAGGCGGCGGCGCGGTCACCGTGCCATCCAAGTCGCACTGGACATACACAACCTCGACGACGCTACCCGAGTTGCACAGGCGGCAGCTACCGCCGGAATCGACTTCATCGAAGTCGGTGACCCCTTGATCAAGGAAGTCGGCCTGCGCGCGATAGAACAGATCAAGATGCACGTACCGGAGACGACCGTGATCGCGGAGATGATGTCGGCCGACTGGGGCCGTGACCAAGTCGTCCTCGCGGCCGAGGCCGGCGCCGACGTCGTGCTCCTCATCGGCCCAGCCAGTACGGCCAGCGTCTCGGCGGCTGTCGAGGCCGGGCGCCGCCTCGGCATACCCATCATGCTCGACGCCCCTGCCGCGTTGTTGTCACAGCAGTGGGTCAGCGCCATGGAACACGCCGGTGTCGACGGCTTCACCATCACTACCAACATCGACATCGGTATCGCCAGCACGACCTCCCTGACCACAGCACACAGGATGCGGTCCTGGACCCAGCTCCCAGTGGCGGTATCCGGAGGATTCAGCCCGACGGACCACGCGATCATCACCAGTCCCGACTGGGACATCCTCATCGTCGGCCGTAGTGTCGCCGACGCGGTAGACCCCGCAACCGCTGCTCAGCGGATTGCCGAACTCGTCCACTCGAACGACTGAGGAGCCTCATGAAGATCTCGCCACTTCGCCAGGAACTCATTCCTCAGGTGATCGACCTGATGGAACTGGGCGCACCGTACATTCGGCCACGCACCTACTCGGACTACTGGCTCTACGCCACCCTGTTCTCCTCAACCTGCCCCGTCGCCACCATCGACGACACGCTCGCCGGAGCTGTCATGGCATTCCGCAGCCAGGACAACCCCGGACGACGTCTACATCCAGGACGTCATGACACATCCCACCTACCGACAACGAGGCGTGTCGAAGGCCCTGATCACAGCGGTCCGTGACCAAGCCGTCTCGTGGGGCACCAAGCGCCTCTACCTCACATCCGAGCCAGAAAACACCGCAGCACACGCCGCGTGGCCAGCCATGGGATTCGTCAACCAACCGAGCGACTACAAGGTCAACGACATTTGGGTCACCGCCGATTTCAAAGGCCCCGGCAAAGACCGCGCCGTGTACGAACGACACCTGTAATAACGTAGCCCTAGTCGCGGTCGCAGTCTGAAGGAAAGTTCGTTCTCGTTCTGAGGGGAAGTCATGCCGACCGTGATCGCCACGCTCGCCGGGTCACTAGCCCTCGTCTTTCTGGTCGCGGGACTCCAGAAGGTCCCTGCTGCTCCGCACGGTCACGTCGAACATGCGCCGCCTCGGAGCGGGTCGCGGGCTGACCCGCCTCATCGGCACCCGGGACATTCTCGGCGCGATCGGCCTGACGGCCGGAATCTGGTACCCGGTTGCGGGAGAGGCGGCGGCGATCGGCTTCGTTCTACTCCTTGCCGGAGCGATCGGCTATCACGCCCGAGCTGGGGACTACGGTCGCCATACCCGTCGCGGCGGCGGCTCGCTACTCGACAGTCGTACGACCGCCGCGCTGATGAACCGCATCCGCCGCGAACGTGATCGCGACGATCCCACCACCGGCCTGTCCGAGCAGGAACGCGCGGTCTTCGACCTGATCGGCGAAGGCCTGACCAACCGCGAGATCGGCGAACGCATGTTCCTCGCCGAAAAGACCGTGAAGAACTATGTCTCGCGCATCCTCGCCAAACTCGGCCTCCAGCGCCGCACACAGGCCGCACTCCTGGCCACCGAACTCAAAAAGGACTCCGGTCCTTCACTGTTCGGCGACCACAAGGCGCCCGTCGAGACGACTGCTCCGCGAACCCGTTCTCCCGCACCGCCTCACGATCTCCCGGCGTTCGTATGCGCTTTTCGCAGCACTTTAGGACGATGGCCCGGCTCATCAGGGCCTTTCGGTCCCAGAGCGGCGAACCGAGTCGTAACAGACTCGAACCAACCGATTTGGGAACAAAGAACCAGGAGCCCCCATGGCAACGATCGACCTCGGACAGCGCGAAACCACCGGTGTTCACCACAACAAGGAAGAAACACCCAGGTACCGTGAGCCTCGCGGTCCTCCGCGTCCTCACCGGCCTACTTTTCCTGTGGGCATTCGCGGACAAGACCTTTGGTCTCGGCTACGCGACGACCGCCCAGAACGCCTGGCTCAACGGCGGCTCGCCCACCAAGGGATTCCTGAGCCGCGTCGACGTCGGCCCTTCGTCGAAACCCTGCGGTCCTTGGCGAGCACCTGGTGGGCCGACTGGCTGTTCATGGCCGGCCTGTTCGGTATCGGCGTCGCCGTGACTCTCGGCATCGGTCTTCGGCTCTCGGCCGCCGCGGGCGAACCGACCATGTCGACCAACCCCCTTATCGAATACCACGTCATCTACGCGCTCGTCCTCATCGCGTTCGCCATGACCGCGGCGGGGAAGACCTTCGGCCTCGGAGAGCGCTGGGCCCGGCTGCCTTTGGTCGAGCACAACAAGTGGCTCCGCTGAGCCCGATTTGGTGGACCTGCCATGAGCAGGCCCCGCTGGCACGAAAGGCTTCCATGACGACTGGGTGAAGTGTTCCGGAAGTGGAAAACATTGCCGGTCACGTCACCGCCGGTCGACATCACCGCTGGTGGTGGGACAGCCAGCGGCCGATCCGAAACGTGACGGCAGCGGCGAACGCGGTCACCGGGCAGGCGCACCGGCGAGACCGCGTTCTACCACTGCTACAGCCAGGTCCTGCCACGCTGCCCGAGCTGGCCCGGATCGCGGGACGCCACTGGTCAAGGAACTCACCATCGACCAGCATCAAGTCCGGACCCGGACCTCCTGGTGCCGCTGGACCACCCTCGCGATGCTCGCGCACGCCTTCCTCGCCATTACCGCCGCCCACGCCAGCGCCAGCGCCGGCCACCTCCCAGGGCCGGATCCCGTTGACACGCAACGAGATCAGACACCGCGCTGGTCGTAATGGCGTCGCCGACACCAGCGTCCGAGCCAAACCACACAGGTAACGGCGAGCCCCAAAACCGAGGACACGTGGCCGTACCGGTGCGACATAGTCTAATATGCAAACGTATCCGGTTGCGTATTTGAAAGGCGGTGGGCCGGACAGTGAAGACCTTGAGCAAGATCCTGGTGCTCGCCCTGGCCCTTATAGTGGCGGCGGTCTGGCTGGTCGTCCTCCGACTGAAGGATGTGGCGGCACCGGTACTCGTGGTCTACGGCCTGCTGCTGCTCGGCCTGGTGATCGGGTTGCTGTGGCCCGGTGTGCACGGACGGCGCCTCGGGCGTGCCCGCGTTGGGTGGTTCCTCGGCGTGCCGGCGGGGCTGGGCACGCTCGGGCTGTACTTCGCGGTCGTCTTCTACATCGCGGACGTCCCCGTGCTCTTCGGCCTGGCCGCCGCGGTCTTCCTGGCCGGAGCGATGGTTGCCGCCTTACGCGGACGCCGCGATGTGGCGAACCCGGCCGCCGGTCGCACCAGGCGAGCGTTGCTGCTGGGCGGCGCCGGGGTCGTGCTGGGTGCGCTGAGCGGGCTGTCGACCGGTTGGGTCGACCGGTATCGCCAGGACCGGCTGGCGCAGGCCGCGAAGGAGCGTAAGGACGCCATCGACGCCCCCGGCGGGCGGACGCGGATCGTCGATGGCGCGGTGCGGGTCTTCCCGCTGCACACCGGCGACACCGTGGTCACTTTCGGCCAGTTCTACGGTGGCCTCGACGGCTGGGAGGGACTGAGCGGCTACGTCCGCACCCTGGTCGACAAGGCGACGATCAGGGTGCCGGTCTACGCCTACCTCGTCGATCATCCCCGGCACGGCGTGCTGATGATCGACGCCGGGATCCACTGGGAACAGGCACACGACCACGACGGGTACTACAACCACAACGCCATGGTGTCGCGCCTGCTGAGCGACCGCGACGAATACACGATGACCACCGGCCAAGACCTGCGAGTTCAGTTGTCACGCCTCGGTTACAACGTCAAGGACGTCACGACCGTGTTCCTCACCCACGTCCACGACGACCACGCCGGCGGCCTCCGTCACCTACCGCAGGCCACGGTGGTAGTGGATCGGCGCGACTGGGACAACGGCGTGCTGTACCCGTACTCCTTCGACCTGGTCAAGGACAAGCTCACGTTCCCGCGCTTCGACTCGGGCCCGTTCCGCGCCTTTCCCGAGAGCCAGGACTACTTCGGCGACGGCAGCGTGATCCTGCTGCCGACACCCGGACACTCACCCGGGCACATGTGCGTACTACTGCGCATGGACGACGGAAACGCGCTGTTCATGGGCGACACCCTCTACACACTCCCCCACCTCGCGGTCGACCAGGTCCGTCAGATGACGATCGGCGGCGCCGACACCGAGCGCCAACTCGACGCGGCACGGAGCATCCACGACCTGCTCACCTCGGCGCCCGGCACCGTGCCACTGTTCGCCCACGACAACACGCCCTACCAGTTCGACGCGGTCGAATCCGTTCTCTCCCAAGGCATCCCCGGAACAGAAGGAATCAGGAGGCTTCGCCAGCACATGAGTACCGTCCTCACCCCCGACTGGCGGCTACGTCCGGGCCACCGGCCCCGGTTCGTCCCGGAGCAGGCGCGGGTGGAGTTCCGATGACCTCGGCCCGCCGCTCCCGAGGCAGGCCCCGCGACCCCCACGCCGACGAGCTGATCATGAAGACCGCACTGGAACTGTTCGCGGAACGCGGGATGGAAGGCGCGAACTTCGAACAGATCGCCAAACGCGCCGGGATCGCCAAGGTGACCATCTACCGGCGCTGGTCCTCGAAAGAGGAACTGCTGACCCAGGCCATCGAGCAAGCACGCACCCTCGTACCGGAGACGGAGATCTGGGCGGCAGCGGACCCGTCGGTCCGGCAGCCCGACGAACGACTGATGGACTCCTGGGTCGGCACCTTCGGCGACACACGGTTCCGGGATGTGCTCGCCCAGCTCATAGGCTCCAGCGTCAGCCACCCCGCCTTGCTGGCCACCTACCGGGAGCAGTACATCCAACCCCGGCGTCAGGTCATCCTCGCCGCGCTCGAACAGGCCAAAAAGGACGGACGACTGGCCGAGGACGCCGACATCGACTCCGTGATCGACATGGTCGTGGGCGCGGCCATGTACCGCATGCTCATCGACCCCACCACGGCAGACGACCCCGCCACCACGCGCCGCTACCTGGACAACATCGTCCGCCAAGCCAACCGACTGCTCCACCCCCACAGCGAGGATCAGACATGACCGGCTTCGTCGACGTCCACCAGCACATGATCCCCACCGGCTACGGCGACTGGTTACGCGACCACGGCGTGCACGCGCCCGGCGGCCGCGAACTCCCCGAATGGAGCCCGGAACTGGCGCTGGAACTGATGGACCGGCAGGGCATCGGCACCGCGATCCTGTCCCTCAGCACTCCCGGCGTCCATCTGGACGACGGGGCCGACGCACCGGCATTGGCGCGCACCATGAACGAGTTCGGAGCCGAACTGGTCAAGGAACATCCGAGCAGGTTCGGACTGTTCGCCACGCTCACCCTTCCCGATGTGGACACCGCCGTCGCCGAAGCGGCGTACGCGCTGGACGAGCTGTCGGCCGACGGCGTGATCCTGCTGGCCAACAGCCGCGGACTCTACCTGGGCGACCCGAGCCTGGCCCCGCTCATGGCGGCACTGGACGAACGCTCCGCCGTCGTCCTCGTCCACCCCGCCGAACTGCCCGGTCCCGCTGTCCCAGGCATCCCGCCCTTCGCCGCCGACTTCCTGCTCGACACCACCCGCGCGGCCTTCAACCTGGTGCGCCACAACGTCCCACGACGTTTCCCAGGTATCAGGTTCGTCCTCGGCCACGCCGGCGGGTTCGTCCCCTACGCGGCGCATCGCCTCGCCTTGAGCGTCTTCGCCCAGACCGGCCGCGACCTCAACGAAATACTGGACGATCTCGCCGGTTTCTACTTCGACACCGCCCTATCCGCGAGTCCGGCGGCCCTGCCCTCACTGCTCGCCTTCGCCAAACCCGGACACGTGCTCTACGGCAGCGACTGGCCCTTCGCCCCCGAACCGGCCGTCTCCTACTTCACCACACCGATCCAGGACTCCGAGGACATCAGGCACCGCAACGCCCGGATACTGTTCCCCCGCCTGGCCTGATCACGCCGACCAGCAGGACTACATCGTGCCGGACCGCCCGTGTCCTGGTGTCGACGCCAGCAAGGCGGAGTAAAAAGGTATCCGGCTCGTTGCTCCGATCGGGGGCCTAGATCACGAAAGGGGGGCGTAGCCGCAGTTCAGCGCCTTGACCGTCGGCACGTGGCCGGGTTTCACCATGCCGCCGCCCGCGGGCGATCCTCCATGGCGTGGACGGTCTATTCCGGGTCCAGGGGAATGGTGGCGTCCAGGCCGAGTGTGGTGAGTTTCCGGCGTACGGCGGTGGATGCCAGTACCCGAAGCGGGCGGTTCTCGTCCGCGCAACGGCCAACTACAGCTACGAGCGGGACCACCGCTTCCAAGCTGAGGTACGTCACCGCCGTCAGGTCCAACACGACCGGACCCATCGCGTGCAAGGCGGGCGCGAACAGGTCGTGTGCACGGCGGGCGTCGAAGAGCTCACCGGCGGCGGTGACGGTCTGCGGTGCCGGTGTGCCGGGAGGCTCGTCCTGGAGGGTTCGCGGTCATCCGTATCTGCCTGTCCTAGCCCTAACAGCGGCAATCGCTGTTACTTCACCAAGAACCTCGACGACTACAACGACTCTCTGCCCGACCCCGCGTAGTCGGTTACGAGCACCAAGAGTCGACAACGTTTGCGATACAGCTCATCGACGCCGGTGCCAGGATGCAGCCAGAACGACGGCTCCTTGCCTGGTTGTTGACCAGTCAGCTCCCGCACCATGTTGCCGACGGCCCCCTCACTGCCGGGCGTGGATGCAATCGGATCGCCTGGCGAGAACGTCCGGTAGGCAACGTAGGGATCGTAGAAGCGCGGAGGCGTTTTGATGTCTTCTATCGACAGCACAGGCAGGAGGGCCGCGGTCCCATCCGGTAGCCGACCGCCCAGCAAGTCAAGCTGCTCGCGGATACCCATACGGACCGCCGACGGGTCGACTATTTGCAGGCTGTCAATGAGGAGCTCAGCTGCTGGGCGATCAGCCTGGCTGAAGTTCGTAAGCCACGAAGAGCCCCGGGTCGTCTGACTTGGGCGCTCGGGTTACACACAGGCATCATGCCTGGGCGGCGTTCATGCCAGCAACGAGGACATGTCCCGAAGAGGCGTCGAGTGGCCCCGGTGTCACACGGTCGCCTCCAAGCGACCTACGGATAACCAGCGATACACCTCGATGGCGTCGGTTTTGCGCCACCGGAGGTCCCCCATAGAGCCTGCATCGACAAACGCGCGCTCATGCCGCTGAGCGGTCGTGCTTGGTTGGTTACGAGCGATCAAGTAGAGCGGACACCAGTAATCCGCCGGGATCACATCGCGCGGAACCATGAGCCCATGTGGCCAGACTGAGCTGGCCGTCGTCGAGCATCAGGGCAAGCGGCCGGGGTAACGATGTGCCGGCTTACTTCAAGACGCTGCAGTGGACCAGCGCGGTGCTCGTGGTGATGTTGGGCCTGTTTTTCCTGGCCACCGCTGCATGTACGAGCGAGTACAACGATCGTGATCGGGTCAAACTACGTCAGGCGCGGCTCATCTTGGAAGGCCACGTCATAGGCACGTTCAGTCAACCGGTGACTACCACCACGCCATCTGGGGACCCGCCACAGGCAGTCGTGGTCGAGGCAGGAACGCTTCATGTGGGAGGTTCCGACGTGCCGGTTCCTGGCATGATCATGCGCCATCCAGCGATGCCTGCCGCGATCTCGGCCCCGCGCCGGAAGGCGGTCCGAACGCCCGCAAATTCGAGGTCGCACCGCCAGAGGGCCAGCGGCTGCTGGCGTGGTCGCCGCACATGCGGCAGGTCGCGCCTGATGACGAGCTGCAAGCGACCACGTCTTGGGAACTCACAGGCATCGATGAGCAGACTTTCCCTTACTAGGCAGTCGGGGAAAGGACACGCTCCGAACCTCGTTCAACTAGCTGCGTTACCGTGACGGTATGGCTGATGCTCCACCGGTATCGGGTTCTATGCCGCCCTCGCCAGGTGGGATTGTCGGCGTAGTTTCGCCCTATGTCGAGTTGTCGGCGGGACAGCATGGCGGGTTGACGGGCGCCTGCCCGTTCTGTGGGTCAGCAGCGTTCCACGTTCGGCCCGATCACGGGACGTTCCATTGCTTCCGGTGCGGTGCCGGTGGGGACGAGCATGGTTTCGTACGGGAGATCGAGCATAACTGCTGGGGGCTACGCCCATGGCCACCAGGCGATTTCCGATCCGACAAGGGACGCCAACCGCCCGTAGTGCGGCTGGTGCGCGAGCACGACCGTTGCCCGGTCACCGTTTCGCTGCTTGGCAATCATGACTTCGACCTCGCCGGAGCGCGCGATGTCGGTCGGCCGGTGCATGAGCAGAACGATGTCGGCGACTTGGTTGAGGGTGTCCGAGTCACGCATGTCGCCAAGTTCGGGCCGCTTGTCGTAGCGTGTCTCGACAGTGCGGCCGAGTTCGGCCGTGACGACGATCGGGACGCCGAGTTCCAATGCGAGGATCTTGAGCCGTCGGGCGATGCGTGAGATCTCGCGTTCACGGTTGGCGGTGCGGTCAAGCCCGGCGTCGATCATGTTCACGGGGTCGATTCCCACCAGGTGGAGCGGTTCATTCTGGGTGAGGTCGGTGATCTGCGTGCACAAAGCATCCAGGTCTGGTGCTGGCGCGGCGTTGAGCACGAGCGGTGCGTCGGAGATCTCGGTCATGCCGCGGGCAATCCGGGTCCAGTCCTCGTCGGTCATGCGTCCTCGCCGCATGTCGGCATGGCGAACGCGGGTTTCGGCGCTGACGAGCTGTTGGACGACGTCCTCGTGTGTCGCGTCGAGGCTGAATAGTGCGGAACGAAGGCCGTTGCGTATGGCCACGTGGCGGACGATCCCGAGCAGCAGGCCGGTGCGTCCGACGCCGGGACGCCCGGCGATGACGGTAAGCGATCCAGCGGGTAGTTCGCCGATCACCGTGTCTAGGTCGCCGTAACCGGTCTGGAGGCCGCGGGCCAGCGGCGTGTGGTTGCCTGCAGCGGCGTCGATTCGATCCATCGCGGGTTGCAGGAGTTCTTCCAACGTGCGTGGTGCGCGCAGCTGCCGAGCGCGGCGTCCTCCTCGCCTGGCTTTGGCGGCTTGACGCCCGGCGAGGAGGAGCCGGGTGTCCTCGCTCACCGGGGTCGAGCCGGTGCGGTCGCGAAACGCTTCGGTTCCGGCGAGGATCGCGGCTACGGCGTCTGCCTCACCGGGTTCACGCGAGTCGAGCAGCAGTGCGGCTTCGTGGTTCGAATCCATCCCACCCCATGTGAAGTTCGGCGATCCGATCAGCGCCTCGCCATGGCCATCCGGGAACGCCAGGTGATAGGTCTTCGCATTCTGAAATTCGTCCGGGTGCACGACGACTCGCAGTGCGGCTCGCTGGTAGGGGCGCAGCATTTCGCTCAACTGGATCAAGGCGTCCGGATCGGCTTGATCCGGGGCGCCGCCGGCGACGATCAGGAGGCGCCCGTCTCGGGCGAGGAACGCGGTGAGTGCTCGCTTCATGTCCTCGACCGCCGGGCGGCTCAGGAACCCGGTCCGGAGCGCGGCCGACTCGGCGCGAGCCAGGCCGTCGCGAAGCCAGTCGTTCAGCCGCGGACCGTGCCCAAGCACCGTGTCGACGTAACGCACCAGGACGTCCTCCTTCATGTCTGCCGGTCGGCCTCGGTCATCAGCATGCCCCGCGTACGGGGAAGTGGTACGGGTAGCCGCAGCTGGCCCCGACAGACCAGCCACCTACCGTTCAGCGGCCGCAGCGCGATCTACCTTATTGAAAAACCGGTAGGCTCGGCCGTCGTCCTCCAGCTAGTGGGTTGACGGCAAGTCGGACGTCTCGTCACGCCACGCGGCGGGGAGTTCCGGAGCGCAGATCTTGCACCGACGTGAGCGCCAGTCCCGCGCTTCCACTGCGGTCACGCGCTCGTACGTGTCACGCCTCCGATACGGAGCGAACGATCCCTGTTTCTCCCAGTACTCGTGCCGGCTAGTGATCACTGGTGGGGGAACTGGATCGTCGAGCATGCGGCAATTCCAGTCGTGGATCGATGAGCCCGTCACGGCATAGGGATGCGACTAGGGCGTCAGGTCGTTCCACCGGGCCAGCCACTCCTCGCGTTCCTGCCGACATCGCGCGACAACCTCAGCTTCGGTCCCTTCGACCGACTCACACCCCCAGCAGCAACCACCTGGCGGGCTGCTCATGCTGATGAGGTAATCCCTGACGTCCTCGGCCGAAGTCGCGCCGTCGCGGATCTGATTCAGCAGCCATAGCACGGCGGGCATCTCGAGTGACCAGTCATCGCGGTCCTGCTCGATCACGGGCCGTTCATGGTCCGGGTAATGGGTACCGTGGTCCGGCCCGCCGAGGACACGGTGCACCTCGGGATGTCCATGTCCGAGTCCCCTGTACAACGTCGCGAACTCGTGAACGTCCGCACCAAGTGTGAACTGCGCATAGTGCGTCCACATGCATCCGTACGGTAGCCGACCTGCGTTACCGAGGCTTCCCGCCGCGCAGGTTCTGCGCGACCTCCAGCAGCCGGTCATCGCGAGGTAAACACACCGAAAGCACGGGCGCCCCTAGATCTGTCCCGGTTGTACTTACCGGCGCGTTTTCAGGACGAACCACCGCCACCAAGGTCCGCGATGTCGTCGCGCCGACCCGAAGCTGCTTCCGCAGCGTCTCTGCTGAGATGGGACGCCGGTAGCGTCGCCAATGTTCAGCGTCCGCACGACGAGCCCGCTCCACAAGCTCCTCGTCAAGGTCATCGGCACGACTGGCCGCTACGCCCACCTGCTTGTCGCCTGCTCGGAGCATGGACTCGCGTGCCTCGTGTTCTGCGCTATCGTCATTCGAGTCTGCCGACGAGGACATGGGCGGTCGCTCCATTGATCCGGCATCGATACTCGCGGCACTCAGCGCGCGGAGTAGGCCCGGGCCAGCCTCGGCCCAACCGATCAGTAAGAGCGGGCCGACCGCGTCGAACGCCGCCTTACCCCATTGACCAGCGAACACCGGGTCAGCAACGTTCAACAGCAGGGCCACCACGCTCGCGGCCAGCAGCAGGCGTCGTGTCGGCCGCAACACGTCCTCACTGGCCCCGGACAGGGCCAGGTGCCGCGTACCGACGAGCAATCCCAGCACCGTCAGGTCAACAGCAGGTGCCACCAGCGGCGCTACGAATACCGGCACCTGGAGCTTCAAGGCCAGGTTCAAGGCGTTCCCGAACCCAAACAGGAATGTGAGCCCGATGACCAGCCCCATCGAGGCCGTGACAAACCGAGCAACTGTCTGCGAGTTGGCGTTCATGACGGGCTCCCACCCGAGCCCGGAAGCTCGAAGCTCGCCTCGACCACCAACGTGCCGCTGAAAAGTCCCTGGTCAGCCCCGTTCCCATCCTTTGGTAGTCCTGCCGGGGGCTCGAACCTGCGCCGCACGGAAGTCGTCATCGAGCATCAACACCCTGACCGCAAAGACACTGGGCGATCGCGGAATATCGCAGTTCACAGCGGATGTGATTTCGAGTGGATGCTGCACGCGCCTCGCCAGGGATTCGAACGCACATCATAGCGCCACAACCAACAGTGTTCGCTGGTGGAGGACGTGTGCGCAGTGGGCGATTCGCCCCTCGGACACACGCATTAACCCTACGGAGTGGGCGGATGGTCACATCGACCGTCCGCTCTTTTGGGTTATAGACCATCTCCAGGCCGATCTCGCCGTAGAGCTCCTGAAGTCTTCCCGGGCTCGCGTTCCCAACCTGCCTTCCCAGCTCACCGAACGCGTCGACCATCGCTTTGAGCTCGGCTCTGCCGATCGGCTCCTCAGCCGGAGCCCGCGCGAGATCCTCTTCAGCAGCGTCGCGCTCCTCCTTCCCCGGTGCAACGGTTCGATCAGCGCTCAAGGATCCGCGCCCGCTTCGTGCGCCTCCTGAAGTCTTGCGAGTCGCGTCTTGGCCTGCGAGAGCCGCCGCCGCGCTTTCTCGGGTCGCTCCGGATTCACAGCGACCTCGCCCGTCACTCCGAGCATCGCAAGCACTGTCTTCTCGCGTTGCTCTGGAGAGAAGACATGGCTGATGTACCCGTTGACCGGCTCGATGACGGCAGCCTCGGGCATGTACACGTTTTTTGGGTGATCCGCGAGAGCCGGGTACGAGTGTCCGCGCCGCGCACCGGTAGTAGATCCGGCTCTCGCGGGGCGTCCCCTCCATCTTGCGCATACAGTGCCCGCACCGAACTCGGCCGCGGAACGCGTACACCCACTTCGTGGCCCGCCGTCCGCGCTCCAGCTTCCGGCGAGCAGCCAGGCCGCCCGCCGCCCGTGACCGCCTGAGCAACTGGACTTCAGGGAAATCCTCGACCGACACGATCTTGGGATGCGCCGGCTTACGCGAACGCACAACCCGATCCGGCGCCGTCCTCCGGAACCTGGTCACATTGCCCGCAGCGACATCATCCGGGTTCAACAGCATCTCTTGCCGAGACCATCGCCCGAAGAACGCGCAGCCCGTGTACCGGGGACTCTCCAGGATCGATCGGATCGTGCTTCCTTGCCAGCCGTCCGCGAGCCGATGACGGTTCTGATCCGGCCGCCGCGCGGAGGGACACGGCACGCCATCGCGATTGAGCCCGTTCGCGATCGCCCGATCTCCCTTACCGTTTAAGTACTCCTCGAAGATCCGCCGAACGACGTCAGCCGACTCGTCCGGCACCAGCACTCGCAACCGAAAGCCTTCGGCCGCCTTCCTTGGGTTTGGGTGCGGACCGGCATCGGTGACGACATACCCATACGGCGCTCGCCCGCCCTGATGGCGCCCTTCGTTGAGCACCTGAGCGTCCATCGCCGCTCGCACACGAGCTTGAACGTGCTGTTGCTCCGACTCGCTCATCCCTCCGAGCACGCTCATGAGCATCTTGCGCGAAGGGTTTCGCGGGTCGAACCTCCCACCCAGTTCAGGAACCCACCGGACCTACTTGGCGAAATCGGTGGCAACGGGATCGAGCGTGTCCGGCTCGGTGGTGCGCTCGTGGCCGTGGACGGACTCGAAGTCGACGTCGTCCGGCGTGCGGGAATCAGTCAGGTTGTGTCGGTATCTTCAGTCACCATGAGGTACTTCGGCTCCGATGTCGTCACCGTCGCGGACGAGCTCGTCGACGCCTACGTCGACGTCTTCACCGCTCCGCCGTGGGAACACCAAGACCCGGTCGAAACCCGGTCGGCGTTTCGGGAGCGGCTGAAGGCAGATGCCCAGCGTCCCGGCTTCCGCGCCATCCTTGCCTTTTCCGACACCGGCGAGGTAGACGGCTTCGTCACCGGCTGGACCACTCAGGCTCCATTTCGGACCGATCGCGCCTACTCCAAGGTCACCGAGCGGCTCGGCATCGACCGGGTCGGTGAACTGCTGGTCGGAGCGTTCGAGATCGACGAACTCGGGGTGCATCCCCGCGCCCGCGGGACCGGACTCGGACGGCGACTGCTGTCGAATCTCACCGCGACCGCACCCAACGCTCGCGCCTGGCTGCTGACCTGGCATCAAGCCCACGACACGCTCGCCTTCTACCGCCGGATCGGATGGCGTGAACCCGAGCCCCGGCCGGGCAAGGAAACCGACATCGTCGTGTTCCTGTCGCCGGAATGACCCGGAGCCAAACCTCGTGATCGCGAAGCTGACGTGGCGCCGGGTATCGGGATTCCGCTCCGTGCAGAACTCCCACCGCCCATGACTACCATGCCGTTCACGAAGCCGCGTCCCGCCATGTTGCCCGGACACCCGCGAACCAGCCCGCCACCTACGCCGGACTCCGCCGACCTCGTCCGGACAGGACACATGTTGTCCGTTCCGCTCGAACCTGGCGGGTAGTCGAGCCGGTGACCTGTGATCCGCCAACTAAGTCCGGACGTTCTGCTTAATCGTTGTCCGGACCTAGCTGGCGGATTCGGGGGCGCGTGCCGGGCAAGCGTGGATCGCTTGGTCATGAACATGCGGCGGTCTTCGGTCCGAAATCGACATAATGCGCCGTACGGCTCTTCGATCAGCGTTCGTGGCATGCCTTCGGCCAGCCCGACTTCAGGTTCGTGGTCGTCGAACCGCCGCATGAGCAAGCTGCCCGACGGATGCGTTGCTGGCGCGGACGAAGCAACTACGACGGTGGCGCTTCCAACACCCCCACCCGTCTGGCGGCTGGCGCGGGATTCCCGACCTGAGCGGTGCTCATTGCTAACCGAGGAGCCGCAGCCGTCGGGCGCTGGTGAGGCAGCGACCCCGTTCAGCGTGATAGGGCTCCGCGGCGTTCAGAACGGCGAGTCGGCGAATCTGATCTGCCCCACGGGCGGATGGGCCGCCACGTACTCCCCGTCGTCCGAGGCGAGTGGGTTGTCGTCGTTGAACCTGAGGTCGTATTCGGCCCAGTGGACGCGCGCGGCGATCACGTAACCCTCGATCGAACCCGCCTCGATCAGATAGACCGTGTCCCATTCGCCAATGTTGCCCAGCCGCCCGGCTGCGAGCAGAGCAACGCAGCCTGCGGCGTCGGCGGGCCGAGGGAGCAGCAGTCGAAGTTGGGGCGAGAAGGGCTCGCCGTTCACCGTCGAATGTGGCGTCGCCCATGAAGGTCGCCAGTGCGAACACTGACATGTCCCCCGTGAGAGCTACTCGGATCGTCCGCTCACTGGTGATTCGTCGACGCCGGTGTGCTTCTAGCGTTTCCACGGGTCGCCCGACCGTGCGGCCGTGGTTCATCTGGAGGTCGCTATGCACACGAGGTCGATCGCACCTGCGGATCACCAGCCTGGGCGAGCGGGCCGCATCTTGCGGTTTCCGATCGTGTGGACGCTGGTCGGGATAGTCGGTGTCGGCGGGGTGTCGGCGCTGTCGTCGGGTGGGTCGCCGGTGCTGGCGGTCGTGGGCGCGGTTGCCGCGGTTGCCGTCTACTGGGCGGTGATGCGCTACGTCGCGGGGCGAAGCACGCCGGAGATCGCGAGGGCACGGGCCGGGATCCACGCGTTGCTCGGCATCGGGCTTGGTTTCACGTTCATCGCGGTGTCGATGCTCGTGGTGATCACCGAGTTCTCGTTCACGTGGGCGTCCGGTGGCGCCATGGCGACCGTCGTGAGCATCGTGGGGGTGCAACTCGGTGCGGCGGTGACCGAGGAACTGCTCTTCCGCGGCCTGTTGCTGCAGGGGCTGGAACGGCTGGGGGGTAGTTGGTTCGCGCTGGCGAGCACCGCTGTGCTGTTCGGTGCCATCCATCTGGCCAATCCCGGCGCCACGTTGTGGACCGGGTTCGCGATCGCCCTTGAGGCCGGTGTCCTGTTGGGCGCCACTTTTCTGTGGTTGCGCAGTATCTGGGCGGTCGTGGGTCTGCACTTCGCCTGGAACACCACCGTCGGGCTGCTCGGCCTCCCGGTCTCGGGTCATGCGTCGGCGGGTTTGCTGATCGCCGAACCGACGGGCCCGGAGTTGGTGACCGGCGGCCAGTTCGGCATCGAGGGGTCGATCATTCCCGTCGTCGTGAGCCTGCTGCTCGCCGTGCCTATGCTCATCGCCGCTCACAAGCGCGGCCACCTCGTGTCCATGCGGCGGCGCTAGGCTCGCCGAATGCTTGCCAGCGCGGCATCCCGCCTCAGCACCGCACTCAACAGGTGGCGAGACCTCCCATTGTCCATAAAAGACGGTGTGCTGGCGGGGGTGGTGACCGTGCTGGCATTCGCGCCGACCGTGGCCCACATCGGCCCGGAGATCGGCGATCTCCCCCGGCGCGAGACGGGTGGCATCGACGCGGTGATCGGTGCGGCTCTGACGCTGGCGATGTGCCTGCCGCTCGCGGTACGCAGCCGCATGCCCGCCGTATGCCTGTCGGTCATCGGTACCGCGTTCGCGATCGGCCAGGTGCAGAGCTACCCGGACACGTTCGGCAAGGTGGGGATTCTTCTCGCCTTGTACGCCGCCGGCGCGCACCTAATGCGGTTCCGTCGGGGGCTTGTCGCAGTGCTGACCGCAGGTTATGCGGCGCTCACGATGGCACTGCACAACCTTGGCTCACCGCAACGCTTTCCGGATTTTCTCGCGTTCTATGTCGTGTTGGTGGTGATCTGGTTGGCCGGCACCGGCGTGCGTCGATGGCGCGCGGAAGAGGCTGAACGGAGACGGCTGACGGCCGAGGTGGCCGCGGCCGCCGAGCGGGCTCGCATCGCTCGGGACCTGCACGACGTGGTCACCCATCACGTGACCGCGATGGTGGTTCAGGCGGACGCGGCGCAATTCCTGGTCGACTCCGCACCGGAACGGACCGGCACAGGCCTGCGCGCCATCAGCGACACCGGACGCCGGGCGTTGACAGAGCTGCGGACCCTGCTCGGCATTCTCGAGGCAACCGGCGAGTCCAGGACCGCTGACCGGACGCCTGCCATGGGAAAGGTCGCTGATCTGGTTGAACAGGCCCGGCTGTCCGGTCAGCCCGTCGAGTGGACCGAGCACGGCGAGCAACTACCGCGGTCCGTCGACGTGGAGCTGACCACCTACCGGGTGGTACAGGAGGCGCTCACCAACGCGCTCAAACACGCGACCGGAAACCCGACCAAGGTCCTGGTCCGGCACGGCAGGGACCACATCGAGGTCGAGGTGATCACCCTCGGTCCCGCGGTCGGCACCACGGCCACCCCCTCCGGTGGCCGAGGCCTGACAGGACTGCGGGAACGGGTGCGTATGCTCGGCGGGGACCTGGTTTCCGGCGCCCTGCCCGGCGACGGCGGCTTCCGTGTCTGGGCAATGATTCCAGGGAGCCCCACATGACCGAGCCGATCCGGGTGCTGATCTGCGAGGATCAGGAACTGGTGCGCACAGGGTATGTCACCATCTTCTCCGCGCAACCCGACATCGCGGTCGTCGGCGAGGCGGCCGACGGCCGCGCGGCGGTGGAGGCCGCGCGAAGGTTGCGCCCCGACGTGATCGTGATGGACATTCGCATGCCTGTTCTCGACGGCATCGAGGCGACCCGGCAGCTGGCAGGCCCCGGCGTCGAGGCGCCGGTGAAGGTGCTGGTCGTCACCACGTTCAACGTCGACGAGTACGTGTACGAAGCACTTCGCGCAGGTGCCAGCGGGTTCCTCCTCAAGGACACACCGCCGGCGCAGCTGGTCGACGCCGTCCGCACGATCGCCCGCGGCGAGTCCCTGCTGGCCCCCGCGGTCACCCGAAGCCTGATCGGCCACTTCGCCGAACGGCTCCGCCCCACCGACACCTCCCGCCCGGCACGAGACAACGTCGTGCGGACACTGACACCCCGCGAGCTGGACGTGCTCGAACATCTCGCCGCCGGCCTGTCCAACGCCGAAATCGCCGCGGAACTGGTCATCTCCTCCGAGACGGTGAAGACCTATGTGTCTCGAATCCTCACTAAACTCGACCTACGGGATCGCGTACAAGCAGTCGTCCTCGCCTACCGGATCGGCCTGATATCCAGCACAGACTGACACCCGCCAAAACCGCACCGGAGAGTTCAGAGCATGCCCGAATTTCGCTCAGTCGAACACTGCGCTGGGCGCCTGCCGTCCATCCTCCGGCAACAGGGCCGCACCACTCCCCTGCCTCATCCAAGGAAGACTTCTCGGCGCACTCCCCGACGCGACGTACCACGCGGAGCGGCTGCGGTTCGACGACGGCGACGTCCTGCCCCTGTACACCGACGGACTCATCGAACGCCGAGAGCGTCCCGTCCAGGACTCCATTTCCCACCTGGCCGAGCTCGTCGGCGCGCTCAGCGGCAGCCTGGAACAACAGCTCGACGCACTCCGCACTTTCAGCACCGCCGACACCGACGATGACACCTGCGTCGTCGCCATGGAAGTCATCTCCGGTCAATGGAGACCCTAGTAGCGCAGCCCCAGTAACTCGAACACCCTGATCCTGCTCACCGGTTCGGTGGCACACGTGAGCCTGCGGTTCGCCGGTATGTGTCGTTCGCGCAGGTACACCGTGCAGTCGGGCCCCGCGAACTCCACACGACGGCCGGAACCGCCGTCGCGTACGTCCTCGACCGGCCGGAGATCGTCGATCCCGACGGCGCCGGTGGCAGCACGTGCGTGATGTTGAGCCGCTTGGACCATCGGTTCGAACGAGGAGCGGCCGCGAAGGTATTTCGTGTCGAGCGTGCCACTCAGGTAATCGCGGACGACGCCGCCCGCGTCGCCAGGACGCAGGCCGCCGAAGGTGAAACCGTGCGGCAGCAAAACCATCGAGGGAGCGAAGCGGCAGCCGCCGAGGTGACTGCATTCCCACGTGGCCTCGGGAAACTCGGCGGCCAGTGCGGCCGCGAGCGAACGACCGCGCACCGCGCAGCACGTGTCGTGCCTGCCGTGAACGCAGACGAGAGCGAGAGGCTCCGGCCACACGCGCCCCTGAGCGGAGCCGGCCGAAGAGAGTTCGGCGGCGTTCGTGAATTCCCCGGTGCGGATCTCTTCGTGACCGGGTCGCGCGTCAACCCGGAACCAGCGATAGGGGAGCTCGCGCGCGGGAGGGCGCCGGGCGACCCGGCGGATCAAAGCGATCCGGCCGTTGACCCGCCGCGCCCAGGAGCTCAACGAAGCGACCGCGGTCGGATCGATTCCGGAATCCCTGAGCGCGAGCCGTCCCCACGGGCCCGGATGCTCGATCATCAGCCACTGCTCCGCGGGTGGTGCCGTGCCTTCACCTGGATCGCCCGCGGCGTCCGCCAAATCCGCGCAGCGGTCCGCCGGTGTCGCGGTCATGCGGTCGCGGCCATCAGTACGCCTTCCCGGAGCAGGCGGCGCACGAGCACGAGCTGATCGGTTCGGTCCAGCCCCGGGATCTCCCCGACGCGCCATGTGCTCCCGTCGAGCAGCGCCGCCAAGGCGGTCGAGGTGGACCCCGGCAGCGAGAGGCGGCGATCCGGGAGTTCGAGCGCGACGTGGCCGTCTGCCGGGCCCGTGATAAGGAAACGCAGGCCGTCGCGGCGCCGCACGGCATCCCCGTCGCGAAGACCAAGCAGGAATTCGGCGGCGGCGACCGGTGCCAGCGGTTCCGGACGGTTTCCTTTCCACGCCCGATCGCGAACGTGCCGGGCGACGTCCTCGCCGGGCACTGCCCGCAGAACGTCGATCAGGTCCCGGCGGGCGGACTCGAGGTGGCCCTCGAGCCGGGCTGAATCCGCGACGTCGATCCCCAGCGGCAGGGACGCGCGCAGCCGTTCGTCGGAACCGGCGAGTGCGGTGAGCGCTTCCACCAGGGCGAAGATGGTGATCACGTGGATGCCGACGGTCAGGTGCGCGGAAACATCACCGAGCGCCTTCGCCGAGTGGAGCCAGCCGCGAGGCAGGTACATCACGTCACCGGGCTCCAGGACTTCGTCGATGACCGGAGTGTCGTCCCGGGCACGCGCGGCGACGGCGTCGGCGTGCTCATCCCAAGGCTGGTCGCGCAACGGCGACGGGTGGACGGGCGCGTGCACCTTCCACTGCTTGCGACCGGCCAGCTGAAGCACGAAGACGTCGTGGACGTCGTAATGCGCCGAAAAGCCTTGCGAAGACGGCGGGGTGATGTAGGCGTTGACCTGCGCGGGGTGGCCGAGCTCGGCGGTCAGGCGCGTGGTGAAGTCGATGATGCTCGGCCAGGTGCGGTGCAGCGCCTGGAGCACGATGGTGCTGCCTTCGGCGAAGAGCGCGGCGACCCGGTCGTCGCGGATCTGGTCGCCGATTTCGGCACCGACCCCGCCGCCGCCGGTGAACGAACGGGAATCGACCACCGACCCGTTGCGGGCCAGTCTGAGGAACGGCGTACGCAGCCCACGGCGGGACAGCATTTCGTCGACGCCGTCGAGGTCGAGCAGATCACCGAACTTGCCGCTCGTCCGCCGCAGCAACGGCTCACGGCCCCAGTGCCGGACGGAGAATCCCTCGATGTCGGGACCGACCAACCGGGCCAAGACACCTTCCGGAACGCGGCCGGCGACCGATACCGGGAAGCTTTCGCCGCTTTGCCCGGTACCGGTCTTCGGCTCGCTCGAATCAGCTCGCGCCACTGTCCGCGCCGCCGTCGGCTCCGCCATCGTGCTGGCCGGCGGTGCCTTCGCCGGCACCGGAGTCAGCCGGGCCTTCGGCACCGCCATCGGCCCCGCCATCGTGCTGGCCCGGTGTGCCCTGACTCGCTCCGGAGTCGGCCGGTCCTTCGGTTTCCTTGTCCGATGTGGTGGAGATGTCGTCATCGTTCAGGCTCACGTCGTTCCCTTTCGCCAAGCGGGATGGATCACCGACTGGCTACCCCGGATCGGCACCGCGCACACCTCCGCGAATGAATTCGCCGTTTCCGCAAGGAACACCGGGGCCGCAGTCACCGGTGAGCAGATCGAGGCGATGGAGCACGTCGCGGCGGGTCGCGGCGTACTGGTCGTACTCCCCGCCGGCGCGGGAAAGTCCGCGATCTACCAGGTACCCGCCATGAAGCAGGACAGCGTGACGCTCGTGGTGTCCACGCTGATCGCCCTGCAGAACGATCAGCGGGAAAGCTTCGAGGAAGGCGATGCAGGATACTTGTTCCTCTCGCCGGAGCGACTGTCCAAAGAAGACGTTTTCGACACGCTGAACAAGCTGGAGATTTCCCTGATCGTCATCGACGAGACACACTGCGTCTCGGCTTGGGCCCATGAGTTCCGGCCCGATTGCCGTCGCCTGGCACCGATGATCGAGTAGCTCGGGCATCCACCGGTGCTCGTCCTCACCGTCACCGCCGCGCTCCCGGTGCGCGAAGAGATCGTCGAGCGGCTCGGCCTGCGGGACCATCGTGAGGTGATCGCCGGTTCCGCCCGGCCGAACCTGCACCTGTCGGTGGAGCGGTTCAGTGACGACGAAGACAAGCGGCATGAGCTCGCGCGGGCGGGGGTGCGCGTGGCGGCCTACCACGCTGGAATGAAGGCACGCGCCCGCAACAGGTCCACAAACGTTTCCTCGACGGTGATGTGGACGTCTTGGTCGCCACCTCGGCATTCGGTACGGGCATCGACGAACCCGACGTGCGGTTCGTCCTGCACGCGTCGGTCCTCGAGTCGCTCGACGCCTACTACCAGCAGATCG
The DNA here is from genome assembly GCF_055575355.1 of Amycolatopsis sp. NPDC034160. Lineage (NCBI taxonomy): Bacteria > Bacillati > Actinomycetota > Actinomycetes > Pseudonocardiales > Pseudonocardiaceae > Amycolatopsis > Amycolatopsis sp. NPDC034160. Next base: position 372,213 of record NZ_JBVISU010000004.1, on the reverse strand, counting down.
GCCTCGCCGGCCGCGCTGGTGAACCCGCCACGATCACACTGCTCTACCGGCCCCAGGACCTGAGGTTCCAGAAGTTCGTAGCGTAGTTCGGTGACGGGGCCGGGGTGCTCGCGCCATTGCTGCGCACTTTGGTCGTGGTGAGCGATGCTCCACTGGTCGGGATCGGTGGAGCCGGTGATCCAGTAGAAGGTTCCGCCTTGGGCGTCGGCTCCCCACGGCGGCAGCCCCCAAGTTCGGGGTACAGGGTGTAGTCGACGTTATCGAGGTATTCGACGTCTCGTCGCCGAGGATCTGCAGGTGAACTGGGTAAGCAACAGCTTGAAGTCCGACGGCAACGCGATGCCCAGATCCTGCTCCACCAGTATCCACGACCTCCCGGGAGAGAACTGCCGCCGCCAGTCCAGGAGGGCGGCGATCTCGTCGAGACGGGACAGGGCTTCGGGGCGGGTCATCGACTTCCCTGGCCGATCGAAGTGGCTAGCGTGGCTGGTGACGGTCGACGTCGAGTTTGGTCGTACTGGCACCTCCCCCTTCGCGGTCGGCGGACTGCGCCTCGACCACCGATCACGGCGCCAAAGCACGTCGGCGAGTCAGCGATGCGGCCGCTCAGGGCTCCGCACGCGGCCGAGGGACCAGCGAGGCCTGGGTGGCGCGACCAGTAGCCCTCGCCGTGGAGGGCGAGCATCGCCCAATGCCATGCGGGGTCGTCGCTCCGCGCACTGCGCTCACGTCGGGCCGGCGACCGCGGGCACGGACTCCTCCTCGGCAAGACCTTCGACCTTGCCCTCGCCACCGAAGCGAGCACGCAATTCATTGACGGCGTGCGCGATCTGCGCGAGTTCGGACAGGACCGCCCGATGCGCCTTTTGGATAGCCGCAGCTTCCTCCCCTGCACGGGAAAGGATGAGTTGGGCCTCGCGATGCGCGGCGCGTTCCGTCTCCTCGCGGGCTTTCTCCGCCTCGGCGCCGGTTTTCTGGGCGGTCGCCAGCAGGTCCTCGCCTTCCTTGCGGGCCTGTTCCTTGATCTCCGCGGCTTCGGCTTTGGCGACCGCGATAATCTTTTCGATCCGCCTTCCCAACCCACTGGCCTGGTCCGGTTCCGGAGTCCGAGGCGTCGGAACCTGGGCTTTGGCGAGCCTACGTTCCGCTGTTCTCCGGGCTTTCTCGTGTCGATCCACACGCTTCTCCATCGCCCGCACGTATTCGTCGACCTGCCGACGGTCGTATCCACGCAGGACGATCGGGAATTGGACGGCGGACTCCGTTGAGGCCTCGTCTTCGGACACCATACTTTCCATGCGTCAAGTGTCGGATACGGCAAGAAGACCGGCAAACCGAAACCTGATATCGGCGCCACCATAAGCCCTTCGAGAAGCCAACCGGCGCCGGCCAGGCGCATCACCAATCGGCATCCTCCTCATTGTCGAATAATGCCGACGCAGGCCAACCCTATCGCGGAGGGTGCTCACCCATTGGTGCCCGACTTACCGGCCGGGGGCGCGCGCGATCACTCTAAGTTGATGTTTGTTTTCGCATCACCCGTGGCTGCGCTGGCCCTTGATTACTCCATGAAAGCGAAGATCGAGGTGGCGGTCGGGCCCGATTGCCCCGTGAACCGGGTTAGCACCGGGCGTTTCCGCAGGTCAAGCCCAACGACGAAGGTCCGCGCCGTCGAGCCCACCTGCTCTCCAGTGTGCAAGAGAGGGATTGTCCGATTCTCGCCCGACGCACTTAAGCGGAAGCATCGATTACCACTTCTCGTCGTCGGAGGCCCCGTGCTCCGCTGGGTGGCCCCGCGATACCGCTGGCGCACGGCGCAGGACAAGCTCGCCAAGTTGCCTGTGTCGAGCAGGAGTCAAGACCGCGCGGACGCAGTCGCCCTTCTTGTTCCTGAACGAGTCGTAGCCGTGGGGCGCCGTCCAGCAGCAGCAAAGGGCCTCCAGCACCCCAGCCGGTGAGCAGCGCGCCGTTGGCCACCGCCACCAGCGCGATCACGCCGACACCCACGGCGGTATCCCACCTGCCACGCGCACCACATCCAGCATCGGTCCGCTCGACTCGGGCAGCCGAGGCAGGCACGACCGCGCCGGCGACCACGCCCACCGAAAGGTACAGCAGGTCGCCGGTGGCCATAGCGCCGAACAACGCCTGCGGGTAAGACCTGCACGAGCCGGAAGGCGTGGTACGAGGGAAGGGGCTCAGTCGGTCCGGCGGCGCGTCGAGATGCCGTCCACGAAATGCCGCTGGGCGAGGAAAAAGACGATGATCATCGGTAGCGTCGTGAGCACGCTACCGGCCAGCACGATCTCCCACTGTTGCTCACCTGCCTGGCCGAACTGGTCCGAAAGGGCTTTGAGGCCGCGCGGCAGCGTGTACAACGCCGGGTCCCGCAGATAGATCAACGGCTTCAGCAGATCCGACCAACTGGCCTTGAGTTCAAAGACGAAAGTCACCACCATCGCCGGTTTGCACAGCGGTACCGCGATCCGCCAGAACAACGTCCAGTAGCTCGCACCGTCGATGCGCGCGGCCTCGAAGAGTTCCCTCGGCAACCCGAGGAAGAACTGCCGCAGCAGGAAGATGTAGAACGCACTGCCGAACAGATTTCCCGCCCACAACGGCACCTGGGTGCTGGCCAGCCCGGCTTCGTTCCAGATCAGGTACACCGGGATCATGGTGACCGCGCCCGGCAGCATCATGGTGGCGAGCACAAGTCCGAAAAGCGCGTTGCGCCCAGGAAACCGGAAATAAGCAAAGCCGAACGAGACCAGTGAGCTGGCCACCGTGGCGGCGAGTGCCGCGGCGAGACTCACCGCCACGCTGTTGAACAGCCAGGCCGCCACCGGTGCCGCGCGCCAGATCTCGGCGTAGTTGCCCAACACCACCTGCTGAGGGAGCAGCGCGTTGTCGAAGACCTGATCGCCCGGTTTCACCGACGCGCTCAACAACCAGGCGAACGGGTACAGGAACACCACCGACGCGGCCACCAGCGCCACCCACACCAGTGGGCGCCGACGGCTGCGACGGTGCACTTCCGGCGTCGAGTCGGGAAGGGGCTCAGCGACCGGCGGCAAGTTGCTCGTGACGACCATGCCTCACCGGCCCTCGTAGTAGACGAAACGCTTGCTCAGCCGCACCTGGATCAGCGTGATCACCATGATGATGGCGAACAGCAGCCAAGCCATGGCCGAGGCGTAACCCATGTGCAGGAACTGGAAACCCTGCTGGAACAGGTAGATCAAATAGAAGAGGGCAGCATCGCTGCTGTATCCGGCGGAGGAGGCGTTGCCGTAGAACGCCGTGTACGCCTCGTCGAACGTCTGCAGCGCCGCGATGGTCTGCACGATGAGCGTGAAGAACAGCGCACCACTGATCATCGGCACAGTGATGTGCCGGAACCGGCGCCACCGTGACGCTCCGTCGAGTTCCGCGGCTTCGTACAGCTCCGGTGGCACACTTTTCAACGCGGCGAGGTAGATCACCACCGTGCTGCCGACCGACCACAGATGCATCAGCACCAGCCCCGGTTTGATCCACGCACCGTCGGTGCTCCACTGCGGCCCCTGCACACCGAACAGCCCGAGCACCTCGTTGACCAGCCCGGCCTGCCCGTTGAACAGAAACAGGAACAGCACGCCGACGGCCACCTTCGGGGTGATCTCCGGCAGGTAGAAGAGGGTACGGAAGATCCCGGCCGACCGGCGCCCCGTCCTGGCCAGCAGCGCGGCGAGCCCGAGTGAGACGGCCATCGTCGACGGTACCGACATGAGCGCGTAGACCAGGGTGTTGGTCAGGCTTTTACGGACGTCGGGATCCTCCATCAACTGGCGATAGTTGGCGAGGCCGACCGCGGTCGGTTCCCGCAGGGCGTCGTAGTCGGTCAGTGAGAGCACGAAACTCGCCACCATCGGGATCAGCATGAAGATCACGAAGCCGATCATCCACGGTGACAGGAACGCGTACGCGGCCAAGGTTTCCCGCCGCCGGAAGCCCCGCGCCCACGTCCGTATCCTCGCCCCGCGAGTGGGCAGGGCCGCGCTCACCGGGGCTGCGCTGCGAGGTCGAGCGCCCGCTGGGCCTCCGCCTGTGCCTGGCGCAGCGCGGCAGCGGGGCTCTGGGCACCGGAGAGCACACGGTTCACCGCGTCTTGCCAGGCCGCCTTGAATTCCGCACCGGCGGGCGAGGACGGCATCGAGAAGGCCGTTTTCTGCGCGTCGAGAACCGCCCTGACAGCGTTCCGGAAAGCCGGTTTGTCATCGAGCTTGACCAGTTCACCGAAGATCTTCTCGTCCGCGACCCGGTTTCCGGTGTAGACCCCGGTGAACGGTTTCCCGGCGGCCTTGCGCGCGTCGGCCCGTGCCCGTGCGGCGGCGATCCAGGAATCCGACTTGGTCATCGTCGCGATCCAGGCGCACGCTTCCTTCTTGTGCTTGCTCGCCGCCGGAATGGCCCATGCGGAACCGGTGACCCAGTCGACCGGCGTGCCGTACTGGTCTGTGAACGGCCGGACGGAGAGGTTGATTTGCGGCGAGTGGTTGGCCAGCACGTTGAGGTACCAGTCGTCCATGGGCCCGGCGGCGAGCTGACCGGTGGCGAACGGGTTCTTCGCGCCGAAGAAGTCGAAGGTGTCGCGGAACGCTTTCAGCTTGCCCCAGCCACCCTGCGCCTCGATCAGACCTACCGTGTAGTCCAGTATCTCGATCAGCCGTGGGTCGTCGAGATTGGCCTTGAGTCCGTCTTCGCTGAGCATCGTGACCCCATTGGCCTTGGCCCACAACGGAAGGAACTCTGGGAGCTTCGGGTCGAAACCGATCCGGGTGAGCGCACCGCCACCATCGCGACCGGTGAGGCTCCGGGTGAGTGCCGCCAGCTTCGCCCGGTCCGCGGTGCCGACCTCCGCCGGATCGGCACCGGCTTGACGCACCACCGCGTCGTTGATCATGATCAGGCGGTTGTTGTAGGACTCCGGCAGCCCGTACAGCTGACCGCGCAGGGACACCTCGGCCACCGCGGCCTCCCGGAACTCCGCCATCTTCACCTGGCTGTCCCGGACGCATTCGCCCAGCGGCATCAAGGTGTCCCGCGCCGCATAAGTGCCGAGCAGTTGGCGGTCGAGGTAGATGATGTCCGGGGGGTTCCCCGCAGCCACCGCGGCCAGGAACTGCTGTGCGTCGAAGGCACTGCCGCCGACCTTGACCGTAGCTGGAGCGATCACCTTGTCCGCCAAAGCGATCCGGGTCGTGGCGATCTCGTCCCCCGCCCCGAATCCCATGGTGACGAGTGTGGTCCCGCCGGTTTCGACCGTTGAGCTGACTCCGCCGCAGCCACTCACCGCCAGCGCGATCACCAACAGTCCTGCCCGCAGTCGTGCGTACCCGCCCGGCATACGCCACCTCCGCCCCATCGCCGAGTAGCCAGCCTCAAATACCCGCCGGCGCCCCCGCGCAAACCCTTTTTTGTGATTGAGCCCGAGTTCGGCATGTCGATGAGGATCCGCTCAAGTGCTGCCGGGAAGCGGCGGCACCGTATGTGTGCGTTTGGCTGTCGGGTGGGGCGTGGTTTCGTCGCCGGATGAATTCGCAGCGATGGATTTCGAAGGCACGCCACGAACCACCCACTGTTTCGACGGCCTGATTTTGGAGTGCCCAGTCGCTCGAGCGCGGGCGACTCCTCTTTCCAGCTTTCCGTGATCATTATCTTCACGACATCGGACCGCTCCGAGCGAAGGAAATGGCCGTCAGCGGAAAGATCCACGCATCACCTCCACGAGACCAGGCGGTGAGCTGCGGCAGCGAAAGAACGCCCCCGTTACCTTCCTCGTGGCTCTTGATCAAGGAGCTGCGGTCGCCAGGCCCGGCCGCTTTCGGGTAGGTCTCGTCGTAACGTGGCTGCCGGCCGTCGATGCTTGACCGGCGACCGGTTGGCGACGATACGAAAGGCACCACGGGTGGACCACAGCTACTCCGTCTATCTCGGGCTCGACGTCGGCAAGGGCGAGCACCACGCGGTCGGCCTGGACCCGAACGGGAAGCGCGTCAATCTTCGATCACGCTCGAATAGCCTTTCGACCGGCGACCGGCTCTACCCTGCCGAAGAACACCGGCAATGACACATCATCGCTGCTTTCCAGCGGCTTTCTGCCGACCCGGAAAACCAGTTAGAGACAGGTTTCGGACAATTTCACGTCGGATCTGGTGAACTCCCACCTTGCACGCCCGACCCGGGATAGCCACGTATCCGGAAGACGACCCACTGAAGATCAGCTGGCCGGGTGAGCGCCCAGTTCACTCGAATGGATCAAGCTTCCGAACTGATTCAACCCAGCGACGCCGGCTCGCTCGTCATGCCGGTCGATCGGACGCCACAAAACCGCCACCTGAACGGACGCAGGCCGCCGCCGCGCTCCCCGGCCGCGCGCTAAGTGGCGGCAGGGTCGCGCAGGGTGAGGCCGGCGAGTTCTGCGCGGGATTGGACGCCGAGTTTGGGGTAGGCCTTGTACAAGTGGTGTCCGACCGTTCTCGGGCTGAGGAACAGCTGCGCGGCGATGTCGCGATTGGACAGTCCGGTGGCCGCCAGTCGTACGATCTGCAGTTCCTGCGGGGTGAGTTGGGCAAGCGGGCCGCGCAGCGCGGCGTGCCCGCCGCCGCTGCCTGTGACTCCGGTGGCGCTGAGTTCGCCTTCCACCCGTTCGAGCCACGGCCTGGCTTGTAATCGTTCGAACGTCTCCTTGGCGGAACGCAGGTGGGTGCTCGCCTCCGCCTTGCGGCGGGCGCGGCGCAGCCACTCCCCGTAGAGCAGCTCGGTTCGCGCCTGCTCGAACGGCCGTCGATCCTTGCCATGCAGGGAAAGCGCGGTCGTGAAGTGGTGTTCGGCTTCCTGCTCGGGGCCCAGCAGGGCCCGGCAGCGTGCGACCAAGGCGTCGGCCCATGCCTGGCGCATGCTCCTGGCGCGCGTGGTGAACCGATCGAAGGCCTCACCTGCCCGGTGCGGCTCGCCGAGCCGCACCGCCGCCTCGACCAGGTCGGGCACGCTGCGGGTCACCGCGACGCCGTAGCCGCTCGGTGACTCGGCGAGCGTCGCGAGCCGGGCCAACGCGGCTGCGGCGCGCCCTCTGCCGAGGTCGAGCACACCAAGGGCCCAGGTCGCTCGGTGGCTGCCGGGGCCATCGGGCGCGGCAAGCACGCTGTCGGCGAGATCGCGGCATCGCGTGTCGTCGCCCTCGATGGCCGTGAGATAGGCCAGCACCCCGGCGTGCATCCCACGCCATTGGTGCTGCCCCGTGTCCTCCGCGATCTGGTTCCCCTCAGTGGCCGAGGCGAGGGCGTCGCGGTGGAGGCTTACCGCGAGTTGCGCCTCGGCGAGCAGGAACAACAGGTTCGGCAGCCGCGCGATCCGACCGTCCGCCCTGGCCTCGGTCACGGCCCGGCGGGCGAGCGAGAGCACGGCGGCGTCCTGGCCGGTCGCCAGCTCAAGACCGCAGACCAGCAACAGCTGGTGCGGTGCGTCCACGTGCAGGCCGGCTTGCTCGCCGAGCGCGGCCAGGTCGGCAGGCGCGACGTCGCGGTCGAGGAGAACCGAAATCGCCGCGACGAGCAACCGGGCCATCGCACCCCTGGCACCACCCGGTTCGTGCCGCAGAGCCGTCAGCCGGTCGAGGCTCTCGACCAGTTCGCGCCGTCCGGCGAACCAGCCGAAATAGGAACCCGCCAGCAGCAGGTCCAGCGACTGATCCTGCCCGAGCCCGGCCAGGTTCGCCGCGTCGAGCAGCAGCCGGTGCGCTTCGCCCGCCCGCCCCTCGGCGAACCGGGCAAGGGCGTCGACCTGGACCAGGCGGGCTCGCAGCTCGGGATCCTCCGGCGGCTCGGTCACCGCGACGGCCAGCGAACGAGCCCTGGACACCTCTCCGGCCTCGGCGGCGGCTTCGGCGGCGAGCACGAGCCGGCGCGCGCGCTCGGCAACGGTGGGGCTGAGCTGCGCGGCCCGCTCGTAGGCCGTCGCGGCGGCGGTGTGGCCGTGGCGACTGCCCGCGCGGGTCGCGGTCCGCTCCAGCTCTTCCGCCACCGCTTCATCCGGTCCGGTACTCGCCGTGGCCAGATGCCAGGCGCGCCGGTCGGCGTGTTCGGGGCCACTGAGCGCGCCGGCGAGTGCCTGGTGCAGTGCGAGCCGGTCGGCCAGCGGGGCGCCCTGATAGGTCGCCGTCCGCACCAGCGGGTGCCGGAAGCCGATGGTGCCGTCGGCGACGACGACCAGCCCGGCGAGTTCGGCCGGACGCAGGTCGGCGACCGTGGCACCGAACCCTGCGGCCGCGGGCAGGACTATCGCGAGGTCACCGGTGTCCTCTGCGGCTGCGATCAGCAGCAACCACCGCGTGGCCTCGGGAAGGCGGTCCAGCTGGGCGCTGAAGGTCGCGCGTAGCTTTTCCGTCAGCGGCAGGTGCGTGTCCAAGGCGGAGCCCGCGTCACCGAGAGCGGCGGGAAGCTCGATCAGCGCCAGCGGGTTTCCCGCGGCTTCGGTCAGCAGCCGGTAGCGCAGTTGCGGGGTCAGATCGTCAGCGTGCTCGGCGAGCAACGCGGTGGCGGCCGAGGCGTCCAGACCAGTCAGTTTGAGTTCCGGAAGGCCTTGCGCGGAAAAGTGCGACCGCGCGCCGAAGACCAGCAGCACGCCGTCCTCGGCCAGCCTGCGGGCAGCGAACAGCAATGTCTCGACCGTGGCGCGGTCCAGCCACTGGGCGTCGTCGACGAGGCACACCAATGGTTTGTCCTCAGCGAGACGGGCGAGCAGGGACAGCACCGCCAGCCCGATCAGGAACTGGTCGCCGCCGCCTGCCGGGGCCAGGCCCAAGGCGCTGCGCAGCGCCGCCGCCTGCGCCTCCGGCAGCGCGTCGAGGTGTCGCAGCGCCGGCCGCAGCAGCAGCTGCAGGCCGGCGAACGGCAGTTCGGCCTCGAACTCCACACCGCTGCCGCGGAGCACTCGCGCGCCTTCGGACGTCGCTGTCTTCGCCGCGTAGTCCAGCAGCGTGGTCTTGCCGATTCCAGGCTCACCCAAGACCACTAACGCCCCGCTGTGCCCGGTCATCGCGGCCGACAGCAGCTCGTCGAGGACGCGGCGTTCGTTGTCCCGGCCGTGCAGCATGTCGCGAACCTTACTTATGTCGGCTCGCCGCTCCTGCCAGAAGTACTTATCCGTGACTGATTCCTCGACCCTTGACCTTGCCTAACGTTCTCATCAGCAAGAACAAGCAAGCAGGACACGGCAAGGAGCACTCAGGTGAGCGACCTCAACGAACTCGTCGATGACTACCTCGCGATCTGGAACGAGACCGACCCGGCCACACGCCGCGCCAAGATCGACGCGGTGTGGACCGCGGACTGCAGCTACATCGATCCGATGGCGGAAGCACACGGTCGCGATCAGCTCGACGCCACGATCGGTGCGGTCCAGGCCCAGTTCCCCGGCTTCGCGTTCACCCTGGGCGAGGGCGTCGACATCCATCACCAGCAGGCCCGGTTCACCTGGGAGCTCGGGACGGAGGGCGCTGAGGCCATGGTGGTCGGCTTCGACGTCGCGGTCTTCGAAAACGGGCGTATCCGCAGCGTCTACGGCTTCCTCGACAAGATCCCCGCTCCTTGATCCTGGCCACCTGGCTCAACAACTACGCACTGTCGAACAGAGGAGAATGAGATGACCGCCCCCACCGCAACCGTTCCGGCCTCCGACGCCACGACCACGTCCGCCACAACGGTCCTCCGCCGGGTGCTCGTGCTGGACGCGCTCGTGACCGGCGGCAACGGCTTGATCTACCTGGTCGCCTCCGGACCCGTCGCCGAACTTCTCGGCACCAGCGCGGGCCTGCTGCTCGGCGTCGGCGCCTTCCTGGCGGCCTACGGACTCGCGGTCGGTGGGCTGGCCGCACAACGTAAACCGTCGGCGTCGATGACGAAGCTGGTGATCGGCGCGAACCTGCTGTGGGCACTGGTCAGCATCGGAGTCGCCGCGTTCGGTGTCCTCGGCACGAACGTGATCGGCACGACCTGGACAGTGTTGCAAGCCGCTACCGTCGCCGGCTTCGCCGCCCTGCAAACGTGGGGACTGCGCAAACTGCGCACCCACCACTGACCTGTGGCACCACGTCACCACGCCGAGGACCGGGAAGCTCCCGTCCTCGGCGTTCGTCATGCCCTTGACCGCGGCGACCAGCGCTCGACCGCTCATGATCCGGCGCGACGCGCGCGGCGATAACTTTGGAGCCAAGAGATTCGCCTCGACCGACTGCCGTTGCGCGCTGAGATCCGCAGCCAGCGACGTGACGCCGGGATAAGCGCCGCTCAACCGCCTGTTCGGTCGGCGTGGGATGCGTCGGGGTGCGGTGCACGTCGGCGGGTCACCACGGTGTGCACCACCGCCAACAGCAAGGCGACCGCGACCAGCACACCGCCACGCAGCCATACGGCGGCCTCGACTTGCGTTGCCAGCAGGACACACGATCCCAGCCCCAGCACGGGAAGCACCGAAGGCACGCGAAAGTGCGGGCTCTCCTGCGTGTCCTTTCGCAGCACCAGCACCGCGGTGTTCACCGCCGCGAACACGATGAGCAGCAACAGGACGAGAGTGGAGGCGAGAACGGCGATCTCCCCGGTCAGCGCCAATCCCAAGGAGATGCCGCTGGTCACGACGATCGCGACCCACGGAGTGCGCCGGCCGGGCAGAATCTTCGTCAGCACCGACGGCAGGAGCCGATCACGAGCCATGCCGTAGGCCAGCCGGGAAGACATGATGCTGGTCAGCAGCGCGCCGTTGGCCACGGCCACCAGAGCGATCACGCCGAACACCCACGGCGGCACGCCACCGGCCACGCGCACCACTTCCAGCAGCGGCCCGCTCGACTCGGCCAACCGGGACGCAGGCACGACCGCGCCGGCGACCACCCCCACCAGCAGGTACAACAGGCCGGCGGTGGCCATCGCGCCGAACAATGCCCGTGGATAGGAACGGCGGGGGTCCTTGGTCTCCTCCGCGACATTCACCGACGTCTCGAAGCCGACGAACGAGTAGTACGCCAGCACGGCGCCTGCCAGCACCCCGGCGACCGGCCCGCGCTCCGCGGTACCCAGCTCGACGAGCCGGGCGGGTTCGGCATCCCCTCGTCCGATGACCCAGAGGCCCAGCCCGATCACCAGCACCAGACCGCCGGTCTCGACCAGCGTGGCGACCATGTTGGCACGCAAGGAATCCTTGATGCCACGGGCGTTGAGCGCGGCCAGCACGAGCAGGAACACGGCGATCACCGGCACGGGCGGCAGATCGACGAACTCCCCGAGGTAATCGCCTCCGAAGCCGCGAGCGAGCGCGGCCACCGAGACCACCCCGGCGGCCAGCATGCAGAAGCCGATCACGAAACCGGTGAACGGCCCGAACGCACGGTGGGCGTAATGCGCGGCGCCACCGGCCCGGGGATACTTCGTCGCCAGCTCCGCGTAGGACGCCGCCGTGAGCATGGCCAGCACCAGCGCGACCACCAGCGGTACCCACACCGCGCTCCCGGACACCCCGGCGATCTGCCCGATGAGGACATAGATTCCCGCGCCCAGCACATCACCCAAGATGAACAGATAAAGCAAGGGTGTCGTCACCGCGCGAGCCAACGGTTCGGTCATCGGCTCAGTCTCCTGGAGAAGCCCCGGCGCCGCCGATCAGAAGGAACACAGGGCCCGGCACACGACCGCCTCGTGAGGCATCATGCGGCCCTCGGTCAGTTCGTCGAAGGAGCCGGCACGGTTTCGATGGTGAGAGGGTCGCTACCGGGCCCGGTCAGCCCGGCAAGCTCCAAAATCCGCAGCGGCATGGAACCTGCCGTTGTCAACACCGTCAACGTCTTGTCCAGTCCAGACGCCAGCCCTGCGGCGTCGAGCAAGAGCGCGATGCCGCAGCTGCTGAGGTAACGCACTCCGGTCAGATCGATCGTGAGTTCCGGCACGTCGGCGGATTCGATCCTGTGGAGCAGAGTCGGCCTCGCGTCGGCGGTGGTCGCCAGGTCGAAGTCGCCTGTCAACCGCAGGATCGGTTCGTCGGGCGTACCGTCCACCGACACGTTCATGGATGTTTCACCGGCCAAGACCGGGGGCACCGTCCTCGCGGCCGATGTCGTTTGCGGGGCGATCCGGAACCTGACTGTGGTGCCGTGCTCGTCCTGGGCGATGGTGGCTTCTTCGGCCAGCGCCTTGATGAGCCGGATACCGCGGCCGCGATGTCCGTTGTCGGCCGGTTCGGGGCGCCAGGTGCCGTGATCGGTCACGACGACCTCGACTTTGCCCGTGGCGGTCCTGGCCACCGCGTAGGTGACGTCGCCGGCGGTCTGCGGGTAGGCGTGCTCGATGGAGTTCGCGACGGCTTCGACGAGGGCGAGGTTCAGGTCTTGGTACAACTCGGCGGAGATACCGGCGAGTTGTGACCAGTCGATGACCTCCGCGCGCAGCTCCCGGAGGATACCGGGTTCCGCGACTCGGCCGCGTCGCAGCGGCGGTGGCATCAGCCGGAGCCCGAGCACGGCCACGTCGTCTTCCTGCCCGGTGTCGAGCAGGCTGTCGATGATCGTCGCGACCAGCGGTTCCGGTGACAAGGACTGGTTGTCCGTCAAGGTTTCACACAGCCGTCGCAACCCCTCGTCGAGGTGCTCGTCGCGCCGTTCGATCAAGCCGTCGGTGTACAGCAGCACCGAAGCCCCGGGATTCAGGGTCGCGGTTTCCTCTCGGTAGCGTGAGCGTCGCGGCCCGCCCAGCACGCTGCCTCCACCGGGAAGCAGTGTCGCGCTGGAGCCGTCGACGACCACGGGCGGCGGGTGCCCGGCAAGGGCCCACCGCAATTCGCCGGTTTCCCAGTCGAGGGTCAAGCACGCACAGGTGGTGCCCGAGGCTCCCTCGGTGCGGGCGGCGAACGCGTCGAGACGTTGCAGCGCCGCGGCGGGCCCATGCCCGTCGAGCAGGCTGACGGACAGTGCGCTGCGCAACTGGCCCATGATCGCCGCGGCCTGCGGTCCCTTGCCGACGACATCGCCGACCGAGAGCGCCACCACGGAGCCACCCAGTGAGATCAACTCGTACCAGTCTCCGCCTGTTTGCGCGTGGGCGGCGACTGGCAGATAGCGTGCCGCGGCGGCGATCCGGGGCAGTGCCGGGAGTTCACGGGGCAGCAGGCTCTGCTGAAGGGTCTCCGCGATGTCGCGTTCGCGTTGCAGCATCAGGTCGCGTTCGGCTTCGCGGCGACGTCGTTCGGTGACGTCGCGACCGATCGCCTGCACCCCGGACGGAGTGGCCTGGATGCTCAGTTCGAGGGCGACGCTGGTTCCGTCCGCCCGGTGGAAATGGTGAACATCGCTGGTCTCCCAGACCTTGCCCAAATCGGCGACGAACTCCCGCCAGCGGTTGCTTCCGTCGTTCTCGAGCAGGTCGGTGATCGGGATGCCGATGAGCTCCTCACGGGAGTAGCCGAGCAGTTCGCAGGCCGCCGGATTGATCTCGTCGAATACGAGGTCGCGGTCCAGCATCCAGATCGCGTCGGTCGCCCGTTCCACCAGTAGCCGGTAACGCTGCTCGCTGTCTCGCAGCGCCCGGCCGGCGTGCGTACGCTGGATGGATTCCCAGCAACGGTTCACGATCATTTCCACCAGGCCGATCTCAGCGTCCGTCCAGTGCCGGACCGTGGCCTGGTGGACGGCCATCGCGGCGACGAACCGGCCGCCGCGCAGCAGCGGCACGCAGATGACAGCCCGGATGCCGGTCACCTGATAGGCGTTCAGGTCCGATGCTTCGAGGCGGTCGTCCTCGGAACTGTCGGCGACGACCCACGGCAGACCGGCCCGCATCGCGCGCATGCACCCCTTCCCGAACTCCGACATCGCGAACCGGCCGGGCAACGGCGGAAGACCGGTGGCATGGTCGCCACTCATCAGGAAGTGATCCTCGTCGTCTTCGGCCTCGGCGTAGGCACAGCGATCGGCGCCCAGGTAATCGCCGAGGCTCCGGGCCGCGTACGCCATGACCTGCTCGGCGTCCTCCAGTTCCTGAAGCCCTCGCTCGAATTCGGCGAGGAACTGGTGCCGCTCGGTCTCCAGCCGCCTCCCGGACACGTCGAGCAGGACACCGCTGACGACGCCCCCCGGCAGCACCCTCCCCAGCTCCTGAAGCCAAACGGTCCGTCCGTCCGCCGCGATCGCGCGGTAGGTGAGGTCGTAGTCGTGACGGGTCCGGCCTTGGGCGCGCACGCGGAGGTAGCGCCCGCGATCCTGCGGGTGCACCAAGGAAGCCGCGAAGGCCGGATCGGCCAGCCAGGCGGCGGCAGGATGCCCGAGCAGGCGCCGGCATCCCTCGGACACGAAAGAGTAGGCACCACTCCGGGCATCCGCCTGCCACACGACGACCGGCGAACCACCCACGACGTCAAGGAGGTCCTGGCCACCGTCGCCGGCACCCGACGGCGGATCTTGCGTTTCCATGAGCACAAACCTCCAGGCCGCGGACACCGGGCGCCGACCGGAGAGCAGACCGTTTCGGAAACCGTATATGTGAAGCAAATCCTAAACGGTCGCGGCCTTCCCGAGCTTTCGGCCTGCTCACTTCAGGACGACAGCGACGCCCTCACCGTGCCGGGTGAAATCGGCGACCTGTCGCCGACGTGCTGAACCTGTCGCGGATGATCTTCTGCTCCAGGACCGGGCTGGTCCGCGAGAACGCCGGGTGTCGGTACCCGTCGAATCGCAGACAAGAATGTCCGCCGACATCTGGCGCTCCCTTTCGCGAGTCGGCGGAGCACTGCAGGCAGGTCCGCTACCTGGCCGATGTCACTGCCCAACCCCTTCTCCGGGAAGTTTGAAACGATCCAGTGACGAAAACAGTTCGAAAACCGCACACCAAAGTGCGGTTTCGCGCGACATCCGGTTCGTATCGGAGCGACCAGAAAACCGTTGACCGCGGGACCACGCCGGGCGGTCGCGGCTGGTTGCCCAACGGTCACGATGGGCAGTAGTACAGCTTCGCTATGCTCGTGAACCGTGCGGGCCGTTCCTTCTCGCCCGAACACTCCCTCGGCCGGTCAGTCGGTTCTTTTCTCGACTTGCGAATGAAGAGTGGTGGCGGATGAGTGGGTCGGCGGTTTCGACGATGAGTCGCGCTGGGGAAGAGGAGCTGCGGCAGCTTCTCGCCGGTTTGACGGCGGTGCGGGACGGGGACTTCGGCATTCGGCTGCCGGACGGCGACGGCGGCCTGCTGGGCGACATCGCGACGGTGTTCAACGGGATGGCGGACCAGCTGTCCCTGTTCACCTCTGAGGTCACCCGTGTCGCCCGTGAAGTCGGCAGCGAGGGTCAGCTCGGCGGCCAGGCGAAGGTACCGGGTGTGTCAGGCACCTGGAAGGATCTCACCGACTCGGTGAACGCGATGGCGGGCAACCTCACCACCCAGGTGCGTGACATCGCCCAGGTGGCGACCGCGGTGGCCCGGGGCGACCTGTCGCAGAAGATCGACGTCGATGCCCGCGGTGAGATCCTGGAGCTGAAGGACACCGTGAACACCATGGTGGACCAGCTGTCCTCGTTCGCCGACGAGGTCACCCGCGTCGCCCGTGAAGTCGGCAGCGAGGGCAGGCTGGGCGGCCAGGCGGAGGTTCCGGGCGTCGGCGGTGTCTGGCGTGACCTCACCGACTCGGTGAACTTCATGGCGGGCAACCTGACCGACCAGGTCCGGAATGTCGCGCAGGTGACGACCGCGGTCGCCAAGGGCGATCTGTCGCAGAAGATCACGGTGGACGCGCGCGGCGAGATCCTCGAGCTGAAGAACACCATCAATACGATGGTCGACCAGCTGTCCTCGTTCGCCGACGAGGTGACGCGCGTGGCGCGCGAGGTGGGCACCGAAGGCCGTCTCGGTGGCCAAGCCGACGTCAAGGGCGTCTCCGGCACCTGGCGTGACCTCACCGACTCCGTGAACTTCATGGCGGGCAACCTCACCGACCAGGTCCGCAACATCGCCCAGGTCGCGACCGCGGTCGCCAAGGGCGACCTGTCGCAGAAGATCAACGTGACCGCCCGCGGCGAGGTCCTGGAGCTGAAGGACACGCTGAACACCATGGTGGGGCAGCTGTCCGCCTTCGCCGACGAGGTCACCCGCGTCGCCCGTGAGGTCGGCACCGAAGGCCGCCTCGGTGGCCAAGCCGACGTCAAGGGCGTCTCCGGCACCTGGCGCGACCTCACCGACTCCGTGAACTTCATGGCGGACAACCTCACCGCGCAGGTCCGCTCGATCGCACAGGTCACCACCGCGGTGGCTCGCGGTGACCTCTCCCAGAAGATCCGGGTCGACGCGCGCGGCGAGATCCTGGAGCTCAAGGACACCATCAACACGATGGTCGACCAGCTCTCCGCCTTCGCCGACGAAGTCACCCGCGTCGCCCGCGAAGTCGGCACCGAAGGCAATCTCGGCGGGCAAGCGACGGTACGGGGTGTCTCCGGCACCTGGAAGGACCTGACCGACAACGTCAACGTGATGGCGTCCAACCTGACCGGCCAGGTGCGCTCCATCGCCCAGGTCGCCACGGCGGTCGCGCGAGGCGATCTGTCTCGCAAGATCACCGTCGAGGCCAAGGGCGAGGTCGCCGCGCTGGCCGACGTCATCAACACGATGGTCGACACACTCTCCGCGTTCGCGGACGAGGTCACCCGCGTCGCCCGCGAAGTCGGCACCGAAGGCATCCTCGGCGGGCAGGCCAGGGTTCCGAACGTCGCCGGCACCTGGAAGGACCTCACCGACAACGTCAACTCGATGGCGAACAACCTCACCGGCCAGGTCCGCAACATCGCCCAGGTCACCACCGCCGTCGCCCAAGGCGACCTCACCCGCAAGATCGACGTCGACGCGCGCGGCGAGATCCTGGAGCTCAAGACCACCATCAACACGATGGTCGACCAGCTCTCCGCGTTCGCCGCGGAAGTCACCCGCGTCGCCCGCGAGGTCGGCAGCGAAGGGCGGCTCGGTGGCCAGGCCGAGGTCGAAGGCGTCTCGGGAACCTGGAAACGGCTGACCGAGAACGTCAACGAACTGGCCGGGAACCTCACCCGCCAGGTGCGGGCCATCGCCAAGGTCACCAGCGCGGTCGCGGAAGGCGACCTCACCCGCTCGATCACCGTGGACGCCTCCGGCGAAGTCGCCGAACTCAAGGACAACATCAACTCGATGGTGGAGTCGCTGCGCGAAACGACGCGGGCGAACCAGGAACAGGACTGGTTGAAGTCGAACCTGGCCACCATCACCGGGCTGATGCAGGGGCGTCGTGACCTCGCGGTCGTCGCGGCCGCGGTGATGGATGAGCTGGTGCCGCTGGTCGCCGCGCAGTACGGCGCGTTCTACCTCGCCGACGACACGACGGAGATGCCGGAACTGCGCCTCGTCGGCGCCTACGGGCATCCGGACGGCGAGGAAGGCCCGGTGGTGCGCTTCAGGATCGGCCAGTCACTGGTCGGGCAGGCGGCGCGCAGCCGGCGCCCGATCGTCGTCGACGACGTCCCGGCGGACTACGTGGCGATCTCCTCCGGTCTGGGAAAGACGAGCCCGGCCAACCTGATCGTGCTCCCGATCGTGGTGGAGGATCAGGTCCTCGGCGTCATCGAGCTCGCTTCGGTCCACGGCTTCACCGCGGTGCACCGTGCCTTCCTCGAACTGCTGATGGAACAGATCGGCGTCAACGTCAACAGCATCGTCGCCAACGCGCGCACCGACGAACTACTCGGCGAGTCGCAGCGGCTGACCGCCGAACTCCAGACACGTTCGCAGGAACTGCAGTCACAGCAGGAAGAACTGCAGCGCTCCAACGCCGAACTGGAGGAGAAGGCCGCCCTCCTGGCGACCCAGAACCACGACATCGAGACGAAAAACCTCGAAATCGAGCAGGCCCGGCAAGAACTCGAGACCCGCGCCCATCAGCTGACACTGGCGTCGAAGTACAAGTCGGAGTTCCTGGCCAACATGAGCCACGAGCTACGAACGCCGCTCAACAGCCTGCTGATCCTCGCGCAGCTGCTCGCCCAGAACCCGACCCGGAACCTCACCTCCAAGCAGGTGGAGTACGCGAGCATCATCCATTCGGCCGGTTCGGATCTCCTGCAGCTGATCAACGACATCCTCGACCTGTCCAAGGTCGAGGCAGGGAAGATGGATGTCACTCCGGAGCAGGTGCCGCTGCGGCAGCTGCTGGACTACGTCGAAGCGACTTTCCGCCCGATGACCTCTCAGCGGCATCTCGACTTCCGGATCGTCGTCGGCCAAGACTCCCCCGCGCAGCTGCTGACCGACGACGCGCGTCTGCGGCAGGTTCTGCGGAACCTTCTCTCCAATGCCGTGAAGTTCACCAATACCGGTGGAATCGAGCTGCACATCGCGCCGGCGGGCGGGGAAGAACTACCCCCCGCCATGCACGCGAGCGGCCCGGCGGTCGCCTTCCGGGTCGTCGACACGGGTATCGGGATCGCCGAACACCAGCTCGAATCGATCTTCGGCGCGTTCCAGCAGGCCGACGGCACGACCAGCCGCAAATACGGCGGCACCGGTCTGGGGCTGTCGATCAGCCGGGAGATCGCCCAGTTGCTCGGTGGGCACCTCGCCGCGGAGAGCACTCTCGGCGAGGGGAGCACCTTCACCTTCTACCTTCCGATCGCGCGACCGGATTTCACCGCTCGGCCCGCGATCGGTACGGAACCGGCGCCCAGGCCCGCTATCGAGCCCGCGTCGCAGCCGTCTGCTTCGGCCCACCGGCGATTGCTGGTCATCGAAGGACGTCAGCGTGGTTTGCTGACCCTCGTCGCCGAGAGCGCGGCCGGCGATCTGGCCGACAGCAGGGACTTCGGTGTCGTGACCGCCGACGTCGAGGTGGTGAGTGCGGCCGGGACACGACAGGCGGCCACCGCGCTCGCCACCGATGCCTACCACTGCGTCGTGCTCGACCTCGACCTACCGGACGGGACCGCGTTCACCTTCCTCGAAGCCGTGCAAGGCGACCATGCCCTCAGAACCGTCCCGATCCTGGTACACAACACCAGGCGGTTGGACCAGGACCAGGAACAGTTGCTGCAGGCGCGGGCCGAGACCTTGTCGCTCGAGGTGCTTTCCGGCCTGGACGAACTGCGTGAGCGGCTCGCGCTGCACTTGTCGGCGGAGAAACCGGGAGCCGTCCTGCCACTGGTCCAGCCCGGCAACGAGTCGGCGCCCGTGCGCACACGGAATGTGGACAGCACCTTGAACGGCCGTACCGTGCTGATCGTCGACGACGACCCGCGCAACGTCTACGCCCTCACCGGAATCCTCGAGTTGCACGGCCTTCACGTGCTGCACGCCGAAGACGGCCGCAAAGGTGTCGAGCGGGTGACCACGCAGCCGGGCATCGATCTGGTCCTGATGGACATCATGATGCCCGAGATGGACGGATACACGGCCACCGCGACGATCCGGGCCATGCCCGAACACGCGAATCTGCCCATCGTCGCCGTTACTGCGAAGGCGATGCCTGGCGACCGCGAAAAAAGCATCGCGTCGGGCGCGAACGACTACGTCACCAAACCGGTCGACACGGACGAGCTGATCGCCTGCCTCAAACGACACCTGACGGCCTGAGCGGGATCGACCCATGTCCGTCGATGACACCGCGCGAGGGCACTCCGCCGACCTCGCCCCCAACGTGGCACGCCTGGCCGCCACGGTCACCCGTCTGCGCAGCGAGGTCGAACACGCGCACGCCGTCGCCGACGGCCGCGCCCTGATCGAACTCGCCAAGGGCGTGCTGATGGAGCGCCTGCGGTGCGGTCCGGGCGATGCGGCACGGCAGCTCGCGACACTCGCGGAACGCGCCGGAATGACGCGCTTGGAGTTCGCCGCCGACATCGTCGGCGAGGCCGCGAAGGATCGGCTCAGTGACGTGGCAGCGGAATTCCGGGCTCGCGCGGACGACCACGAAGACGAAGGTTCGGTCGCCGTACGGCTGCGGATGGCCGAAAGTGGCGCGCTGGCAACGGATGACACCCAGCGCGTCGCCGAAGCGATTCTCGAGCACGCGCTGCATCCCCTTGGGGCGACCGCGGTCGCGGTCTGGCTCACAGGCCCGGACGGCTCGCTCACACTGGCCGGCTCAGCCGGGTTCTCCGCCGAGGAGGCGGCCCGCTGGTGCTACGTTCCCCCAGGGGTGCCCACACCCGCGCATTCGGCGTTGGTCGAACGCGAACTGGTGTGGTTCCCGGCGTTGCGCACCTCCGGCCTTCCCTCGATCGGGCAGCACACCATGGCCGACGGGGTCCGGGTGACCATCCCGACCGGCACCGGCGGACGCATCGTCGGCGTCGTCGAAATCTGCTGGCCCGACAAGCCTGCCCTCGAATCCGACCGCCTGCGGCGGCAGTTGGAGGCACTGGCCGAGCTGTGCGCGCACACCCTCGACACCTCGACCGAAAGTGCTGTCGGCTCCCCTGTCCGCTCCGCCACGTCGCTGCTCGGCGAGCTGGTCGATCTCGTGGACAGGTTGCCTGATCCCACTCTTCTCTTGCGCCCGTGCGTCGACGAGGCCGATCGGCTAGACGACTTTCGGATCCACCACGTCAATTCCCGTTTCGTCGACCCGGCGGGACGTCCGGTCAATCGGATCGTCGGATCGCGGTTGCTCGAGGTGTATCCGTTGACAGCAGAGGAAAACGGCCTGCTGGACACGATCCACCGCGTCTACGCCACCGGCGAGCCGTTCCAGGATCGGAACATGATGCTCTCCACCTCGGTGGACCAGGTTCCGTTGCCCGTACTCGCCGACGTCACCATCAGCCGGATCGCCGACACGGTCCTGGTCGGCCTCCGCCTTCAGGACGACGCCGCGAAGCTGACCCTGTTGCTGCAGCACGCCCAACGACTCGGCCGGATCGGTGGTTTCGAGGAGAACGTCGTTTCGGGTGCGGTGCTGTGGAATTCGGAGCTGTTCTCCCTCTACGGACTTCCTCCCACCGCGGCGCCGCTTCCCCTCACCCGCCTCGCCGACTACGCACACCCCGACGATTCCCACTCGATCGGCCGATTTCTCCGCACCCTGTTACACCATCGACGTTCGGCGTCGACCGCCTTCCGGCTCCAACGATCCGATGGCGTCTCCCGCTACATCCGGGTTGTCGCCGAGCCGGTCGTCGACAGCCGGAACGAGCTCATCACCATTCGCGGCGCCTACCAGGACGTCTCCGCCCAGCACTGGGCCGAAGTCGCGCTCGCGGCCACTCACGACCGACTGGCCGAGACCGAACAGCAGGCGATCGAACACAACCGGCTCACCCTGCAACTGCAGCACGCGATCATGCCACCCGCGCGGGCGCCACTCGACGTACCAGGGTTGCGCGCCGCCGTCCGTTACCGGCCCGCCGAGAAGGAGAACCTCGTGGGGGGCGACTGGTACGACGCCGTCGCCCTGCCCAGTGGCGAGATCCTGCTGTGCGTCGGCGACATCGCGGGGCACGGTATCGAGGCGGCCACTGGCATGGTCAACCTCCGCAACGCACTGCGCGGCCTCGCCGCCACGGGCGCCGGACCCGCTCAGCTGCTCACCTGGCTCAATGTGGTCGCCTACAACCTCACCAACCAGGTGACCGCCACGGCGATCGCCGCGCTCTATCACCCGTCCAGCCGGACACTGCGCTGGGCACGCGCCGGCCACCTGCCGCCCATTCTCCGGCAGCAGGGCCGTACCACCACCTTGCCGCTCATCCAGGGAACACTTCTCGGTGCACTCCCCGACGCGACGTACGACGAGGAGCGACTGCGGCTCGACGACGGCGACGTCTTGCTTCTCTATACCGACGGTCTCATCGAACGCCGCGACCGTCCCGTCCAAGACTCCATCTCTCACCTCGTCGAACTCGTGGATACGCACAGCGGCAGCCTGGAACAACAGCTCGACGCCCTCCTCACCTTCAGCACCGCCGACACCGACGATGACACCTGCGTCGTCGCCATCGAAGTCGTCTCCGTGCCCTGACTGCGTGTGGGGCCGGAGCCGGTGGCCGTGCGCGACGACACCGACCCGGGCCAACACCCAAGTGCGTTGTGTGGTCATTGATGCCTTGCCCACACGAGGACCGTTGACGACAGCGCCTGCATTCTGCTGCGTCACAACGCCGAACGGCTGGCACTGACACTTGGCTTCACCGAGTGGAGTACCCGGGTTCTTCACCTCTACGGATGGGCGCACCGTGCGGTCCGCGACCCCGCCGCGTCAGAAGCTGCCGCTGCCGTAGTTGCTTGAGGGTCCGCCGTGGTACTTCGACCAGATCGGCGGATTACTCGGGTCGTAGGGACGCGGGATGATCACTTCGCCGGTGAGCCGCGCCCAACCGGATACCACGGTTTCGTAGTTCTCCTCCAACGCGCGAGCGGTCTCCTGCCCCCAATGCACGCCGGTGTAGCGATGTTCGGTCCGTTCCGCAATCAGCGCGGCGTGGACCTCCTGCACGGTATGCTCAGTGCCGCCTCCGACGTCCAGGCTCCTCAGATAGATCCAGAAGCTGCGGTGTCCGCCTGAGTGCGCGCGGATCTCGTGGGCCCACACCGGACCGGACACGTCGTCGATGGCCTCCGCACGTTTCTTCCTGGCCTGCTCCTCCTCTCGTCGTTCGCGCTCCTTCTCCCGCATGGCGTACTCCTCCAGGTAAGCGGGAAGATCACCCATGCTCTTCTGGTGGGCCGCGAGAGCGGCATTGAAGTCCGACTGTAGCCGCGCGCTCGCCGCGTCATACCCTTTCCGCAGCAGCCAGTTTCGCCGTGCGTACTTGATCCGCCACCTCAGGCCACCCCGAAACGGCGCCCGCAGGTGGAGGCTGACGGCTTCCTCACTTTCCTGCAGGGCGTGGATCTCCGCCAGCAGTCGGTCCGTCGCCGAGCACCAGCGGTCTCGGTCTTCCCGCCTCGCTCTGACGACTCTGTCCGAAGTGGAGCGTGATGAACCGGAGATCTTGGCGCACAGCAAGCGACTGTGCTCACTGAGTTCGGCGCCGACCACGTTGACCGTCCAGCCGCCCAGCAGGTTCCCGAGATCAGTGACGTAAAAGTCGAATTCCATTAATCCTCCTTCAGTATAAGGGAGTTTCGGCCTCGGGTACCGGAATCGACCGTTCGAACCGGTTCGTCGCGGCTGCTCGCACGCGGTGTGCGATCGGTCCGGAAACTCCGCCTGCGATGGTGTGCCGAGCCATGTTCTCGCCTGGCTTCGCCTCACGCTTCGCCGACCACGGCCCGGTGCAGCAGCGGTGAGCGCATCACCTGACCGGTGAAATGATCGTGCGGCCACCGATGGTGATCGTGCCCGTGACACGTCTTGCTTGGACGACATTGCCGCGGACCCCACCACCGATCGAATTCGCACCTGCCGGGCCCATTTCGCCGATGACGTTGTGTCGGCCGAGCTGGGCGACGTCACCGAACACGATGCCGGTGATGGTCGCGCCGTCCCACATGACCACATTGCCGTACACGTTGCCCTCGATGGTCCCGCCCTTCATGAACACGTCGCCACGCACGTCACCGTGGAGGAATTCGCCCATCAGGGGATTGGCGCGCAGTTCGTGGCTTCCGTCCGCTTTCAGGTGGGTGCAGGCGTCCTGCTCCTCCGGTAGTTGCGCACGACCTCGTGCATAGCTGAACGCGGCGTGGACCGCGGCGGCGCCGAGGGCGGCGACCACCGCGATCACTGACCCGACCGCGGGGTAGATACCGCCACAGCCATCGTTTCCCGGACTGTCCAGGGTGTTGACCAGGCCACCGGTGCACTGGGCGAGCGCTGTGGCCGGGGTGAGCAGCAGCCCGGTGAAGACGGTGGTCACGAGGAGGGCGGCCCGCCCGAACACGCTACGCATGACGGACCCTTCTCGGGCGGATTTCGTGGCCGGTCTTGAGGTCCTGGATGTGCCGCCGCAGCCGGGTGAAGTCCACATCCGCCCGGTCGGGGTCCTGGCGTGTCTGGTGCCAGTGACACATGCCCAGGTCGAGCTGAGCTTGGTACAGGCGGGACAGTCGGCTATAGGCACGCGGACCACCACACCGGAAGGCGGTGACGCGAGCACGGAACCGGCGGGCGGGGTTGAGCAGCACCGGAAGCTCGGCGGCGGTGACCGCGTCGTGCCCGCTGTTCGCCTCGCGCCGGAGCTCGGCGGTGAGCGCGGCGCTCTGGTAACGCAGGCCTCGGCGCAACAACACCAGGTACATGACGAGGAACGGGCCGAGGAGCAGCAGGACCAGGAGTGGCAACACGACCATGGCGAACACCGGTTCGCTGACACGGAACATCAGCGGCAGCAACGAGATCAGGCTGTTGTACAGATAGTGGCCGCAGATCGCGGTCAGCAGCCCGGAGCCGATCATGGCGCGCCGTGTTCTCGGGTTCCGTATCTGCCGGGCGGTGCCGATCGCCGCGCCGGCCAGTGCGGAGAAGGCCACATGCATCACCATGATCCCGACCACCTGCCGCAACCAAAGCTGGTACAGGGTGCCGCCCATGCCCGGGACCGCCATGTACAGCATCGACTCGAGGAAGTTGAATCCCAGCCCGACACTGGCGCCGACGACGAGACCGGACACCAGGTCGGTGACCCACCGCCGCGCCACGACGGCGATCAGCAGCACGCCGACACCCTTGGCCAATTCCTCGAAGACCGGACTCTTGAAGCCGTCGATGATCGCGACGAACCTGTTGTAGCCCAGCAGTGAGTCGCTCAGGGAGCCGTACAACAGCGGCAGCGCCAGGCCGAGCCCGGTGGCCACCACCGCGCCCCAGCCGAATCCGGCGAGCAGGATCCGGAACGGCATCCGCCGATGGCGTTGCATCCGGCGCACGGCCCACAGCGCGATCGCCGTCGTGGGCAGTGAGAGCAGCGCGGGAGACACCAGATCCGCTCCGCTCTGAACCATTCCGTGGATCAGCTTGATCAGGAGGGCGGTCGGCGGTAGGGCACAAGCCGAGGCCAGCAGCAGCTGACTGGTCCGGTCGCGACGCCTCAGTCGCTCGTCGTCGGTAGCGCGAGCGGGGTGGAGTCGGTCGCCGCCCAGGATCAGGCAAGCCAGCAACAGGGCACTGAGGCCGGCGTTCATATTCGCCGTGACCATCTCCGACACCTGGTACTTCGGCTGGACGAACAGCACGGCCGCCACCATCAGGTGGAGGGCGGACAGCACGGCCAGCACCGACGCCATGACCGCCAGGGCCCTGGTCACCGGTGCGTCGGGGGCGGCGAGCCAACGACGGCGCACCGCCCGGTACAGGACGACGAGCATCAGGAGCCGGATGAGGATCAGGAATCCGGCGGCGACCGACCGGGACGTCTTGGTCTTCGTGAGTCCGAAGCTCTCGGAGAACGCGCCGGCCGGAATCTCCAGAGCCGGCATGGTCAGGAAAAGCAGGAGCGGCACCAACGCCAGGACGGCACCGATCACCGCGCAGATCGCCAGAATCCGCCGGTGCGGATCAGATTCGTATTCCACCCTCCGGCCGGCGTCCCAGCCACCGGAATCACCCGCGAGTTTCCTGTTCACGACGGACGCACCCTTTCCGGCGACCGGGACTTCCGCGGTCGCCGATCTCTCCCCGGCTGAACGTGGCTGGCGAAGGGCCGCCCGTCGTGCACGACCCCGAGCACGCGCGCGCCTACGGCGGCAAGCAACGCGGCCGCACCGATCCAGGCGGAGGGAGTTCCGTCCGACACCGCTCCGGCGGACTGGGTCGCGACCACGCCGGCGGGGTCGTGGACGACGTCCAGCCGGGCACCTTCACCAGCGGCACGGAACGACAGAGACAGGCTCTCCTCGCGTCCGTCTCCACAGACGAGACGGTGGGCGTAGTAGGTGTCCGTGGTCGTGCTCCATTGCTGCCCGTCATAGGTTCGGATGGGCACGCGACGGGTCTCGATGTCGAGCACCGTGCAAGACGTGCGGACGCCGCGTTCGTACAGCGCCGCATCGTTCACTCCCTCCAACGCGGCGATAGCGGCGATCACCGTGGCCGCCGCTCCCGCCAGAATCCATCCCAGCGGTGCGGCGAGGAGCATGGAGGTCAGCCAGAGCAGCAGGCCGATGACGAACAGGACCCCGCCCAGCACGCGCGATGCGTGTGCGCTGAACCAGGCCCCGACCAGGGCCGAGGCGACCACGAGTGCCGGCTGGAGCACGGCGACGACCAACTGCGCCACCGGACCACCGGGGTGGAACCTCATGCGTGCCCTCTCCCTCCGCAAGCCGGTACGAGCACCCTGTCTTCGGCTACTACGGTGGGTGATCAGTCCTGTACCTATCTCGCGCTAATCTTGAAGCGGCAGGTGAGAGAGATTCTCGAGTGGAGCCAGGAGGTGCTGTGAGGGTCGAGTTCGCCGTCCTCGGCGACGTCCGTGTGCAGATCGACGGACGGGATCTGGACATCGGGCACGCTCGCCAGCGGTCCGTGCTCGCCGTCCTGCTTGCCGAGGCCGGCCACAAAGTGACCACCACCCAGCTGGTCGACCGGGTGTGGGGAGAGCGGGCCCCTCTACGAGCTCGAAATGCCCTCTACAGCTACCTCTTCCGGCTCAGGACCGCCCTGCGGAACGTCGCGGGGTTCGACATCGCTCGTCGGGGTGGCGGATACGTCCTGGAAGTCGACCCCGAGACCGTGGACTTGCACCTGTTCCGCAGCCTCCTCGGCCAGGCTCGCGAAGCAGCCGAAGGGCAGCCAGCGCTCACCCTGTTCGACCGCGCCTTGCGCCTGTGGCGAGGTGTGCCGTTCGACGAGATGGACAGCCCGTGGCTGGCGTCGGTGCGCGACCAACTGCAGAAAGAGCGGTTCACCGCCCAGGTTCAGCGTCACGACGTGGCACTGAACCTGGGGATGCATGCCGAACTACTGGCCGAGCTGGCGACCGCGTCGGCAGCGAACCCATTCGACGAGCGACTCGCCGGTCAGCACGTGCTCGGCCTGTACCGATGCGGGCGCCGGGCGGAGGCGTTGACGCGGTACCGCACGTTCCGCGCCCGGCTCGTGGCGGAGATCGGAGTCGAGCCCGGCGATCAGCTGCGACGTCTGCATCAGCAGATGCTCGCCTCGCAGGTGCCGCCTCCGCCCGCCGCCCAGCAGACGGCCCAGGCCCAGGAACGGGTCCCACAGCAGCTACCGGCGGCGTCACCGTGGTTCATCTCCCGCACCCACGAACTCGGTCTGCTCGACAACGCGCTGAAAGCCGCCGCCGGCGTGGTCCTGGTGACGGGTACCGGAGGATCGGGCAAGACGTCGTTGGCACTGCACTGGGCGCACCGCGAGGCCGGGCGGTTCCCCGACGGACAGCTGTACGTGAACCTCCGTGGGTTCGATCAAATAGGCAGACCGCTGTCTCCGGATGACGTGCTGCACGGTTTCCTGGAGGCGCTGGGCGTGCCGGCAGAGCACGTCCCGGCCGGTACAGACGCACGGGCCGCGCTGTACCGCAGTCAGCTGGCTCGCCGACGAGCACTGGTGATGCTGGACAACGCCTACGACGCCGACCAGGTCCGGCCCCTCCTGCCAGGTGGCGCGGATTGCCTGACGGTGATCACCAGCCGTGACCGGGCCACCGATCTGATCACCCACGAAGGAGCCGTGCCCGTCCCCCTGACCGTGCTCGACGAGACCGAGGCCGTGTCGCTTCTCAGCAGGCGGCTGGGACCCGACCGGGTGACCGCCGAACCCGACGCGGTGACGCGACTCGTCGCGCACTCCGCCCGGCTTCCGCTGGCCTTGGCGGTGGTGGCGGGTCGCGCGGTGGCCAACCCGGCGTTCCCGCTGAGCGCGCTGGCCGACGAACTACACGATGAGAGAGCTCGGCTGGACGCGTTGGAAGCGAACGGCACCACATCGAGCGTGCGAACGGTGTTCTCTTGGTCGTACCGGACGCTGAGTCCCGAGGCGGCCCGGCTGTTCCGGCTGCTGAGCCTGCATCCCGGCCCCGACGCGGACCGGTTCGCCGCGGCCGCGCTGGCCGGGATCGACCTGGCACGCACCCGCACTCTGCTGGACGAGCTGACGCGGACACACCTCGTGGACGAGCATCGCCCCGGCCGCTTCCGCTCGCACGACCTGCTCCGCGCGTACGCGACCGAGCTGACCGAGCAGGAGGACACCGAGCACGAACGGCGAACGGCGTTGCGCCGATGCCTCGACTTCTACCTCCGCACCGGGTTCGCCGCCGAACGACACTTGGCACCGCACTGGCCACCGATCACACTCACCGCGGCACAGGACCACGTCCCGCGCTTCCCCGTCACCGACTATCACCAGGCCATGCAATGGCTCACCGCGGAGCACGCCACACTGCTCGCCGCGACGGCGGCAGCCGTCCGCGCACGCCTGGACGTGCACGCCTGGCAGTTGCCCTGGGTACACAGCACCTACCTGAGCAGACGAGGACACCTGGCGCAGCGCGCCGAGTCCCAGCGAACAGCGCTCGAGGCCGCCGACCGCCTCGACGACGACCTCGCCCGGGCGACCAGCCGACATCTACTCGGCAGAGCCGAAATCCTGTTGGGAAACCAAGACCAAGCCCTGAAGCACCTGCGGCACGCACTCGAGGGCTACGCGCACCTCGGTGACACAACCGGCATGGCCCTCACCCATTTTTCCCTCAGCTCGGCCTACGACCTGCAGCAGTGCCACACCCGGGCACTGCAGCACGCCCACGACGCACTACGGCTATGCCGCGAAGCGGGCGACCACGCATGGGAAGCCTTCACGCTCACCGCCATCGGCTGGTACCACGGCAAGGCGGGCCATCACAAGCAAGCCCTCGCGCACTGCAGCGAGGCCAAACCCTTACTGGACCGCATCGGAGACCGAGACGGCCGAGCCCACAACTTCCACTGCCTCGCACGCGCGCATTACGAACTCGGCCAGCACACCGAAGCCGCGCAGTGCTACCGCGACTCACTCGCCCTCTTCCACGAACTAGGCAGCTCTTACTTGGAAGCAACGACTCTCGACCACCTCGGCGACGCGCTACAGGCCGCAGGCGACCACCACGGAGCCTTCGACGCATGGACCCGGGCGCTCGAAATCCTCGAACCGCTGACCCACCCCGACACCGTCGAGATCGAAGCCAAGCTCCTCAACACCAGCGCGCGCCGATAGCCGGCAAGGAACAGGACGCATGAATCCGAGCACCTTCAAGATTCAGCGGATCGTCGCGTAAATGTCCTTGGAGGTTGTCTCGGCACCCGTGACCACCGCAACCTGACGGCGCCCGGTGTGGCGGGTCCGATGTGGACTGTCAAGCCTGAACGGCGGATAGTGGCCAAGGCCGTCAGCGTCTCCGGGTGGCGGTGCGGCGCGGGGTCGTCGGGCGTTTCGCGGTTGTCGTGGAGCGATGAGTCGTGGCCCGTGTCGGCTCCGGCGTCAGCTGGGTCGTAGTGGTCACCGGCGTTTTCGGCGGTAACGACGTCGGCGTCTTCAGGGGGCCGGTCGCCACCGTCTTCGGGGCCTGCGGGATCGTCGGGGGCACCACCTGGCCCTTCCCCGACCCGCCCCCGGCGCACGCGCCGACCAGCACACCCGCGCTCATGACCAGGCCGCCCCACCACATCCGCATGGCCCGGACCCTAACAGCCGACGCCTCCCCGGTCTTCGGCTTGCAGATTCACCGCCTCGGCACCGTTCTGCGGTGTTTCGGCGTGAAATCGGCGCATTCGCTTCTCTTGGGCGAAATCACGTCGAGCGCGGTACTCGGCCGGTCGACGCCACCAAGGCAGCACAGCGGGCCAGCGAGATGTGCCGACGGCGTGCCATCTCCCTCAGTTCGCCGCCGGCCCGCTCACGGCTGACACCTCGAGCGACCAAAACGGCCATCGCCCGCTCGACATCACCGACGGGCACAACTGCTTTCCTGCGAAACAACACTGCTTTTCCTCCGACGGCTGTTCACGACGACTCAGAGCCTTTACCCGCGAACGGTCGCCCTAAACCGTGAGATGCGGCGCACGGTTCCGGCGGAGCATCCGAAACTTCCCGACATGGAAGCGAAACCGGGGCGGCGATGTTTGACGTGACTCCGGCTGGGGCACTACGAGCACCAGTCCCCATCGTGGCGGCGGATTCGTACCGACCGCTCCAGAAAGTGAGTAACCATGATCGTGCTCGGAGTCATCATTCTCGTGATCGGCCTGATCGTCGACATTCCCGTGCTGACCACCATCGGCGCCGTCGTCGCCGTAGCGGGCGTGGTTCTCGCGATCCTCGGCAGCACGGGACGCAAGGTGGGCGGCCGCGCCCACTGGTTCTGAGCCACTCGTCGTCCGACCCGATGGCCCCGGTCCGCGCTTCGCGCGGACCGGGGCCACTTTCTTGCCCACGTCCTGCGGCCCCTCGTGGAAGCCCTGCCGAGGCAGGCCAGAACCTGACACCACCGCTACACACCGAACTCGGTGCGATACTCGGAGACGAACCGGGAGCGGTGGATCATCTCCCCCATCCCCGGCTCGACCAGATCGAGCCCGCGCTCCTGCCCACTACACCGGGTCAAGACGTACCATGGTGATCAGGCAGTAGGTGTGACGCTGTTGGACGGTGCCGGTCGGGGCAAGCTCCCTGCTGCTGGTGCTCGCGGCTGTCGATTGACCAACGCTGTCGTTTCTTCTCACTTCTGCTCGCATGCCACAGCCGGCTCTGGCCGGTCCGACTCACTCCACAGGAGACTCTCCATCAGCGTCCCAGTCGTTCTGCCGTACGCCGTCAGCGCTCCTCGTTCTCTCATCGACGTATATGGTCCCGGCATCGCCGTCTGCGCGCGGCCCGAACTGGCCGCCACCGAACCGGTGAACAGGCACCGCCACAGCCGCGACGTCGTCTCCGCGCGACCGATCGCTGTCGCGGCTGACATGCCGGTGATCTGCAGCGCCGGGGGCACGGACCGGGATTTACTGGCGCACCTGCGTGACAGCGGCCTGCCTGTCGGCACAGACCTGCGCGAGTTCCGAAGCGAAAGAGAATTCGCGGCCCGCGTGACCGAAGCGATGTCCGACGGCTTGCTGATGTCGATGGAGTACCCGCAGCCGACCACGCTGTGCCCGGACGAACGCGCGCTCAAAAGCGCGCAACTCGTCGGTTACTTGAACAACAAGGCCAGCATCACCACGTTGGTCGATCCACGTTTCCAGGCGCACCGCAGCGTCGTGACTCGCGCGCAACTCCCGGAGGCGGCACCGGCGGAGAAGTCGTGGGTGCTCAAGGCCGCGACCAACGACGCGCACGGCGGCAGCCTTGATGTCTATCTGCACCGGGCCCACGAGCAGATCACTCTGCCGGCGTTCACCGATGTGCTCACCGAGTTCGTCGTCGAGGAGTATCTGCAGATCCTTCGCAACTGGGGCTTGCAGTTCTACGTGGGGGCGGACGCGCGGGCTCGCCTGCTGGCTGTGACCGAACAGCGCGTCGACGCGACCGGGGTCTATGCCGGCGGCAGGTTCGGCGCGGTCACCACTCCCCCCGCCGAACTGCTCGCCGAATGCCTGGCGATCACCCAGCGCGCCGCCGATGTCGGCTACCGCGGCCTGTGCAGCCTTGACTGCGCCCAAACCCAGGACGGCCAGCAGGTCGTGCTCGACCTGAACTTCCGGATCACCAGTGGGTCGATCCCGTTGCTGGCGATGCAGTCCGTCCGCCCCGACGCTCTCGACAGCCCCGCCGAGTCCGTGAAGCTCACCGTCGCCGGCGCACTCACCGACCTGCTCGCCGAGATACGCCCGGCTTTGGCCGCCGGTGGCCTGCTCATCGTGGCCGGTCATGACACCGGCCACACGGACAACCCAATCAGGCAAAGCACCTTGCAACTGCTGGTCCTCGGGGACGACCCCGACGAGGTGACCGCTCGACGCCGCACGCTGGAAGAGAAAACCGGCCAGTAACGCTGTAGCAGGAGTCAGACGCTGTCGCCCATCGAGGGGATACAGCGATGCTGGCTCTGGTGGCCTGCGGGTTCCGGCAGGGGGTCAGCTCAAGATGTCCAGGCCCCGCTGCCACCGTTGCCGCCGCTCCGCGTGATCCTGCTCCCACCATGGGGTACCGCGCTCGCCCAAAGCGACCTTGGCGGTGTGCACCCGCGCCCGGGCCTCTCGCTCGGCTTCGGAATCCCGGGCACGGCGGGCCGCGCCGACGTCCCGGCGAGCCCGCATCAGCAGACCGCGCAACCGCGCTGCCGCTTCTTCCGGGATCTCCGGATCGGTCGCTCGCCAGCGCCGGCCGTCGATCACGACGAAGCGCCCGTCGGGCGTGCGGTCCGGCTCAGCCATCCGCGCGCCCCGACAGGCGGATCCTGATCGGCCCCTCCCACTCCCCATCCGGGTCGAGCGACCGGTCACCCTGGGTCAGTCGCACCTCCCCGGACCGCGCGAGTTCGCGTGCCAGGTCCCGAGCCTGCGGCAACAGCGGACGCCACTCGTCCACCACCGCCCTGGCCGCATCCGAAGGACACGTGCTGCTGCCCTCGCCCCTCGCGAAAGCCAAGGCGAGGATGGCGGCCCGCAGCCGATCGGGAAGCGGCCCGGTGCCCAGAGCGATCCGGGATTGTGCCGCGCCCGGTCCAGCACTCGCGCTAATCCGCTCCAGTTCTCTTCGTGGCCCCGGTCGATCGGTCATGCCTCCAGGGTCGCACCGATCGGCCCCTTTCGCCGCGTACACGGTGAGCGACCCCCATTTCGGAGCGCCGGATATCCCGAAGTAGGCATTTCCGCGCTATCGGGAGCCGAATGTGCGGCGATAGGCGGCGGGGGTCGTACCGAGGCTTCTGTGGAAATGCTGCCGCAGTAGATGTCCGTTGTTGAAGCCGGTGCGGGCGGCGATGCTGTCGATGGACAGTGTGGTGGTTTCCAGTAGCTCACGGGCCGCGGTGAGGCGCTGCTGGTTCAGCCATTTCAGCGGGGGAAGCCCGACTTGGCGAGTGAAATGCCTGCCGAACGTCCGGGTGCTCATCGCCGCGTGTCGCGCGAGTTGTTCGATGGTCAGCGGTTGGTGCAGGTGGCACAGGGCCCAATCCAGAACGGCGGCGAGGCTGTCGACGTTCTCCGGCGGTTTCGCCGGTGCCGGGATGTACTGTGTTTGATCGCCTTCCCGGTGCGGAGCCATGACCATGCGCCTGCCGACCTCGGTGGCGATGCCCGCACCGAAGTCCTGCCTGACGATGTGCAGGCACATGTCGATCCCCGCGGCGGTACCGGCGCTGGTGAGGACGTCCCCTTCGTCGATGTAGAGCGCGCGTTCGTCGACCGTGACCCGCGGGTACTCGCGCCGCAGATCGTCGGCGTGCATCCAGTGTGTGGCGGCTTTGCGCTCGTCCAGGAGTCCCGCGGCGGCCAGCACGAAAGCGCCGGAGCACACCGACGCGATCCGTGCGCCTCGGCGATGCGCTCCGCGAAGCGCGTCCACCAACGCGGCCGATGGATCGTAGGGAGTGACCGGTGTCGCCGGTACGACGACCAGGTCCGCCGATTCGATGGCGTCGAGCCCGCGGCAGGACTCGATGAGCAGCCCTCCCTGCGCGCGTTGCGGACCTGGCCTCGCCTGACACAGGACCAATTCGTACCAGCGAGAGGTCAGATCCAACCGATCATGGCCGAACACCTCGCATGGCACCGCGAGTTCGAACAACGGAAGATCGGCCAGTAGTGGCACGACCACCTGCACCCGTGCGGCCCCCATGACGCTCATGGCGTAAATCTTACTCGGCCTGACGTGAAAGCCACTGTTTCGGAAACAGGAAACCATCGAAACTGAGTGTTGTTCGTTGAACGACAAGTCGCTTTCGAGAACTGAGGTAATCAGCTATGCCTAATTCGCTGAAGCGGGCAATTATTCTCGCCGGTGTGGTGCTCGGGATCGGGCTGAGCGGGAGTGCCGCGTTCGCCGCGGACGACAAGGGCGCGGTCACCGACCGAGCCGGTACGTCGGTCGATTCGACCTACGTAGGTGGATTGCCGCTGGACAACTGGTGTCAGCTCACCGGGCACGCCCGCTCCGGGATCATTCGCTGGGACGTTTATGGCTGGGTCTGCGTCGACCACGACGGCGGGCAATCCGGTATCGACCTGAACGCCGCCTGCGATTTCTATTGGGGCACCGATACCTACGCCGCGTACACCAACTACAACGACCCGTACTCCTGGGGCTGCTACCGCGACTGATCGGCTCCGGCCAGGGCGCCGACACGCTCGAGCCCGTAAGCCAGGTGGCGTTGACGCGAACATCGTCTTGTCCGCGTCAACGCCACCTGGCTTCGGGCTGCTGTCAGCGGGACAGCGCGGCGATGAGCGGGCTCGGATCGGGATGCTGCGACGTGCCTTGCAGGATGACGGAGGTGGCGCCGGCGGCGGCCAGTTCGTCGATCAGAGCGCGGGCACGGTCGCCGAGGGCGGGAATGTTCGGTTCGATCTCCGCGAAGACGATGACCTGCGGCGCCGGCCTGCCCGCTGCCTGGGCGGCCTCGGCTACACGGGCCGCCTCCGAAGCGACGTAGTCCGGGGTGACGAGCAAGGCGTCCAGGAGCACGCCGTCACCCACCTCACCCGCCAGCGCGACGGTCTTCGGCCCCCGCCCGCCGATGATGAGCGGCGGGACCCGCACCGGCGGCCAGTCCAGCGCCACCGCGTCGAGGTTCACATAGCGCCCGGTCACGCTGACGGTCTCGCCGTGCAGCAGCCGCCGGACGGCGTCGGCGTGCTCGCGCAGCAACGTCATCGGCGACGCGGCCCGGGCACCGACCTGCGCCATCCAGTCGAGCACCCCGTGCCCGGCCGCCGGGACGAACCGGCCGGGGAACATCCGCGCCAGCGTCGCGATCTCCATGGCGGCGACGGCCGGGTTGCGCAGCGGCACCGGCATCAGGCCGATCCCGACGGTGAGCCGCTCGCTCCACGCCAGCGCGGCCGCGGCACTGGTGAGACCACCTTCGAGAAAGCAGTCCTCCCACAGCCACAGTTCGTCGATACCGGCCTCATCGGCCGCGACGACGGCCTCCCGCAGCTCCTCCGGCGGCAACTGCGGACGGAACACCACACCAACACGAACCTCGGCCATGATCCCTACGCTAGTCCCACCCCGGCCCTCCGTCGCCGGGTGATCGGCTCGCCGCGGGAATTCAGCTG
Organism: Amycolatopsis sp. NPDC034160; assembly: GCF_055575355.1. NCBI lineage: Bacteria > Bacillati > Actinomycetota > Actinomycetes > Pseudonocardiales > Pseudonocardiaceae > Amycolatopsis > Amycolatopsis sp. NPDC034160. The sequence continues at coordinate 337,042 of NZ_JBVISU010000004.1, read as the reverse complement.
ATGAAGCCCGCCGACTTGAGCCAGTCGCGGGCGACCGTGGCGGACTTCTGGCCGTCGACGCTGACCTTTTTGTTCAGCTCCGTGAGTGTCGCGGTGTCGAGCTTCGCGGCGATCGGGGTGAAAACCTGCTCCAGCTGCGGATATTTCTGGGCGAGCGGAGTGGTGATCGTGATCGCGGGGTTGTATATCGGGAAGAAGTGCTTGTCGTCCTCCAGCACGGTGAGGTTCTGCGCGGCAACGCGCCCGTCGGTGGAGGCGACCGAGCCGAAGCCGCAGGGGTCTCCCTTGCCGACGCTCGGGTAGACGACGGCGTCGTTGAGCAGGTGCACCTGCGGGTCGGGCAGGGTGAACCCGTAGGTCTTCGCCAGCCCGGGGAAACCGTCGTCCCGGCTCTTGAACTCCGGCCCCATACAGGTCGAAGCCGCGGCCGGGTCCCGCTTCACCAGGGCCGCGTAGTCGGACAGCGTCTTGACGCCGGTCCGGGCCAGTGTCGCCGGATTGCCGGCGAGAGCGTAGGTGTCGTTGGCCGGTGAGCGCGCCCACCAGGTGACGCCGTTGGCGGTGTCGGCTTGTTTGACCGCGTCGTACTGCGCCTGGGGATCGCTGATCGGCTTGGTCTGGTTGAGGTAGCTGATCCAGGCGGTGCCGGTGTATTCCCAGTACAGATCGACCGCGCCGCTGGTGAGCGCTTGGCGGACGTTGCTCGAGCCGGTGATGTTGGTCTTGTCCTGCGGGCTGGCCCCGGCCGCCTGCAGGGCGACAAGGGCGATCTGGCCGAGCAGCAACTGCTCGTCGAATTCCTTGGAGCTGACGCGGATCTGGGCACCGTTCAGCGCGTCGATCTTCTTGATGGATCCCGCGCCCACCTGGGCGCCGGTCTCGTCCTTGCCGATCGTGCAGCCGGCCGCGAGCGCCGCTGCCGCGACGAGCGCGAGCGCGGCGGCTGTCGTGCGCTGAAGCATCCGCATGGTTGGTCCTCCTTGACGTCGGTCGAGCTACATACCGCGCGGGTGCAGGATCTCCTCGGCGACCAGCCCCAGCCAGTCGACGAAGAGCGCCAGCACGGCGACGACGATGCCGAAAGTCAGGCTCAGGATGGGGCGGTACAGCCCGATGCCGGCGACCAGCCCGCCACCGAGACCACCGCCGTCGACGAACGTCGCGAGCGTCGCGCTCGCGACGGTGAGCACCAGCGCGGTCCGGATCCCGGCGAGAATCACCGGGACCGCCAGCGGCAGTTCGATCCGCCACAGGATGGCCGTCTTGCCCATGCCCATGCCGCGCGCGGCGTCGACGACGGTCGGGTCGACGCCGTCGAGCCCGACGATCGTGTTGCGCAGCACCGGCAAGGTCGCGTAGACGACGAGTGCCGTCACCGCTGTCGCGGTACCCGTGCCCATCCAGAGCGCGAGCAGCACGACGAGCCCGATCGACGGGATCGCCTGGCCGAGGTTGCCCAGCCCCAGACCGATGGGCCGGGCCCAGCGGGCGCCGGCGCGGGTGAGCAGGATGCCGAGCGGAAGGGCGATGGCGATGGTGCACGCCGTCGAGATCAGGGTGAGCCGCAGGTGCGCGCCCAGTTCGGTGAAGATCTCGCCGGCGTTGAGAAAGCGCTGTTCGATCGAGTCGATCGGGTGCGCACGCACGATCAGGAAGAGCACCAGCAAGACGAGGGTCAGCAGGACCGGGCGCACCAGCAGCCCGAGCCGGCGGCGAGGCCGCGCGGGCTCTGTGGGGTCCGGACCCTGCTCAGGGGTCTCCTCCGCGTCCGGGATCGCGGGCGCGGGCCTCTTTTCGGTAAGCCTGAGCGCCGCGACGAGGCTGGGTACATCGCACACCCCCAGCGCCTGGGCGGCGCTGTCCTCGGTGACGATGACCGCGGTGCTGCCGGTCCGCACCATCACGTCCAGCACGTCGCGCAGGGTGGCGTCAGGCCGGACCGGAGGCAGGCCGTCCGGACCGGCCGCTGATCGCAGGTCCAGGTCCCCCACCCGGATCAGCGCGAGCCGCTTCAGATTCCGCTTCGAGCCGACGAAACTCGCGACGTAGTCGTCCGCCGGCGCGGCGAGGATCGCCTGGGGCGTGTCGTATTGAGCGATGACCGACCGCGGCCGCAACACGGCGATCCGGTCGCCGACCTTCAGCGCCTCGTCGAAATCGTGCGTGACGAACACGATCGTTTTGCGTACTTCCCGTTGCAGGCGAAGCAATTCATCCTGCAGACGGGCGCGCGTGATCGGGTCGGTGGAGCCGAACGGCTCGTCCATCAGCATGACCGGCGGGTCCGCGGCCATCGCCCGCGCCACCCCGGCGCGCTGCTGCTGTCCACCGGAAAGCTCACGCGGGTACCGAATGCCGTGCTCGCGGGTCAAGCCGACGACGTCGAGCAACTCGCGCACGCGGCCGGCGACGCGTCGTCGGGTCCAGCCGAGCAGCCGCGGCACGACGCCGATGTTCGCGTCCACTCGCAGGTGTGGGAAGAGCCCGACCTGCTGGATGACGTAGCCGGTGTTGCGCCGGTGTTCGTCGAGGTCGAGCGCCGACACGTCGGTGCCGCCGATCGTGACGACGCCCGAGGTGGGCTCGACGAGCCGGTTGATCATCCGCATGGTCGTCGTCTTGCCGCAACCCGACGGACCGGTCAGCACGACGATTTCGCCCGCCGGGATGCGCATCGTCAGGTTTTCGACCGCTGGTACCGCTCGCCCGGGGTAGCGCTTGCTGACGTCCAGCAGCTCGATCGTCTCGCCGCCCATTCCGGCCGTTCCCCCGGACGTCGCCGAAGCCGCCGCTCGGCGGGCACGGGGGCGTCGGCGGGTGGTCAGCTTGCCGACCACCACGAAGGCCAGGTCGAACAGCAGCGCCAGCACCATGATCCCGAGCGTTCCGGTGAGCACCTGGTTCAGCGAGTTGACCGAGCCGAACCGGCCGAGCCCGTCGAAGATCTCGTTGCCGAGGCCGGGGCCCTTGACATAGGCGCCGATGGCCGCGATACCGATCGTGATCTGCGTCGAAACCCGGATGCCGGAAAGGATCACCGGCCACGCAAGCGGCAGGCGCACACGAAACAGCAGCCTCGCGCGGCCGAACCCCATACCACGCGCCGCGTCCACCACGGCCGGATCGACGCCACGCAGCCCGACGATGGTGTTGCGCGTGATCGGCAGAAGCGCGTAGAGCACCAGTGCGAACAGGACATTCGTCAACCCCAGCCCGAACGGGCCGATCAGGATGCCCAGCAGCGCGATCGACGGGACGGTCAGGAACGCCGCCGTCGTCGTGGTCGCCATCGCACCGAGCCACCGGCGGCGGTAGGTGAGCAGACCGATCGTCATTCCGACCAGCACGGCCAATGCCATCGCCGCCAGCGTGAGATCCACGTGCAGGATCGCGTCGTTCACGACGTCGATCCAGTTCTCCCGGAGGTACTCCGACAGGCTCAGGGCGCCGCTCCTCGACGTCGCAGGGCAGAAACAGCCGACCACCCAGGTTCGGCCGCGTCTCAACCCAACATGTCCGCGGGGGTTCTGTCCACAGCTCGACGTAAAGATTCGGTGCCGGCGTTCGCTGTCTCTTTCGGCAAAGGGGCGTTGGATCGGCGGCGATACCGACCCTGCCGGGATTGCCGCGCAGGCGGATGCCCAGTGCGGCGGCGCACACCACCTTCTCCCCGCTGACCGCGTTTCGCACCGAAGAACCGGTCGGCCAACAGGCCTGGACATCTCACCCTTGACGAAGTGGATCTCCCCTGCCAAGCTGCTAATGTGACAGTTGGACTCGATATGTCACAGGCGGGGTCGTCCGGTGCACACCGGGCCAGCCGGCCATCTGGGGATCGCCGATGGCGACCTAACGCCAACACCGCCACGCCAAACGGCCCGGTAGCCGCATGGCCGGATAACGAGACCACGATCAGCCCAAGGAGTGATGATGCAGAAAGTGAAGTCGAAAATGAGCACAGCAGTGCGGATCCGCAAGGTATTCGCGGGAGCGGCCATGGTGGCCGCGGCCTGCGGCGGCACTGTGCTCACGGCACCGGTGGCGTCCGCGCACGACGCGTCAGTGCCCGTGAACCATTGTGGAGTTCTCCCCCAGTTGGCCTCGCAGTGCGGCTATGGGGGCGTCACGAACAACCACACCCGCGCCTACTCCTGTGACACCTACAGCGACGGGATCGGCGTCCGCACCGAGTTCAAGCTCCACAACGGCACCGCGGGACACGTGGATGACGCGAACGGCAGCGCCAAGGGCTGCAGCGACGTCGTCCGGGGATCGTCGTCCAATCCGATCGTCTCTTACCGCGTCTGCCAGAAATCGAACGTGTGGTTCTGCACTAGCTGGAGCCGTACGTGATCCGCGTTCACCGCGTATGACGATCGACGTCGAACGACGGGCGGTTCGGGATCGGGCACAAGGGCTCCGCGTGCCGTAGTGAAATGCAGCGGTTTGTCCGCTCGTCGGTGACCTTGATGGCACTGACTGAAACTGTCCCGCATGATCGGGCTCACCAAGGGCTCGACACGATCTCCGCTGTCCATAAAGGACACTCGTCGCTGTTCGAGTGTCTTATTTGAGTACTTTGTGCGGTTTCGCAAGGGGTCGTGAGTGCCAATGAGCGTTCTAACCCTCATTGACACTCACGACCCTCCGCAGAACCGGGCATAGTGTCATCAACCGGACACTCGAATGCCAGGAAATGTCTCTTGTGGACATCCAGCGCGCGCGATCGGCTCGTCGAACAGTCCAGACCCACGTCGCGAAGCTCCCTCTCGCCACCCTGACGCCAGCGAAAGGCCTACGCGACAGAAGCTCGACAACGCCACTTTTGCCTTACCCGTCAAATAAGCGTCACTCGGACAATAGAGCGTGCGTTCACCAGCCGGGCGAAGCCCGAGCCGGGTCACGTCATCGCGACCAGGGTCCGCCGCTTGCCCGTGAACGGCTCGCGCCCGTGGGCCATCAACATGTTGTTGATCACCATGATGTCGCCCGGCTGCCACGGGAACGCGTAGCTGACCTCGTCATAGGTCGCCTTGATCGTGGCCAGGTCCGCTCGCGGGATCGGCGAGCCGTCGGCGAAGTACGCGTTGCGGGGCAGGTCTTCCTCGGGGTACAGCTCCAGCAGCGCCTCGCTTACCTCCTCCCCCAGGCTCGAGACGTGGAACAGGTTGGCCTGGTTGAACCACACCATCGCGCCGGTGCGCGGTTCCTCCACAAAGGACGGACGCACGTGCCGCGTGCGCAGGCCTTCGTCGGTCCATTCGTAGGTCTGCCCGTTGCTGGTGCAGTAATCCGCCACCACTTGGCGGTCCTCGGTCTGGAACGCCTCCTGCCAGGTCAGCCCGAGGCCTTCGCGGAACGCCCGTGCGTAGGTGACGCCGCCCGCGAACCGCTCACGCAAGTCTTCCGGTAGCAGGCGGTACATCGCGCGGCTGTCGGCGATCGGCGTAGCGCCGCCGGTTTCGGCCGCCGTGTCGCACAGGAAGAACAGGCGGTCGGGCCAGTGCGCCGAGTACGAGTTCTCGTTGTGCATCGGGATCGACTCGGCAGGCGGGTACTCCGTCGAGGTGTAGATGTTGCCCGAGACCGCGGACCGTGGTGTCGAGCGTTCCGTGTAGGTCAGCAGCGAGCCGCCGATCTCCTCGGTGACCTGGTTGAACAGCGTCAGGTCGGCAGGCATCCCGCGCAGCAGGATCGCGCCGTTCTCACGCAGCCGGCCTTGCAGCACTTCGCGATGCGCGCGCACCCAGTCCAGGCCGGTGGCCGCGTACACGGTGAGCTTCGTGTGTTCGTTGCCCTCGACGTGGCCGGCACTGCCGAGGTGCGCCGCGAGTTCGGCGGTCATGACTCCTCCAGTTCGAATCGGATCAGCTTGGCGGCCTCGGCGTGCAGTGCGGCGAGGTCTTCGGTGTCGGCGAATCCCGCGGCGAGCACGTTCACCGCGTAGATCTCCTGGTCGTCGGTGAGCAGCTGACCGGGGCGCACGATCGTGACGACCTCCAGGACCTCGGGCAGGTCGGCGACCTCGTCGGTGCCGTCGACGCGGACCAGCCGTCCGGTTCCCTCGGCGTAGAAGATCAGATAGCCCACCGGCACCGGCAGGCCCGCGCCTCGCGCGGGAGGTGGCGTGCCCAGTGCCAGCGACACGGCCTCGGCGATGACATCGATGCCGGTCGCGAGCTTCAGCAGCACCGGCTGGGCTCCACCGGCCGGGCGGCCCGCGTTGACCTCGACGATCGTCGGGCCCAGCTCGGCGTCATCGATCAGCTCCACGTGCGCGCAGGTGTCGTCCAGGCCCAGCGCGAGCGCGGCGGCCGTCGCCGGCGCGAACAGCCGCTCGGTGTCCTTTTCGGACAGTTCGAGTGGCGGGCAGACCATACCCAGCTCGAATTTACGCTCGTCGATCAGCGGCTTCTCCACCACGGCCACCGGCTCGGCGACGCCGTCGCGCACCAGGACGTCGACCGCGTACTCGGGGCCGCACAACAGCCCTTCCACCAGGAAGACGCGAAGCGGGTCGATCGGCGCCGGCCCGCCGCCGACCAGCCGGTGGTACCGGGCGTCCTCCGACAGCGGCAACCGCTCGGCCAGCAGCCGGTACGCCGTCGCCAGCTCGTCCACAGTGGACACCGTGCGCACGAGGTTGCTCGCCGCGCCGTTCACCGGCTTGACGATCGCCGGGAGCCCGACCGCCGAGACGACCGCCTCCGCCTCGGCAGCCGACGAGATCAGGGCACAGCGCGGCCCCGGCAATCCGGCCGCGGCCAGTGTCTGCCGGACCGCGAACTTGTTGTGTGTCAAGGTGAACACCGACGCCGGACAGCGCGCGACGCCGAGCAGCTCGGCCGTCCGGGCAACACTCGCGATGATCCCCTCGGCGGCGGTCACCACCCCGGCCGGACGGGCGTCCCGCGCTCGGATGGCCTCGGCGACGGCTTCGGCGTCACGGACGTCGTCGACGAAAACGAAGCCGTCCACCGATTCCGTCAACTGTGCCTGCTCGGCTGGTTCCAAAGGCTGGGTGACCAGCTCGGCCCGCAGCCCGGTCGCGTGCACGGCGGCCACGACGTCGGCGATCCACTGTCCCGCGGTCTCCCGGACCACGAACGCGGTGTTCACACGTCCTCCAGTTCCAGCCGGACGAGCTTGCTCGCTTCGGCGTGCAGGGCGGCGAGGTCGTCGTGATCGGCGAACCCGGCCACGACGAGGTTGACCGCGTAGATCTCCTGTTCGTCGGTGAGCACCTGTCCCGGCGAGACGGTGGTGACGACGTCGATCACCTCGGGCAGCTCGGCGATCTCGTCGAGCCCGCCGATGCTCCTCAACCGGCCCGAACCGGCCGCGTAGAGGATCAGCATCCCCAGCGGGATCGGCAGTTTCGCGGGTTCCCGCACCGGCGGCGGAGCACCCACCGCGAGCGCCGCCAGCTCGGCGAACACGTCGATGCCGGTGCGCAGCTTCGCCAGCAGTGGCATGATCGACCCGGCGGGCCTGCCCGCGTTGACCTCGACGATCGTCGGGCCGCGGTCGACGTCGTCGATCAGCTCGACGTGGGCGCAGGTGTTGTCGAGCCCCAGCGCGTGGACGGCGGCGACCGCGGCCGCGGTGACCAGCTCGGCCCGGTCGGCGGTGAGCCCGGCGGGCGGGCACGACAGCGCCAGCTCGAACTTCCGCTCGTCGATCAGCGGCTTGTCGAGGATCTCGACCGGCTCGGCCACGCCATCGCGGATCAGCACGTCCACCGCGTACTCCGGACCGGACAGGAATCCTTCGACGAGGAACGTCTTCGACGGGTCCAGTGTCCCCAGTGGACGGTGGTAGCGCGGATCCGCGGACTCGGGCAGTCGCGCGGCCAGCAGCTCGTACGCGGCCGCCAGTTCATCCACAGTGGACACGGTGCGGACGAGGTTGCTGCCCGCCCCGTTGACCGGTTTGACGATCGCCGGGAGCCCGGCCGCCGAAGCGACCGATGCCGCCTCGGCGGCCGACGAGATCAGGGCGTAGGCGGGTCCGGGCAGCCCAGCCTCGGCGAGGGCCTCCCGGACGGCGAACTTGTTCGCGCACAAGGTGAACACCGATGCCGGGCAGCGCGCCACCCCGAGCAGCTCGGCGGCGCGGGCGGTGCTCGCGATGGCACCGTCCGAGCCGGTGAAGACGCCGGCCAACGCGTCGCCTGCGATCTCCCGGACCTTCGCCGCGACGGCTTCCGGATCGTGGACGTCGTCGAGCGCGACGACGTCGTCCACCACACCGGCCAGTGCGGCCCGCTCGGCCGCGTCCATCGGCGGGGCGAGCAGCACCACGCGGTGCCCGGCCGCCCGCATCGACGGCGCGACCTCGCCGACCCAATGCCCGCGAGCCTCCCTGATCAGCACTGCCGTACTCATGCGGCTTCCTTCCCCGCGAGCTTGCGCTCCCGTTCCTGCGCCCCGACCAGGTCGTCGGGCAGCGAATCGGGCACCTCGGTGTCGAACCGGCGCAGCATCCGCAGCGAGAACCCGCCGATGTTGATCAGCAGCAGGATCAGCGCGAAGACGACATAGGCGAGCCCGATACCCCGGGTCTCACCGGTGCCGAGCACGGTGCCGACCGACCCGGTCAGCGCGCCGCCCGGCGCCAGCAGTGGCGAGAACCAGCCGACGGCCAGCGGCGCCAGCACGGCGAACCCGATCGGCAGCGTCGACCAGGTGATCGTCTGGTTGATCGCGAACACCCGGCCGTGGAACCGCTGCGGCACCTTGACCTGCACCAGCGTCGCGTAGATGCCCTGCGACACGGACATCGCGGCGGCCAGAAGGAACACCCCGGCCGCGACGACGATCAGCGACGGCCGCAGGCCCATCACCAGGCTGCCCAGCGCGATCCCGATGTTGCCGACGAGCACGCCGACCATCCGGCGGTGCCGCGGGCCACCCCACAGCGCCATCCCGATGCCGCCCGCGACCGCGCCGACGGCCTCGGCCAGTGCCACCTGCGCGACATCGGTGACCGAGCCGAACGACAGCACGAGCGGTGAGACCAGCACCAGCGCGGGTGCGAGGAAGACGTTCGCCAGCGCGAAGTACAGCAGCATCGTGCGGAAACCGCGGTGGTTCCACGAGTACCGCAGCCCGCCCGCGATCGCGGTCAGCAGCGGTTCGCGCGGGCGCCAGCCCAGCATGTCCGGGAACCGCACCAGCAGCAGGCCCACGATCGCGAACGCGTAGCTCACCATGTCCAGGATCAGGATGCCGGACAGCTGGATCGTCGCCAGTAGCCCGGCCGCGAGCACCGGCATCAGCAACTGGGCGAAACCGGTGGACAACTGCGCGAGCCCCATCGCGTGCCCGAGGTACTGCTTCGGCACCAGCTGCGCCACCGACGACTGGTAAGCGATGCGCTGGAACGAAGCGGCCACCGATCCGAGCGGGATCAGCACGTAGAACAGCCACAGCTGGACGTGCCCGGTGATCAGCAGCAACGCCAGGATCAGCTGGATCCCACCGGCGGCACCGCTGGCCGCGATCATGATCCGCCGCCGGTCGCCGCGGTCGACCAGTGCGCCCGCCACCGGCAGGACGAGCACGCCGAACAGCAGCGCGAGCGCCCACAGCAGGCCGAGGTCGGCGACCGAGCCCGTGCGGGTGTAGAGCCAGATCGGCACCGCGAACGACGTCAGCGCCGAGCCGGTCGAGGACACCAGCTGCCCGATCGTGATCGTGACGAACCGGGCCATGCTCGGCCGCACCGCGGGTTCGGTGTCCACTTCTGCCCGATGGGTCTCGTGCACCGCCCAGGCCGCGTCTTCGCCGCGGGTACGGACGTCGAGTTCGCCGGGATCGTCCAGCGCCGGATGCACCCGCGTGACGATCTCCGCGAGTTCGTCGGCCCGATAGCGCAGGAAGAAGTGCCCCGCCCGGTCGAGCACCACGAGCGCGGTGGTGTCGGTGAGGAACTCCCATTCCCGGTACCGCTCGGTGTAGTAGTCGGTGACCGGGTCCTCGGAGCCGACCACCGACACGATCGGCGCGCGCAGCTTGGCCACGCGGGCGTCGAGCAGGCCGCTGAAGTACTCCTCGGCGGCGCGGCTGTCGGCACGCATGTTCGTGATGATCCGATCGGCCTGCGCCGGGTCGAGGTCGTCGGTGTCGACGCCCATGCCCTTGAGCCAGTTCGAGTAGTACCGGTTGCTGCGCAGCTTCTCCAGCCGGGTGCGCAGCGTGCCCACCGCGCCTTTCATCCGCGCGAACGGGAAGATCGCGCCGATGTAGACGACCTCCAGCTCGCGGCCGCGTTCTTCGAGCAGCCGGGCGACGCCGACGGCGAGGGCGTTGCCGACCCCGCAGTGACCATAGATGGCCAGCGGGCCGTCGACGCGGTCGAGGATCTCGTCGGCCAGCCGCTCGACCAGGTCGTCGAAGGGCAGGGCCTCTTCGGTCAGTCCGACGTCGTGACCGGGGATGGCGACCGAGTAGAGCGAGTAGCCCTCCGGGAGCGCGTCGGCCAGCGGCTGGTAGACGATCGCGCTGCCGCCGCCGTAAGGGAAGCAGACGTAGGTCAGCGTCCGCCGCGACGTCGGCTTGGTCAGCTCGTACAGCAGATGGCGCGGCCGGTCGGTGGCGTCACCCTCCATAAAGGACGCCAGCTCGCGGATCGTGCGGTGCTGGAACAGGTCCATGACGCCGACCTGGCCGGCGTCCGCCTTGCCGATCCGCGCCACCACCTGCGTGGCCAGCATCGAGTGGCCGCCGAGGTCGAAGAAGTCGTCGTCGACGCCCAGCTCGTCCACTTTGAGCACGTCCCGCCAGATCCCGGCCAGCAGGATCTCGGCCGGGGTCGACGGCGCGACCAGTTCCTTGGTCGCGTCCCGGGAGGCGACCGGAGCGGGCAGCGCCTTGCGGTCGAGCTTGCCGTTCGGGGTGAGCGGCAGCTCGTCGAGCGCGACGAACGACGGCGGGACCATGTAGTCCGGGAGGCTCTGCTTGAGCGCCGTCCGCAGCGCGCCGGGCTCGGCGTCACCGACGACGTACCCGACCAGCCGCTTGTCCCCCGGCGTGTCCTCGCGGACGATCACGGCGGCGTCGCGCACACCCGGCTGGGCACGCAAGGTCGTCTCGATCTCCCCCAGCTCGATGCGCAGGCCGCGCAGCTTGACCTGATGGTCGATCCGGCCGAGGAACGCGATCGTCCCGTCCGGGCGCCAATGCGCGAGGTCACCGGTGCGGTACATCCGTCCACTGTGGAACGGGTCGGGGACGAACCGCTCGGCCGTCAATTCGGGACGGTTGTGGTAGCCAAGGGCGAGGCCGACGCCGGCGATGTGCAGTTCACCGGGCACACCGACCGGACATGGGCGCCCGGCCCGGTCGAGTACGTAGATCCGGATGTTCTGGATCGGCGCCCCGATCGGCACCGACGCGACCTCGGCGAGCGCGGCGGGCGTGCAGTGCCAAGCGGTGACGTCGATGGCGGCTTCGGTCGGGCCGTAGAGGTTGTGCAGCTCGCAGTCCGGCAGCCGCCGGACGAACTCGCGGGCGGCGTCGAGCGGCAGCTCCTCACCGCTGCACACCACCCGCCGCAACGCCGTACAGGTCTCGACGCCTTGCTCGGCCAGGAAAAGCGTGAGCATCGAAGGCACGAAGTGTGCGGTGGTGATGCCTTCGGACGCGAGCAGCTCACGCAGGTACGCGGCGTCCTTGTGGCCGCCGGGTTCGGCGAGCACGAGCCGGGCGCCGGTGATCAGCGGCCAGAAGAACTCCCAGACCGACACGTCGAAGCCGGCCGGGGTCTTCTGCAGCACCGAATCGGTGCCGTCGAGGCGGTACGCGCGCTGCATCCAGTCGAGCCGGTTGACGATGCCGCGGTGACCGTTGGGCACGCCTTTCGGCTGCCCCGTGGATCCCGAGGTGTAAATGACGTACGCCGGGTCGTCCGGTCCGGCGAGCGGCTCGGGCGGGGTGGCCGGTTGCCCTGCTGTCTCGGGGAGGTCTTCCAGGACGACAACAGTCGCGTCACACTGGAAACCCAGCGTTTCGCGCAACGCCGCCTGCGTCAGCACGACGGGCGCGGCCGCGTCCCGCAGCATGAACGCCAGCCGGTCGGCCGGGTACTCCGGGTCGAGCGGAACGTACGCGCCACCGGCTTTCAGCACGCCGAGGAGCGCGACGACCAGCTCGAACGACCGCTGTGCGAACACCCCGGTGAGCACACCAGGTCCGACGCCGAGGCCACGGAGCCGCTGTGCGAGCCGGTTGGCCCGCTCGTCCAGCTCGCGATAGGTCAGCGACGCGCCGCGGAAGGTCACCGCAGGCGCGTCCGGCGTCCGGGCGGCCTGTTCCTCGACGAGCGCGTGCAGCGTGGTCTGCGGGAATTCGGTGGTCGTGGCGTTCCAGCGGTCCAGGACGAGTTCGCGCTGCCCGGTGTCGAGGATGTCCAGTTCGGACAGTCGCCGGTCCGGGCCGGCGACGATCGAGCGCAGCAGCGTGACCAGCCGCCCGGCCATCCCGGCGACCGTGTCCGCGGTGAACAGCGCGGTGTTGTGCACGAACTTGCCGATCAGCCCGCTTTCGACCTCGATCGCGTGGAACTCGAAGTCGAACCGGGTCGCGGGCAGGTCCATCGGCAGCCAGCGGAAGTCCACAGCGGACTCGCCTGCCGCGCCCATCCGGCCCATTTCGTAGTTCTGCAACACGAACATCGCCTGGAACACCGGCGAGCGGCTGACGTCACGGGGTACGCCGAGCGCGTTCACCAGCCGCTCGAACGGGACGTCGGCGTGCTCGAACGCGTCCAGCACGTGCCGCCGGGTGCGGTCGAGCAGTTCGGCGAACGTCGGGTCGCCCGCCAGCTGAGCACGCAAGGGCAGCATGTTGATGAACATGCCTGCCACGCCCTCCAGTTCGGGCAGGCCGCGCCCGGCCGACGACGAGCCGATCGCGAAGTCCTCCTGGCCGGAGTACCGCGCCAGCAACACTTGGTAGGCGGCCAGCAGGGTCATGAAGAGCGTGACTCCGTGCTCGCGGCTCAGCTCGCCGAGGGCACGGGCGAGGTCGCGCTCGACGAAGAACTCGTGGATCGCGCCGTCGAAGCTCTGTTTGGCCGGCCGAGGCCGGTCAGTGGGCAGCTCCAGGGGCTCGACCCCGGTGAGCTGCGCCTTCCAGTGCTCCAGCTGCCGGTCGAGTTCGCCACCGGTGAGCGTGCGGCGCTGCCAGTGCGCGAAGTCGCCGTAGCCGATGCTCAGCGCGGGCAGCTCGGCCGTGCCGCCGGTGCTCAGGGCGTGGTACTGCGCGGCGAGGTCACGCAGCAGCAGGTCGACCGACCAGCCGTCGCCCACGATGTGGTGCGTGCACAGGACCAGCAGGTGTTCCTCGGCGGCGACCCGGGCCAGGGTCGCCCGCAGCAGCGGACCCGTGGCCAGGTCGAACGTCTCGGCCGCGGCGGCGTCGACGGCGGCACGGGCCGCTTCCTCGCTTCCGGCGTCCACAAGGGACAGACCGACCGTGACCGAGGGTTCGATGTGGACGGTCGGCTGCCCATCGTCCCCCGCCGGGAACCGCATCCGCAGCGCTTCGTGCCGCGCCGGCAGGGTGTCCAATGCGGACTGAAGGGCGGCGACGTCGAGCCTGCCGGTCAGCCGGATCGGCACCGGAATGTGGTACGACCCGGTGCCCGGCGCGAACTGCTCCATGAACCAGACGCGTTCCTGCTGATACGACAGCGGGACGGCGGCGTCGGCGGGGCGCGGCGTGATGGTCGCGGCCTGCTCCGTGCGCCGTCGCAGCCGTCGTTCGAGGAGGGCGCGGCGCGCGGCCGCGCTGCCGGTTTCGTCGATCGTGGTCATGAGAGCTCGCCTTCGGCCAGCTGGCGCTGGACCTCTTCGTCGCTGAGCTGGTCGAGGTCCTCGGCGAGCCGCCGCTCGACCTCGGCGGCGAGCTCGGCGACGGTGGTGAGAGAGAACAGCCCTCGCACCGGGATGTCGACTTCGAGCTGTTTGCGGAGCCGGGCCATCGCGCGGATCGCCAGCAGGGAGTTGCCGCCACGGTCGAAGAAGTCGTCGTGCGCGCCGAGGTCGTCGACGCCGAGCAGCTCGCCGAGCACCTCGGCGACGAGTTCTTCGGCCGCGGTCCGGGGTGCGACATACGCGGTCGCCTCGCCGGGTTCGGGATCCGGCAGCGCGGCCCGGTCGAGCTTGCCGCTGGCCGCCATCGGCAGCGCGTTGAGCGGCACGAACCGGGTCGGCACCAGATAGTCCGGCAACGTCTTCCGCAGGGCCTCGGCCGCACCCTCGGTGCTGCCGACGACATAGCCGACGAGCGTGTCGCCGCGGACCGCCACGGCCGCGTCCCGCACCTCCGGCAGCTCGCGCAGCGCCGCTTCGACTTCACCGGGCTCGATGCGGTAGCCGCGCAGTTTCACCTGCTCGTCGACGCGGCCGAGGTAGTCGAGCGTGCCGTCGCGGCGCCAGCGGGCGAGGTCGCCGGTGGCATACATCCGGCCGTGCGGACCTTGGGTGAAACTCCCGGCGGTCAGCTCCGGCAGCCCGAGGTAGCCGCGGGCAAGCTGGTGCCCGGCGATGTACAGCTCGCCCGGGACACCCGGCGGCACCGGCCGCCGCCGCTCGTCGAGGACGTACACACGGGTGCCGGGCACCGGACGGCCGATCGGGACGGGTCCGGACGGCAGCTCGGCCCCGGGTTCGATCCGGTGCGCGACGCAGCCGACCGTCGCCTCGGTCGGGCCGTACTCGTTGACGACGAGCGTGCCGGGGTGCCGCTCCCGCCAAGGCTGAACGGCCTCGGCGGTCAGCGCTTCGCCGCCGAGCACCAGCTCACCCGTCGGGAACAGTTCCTCGGCGAGGACGGCGAGATGCGTAGGGGTCGCCTTGACGAACGTCGGGCGGCCGCCGTCGACCACCGCGCCTCCGGCGGTGAGGGTGCCCAGCAGCGTCGTCACCGTGAGGTCGAACGACGGCGACGTGTGCAGCAACGCCCGTCCGGCCAGCCCGGGGTACGCCTCGCGCGCCCAGGCCAGATACGTCTCGACGGCCCGGTGTTCGACTTCGACGCCCTTGGGCCGCCCGGTCGAGCCCGACGTGTAGATCACATAGGCGACGTCGCCCGGGCCGGCCGCCGGTTCCGGGTCCTCGGTGGCCGCGGCGGACCACTCGGCCGGGTCGTCGAGGGCCAGTGTTTTGGTGTCCAAAGTGGACTTCCCGGTGACCAGCGCGAACGGGACGCGCGCGTCGGCGAGAATCAGCGCCTGCCGCGGGGCCGGGTTGGCCGGGTCGAGCGGGACGTAGGCCGCGCCGCTCTTCAGCACCCCGAGCACGCCTGCCAGCAGGTCCGCCGAGTTCGGCACGCATACGCCGACGACGACGCCGGGACCGGCGCCCAGCTCACGCAGCCGGTGTGCGACGCGGTTGGCTCGCGCGTTCAGCTCGGCGTACGTCAGGTGAATTCCGCCGAAGTCGACGGCGGGCGCGTCCGGGGTCCGCCGGACCTGCGCCTCGAACCTGGCATGCACCGTCACAGTGTCCGATGTGGACGCTTCGGTCGGGTTCCACCCGGTCAGGACCAGTTCACGCTCGGCGTCCGACAGCAGCGGCAGGTCCGCGACGGACCGAGCCGGATCGGCCAGTGCCGCGGAAAGCAGCCGCAGGTACCGCTCGGCAACGGCTTCGGCGGTCTCGCGGTCGAACAGGTCCGTGCGGTAGACGAGCCTGCCGTCCACCGCGGTCAGGTCGATCGCGATGTCGTCCTTCGCGGTGGCCGAGCGGACCGGCTCCAGGCCCGATTCGGGCAGGAAGTTGAACCCGAGCTGGTACAGCGTCTGCACGCCGGGGTCGCGCTCGATCCCGGCCGCCTCGGCGACCGCCTGGAACGGGACCTGGCTGTGGTCGATCGCCTCCAGCAGCGTGGTCCGCACCCGGCCGACCAGCTCGGTGAACGCGGGCGCACCCGAGCAGTCGACGCGCACGGCCATCTGGTTGACGAACATGCCGATCAAATCGGCCAGCTCGGGCAGGTCGCGGCCGGCGACCGGGACACCGACGACGATGTCGTCCGCTCGGGACAGTCGCGAAAGGAGCGCCGCGTAACCGGCCAGCAACACCATGAACGGCGACGCCGAGAGCTCGCGGCTCAGCTCGCCGACCCGGTCGATCAGTCCGTCCGGGAGGGCGAAGTCCACCTGGTCACCGGCGAACGTCAGCTTCGACGGCCGCGGCCGGTCGGTGGGCAGGCCGTGCACCGGCGGCAGCCCGGCGAGCTGCTTCCGCCAGTAGTCCAGCTGTTCGCCCGACGTTTCGAGCTGCCCGCGCTGCCAGGCCGAGTAGTCCGGGTACTGGATGGCCAGCTCGGGCAGCCTGGGCTCGCGGCCTTCGAACGCGGCGTCGCACGCCTCGCTCAGCTCGGACCTCAACACCAGCACCGAGCCCGCGTCGAACACGGTGTGGTGCACGACGAACGTGAGCACCCACTCGTCGTCGGCCGTGCGGCACACCTGGGCCCGCCACGGCGGCGGCGAGTCGAGCGGGATGGCACCGCGCAAAAGGGCGCCGACGAGTTCGGCGAGCCGGTCGTCACGGGCGTCGGCGGGCAGGTCCCGCAGGTCGTGCACCTCGGGCTCGATCGGCACCTCGGCGTGCACCACCTGCAGGAGCGCGCCGCCGTCCATGCGGAACGACGTGCGCAGCGCCTCGTGCCGTCCGACGATGACGCCGAGCGCGGTGCGCCACTGCGCCGCGCTCAGCGGGCGGTCAAGCCGGGCCTGGCAATGCAGGTTGTACACCGGGGACGCCGGGTCGAGCTGGCCGGACAGCCAGATCCGCTCCTGCCCGAACGAGGCCGGGAACGTCCATTCCTTCGTGTCGCTCATGATTTCCTGTTCTCAAGGTCTGTCGGTGAAGGCGCTGCTGGCGTGGTGGGTACAGGTGGTCGTGAGTGGCGTTTCGGGTTCTCACCCGAAACGCCACTCACGACCCGCGCGGCGACCACGCCACCGCTTCAGCGCTCGAGCTTCGGGATGGTGGTCCGGGCGGGTTCGGCGGGCGCCTCGGCCTTGTCTGCGCGCAGCTCCTCGATCCGCTCGACCAGAGTGGCCACTGTGGACGCTTCGAACAGCGTCTTCATCGCCAGCCGCGTGCCGGTGGCCTTGCGCACCTGGGCGATGAGCTGGATGGCGACCAGCGAGTTGCCGCCGAGGGCGAAGAAGTCGTCGTGCACGCCGATCTTCTCCACGCCGAGCAGCTCGGTCCACTGGCGGGCGATCTCGGCCTCCAGATCGGTGCGCGGGGCGACGTAGTCGTCCTCCGACACCTTCACCGGCGCTTCGCCTGGTTCGTCCAGCTCCTCGGCGCTGACCCGGCGTTCGATCAGCTCCCGCACCGGGAGGGTGGTGATCACCACCTGTCCGCCGAGGCCGGGTGCCAGCGCTCGGACGAACGCCTCGGCCCCGTCCACCGGCCGGATCCCGGTCGACGTCTTGTCCACAGTGGACACAGTCGACCCAGTGGGCGCCGTGGACGCCGAAGTCAGGCCACCGCCGACGGCGTCCTGATCGACCTGGCGCAGCACGAAGTCCTCGATCGTGACGAGTACGCGGCCGGTCTCGTCACACAGCGACAGATCGGCCGCCACCACCTGGTCGCCGCCGGAGTCGCGGTGGCGCAGGTGGCTGCGGAAACTCGCCGGAAGCGCGTCGTGCACGACGATCCGGCCGTAGCTCATCGGCAGATAGGTGCCGCTCCCCCGGCCGCGGCCGAACGCGGTCGCGACGTCCAGCAGTGCCGGGTGCAACCCCCACGCGCCGAGGTCACCCACCGCCGCATCGGGCGCCGAGATCGTGGCCAGCTCCTCCTGTGCGCCGATGCGGTGTTCGCGCAGCGCCGCCCAGCGCGGGCCGAAGGTGACCATGCTGGTGCGGCCGGTGCCGAAGCCGTTCCCGTCGTCGATCGGCTCGGTCCGCCCCGCCACCGCCTCGATGTCCACAGTGGACGCCGCTTCGGCCTCGACCCATCCGGCGGATCCGCGCACGTGGGTCCGGCTCGCGCCGGCGATGTGGCTGGTCACGGTGAACTCGTCGCCGTCGAACTCCACGCGGTACTCCGCGGTGGAGCCGTCCGGGACGCCGAACGGCTCCAGGAACGCGACGTCCCGCAGTTCGACGACGTGCCCGTCACCGGGCTTCGGCAGTGCCGCGGCCACCGCCGCGCGGACGGTCTCCAGATGTCCCGTGCCCGGTACCACCGGCACCCCGGCGATGCGGTGCTCGTCGAGCAGCCAGTGCGTGGCCGCCGAGACGAGCCCGTGCGCGCCGTCCTCGGTGCGGGTGGTGAGCACGGGGTGCTCGACCGGGCCGAGCGACCGCGACCGGGCGGTCCGGATCGTGGTCGGCGCGGCCACCTCCGCGGCCATGCCGACCTCGTCCCAGCCACCCCAGGCATGCGAGACCAACCGCGCCCGCCAGCCGTGGCTGCCGCGCGCGTAGGCGTCGAGGAAGTTGTTGGCGGCGCAGTAGTCGACCTGCCCGATGCCGCCGACCACGGCGGTGATCGACGAGCACAACGCGACGAAGTCCATGGGCAGGTCGGCGAATGCCTCGGCCAGCGCGAGCGTCCCGGCGATCTTCGGGGCCAGCACGGCCTCGGCCGCGGCCCGCTCCTTCACCTCGGCGACGCCGCCGCCGGGCATCCCGGCGGCGTGCACGATCCCGTCCAGGCCGCCGAACTCGCGCTCGGCCAGCTCACGCACCTCCCGCAGGCGCGCCGCGTCGGTGACGTCGGCGGCGGCGACGTGCACCACCGCGCCCGCGGCCTCCATCCGCCGCACGGCGAGCATCGTGCGCCCGGCGCGGTCGGTGCCGCCGTGCGCGGCGAGGTGCGCGTCCCACTCCGCCCGCGGCGGCAGTCCGGCACGGGCGAGCAGCACGAGCTTCGCCCGCACCCGGCGGGCGAGGTCCTCGGCGAGCGTGATGCCGATGCCGCCGGTCCCGCCCGTGATCAGGTACCGGCCGCCGTCCCGCAGCACCGGCTCGGCGGCCGGGGGCAGTTCGATCTGGGTGTGGTCAAGCACCCAGCGACGACCGGCCCGCAGCGCGACCTCGGCCGCCGCGTCGGCCGGGCGGAACAGCTCGGCGACGGCCTCCTGCGAGCGATCCACGTCGATCCGGCGCACCACCGTGCCCGCGACCTCCAGCGGCACCACCCGCGCGATGCCCGCGAGGGTCGCGTGCTCGGGGCGGGTCAGGTCGGTGCCGGTGACGTCGGCGGTGCCGGTGCTCACGACGTCGATCCGCACCGGCTCACCCCAGGCCTGGACGAGGTTGAGCAGGCTGAAGAACCCGAGATCCTGGGCGGCCATGCCGCGCTCGTGCCCGGCCAGTGTCCAGGCGTGGACGACCCGCTCGGGGCGGGCGGGCAGCGCGGCCACGAGCGCGTCGTAGTCCTCGCGCACGCCGGGGCGGACGGTGAAGCCGGTGTCCGTCGCGGCGAACCCGTCGCCGGGTCGCACCTCGGTGACCGTCACACCCGCCTCGCGCAGCAGTCCGGGCAGGACGTCATCGGCGGCGAAGACGAGGGCGTTCGCGAAGGGCTCGCGTCTCAGATCCGGTTCCGCCTGCCGCCACGCCGGGACCGCGAACCACTCGGACAGGGGCAGCGGACCGCTCCGCCGCGCGGGCTGGGCGGCCGTGATCGGGTCCGGGTCGACCCAGTACCGCTTGCGCGCGTACGGATAGCCGGGCAGCGGTACGAGGTAGCCGGGCGCGCCGAACGTCCGCGGGTCGAGCGAAACCCCGTTCGTCCACAAGAGACCGGCCGCGCCATACAGCGTTTCGACGTCGCCGATGCGCTCGGTACGGCCCGGCAGGCTCGGCTGCGGCGCGGGCATGCCCTTCGGGACCTGGCCGCGGGCCAGGCCGGACAGCTGATGTCCCGGGCCGCATTCGACGAGCGCCCAGCGGCCGCCGCGCGCGAACAGATTCTTGACGCAGTCGCCGAACCGGACGGCCTGACGCAGGTGGGATGCCCAGTAGGCGGGATCGGTGGCCTGGGCGTCGGTGATCCAGTCACCGGTGACGTTCGACAGGAACGGCAGCGCGGGCGCGGTGCGGGCGACGGCGGCGACGGCGTCGGTGAACTCGGCGAGGATCGGGTCCATCATCGGCGAGTGGAACGCGTGCGAGGTCACCAGCTCGCGGCACTGCACACCGCTCGCCTTGAGCGTCTCCGCGAAGTCCGCGATCGCGTCCGACGGCCCGGCCACGACGCACGTGCCGGGCCCGTTCACCCCGGCGATCGCGAGGGTGCCCGGCAGCCGCGTGGCGACGCTCTCCTCGTCGAGCTGGACGGCCAGCATCGCCCCGGCGGGCATCGACTGCATCAGGCGGCCGCGCGTGGCGACCAGGTTCAGCGCGTCGGGCAGGGTGAAGACCCCGGCGACGGTCGCGGCGACGTACTCGCCGACCGAGTGACCGATCATCGCCGCGGGCCGCACGCCCCAGCTCTGCCACAGTTTCGCCAGCGCGTACTCCACGACGAACAGCGCGGGCTGGGTCACGCGGGTTTCCCGCAGCGCCTGCTCGCCACCGGGCCGGAAGATCAGGTCGCGCAGCTCCGGCAGCCCGGATTCGAGCAGCCGCAGGCATTCGTCGACGGCCGCGGCGAACACCGGCTCGGCCTCGTACAGCTCGGCGCCCATCCCGGCGTATTGGGAACCCTGGCCGGGGAAGAGAAACGCCACGTTCGGCTCCCCGGCCTGTGCGGACACCAGGCGCCGGGAGTCCCGCAGCCCGTCGACAGCGTCCTCCAGGTCACGGGCGACGACGACCGCGCGGTGCGGGTACTCGGTACGCCCGGCGGCCAGCGTGTGGGCCACGTCGGCGAGATCGAGGTCGACGTCCCCGGCCAGCCGCTCGGCCAGCCGGTCGACCGCGGCCGAGAGCGCTTCCGCGGTGGTGGCCGACACCCGCAGCAGATGCGCCGGATGCGGCGTCCGGGACCGCTCGAGGACCGGCGCCTCCTCCAGCACGACGTGCGCGTTGGTACCGCCGACGCCGAACGAGCTGACGCCCGCCCGCCGCGGCACCCGGCCCGCCTCCCACTTCGTCACCCCGCTCGCGGGGTAGAACGGGCTCGCCGGGAAGTCGATGCCCGGGTTGGGTTCGTGATAGTTGATGGTCGGCGGGATCAGCCCGTGCTCCATGACGAGCACGGCCTTGATCAGCGAGACCACACCCGCCGCCTGCGACAGGTGACCGATGTTGGACTTCACCGAGCCGATCGCGCACCAGCCGGTGTCCGCGACCCCGTTTCCGTACACAGTGGACAGTGAGGTGATCTCCATCGGGTCGCCCAGCGCGGTGCCGGTGCCGTGTGCCTCGACGTAGCCGATGGTGCGCGGGTCGACACCGGCCATGCCGACGGCCTGCGCGATCGCCTCGGTCTGCCCGGACACGCTGGGCGCGGAGAAGCCGACCTTGGTGGCGCCGTCGTTGTTGATCGCGTTGCCCAGCACGACTCCCCGGATGTGGTCGCCGTCCTCGATCGCCTGCGACAGCCGCTTCACCAGCACGACCCCGGCGCCGCTGCTCCAGACCGTGCCGTTGGCACCGGCGTCGAACGCCCGCACGTGGCCGTCGGGCGAGGTGAAGCCCTCGACACCCATGTAGCCGATGCCGTGCGGCATCTCCAGGTTCACCCCGCCTGCCAGCGCCATGTCGCATTCGCCGTTGCGCAGCGCCTCGCAGGCCAGGTGCACCGCGACCAGGGACGTCGAGCAGGCGGTGAACACCGCGAGGCTCGGGCCGCGCAGGTCGAGTTTGTACGACACCGAGGTCGTCAGGTAGCTCGGCTGGTTGCCGGTCGAGATGCCGATACCACCGTGCTGCGAGGCCATGATGCGCTCGTTGCGCAGCAGGTTCTCCTTCAGGTAGCCGGTGCCGCCAGACCCGCCGTAGACACCGATCGCGCCGTCGAAGCGGGCCGGGTCGTAGCCCGCGTCGGTCAGCGCGGCGTGGCACGACTGGAGGAACAGTCGATGCTGCGGGTCGGTGATCTCGGCCTCGCGGCTGGTCATGCCGAACAGCTCGGCGTCGAACTCGTCGAAGCCGTCGACCACGGCGGTGGCGTTCACCCAGCTCGGATCGTCCACAGTGGCCTCTTCGGCGCCGCGGGCGATCATCTCCTCGCGGGTGGCGGGCACGATCGACTCGACACCGTCGACGAGGTTGCGCCAGAACTGCCGCGCGTCCCGCGCGCCGGGCACGCGCACGTCCAAGCCGACGATCGCGATCGGTTCGGCTCCGGGATCGCCGGTGCCGGTTTCGGGAAGGTGGGTCACGGTGGTGCTCCTATCGGTGTCTGTCGGTGAACCCGCGTCCGCGATCGCGTCGGCAGGGCGCGACCTGGTCTTACCTCTCACGTTGGCGACAGAGGCGCCCTGCCACCGCGATAGCGGGGCCTTCGGCCGGGGCGGGTTCACGCGTTATGTCCCTTTCGCGAAGCAAGTCGCAGCTCCGCCAAACTGGCTCTCAAGGGCCGGCCGGGCCGGCGGTGCTACGGGGTCTTCTGGTCTGGGTGCGGCCGCGGCGGGCGGCGACGCGTTCGGCGGCGCGGGCCAGTTCCGGGGCGGGGGCGCCGCCGGAGTGCAAGTGCGCGGCGAGGGCGCGGACGGTGGGATGGCTGAACAGGTCGACCATCGGGATCCGGCGGCCGAGCCGGGCGGTGATCTGGGCGTGCACCCGGGCCAGCGCGAGCGAATGCCCGCCGACGTCGAAGAAGTTGTCGGTGTGCCCGACCTCGGTGACGCCGAGGACGTCGCACCAGGCACGGGCGATCACGGCCTCGGTCGCCGCAGCCGCCGCCGGGTCCGCGGTCACCGACGGCGGCCGCCGCGGCGGGACCCGGGTCGACGCGGCGGGCGCGGCGGTGCGGACGCCCGCCCGTGGCAGCTCCGGCACGCTCGTGCCGACCGGCGCGTCCGGCGCCGCGGCCAGCGCGGCGAGCAGGGCGACGTAGTCCTCGGCGAGCCCCGCCATCCGGGCGTGGTCGAACAGGTCCGGGTTGTACAGCAGTTCGACGCCGTCGTCGTGGACGTACACCGTGAGGTCGAACGGCGATCCCGGCTTGTCGACCGGAAGCCACGCCGAGGCCACGCCGGGCAGGTCCAGCCGCGGCTCGGTGAAGTTCAGGACGTTGAACATCACCTGCACGAGCGGGGCGTGCGCGGGATCGCGGGGTACGCCGAGCGCCTCGACGAGCCGCTCGACCGGCGCGGCCGGATGCGCGGTCGCGGCGAGCAGTTCCGCGCCGCCGTCACGGACGTGCGTGGCGAAGTCCGCGGTGTCGTCGGCCCGCAGCCGCACCGGCACGATGTCCACGAAGAACCCCGCCACCTCCTGGAACTCGGCGAGCTGCCGGTCCGCGACGACCGTGGCGACCAGGTGGTCGGCCACGCCGGTGAGCCGCCGCAGCAGCTGGCCGAACGCGGCGAGCAGCACCCCGGCGCGCGTCGTGCCGGTGCGGGCGGCCAGTGCCCGGACCGACTCGGCGACACCGTCCGAAAAGGACTGACGCAGGCTCGAGCCCCGATAGGTCTGTACGGCCGGGCGCGGCCGATCCCGTGGAATGTCCACTGTGGCCGGTGCACCGGCGAGCTGTCCGGTCCACCAGGCGACATCCACGGCTTCCCGGCGTTCGTCGCGTCCGGCCCGCCACACCGCGTAGTCCGCATAGGACGCCACCGGCGGCGGCAGCGGCTCGCCCCGGTAGGCCGCTGAAAGATCGGCACAAAGCAGATCTTGCGACCAGCCGTCGAACACCGCGTGATGCAGCGTGAAGCCGAGCACGTGCTCCGTCTCGCCGAGCCGGTAGAGCCGCACGCGCCAGGGAGCATCGCGGTCGAGATGCAGTGGCGTCGCGGCGTCGGCCGCCAGCCTCGACCGCAGGCCGCCCTCGGTCATCGGCACCACCGGCAGCGGAACGTCCGACGGTGGCAGGCGATCCGCCACCGGCGCGCCGTCGACGGCCCGGATCCGCCAGCGGAGCACGTCGTGCCGCTCGGCGACCGCGCGCAACGCGTGGCGCAGCGCGTCCACGTCGAGCGCGCCGGTCAGCCGGAACGCCATCGCGATGTTGTACGGCGCGGCGTCCGGGGCGAGCTGGTCGAGGAACCACAAACGCCGCTGCGGCGGGGACAACGCGGGCGCGTGCCCGGTGGTCAGCCCCGGTCCGGTCAGCGGAGACGCGGCCGCGACCCGCCGGGTGAGCCCTTCGAGAGTGCCGTCGGCGAGGACGTCCTCCGTGGCGACGTCCGCGGCCAGCTCCGCCCGCAGCGCCGCGACCAGGCGCATCGCGGTGATCGAATCCCCGCCCGAGGTCAGGAAATCCGGCCCCGCGCCGTCGCCGAGCACTCGCCGCCAGATGGCCGCCACCGCGCGTTCCGCCGGGGTGCCGAGCGGGCCGAGGTCCGCCCGTTGCCCCGCCAGCACCGCTTCGGCCAGGTCGCGCAGCGCGGGCCGGTCGAGCTTGCCGGTGACCGGGTTGACCGGCAGGCGGTCGAGTACCCGGACCGCGGCCGGGCGCATCGCCGCGGTGAGCCGGTCCCGGCCGAGTTCGTCCACATCGGACGGTGCGGATGCCGGTGCCAGGAAGGCCACCAGCCGGGTGCCTGCCGGGCCGGGGACGGCCTCCACGGCGGCGGCGGCGACGGCCGGGTGGGTCGTGAGCGCGGCCTCCACCTCGCCCAGCTCGATCCGCTGGCCGCGGACCTTCACCTGCCGGTCGGCGCGGCCGGCGAACTCGAGACGGCCGTCGGGCAGCTCACGGGCCAGATCGCCGGTGCGGTAAAGCCGTTCCCCCGGTGTGGTCGGGTCGTCGACGAACTTCGCGGCGGTCAGCTCCGGGCTGCCGAGGTAACCGAGCGCGAGGCCGGGACCGCCGATGAGCAGCTCGCCGACCTCGCCGGGCGCGACCGGCCGCAGCTCGGCGTCCACGACGTACGCCCGGTGGTTCGGTGTCGGACGGCCGAGCGGCAGCGGGTCGGCGGGGAGGCCGGTGACCTCGTCGGTGAGAACCACCACGGTGGTCTCGGTCGGGCCGTAGGCGTTGAAGAACCGCCGTCCCGGCAGCCAGCGCGCGGCGAGTTCCGCGGGCACCGGCTCGCCACCGCAGGCGATGACGCGCCAGCCGGGTACGGCGGCGGGGTCCACCATGGACAGCAGCGTCGGCGTGACGAAGCCCCACTCGACGTCGTGCTCGACGAGGAACCGCCGCAGCCGTTCGGGGTCGGCCCGGTCGGCGGCACCGGCGAGCTGGACCGATCCGCCGTGCGCCAACGGGACGAACACGTCCATGGTGAAGGCGTCGAAGGCGAGGGAGGAGATGCCGAGCGCCCGGGCGCCGGGCCGGATCCCGAGGGCGGCGGCGAATCCGGTGACGAACGCGACCACGTTGCGGTGACTGGTCAGCACGCCCTTGGGGCGACCGGTGGAGCCGGAGGTGTAGAGGAGGTGGACGAGGTCGTCCGGCCCGGCTGGGCACTCGGCGGGCCCGTCCGCGGGCGGGGGCACGTCGAGGGCCTCGATGCCTTCCGTGGCACCGAATTCGGCCCGTGCGCGATTACCGACGACGAGGGAGACCCCGGCGTCCGCGGCGATTTCGGCCAGCCGGGCCTTCGGTCCACCGGGTTCGAGCGGTACGTAGGCGGCTCCGGACAGCAGCACACCCACGACGGTCGAGATCAGCTCCGGCCGCCGGTCGGCGCAGACCCCGACGCGGGCGCCGGGCCCGGCGCCGTGAGCCCGCAGCAGCCGGGCGACGCCGGTCGCCGACGCGACCAGTTCGCGGTAGGTGAGCCGGACGGCGCCCTGCCGGACGGCGACGGCGCCCGGGGTGCGCGCGGCCTGGGCGAGGATCAGCCCGGTGAGCGTGGTGTCCGGATAGGACAGTGGCGGGCCGTGGCCGCCCGCGACGGGCAAAGTGTCGGTCACCGAAGGCTCCCCTGATCGGATGTGTGGTGAGACGGTGGGTCGATCCAGTGCCGCTCCCGCTGGAACGGATAACCCGGCAAGGGGACGCGGCCCGGTTCAGCGCCCGCGGCCCACCCGACGTCGCCGCCCCCGACCCAGTGGGCAGCCAGGTCCCGCTCCGCCCCGGCCGGGCCTTCGACGTCGGTTCCGTTCGCCAGCACCGCATCGAGCGCGGCGACCGCCGCCGCGACCGAGTCCGCCACCACGGCGGCGCGGCACGCGAACGCCCGCCGGACGGAAAGCGTGTACGCCGCGTCCCCGAGGTCCGGCGCGTCCGTGGCGAGCCGCTCGCGCAGCCGGGAAACCGCCGCGCGCAACGCCTTCGGGTCACGCGCGGACACCGGCAGTACGAACAGACCGCTCGCCGCCTGCCGTGGTGGGGCGGCAGGGGCCTCCTCCACGATCACGTGCACGTTCGTGCCGCCCATGCCGAACGAGCTGACCCCGGCCACCCGCCGCTCACGGGCGGGCCAGTCGGCGGCCTTCGCCGGGACGTACCAGGGGCCGCCCGCCAGGTCGACCTCCGGGTGCGGGGCCGTGAAGTGCAGGCTCGGCGGGATGACGCCGTGCCGCACGGACAACACGGCCTTGATCAGCCCGGCCACGCCCGCCGCCGCGTCGAGGTGCCCGATGTTCGTCTTCACCGAGCCCAGCGCGCATGTTTCCGGCGGCGCGTCCCGGTAGACGCGGTTGAGCGCGGCCACCTCGATCGCGTCGCCGAGCGGGGTGCCGCTGCCGTGGGCTTCGAGCAGCGCGACCTCGTTCGGGGCGACCTCCGCGATGGCCAGTGCCTCGGCCACCGCGGCCGCCTGCCCGGCCGGTCCGGGCACGGCGTAGCCCGCGCGGTCCGGGCCGTCGTTCGTGATCGCCCAGCCGGGCAGCACGGCGTAGACGTGGTCGCGGTCGGCGAGCGCGTCCGCCAGCCGCCGCAGCACGACCACCCCGGCGCCCGAGCTGAACCCGGCACCCGCCGCGGCGACGTCGAACGCGCGGCACCTGCCGTCCGGCGAGACGAGCCCGCCGCCGCGGTACCGCGGCCACGTCACGTTCGCCCCGCCGGCCAGCGCGACGTCGCACCGGTAGTCCGCGAGACTCTGCGCGGCCAGCGCCACCGCCGCGAGCGAGCTCGAGCACGCGCTCTGCACGGCGATCGCGGGCCCGGTCAGCCCGAGCCGGTAGGCGACCTGGCCGGGCAGGTGGTCGGAGAGCTGGCGGCCGGTCAGCCGGCCCTCCCAGTCGTCCGGGTCGACGTCACCGGTCACCGCCGGGTTGCCGAACAGATGGAACAGGAAGTAGCGGTTCACCGAGGTCGCCGTGAACACCCCGACCGGCCCGGTCTCGGCGGCGGGGTCGCGTCCCGCGTCCTCGAGTGCCCGCCACGCCGTTTCGAGGAACAGCCGGTGCTGCGGGTCGGTCCGCGCGGCCTCGTCGGCGGTGAACCCGAAGAACCCGGCGTCGAACTCCTCGACACCCTCGATCCGGCCGCCCGCCCGCACATACGCCGGGTCGGCACGCAGGCCGGGCCCGATGCCCAGCACCGCCAGCTCGTCGTCGGCGTAGTCGTGGATCGAGTCGACGCCCGCGCACAGGTTCCACCAGAACGAGGCGGCGTCCGGCGCGCCGGGGAACCGGCAGGCCAGCCCGACGACGGCGATGAGATCCCCGGCCGGCTCCTCGGCGGTGACCGGCGGCGGAATGTCCGAAGTGGACTCCGTGAGCCACGCTGCCTGCCCGGCGATCGTCGTCCGCTCGAACAGGGCGAGGAGCGGGACGTCCGCCCCGAACTCGTCGGCCAGCCGCACCTGCACCCGGCCGAGCCGCAGCGAGTCGCCGCCCGCGTCGAAGAACGCCTCGGTGCGCCCGACCCGGTCACGGCCCAGCACCGCGCACCAGATCCGGTGCACGCGTTCCTCGGCCGGGGTCAGCCGCTCGGCCGGGACGGTCGCGGTCGAGCGCGGGTCCGGCAGCGCCCGTTCGTCGAGTTTTCCGGTGACGGTCAACGGAAATTCGTCCAGCACGGCGACGGCCGCGGGTACCGAGTAGCCGGGCAGGACGGCCGCCAGCGCCACCCTCAGCAGCTGGCCGTCCGGACGCGGGCCGGCCGCGGTCACGTAGGCGAGCAGGTCGCCGTCACGCACGATCGCGCGGGCCTCGGCCACGCCGGGCTGTTCGGCGAGCCGGGCCTCGATCTCGGTCAGCTCCACCCGGAAGCCGCGCACCTTGACCTGCCGGTCGAGCCTGCCGAGGCAGACGACGTTCCCGTCCGGCAGCAGCCTGCCGAGGTCGCCGGTCCGGTAACGACGGCCACCGTCGGCCGTCACCCCGAACGCCGGGCTCGGCTGGTCGAGGTAGCCGCCGACGAGATGCCGCCCGCGCACTTCGAGTTCGCCGCTGTCCAGCACGGCGAGGGTGAACCCGGGCAGCGCGCGCCCGATCGGCAGCGGCCCGTCGGCGGCCGGGTCCAGTTCGGCGGCGGTCGTCCGGTACTGCGCGGCGAAAGTCACCTCGGTGGCGCCGTAGCCGTTGACGAACACGCAGTCCGGCGCGAACCGGCCGCGGCGGACGTCGGCGTGGGTCGCCTGCTCGCCGCCGAGCAGCACCGTCCGCACCGACGGGAGGCCCGTCTCGCCGAGGATGTCGAGCAGGTGCCGGTAGACCGTGGGCGTCGAGTGGTAGACGGTCACCTCGTGCCGGGCCAGCTCGCGCGCGGCGTGGGCGAGTCCGTGCGCGCGCAGGTCGACCGGCACGAGCGCGGCACCGGTGAGCAGTGCCGGGTAGAGATCCGGGATCGCCGCGTCGAAGCCGAACGACGCGAGCAGGCTGAGCCGGTCGGCCGCGGTGATGCCGAGCGCGGCGATCTGGTTGTCGACGACGTGCAGGAGGTTCCGGTGGCTCTGCGCGACCGCCTTCGGCCTGCCGGTGGACCCGGAGGTGAACAGCACGTACGCCGGGCTGTCCGGATCGATTTCCGGTACCGGGAGCGGCGCGGTCTCCGTGCCCGAGTGCACGAGCCGCGCGGATCCGGTGCGGCACAAGAACTCCGCCAGCTCGACGTACTCGGGATCGGCGAGCACGGCGGTCACCCGCGCGGCCGCGAGCTGGTACTCGAGACGCTCCCGGGGGAAGGTGGGGTCCAGCGGGACGTAAGTGCAGCCCGCGGCGAGGGTGCCGAAAAGCGCCGCGATCGCGGCGCTGCCGTGCCCGGTGACGAGCCCGACCCGCTCCCCCGGCCGGACACCGGCGTCGCGCAACCGCAGCGCGCGGCCGCCCGCGAGCCCGGCGAGCCCGGCGTAGGTGAGGCCGGTACCGTGCTCGAAGACCGCGATCCGGTCGGGCGAATGCCGGACGTGCACGTCGAATCTTTCGACGCAACCGATTTGGGTCATCGGGCGTCGAGCAGTCGCTCCGAGGTTTTTCGGACGCGCGACAACAACGGCGTGGACTTCATCTTGCTCCCCAGTGAACATTCCGGTGAAGAATTACGCAAGGTTAAGTCGACCGGGCGCGTCGAGGAATACGGATTCCTTCGATTTAGTCCGAATAGCCCACGATCTTGGACCACATGTTGCAGCTGACCACGTCTTTCAGCCCAATCTGCGGGCCGGTCCGCACTTCGCGCCCGACTTGCCGACCACCTTCGACACTCGATCAATTACGTTCAGTAATGCGTCGGAGATTAACTGACACCTTGTCGCGGAATACGTTCACGAACCACTGGCGGCCGATTCTCTGTAATCGATTCAGAAATGCGACCGCGCCGTCTTACGATGAATGTCGCGTTCGCGTAACTTGTTCGGCACGGTGGCGTGCTCGACACCCGGGTGATCGTCCACCCGCCCACCGACCGACCCGGCGTCCAGCGCGAGATGGGCTGGGTTGGTCGTGAGTGGCGATTCGGGTTCTAACCCGAATCGCCACTCACGACCACAGCGACTCGACTACGCCACTTTTCCTCAGCCATCGGAAAGAACCGTCGTCACCACGCATGGCCTTCCGGCACAGGGTGAGGGAAATTTCGAGGGACTCTGGGTCCCTCAAGGACTCCTTCACAGCCCAGCCGCTGCCCGATCCCGCCAACTCCACCACGACACGCACGCCTTACCCCTCTATAACCCTCATTGGCACTCACAACCCAGAGATCCGGACATAGAGCCGTCAATCAGACATTCGGTCGCCGGGCAATGTCCCTTGTAGACACCGGCATGGCTTTCGCCGGAGACACTGGAGACCGCGGCCGCGCGAGCATCCACTTTACCTTCGTGGTCGAACTGCCCGCCGGCGACAACGTGCCGGCGGCGGAACAGCTCACCGCCCGGTGGCCGTGAGCGGCCGACATCGGCGCTCGGAATGTTTGCGCGATCCCGCCACCGCCGTCTATCTTCCTCCGTGTCCGGATGACGTCTCAAGGTGTCCGAATATCGAACGCGGCGCCTGATCCGGCCGACTCGACGAGGAGTGAAAGTGACGAACGTGCCCGCCTCGCACGAAACGGCCGGGCCGAGTTCCGGCGGCGTCAGCCGGTCGGCGTTCAGGCGGGTCCTGGCGGGTAGCACCGCCGGCGCGGTGCTGGAGTGGTACGACTTCGCGCTCTACGGGATCCTGGCGGCCACCGTGCTCGGGCCGCTGTTCTTCCCCGGTGGCGACGGGTTCGCCCAGCTGCTGCTCGCGCTGGCGACACAGGGACTCGGCTTCGTCGCACGCCCGATCGGCGGCATCGTCTTCGGGCATCTCGGCGATCGCCTCGGGCGCAAACCCATGCTGGTGACCACTTTCCTGCTGCTCGGCCTGTCGACCTCCGCGATCGGGCTGCTCCCCACCTACTCCCAGGTCGGCATCGGCGCGACGATCTCGCTCGTCGTGCTGAGGCTGATCCAGGGGTTCGCCCTCGGTGGCGAGTTCGGCGCGGCGGTGCTGATGGTCAGCGAGTACGGAAGCCCGAAGCGGCGCGGCTTCTGGTCGGCGTGGCCGCAGGCGGGAGCGCCGCTGGGCACGGTGCTGGCCACGGCCGTGGTCGGCGGGATCGCCTTGGTACTCCCCGAAAACGCCTTCGACGAGTGGGGGTGGCGCGTCGGTTTCCTGTTCGCGATCCCGCTCCTGGTCATCGGTTTCTGGATCCGGCGGCGCATCGACGAGTCGCCGGCGTTCCAGGCGGCGCGGGCAGCGGCGGACGTCGTCCGGGAGCGGTCGAGCATCGTCGAGACACTCGCCCACCCCGGTCCTCTCCTCCGCGGTCTCGGCGTGCGGCTGGGCGAGAACGTGGCCTTCTACGTCTACACCGTCTTCGTGGTCGCCTATGCCACGAAGACCTTCGGTTACGACAAGCCCGACGTCCTCCTCGCCGTGGCCGTCGGATCACTGCTGCAGTTCGCGGGAATGCTGGCCGGCGGCCACTGGTCGGACCTCGTCGGACGGCGTCTCGCCATGCTGGTCCCGGCGGCGGGCCTCGCGGTGTGGGCACCGGTCTTCTTCGCCGTCGTCCAGGCCGACAATCTGGTTCTGCTCTATCTCGGCATCGGCGTCGGTGCGGCACTGCACGGCCTTTTGGCCGGACCGGAAGCCGCGTGGATCGCCGAACTCTTCCCGACCCGCCGCCGGTTCGCCGGGGCTTCCCTGGTGTTCCAGGGCTCCTCGATCGTCGCCGGCGCGCCCGCGCCGCTCATCGCCGTCTGGCTGGTCGAAAAACAGGGTCCCACGGCGGTCGTGCTGTACCTCGTCGGCACGATCGCCGTCACCCTCGTCGCGCTGCTCCTCAGCGCCGAAACCCGGGGTGCCGACCTGAATTCCGACAGCAGGTGACTCGAGAATCTTCAAGTCGTCCGGCCACCGTGGTCGGCTCCGGACGTTTCTCAGGCGCTACCGGATCCGTACGGCCTGGTGAGGATCTCCAGCACGTGACCGTCCGGGTCGTCGAAGTAGACGCCCCGGCCGCCGTCGTTGGTGTTGATCTCCCCCGCACCGAGGTGTCCCGGCCCCGCCCAGTACGGTAGACCTTTTTCGCGGATCCGCCCGAAGATCGTGTCGAACTCGTCCTCCTCGACCAGGAAAGCGTAGTGCTGCCTGGAGAACTCCTCGGTGCTGCGCATGACATCGAGCGAGACGCCGTTGCCGGTCTGGACCACCAGGAACGGGCCGAATTCGGCGGGCTCGGGCAGACCGAGGATCGAGACCAGGAAGTCCGCCGTGGCGGATCGGTCGGTGGCGTTGATGATGGTGTGATTCAGCTGCACTGTCATGAAAGCACCATGACACCTCGAGTCCGCTGGAGGTCAACACGCTCGCCCGTAACGTTTCGCGGCCCGTCACGACTTGAGTACTGGAGCCGACACGAAGGGGACGTGATGCGTGCTTTGGTGATGGCCGGTGTGGCCGGTCTGCTCATCCTGACTCTCGCCCCGCCGGCGGCTGCGTCCGGCGTCCCGGAACAGTGGTCGGCCGGACCGTTCACGGCGCAGGTCGCGGTCATGGCGGGGGACGTCGACGGCGACGGCAAGGACGACCTGGTCAGCTACAACACTTATCTGTACGGGTGCTACGTGCTGCGGTCGAGCGGTTCCGCCTTCGGGCCACAACAAAACTGGGGCGCCGGAAACTTCCTGAGCAGCGGTTTCAACGGTAACGCCAACTTCGTCGGCGACATGGACAACGACGGCCGCGCGGACGCCATCGCCGTCCGGCGGCCCACGGCCTCGACACCGCGCGGCATCTTCGTGGCGAGGTCGATCGTGGACCACTTCGGCGTGGAACGGTTCGGGACGCCCACCCAGTGGCTGAACAACACCATCGCCGGGGACTACGGGAATTTGGCCGCCGATCTGGACGGCGACGGGCACACCGACGTGCTCGGCCTGTTCGACGTGGCCACCCTGGCGGCGAGGTCGGACGGCACCGCGACCCTGCCGCTGGTCGCGTGGGCACCACCCATCCGCGGCGGGAAGGCGACCTTGGCGGCCGACGCGACCGGTGACGGCAAGGCCGACCTCATTCTTGTCGACGCGAGTGGCACGAGGGTGGTGGCCGGCACGGCGAACCGCTGGTTCGACGCTCCGGTGTCGTGGTCGGCGATTCCTTTCCACGGCAGCAAGAAGACCCTCACCGCGGACATCGACGCCGACGGAGACGCGGACCTCATCGCGGTCAACGAAAACGACGTGCGGGTGATGCGCTCCACCGGGTCGAGCTACTCCCCACCCGAGTCGTGGTACGCGGGTTCCTTCTTCGGCACGAAGGAGACCCTCACGGCCGACGTCGACGGAGACGGCGACGCGGACCTTGTCGCGGTGAACGACACCGACGTCTGGGTTCTGCGCTCGCAATGACGTACTCCGTCACCGTCGAACACGAAGCCGCAGTCACGCCACCGCCCTGACCGAGCGCGCTCATCGCGGGACGTCGGTGTGGACCACCAGCAGCGGGCAGGTCGCGTGGTAGACGAGGGCTTGGCTGGTCGAGCCGTGCAGCATGCCGGTGAACCCGCCGTCACCTCGGCAGCCGACGACCAGCAGCTGCGCGTTCTCGGCGTTCTTCAGCAGGCACCGCACCGGTCGGTCGCGGCTGACGACCTGGCGCACGGTCACGTCCGGGTATTTCTCTTGCCAGGCGGCGAGTTGTCCGGCGAGCGCGTCGCGTTCGCGGTTCTCCATCGCGGTCCAGTCGACGGCGAACTGGTGGGCGTAGGTGTGGGCGGCGACCGAGGCGAGCTCGGTCCAGGCGTGGACGGCGACGAGGTCCGCGCCGAGCGCGGAGGCTTGTTCGAAGGCCACCGCCAGCGCCGGTTCGCCGGCGGACGTGCCGTCGACCCCGACCACCACGGGCCCGGCCGAGGCGGGCACCTCATGGCCGGTCCAGCCGCGGATCACCGCGACCGGGCACTTCCCGCGCGCGGGAAGTGCGACCGCGGTCGACCCGATCAGGATGCCGCTGAATCCACCAAGACCTCGGGAACCGAGGACGACCAGACAGGCTTTGGCGGAGTCGGCCAGCAAGGCGGGCACCGCATCGGAGGTCCGCAGTTCCGTCTCGATCGGCAGAGCCGGATGGATCCGCAGCAGCGCGTCGCGCAGATCGTCGAGCACCTGCTTCCCCTCAGCCTGCAAAGCGGCGAGGAAACCGTGCGGCGCACCGAATCCGCCGTGGTGGGCGTAGGCGGCCACGTCGATGGCGCGCACCAGCCGCAACCGCACGTGCCTGCGGGTGGCCTCCGCCGCCGCCCAGTGCGCCGCGTGGGTGGCCGAGACCGACCCGTCGACACCGGCGACGACCGGTAGACCGGACATCATGTCGTTCATCGGGCAACTCCTGTTAGTCGTGGCGAGACCGTCTTCTTCACCGCGGTCATCACGCGTGTCGGTTCGGCACCGAGTCTCTTGGGTGATCCAGAGGTCTTCCCTGGCCGTCCAGGGGCCTGGGACGAGGAGAAAAGTCGAAGATCAGACGCGTGCGCACGAGTTGCTCTCGACACAGCGGACTCTACGCCTCCCAGCGCCATCCAACGCGATGAGGCGCCGGTCGCACCGGCGAGACGATGCACGCGCATTCGGGGTACTGCCGTATCGGTTTCCGTGACCGCCGGAGTAAGTTGCCTGTCGTACCCCCAGACCTCGGTGACGTGACATATCCGTGAAATCCCGGTTCACGATCACGAACCGAGGTTTTTTGTGCGAACGAGGCGAACGTCGACAGTTCGCACCACTCCATTCCGCCGGCGCGCCGCGCCCGCGCGAGTCATCGCTCATGGTGTTTCGGGAAATGAAGAAGATGAGATTTCAGCAGAATCCAGTCCGCCGGGGAATCGTCGCCATGCTGGCCGGAACCCTCGCGGTCCCGGTCTTGTGGGCTGCTGCCCCGCTGACCGCCCACGCCGCCGTCAACTGCGTCGTCAGCCCGGGCGTGACCCAGACCAGCACGGTCGTGACCGGAAGTCCCGGCAACGACACGATCGACTGCGGGGGCACGAACCCCGCCAAGACGATCAACGGCAACGGCGGTAACGACACCATCACCGGCTCGGACTTCGACGACACGGTCAACGGCGGCGACGGCAACGACACCATCACCGGCGGCACCGGGGCCGACACGCTCGCCGGCGGGCTGGACATCGACACCATCTCCGGCAGCGCGGGCAACGACACCCTCATCGGCGCCTCCAACGACGGCAGCCAGGACAGTCTCGACGGCGGCGACGGCATCGACACCTGCCAAGGACCCACGCCGGACCCCGACATCCACGCCAGCTGCGAGAACACGAGCACACCACCGACAACGGGACCAGGCTCGAGCACGGGAAACGCCACCGAACTGTGCAACGCCACCGGCGGCGTACTGACCCTCACCGTGAATCCGGTCGGCTACGTCTGCGTGTTCAACCCTCTCAACACGACCAACCGCCGCGTCCAGGAAGCCAACCGCATCTGCACCGGGGCGGGCGGAACCTTCGTGAGCCTGCTCCCATTGAGCTACACCTGCCTCCTACCCGCCGGGCCACGAGCCACCCACGTCACCATCTGACGGCCTTCGTCGCTCCCCAGCGGGCTTCACCGATCAGAAGTCCTCCACCGCGGCATCAGTTCTGGTAGCCCCCTCGCCGCGGTGGAAGGATTGACGACCATGACCGACGCCAGCCCGCTGGGCAGCGACGAAACCACGTTCATCGCGGCGGCCCGTTCAGGTGCTACGGCGCGCGGGCGTGGAACAAGCGGGAGTCGTTCAAGGGCAACTCCGCGCTGCGGACCTGGCTGTACCGGATCGCGACGAACGTTTGCCTGGACTTTTTGGAGAAGCGCACAGCCGGGGTACGGCTCCGAGATGTTGTACCTGCAGCCGTACCCCGGCCGGGCGCTCCCCGAGCACCCGCAGGAATCGGTGATGGCGCGGGAGACGATCGAGTTGGCGTTCATCGTCGCCGTCCAGCACCTGCCGCCGCGCGCGTGACGATGCGCGGGCGACTGCCCGGCCACCGCCTTGACTGGCGCGGCCCCGCCACCCACGAACTGTCGGATGACGAGCGCGGTGTGGTGAAGGCCTACATCGACGCCCATGAGCGCAACGATCTCGACGGGCTGATGTCCCTGCTGCGCGACGACCTGCGCTTCGCGATGCTGCCCGGGCAGGGCACCGTGCTCAGGACGGCCAAGGACGCGGTCGACGGCTGGGTTCTCCGGCGGGCTCTTCCAGCCCGGCCACGACGACTGGCGCGGTCTCGCCACGACCGTCAACCGCATGCCCGCCGGCGCACCATGGCTGGCCCTGCCTCCGACGCTGGTAGCGCAGGCGCTACCACCCGAGTCGGGGCGCCGCCACCGCGGATCGGCGGGCTGACCCGATGGTGCGAGACGCGGCGGACGGCGATGCTGGAAAAGACCGAAGCCACCGAATGAAGGAAGAGCATGTCGAGAGTGGATTACTTGCGCCGTAACATGATTCGTACCGCCAGTGTCGCGCTGGCCGTGGCGTTCTGCGCGGTCGCGGTACCCGGCGGCGCCGATGCCGTGGTGAACGGGAAGAACTCCACCGAGCGTTACGAGTTCATGGCCTCGATCCCGGAGGTCGTGCCCGAGATGAACAACGCCAAGGGTGTTTGCGGGGCGGTGCTGATCCACCCTCAGTGGGTGGTGACCGCGGCGCACTGCGTCGACCCGGAGAACAACCCGGCCAGGCCGGAGGGGACCGTGCGCATCGGCAGTGAGCGGCGGACCTCCGGCGGCACCGTCCGCGCGATCGATCGCATGGTGCGCCACCCCGGCTACCAGCCGGACTCGCCGAACAAGAACGACATCGCGCTGGTACGCCTGGACCGTCCGGTCTCCGAACAGCCGATCCGCATCGCCGTCCGTCCCGGTCGCCCCGGCACGCCGACCCGTTTGCTGGGCTTCGGCACCACCGTCGACACCGCCGACATCACCAAGGCGGTGTTCCCCGAACGGCTCCAGCAGCTCGACACCCGCCGCGGGGCGGAGTCCGAGTGCTCCCCTGGATACGCGGATTCGACCAGGCTGTGCACCATCAGCCGCAAGCGTGGCGCGATGGCGTG
The DNA here is from genome assembly GCF_055575355.1 of Amycolatopsis sp. NPDC034160. Taxonomy (NCBI): domain Bacteria; kingdom Bacillati; phylum Actinomycetota; class Actinomycetes; order Pseudonocardiales; family Pseudonocardiaceae; genus Amycolatopsis; species Amycolatopsis sp. NPDC034160. The sequence continues at coordinate 300,012 of NZ_JBVISU010000004.1, read as the reverse complement.
CATGGGCGACTCCGGCGGGCCGCAGGTCCAGCGCGGGAAGGGTGGCCGGTGGGAGCTGATCGGCGTCACCTCCGGTCCGGGCGACAACGACGTGCCCTGCGCCAACGGGCCTGGCCTCTACACCAGCGTGCCCGCCTACGCCGACTGGATCCGCCACACCATCCGCTGATGTGCCCGGTCCCGCCTTACCGGACTGTCCACAAGGGATGATGGTCGTTTCCCGCGAAGAAAAAGCCGCTAGGAAACGGAACGCAGCCGGATGCGGACGCACAAGCCCCCGCCGTCGGCGTCCGAGAGACCTACGGTGCCGCCGTCATCCGTGACGAGCTGTTGACGATCGCCAGCCCGCAGCCGGAGCCCGAGGGCCCGGTCGTACCCGAACCGCGCCAGAACCGGTCGAACGCCTGGAGCTGGCCGGCCTCGGGCAGACCGGGCCCTTCATCGGCCACCTCGATCAGCACGTGCTCGCCCTCCCTGGCGGTCCGGACGACGACCGCACCACCGGACGGCGAGAGCCCCACTGCATTGGCGAGCACGTTGTCCAGCACCTGTTCGAGGTTGCCGGGGCTGACCAGAACCTCCAGGTCCCCGTTCGCGTGGTCCGCGCGCAGGCGCACACCGCGTTCCGCGGCGACGGCGCGCCATACCTCGCAGCGGTCGTCGACGACGTCGGCCGCCCGGACACGTTCCGGCGTTCCCACGGCGCTCTTCGGCGATGCCGGAAAAGAACTAGCGTCGTAGGTTTCACGGGCCACGAGCACCTCGGCGATGTGCTCTTCGGCCCAAAGGAATACCGCGCGCCGCGGTTCGTGGCGCTCACGTTCTTCGCCTTGGGTGCTTTTATCCTTTTCGAGAGTGTCCGGGAATCGTCGGCGGAACCAGACCGGGGCAATCGGTGGTCGGCCTCGTCCTGACCGCGGTCTCCATCGTGACCATGTCCTTTCTCACCGCTGCGAAACGCCGGACCGGACTGGAGATGAAACTCGCGGCTCGTCGTCGCCGACGCGGCCGAAACGCGACTCTGCGTCTGGTTGAGCGTGACCACGCTCCTCGGCTTGGTGGCTTACGCGGTGCTCGGCTGGACCTGGCTGGACGCGGTGGCAGGACTGGTCATCGCGCTCTTCGCCGTCAACGAGGGCGTCGCGCCTGGTCCGGCGCGCTGACGTGTGAGACGTGATCACCCACTAAGAAGGTAAGATCAAGCGGCGCGTCCGTAGGCATCGGCGAACTCGTCTGAGGCGAGGCAGCCTGCCCCCTGATCCGGCGGGAGGTCCCGTGACAGTCGAACCCGCGTTCTCCGCCGAGGTGTTCCGGCGAGCCGCCGCGCGGCCGGATTGTTCACCTCGGCTCTCGCGGGCCGCCGACGCCGTCCGCGAGGGCAAGTTCACCTGGGAGGACGTCGCCGCGGGCACGTGCGACCACCCACTGGCGCTCGCGTTGTTCGCGCCGAAGGCGAAGGAGAAGGTCTGGCCCGCCCTGGCCGCCGTCGAAGCCGAACTCGCCGGTGAACAGGTGTCCGAAGCTCCCCCGCCGCCGCCTCGTCCCCGTCGGACCCCCGTCGCGGACGAGGACTTCAGCGAGGTCACCTATCTCGAAGACCTCGCCGAACCGCCCAGCCATCCCGCCTGGCCGCAGCGGCCTCGCTAGCTTCTCGGTTCACCCCTTCTCGTCGCCGGATCTCGGGTACCTTGGTCCGGTCGGCAGGGTGTGACACGGAGGGGCAGCGTCAGCCTCCCCGACGCGTCGAGCGGGATCGGCAGCGCCTCGAAAGAGTTGCGGGAGCTGTAGTCCAGTCTCAAAGGGCCTTCGGAGCGAATTCCGCGGGTATGGCGCTCGGCCAGAAGCGCAACCACCTCCTCGCCACGTTGATCAGCGGCGGTCGTCTGTCGAGATACGGTCAGGCTGTTCGTCATCCTCTTCGACAGTCCGAATCCGCTGCGCTGGAGGACAGATGCAATACATGCTGCTGGTCTACAACTGCGAGCGCCCCGAACCGGGGGATCCCGGCTTTCCCGAGGCGCTGGCCAGGGTGAACGCGTTCGCCGAAGAATGCCGCCGTCGCGGCGCGTTCGTCGCGGGCCATCCCCTGCGGGGTGAGCACACCGCCACCACGGTCAGCGTCCGCGAAGGCAAGACGCTGATCACCGACGGCCCGTTCCTCGAGACCCATGAACATCTCGGTGGGGCGTACATCCTCGACTGCCGCAACCTCGACGAAGCCCTCGAACTGGCCGCGCTGTGCCCGATGGCCGAAGAGGGCACCATCGAGGTCCGGCCGATCGCCGGGATACCGGACCTCGATCACCGGGCGGCCACCGGCCTATGACCTCCACCCGCGTCCTGCTGGAGGTCTACCGCGAGCACCGCGGCCGGATGCTCGCCGCCCTCGTCCGTGCGCTGGGCGATTTCGAACTCGCCGAAGACGCACTGCAGGACGCGTGCGCGCTCGCGCTGGACAAATGGGCGGGCACGGCACCTGACGATCCGGTCGCATGGCTGCTGACGGCGGCCCGCAACAGCGCCATCGACCGGATCCGCCGGATCCCGGCGCGGGCGGGAAAAGCTCGCGCTGCTGGGAGCACAGGAGGAGGTGATGACCATGGATCCCGGTGGCGACAGCCTTCTCGCTATCGGCAACGAGCGGCTCAGCCTCCTCTTCACCTGCTGCCATCCCGCTCTGGCCGAGGAAGCACGGGTCGCGCTGACCTTGCAGGCCGTGGCCGGGCTGACCGCCGGGCAGATCGCCCGCACCTTCCTGATCGGTGAAGCGACCCTGGCCCAACGACTGGTGCGGGCCAAACGCAAGATCCGTGACGCCGGGGTCGGCTTCGAGGTACCCGCCGACCATCTCCTGCCCGAGCGGCTCTCCGGCGTCCTCGCGGTGATCTACCTGATCTTCACCCAGGGCTACACCGCCGGCGGCGACCAGCCCGAATACCGCGAACTGCAGCAGGAGGCGATCCGGCTCGCCAGGCTGGTCGCCACCCTCATGCCCGACGAACCGGAAGCGCTGGGACTGGCGGCTTTGCTGCTCGTCCACGACTCACGCACCGCGGCCCGCTACAACCCCGCCGGGGACCTCGTCCTGCTCGAAGACCAGGATCGCTCACGCTGGGACAGCGCCGAAATCGCCGAAGCCGTCAGCCTGCTGGATCGCGCGCTGGGTTCCGGCACGGCGGGCCCCTACCAGCTGCAGGCCGCCATCGCGATCATGCACGCTCAGGCACCGACGCCCGCGCACACCGACTGGTCCGGCATCGCCGCCCTGTACGCCAGGCTGCTCGCTTCGACACCGTCCCCGGTGGTGGCGTTGAATCACGCTGTCGCGGTCGCCATGGCCACCGGCCCGGCCGAAGGACTGGCGCTCATGGACGAGATAAAGGGCCTCGACAGCTACCACTTGCTACACGCGGCCCGCGCCGACCTCCTGCGCCGCCTCGGCCGCGCCGAAGACGCGGCCACGGCATACCGGCGCGCGCACGACCTCGCCGCCAACCCCGCTGACCGGCGCTATCTCGCCTGCCGGCTGCACGCACTCGAAACTCCGGAGTCCTGATGAGACTGTCCATTCTCGACAACAACCACCGACGTCGCGCGAAGGTGTTCTTCGCCCTCACCTCCAAAATGTCGAGCGTGGCCAGTTCGGACATCGTGAAGATGCTGCTGTATCGCCCCGGCTTTCTCACCAGACCACTGCTCGACCTGACAGCCGAGGCGATGCGCGGGCCGTCGTATTGGACCGCGGGGGAACGCGAATTCCTCGCCATGAGCACGGCACAGCTGCACGAATGCCCGTTCTGCGTCGTCACCCACGCCGAGCTGACCCGGATCGCCGGCACCGGTGAGATCGATCCGGACGACCCCGCCTCCGCGCGACCCGAACTCCTCACCGTCCGCGCCTTCCTCGAATCGGTCACCCTCGACCCCGACCACCTCGAAGCCGCCACGACGACCGGCATCCCCGAGCACGCCGTCCTCGAAGCGCTGCGCGTGAACCTGGTGTGGAACATCGTCAACCGCCTGGCCAACGCGTTCGGGTTCACCCTCCGCGAGGGCCAGTTGCAGAGCGGAACCCGCTCGCTGCACCGGTTCGGCTATCGCTTCCCCGGCTTTCTGCTCGCCGACGGCCGCCCAGCCGACCACGGCGACGTCGTCCAGAACCTGCGGCACTCGGTGCTGAGGGCACCCGCCACGACCAGCCCCGCTCGCCGAACCGCCGCCGCGGCCGGGGACGCCCTCCCCGAGCCTTTGCAGTCCTACGCGAAGAAGGTTCGCGACACTTCCTTCAAGATCACTGAAACAGACTTCGCCGCACTCGCAGAGGCCGGCCACAGCGAAGACGAAGCCTTCGAGATCACCGTCGCCGCCGCGGTCGGAGCGGCCCTGCGCAGCTTCGACGCCGGCCACCACGCTCTCGGCGGTGGTCCGTCCCGGTGAACCGTTGAGGGGTAAGGCGAACATGGCGCGTGGTGGCCGATTCGTACCCTGACCGTAAAAGACTTCCGTCCGGTAATCGACAGTGGGGCTCGGTAGATCATGGAGGGTGCGGGGCACTTACCACTTCTGGAGCGGCCTCTGCTGCGCGGTGTTCATCACCGACTGATTCACCACGGGGATTGGGAAGTCCGACTGGCGGCCAACGGGCTCCCGGAGTCCACACCGCCCCAGTACCTGGACCCGCTACGAAAACCCAGACGCAACATCCTCCACCGCGCCGCTTGACCCCCGCATCACCCGAGGAACCCGCCAGCCACACCGGCGACGAGCCCCTCGCCATGCCTGGAGACCGCACTGGGGCACCGGCATGGGACCGGCCTAGACGATCCACACACGCAGCGTTTCCGGAAACACACCCACCATCGGACCGATGGCGTGCATTGCGGCATAGGTTCCCAACGCGACCTCGGGAACCACAGGCCTCGGCCACCAGAGACCTTTGACTTACCGCTCAACGGAACCGCGCGGGGCCACGCTCGCCGTCAGTTGTCGCGCACGATTCGCCATCGGTTGTCGGCGGTGCCGTTATCGGCCTCCTGGACGGCGAAGGCGCCCACGCTGGCGGAATTGTTCTCGATGCCGAGCAGCTTGCCGCTGTGCACGTTGCGGATCTTGTACGTCCCGTCCCCTTGGTCGAGCAGCGTCCACCGGTGGTCGGCGGTGCCGTTGTCCGCCCACTGCAGGACCTCCGCGTTGTCCACTGTGGACATGTCGCGGACACCTAGTACCTTGCCGCTGTTGGCGTTGCGGAAGCGGACGGCGTCTCCCTCCGTGATGATCTCCCAGTCGTGGTCCGCGGTGCCCGAGTCGGGCCACTGCAGCGCACGGCCGCCGTCGGCCGTGGACATGTCCTGGATGCCCAGCACGAGGCCACTGCCCACGTTCACGAGGCGAGCAGTGCCGCCGACGTTCCAGTAGACGGTGTAGTTGTGGCCGTGGGCGTCGTGGAACGGACCCAGGTCGACGGTGGATCCGTTCGCGGTGGCGGTGAAGGCCAGCGAGCTGCCATTGGTCCGGGTGATCGAGGAAGTGTTCAGTGACGGCAGTGCGCTGAGTGCGGTGTTCCCGTAGTTCCCGGACAGGACCGTCGGGCCGTAGGTGATCGCGGCGACGTTCGGATCGTCGTTGGTCGGGCGCGTGATGACGCGCATCGGCAGGCGAAGGGTGACTGCGTCGCCGGGGTTCCACGAGCGGGTCAAGGTGGCGTAGCTGCCCGGCGTGGTGGTGATGTTCTGGGCCGTGCCATTGACACTGATGGTGGCCCCGCTCGTCCAGCCGGGGACGCGGAGGCGCATCGACCACGTCCCGCCGACGTTGCCGGTGACCCGCAAGGTCGTGGTGTCGCCGACCGGGTACGACGTGGTCTGCGTGACGGTGATCCCCCGCTGCGCCCAGTTGAGCACGGAGGGCAGGAACATGTTCACGATCAGCGTGGAGCCACTGGAGAAGTAGATGGAGTCCATCAGGGCCGTGTGCATCTCCAGGCCCGTGCCCTGACAACACCAGAACGAGTCGTAGTCGGTGCTCCATGTGCCGCCGCCCCACGCCGGCCCCACACCACGACGGCCACCCGGGTTCAGCGGAGTGAAGTAGGTGACGTGTCCATGGGGGTCCGCCGGGTTCTGCTGGCCGATCATCTGGTTCAGCCACGCCCGCTCGTAGTAGTCGAACAGCTCGGCCCGGCCGGGATCCAGCGCGAACAGTTCCCGGGTGAGTTTCAGCATGTTGTAAGTGTTGCAGCTTTCGCAGGTGTCCTTGCTCAGGTAGCCGGCGATGGCGTTGGGCGGCCGGAAATGCTCGGCTTGGCTGTTGCCGCCGATGGCGTAGGTGTGCGCGTCGACGCAGATCCCCCAGGCGTTTCCGGCGATGTCGCGGTAGCGAGGGGTACCGGTGGCCTTGTACTCCCGCGCGGCACCGATCCATTTGGGTACCTGCGTGTTGGCGTGGATCCCGTTGAGCTGGTCCTGGCCGGCCGCCAGCGGGGTGAACACCGCGGCGTGGTCGAAGCGCTGGGCGACGGCGAGCCAGCGCGAGTCGCCGGTCTGCTGGTACAGATCCGCCAGCACGGCGTTCATGCCGCCGAACTCCGTCGCCAACATCGCCTGCATCTGCTGTCCGGTCAACCGGCCGGTGCGCTGGTCGACCCACCCCGCCAGCCGCAACAGAACGTCACGGGCCTGAGTACTTCCCAGGTAGCGCCACACATCCAGCAAACCGGCCAGGGTCTTGTGGATGCAGTAGTACGGTACGTTGCCGTTGGTCAGGGTCCGCGCTTCCAAGGCATTGAAGTCCGCCTCCGCAAAGCCTGACAGATACCCGCCGCGGAACCCGGCCACGCCGTTGTTCGCTTGGCATTTGGCCAATTCCGCCACCATGTACACGGCCTTGTCACGGCAGACGGCGTCCCCGGTCACCGCGTACACCTGCGCCCACGCCGAGAGGAAATGTCCCTGCATATGGCTGCGGAACGGGAAATCCGGCGCGTCCCAGCCGCCAGTGGGAGCGGCACCCTTGGTGGGCAGCCGGTGGTTGGCCCGAAAGTTGTACAGCAACCGGTCTACGTCGACGAACCGCAGATAGTTCACGGTGCGGTTCTGGTTGTCCAGCCACCGGCTCGCGCTCAGCCGCACCTGGCCGAGCGGGAAGGGATACGCGGACACCCCGAGGTCCGGCCTGACCGGGGGCACCGCCGCATGCGCGAGCGAGCCGCCGAAGTAGTCCCCCACGACAGAGGCGACCGTCGCGGCTCCCGTCGCTTGCAGAAGCCGCCGCCGGCTGAAAGAGGAAGACATCCTTGTGTCCCTTTCCCTGGAGAACGACGCGCCGAAATCAGTACATTGTGGACATAGCTCCGCCTTACCCGGCGCCACCGTGAAGTCGTTGCCACAGCGGTATTGTTAGCGCTAACATACCTATCCGTTCGCCTGGCAGGCATGGATGAGACCGGTGCTGCGAGTCGACAGAGCAAGGGCGGTACTCGGCAGAGCTAGCACGAGCGTGGCCGATAACACCGCCACAGTCAAGGCGCCGTACAGGTTTCGCTCCTCGGCCCCGGCCGTGAACCCGACGCATTGCGCTCTCCGCGGCGAATCCCGTACGATATGGAGCTGATCGAACCGGTTTCGGCACTCTTCCGGGAGTCCTCATGGTTCACCGGCGAATCGCCACTGGATCGCTCGCCACTCCGTTCACTCTCGGTGCGTTCTTCACCGTGCCCGCATTTCGGGGCCACTAGTCCTTTCTCCCGCCGATGTCCCGGTCTCTCCCCACACGAAATCCTGCTGATCAGCCGAGTGTCCACAATGGATCACACTGACCACCGAAGGAGCAACGATGCTCACTCAAGCACGCCGGCGACTGGTCGCCGTGGTGGCGATCGCGGCCGCGGCGCTGGCCTTGGTGACGGGCGCGTCGGATCGGCGGGTGGCCGACGCGGCACCGGGCAGTCCCGCGGTCACTCCTCCGTTGGGCTGGAACAGTTGGAACAGTTTCGGCTGCGGCGGTGTCAACGAGACGGTGATCCGCCAGGCGGCGGACGCGATGGTCTCTTCGGGGATGCGGGACGCGGGATACCGCTACGTGGTGGTCGACGACTGCTGGTTCGACCCGCAGCGTGACACCCAGGGAAATCTGCGTGCCCACCCGACGAAGTTCCCCAGTGGTATGAAGGCCTTGGGTGACTACATCCACGACCGGGGCCTGAAGTTCGGGATCTACCAGGTGCCGACCGAGCGCACCTGTGCTCAGCGCGGCGGCGCGTACCCGGGCTCCACCGGCAGCATGGGGCATGAAGCGCAAGACGCGCGCACGTTCGCTTCCTGGGGCGTGGACTACCTGAAGTACGACTGGTGTTCCCCCGACGGCAGCCGGGACGAACAGGTCGCCCGGTTCACGATCATGCGGGACGCGGTGCGTGCCACCGGACGGCCGATCGTGTACAGCATCAACCCGAACAGTTATCACGCCCCCACCGGTGACAAGTACAACTGGGGCGAGATCGCGGATCTGTGGCGCACCACCGAGGATCTGCTGGACATCTGGCAGAACGGCAACACCAACAGTTACCCCATGGGCGTCGGCAACGTCGTCGACATCACCGCTCCCCTGGCCTCGCAGGCGGGCCCCGGCCACTGGAACGACCCGGACATGCTGGTGGTCGGGCGGCCCGGCCTGACGCTCACCGAGTCCCGGTCGCATTTCGCGCTCTGGGCCTTGATGGCCGCGCCGTTGATGGCGGGCAACGACATCCGGACCATGTCCGCCGACGTCAGCGCGATCCTGCGCAGCCAGCGGCTGCTCGCGGTGAACCAGGACAAACTCGGCGCGGGCGGACGCCGGGTACGCGACGACGGCGCCACGGAGATCTTCGCCAAAGCACTGTCGGACGGTTCGGTCGCGGTCGGCCTCTTCAATCGCGGCGAGGCGACCACCACCGTCACCACCACGTCGGCGCAGATCGGGTTGTCCGGCGGGTCGTTCACGCTGACCGATCTGTGGACCGGTGCCACGTCCGGCAGCGGCGGGCAGATTTCCGCCGTCGTCCCGGCGCACGGCGTGGCGGTGTACCGGGTCGAGGGCGGTAC
>NZ_JBVISU010000004.1:0-290834 GCF_055575355.1 Amycolatopsis sp. NPDC034160 | reverse complement strand
CCGTTGCCTGGCTGTGGACAACGGGTCGACCTCGCCCGGCGCGGCCGTGGTGATCTGGGACTGCCACCCCGCGGCGAACCAAGCGTGGACGATCTGTGGACCGGTGCCACGTCCGGCAGCGGCGGGCAGATTTCCGCCGTCGTCCCGGCGCACGGCGTGGCGGTGTACCGGGTCGAGGGCGGTACGCCGGTGGCCAGTACGACGGCCAGGCTGCGCGGCACCGGCTCCGGCCGTTGCCTGGCTGTGGACAACGGGTCGACCTCGCCCGGCGCGGCCGTGGTGATCTGGGACTGCCACCCCGCGGCGAACCAAGCGTGGACGATCTGGTCCGGTGGTGAGGTCCGCGTCTTCGGCGACAAGTGCCTGGACGCCGAGAACCAGGGGACCGCCAACGGCACGCGGGTACTCACCTGGTCGTGCAACGGCCAGAGCAACCAGAAGTGGTCACTGAACGCCGACGGATCCATCACGAGCGTCCACTCCGGACTCTGCTTGGACGTGAACCAGGCCGCCACCACCAATGGATCGCGGCTGGTGCTCTGGACCTGTCATGGCGGCGCCAACCAGCGCTGGACCCGGCTGTGAACCCGGTGGAGAACAGGAGCGAAAGCCACCCGGACGCGACACCTTCCGCTCTCTTTGGTATACCAAAGGGCCGGTTCGGACCCCGGCGGGAAGGTGCTCTCCGTGTTGATCCGCGACGTCCGCCCGTGGGGCGGACAGCGTAGCGACGTCGAAGTGACCGGCGACCGGATCGCCGCGGTGCGACCGCACGATCCGGCCGCCGCCACCACGCCCGACACGGTCGAGGGCAGCGGGCGACTGCTGTTGCCGTCGTTCAGCGACGTGCACGTCCACTTGGACTCGACGCGGATCGGCCTGCCGTTCCGGCCGCATACGGGCGCGCCGGGAGTGTGGGCGATGATGCTGAACGACCGCGAGAACTGGCGCGACGCCGAGGTCCCGCTGCCCGAGCGCGTCGCCGGGACGCTGGAACGGATGATCGCCAACGGCACCACACGGGTGCGCAGCTACGCGCAGGTGGACGTCGACTGCCGGCTGGAGAAGCTCGACGCCGTCCTCGCCGCGAAGGAACGGTTCGCCGCGCACGCGGACGTCGACGTGATGGCGTTCCCGCAGGCCGGTATCCTGCGCGAGCCCGGCACCGCGGACGTGCTGGAGGCCGGCCTGCGGTCGGGCGCCACGGTCGTCGGCGGGATCGACCCGTGCTCACTGGACAAGGACCCCAAGGGACATCTGGACGTCGTGTTCGGGCTCGCCGAGAAATACGGCGTGGAGGTGGACATCCACCTGCACGAGCCGGGGCACCTCGGCGTGTTCTCCACCGACTTGGTGATCGAGCGGGTCCGTGCGCTGGACATGCGCGGCAAGGTGACGATGTCCCACGCGTACGGTCTGGGCTCGGTCTCTGAGTCGGTGAGCCGCCGCATGATCGACACGTTCGCGGAACTGGACATCGCGATGGCGACCGTCGCACCGTCGGTGGACGGCCAGCTGTCCCTGGCTGACCTCACGACCGCCGGCGTGCGCGTCGGCCTTGGGGAAGACGGCCAGCGCGACTACTGGAGCCCGTACGGCAACTGCGATCTGCTCGACCGCACCTGGCAACTGGCCTTCACCCACAACTTCCGCCGCGACGACCTGATCGAACTGGCACTGGCCGTCGCGACGATGGGCGGCGCGTCGATCATGAGCCACGACGTCCCGCGGCTGGCCGGCCTCGCCGACCGTCCCGGCGTGGCCGTCGGCGACCGCGCCGATCTGGTGCTGGTGGACGGCGAAACCCCGACGAGCGCGGTGATGGACCGAGGCAAGGACCGCACGGTGCTGCACAACGGCGTCGTCGTGGCGGACGGGCTCTCGGTGGTGAACCTCTGACCCGCCGCGACTCGAGGTGCGCTGACACTATTGAGGGATAAGTCAAAGTTGTCGTGGTCGGCACCTCTGCGTTGCGTATTCCCCTCGAAGCCGACGCCCACCCTCATGCCGTTCATGTCCCCAATGCCGCATTGGAGACATCAGACGGCGGCGCGAACCGACGTCGCACGCAACACGCCACGTTCGCCTTACCTCTCGATAAGCTTCCGGGGTAAGAATCCGGCCCGCCACCCCAGCCGACGTAGACGCCCTCGTTCCCCTCTTCGAGGATTGAGGACACCCACAGGATCGCGAGGGGGTCGCCGAGATTCTGAAGCAGTGGCAAGACCTTCCGCGAGGTGCTCTCATCGTCGCCGACGACAACGCCGACGTCGTCGGCATGGCCGCTGTCGTGGCGAATCCGCGACTGGCCGACGCGAAACGCAACGCCCATCTGCAGGGACTCGTGGTCGTCCGGCAGCGGTTGCGCACCGGCGTCGCGAGCCTGTTGCTGACCGCGGCGGAGGACCTCGCCCGCGAATGGGGCTGCGTGCGGCTGGAACTCACCACGTCACGCACCCGAGACGCCGCGCAACACTTCTATCGGGCGCGTGGCTATCACGAGACCTCGAGCCGGCAGGGGCGCTTCATCCGCGAGCTCCACGACCGACCCGATCAGTGCGCGTCCGGCTCGGAGCCGATCCGGTAGGGCACCGGCCGGCCGGCCGCGTCCCGCACCGGCACCGGATTGCCGTCGGCGTCGACGATCTTGCCGTCGACGATCCTGTCACCGTTTTCCAGCCGGGAGAACGCCTTCAGGTCCGAGTAGTCGATCACTCGCGTGGCGGTCGCGAACACTGACGGGTTGTCGTCGGTCTTGCCCGTCTTCAAGTGGTTGAAGAACAGGTTCAGCAGGACCGCGGTGAGCGCGGCCGCGCTGATTCCCGAGTGGAAGATGGTGCCGACCCAGGCCGGGAAGTGGTGGTAGAAGTCCGGCGCCGCGATCGGGACCATGCCCAGGCCGACGGAGGCCCCGACGATGACCAGGTTCATGTTCCCGTTGTAGTCCACTTTGGACAGCGTCTTGATGCCGGACGCCGCGACCGTGCCGAACAGGACGAGACCCGCGCCGCCCAGTACGGGGTAAGGAATCGCGGCGACCACCCGTCCCAGTACCGGGAGCATGCCCAGCACCAGCAGGACCACGCCGCCGGCGGTCACCACGAACCTGCTCTTGATCCCGGTGATCGCGACGAGACCGACGTTCTGGGCGAACGCGCTCTGGGCGAACCCGTTGAAGACCGGCGCGATCGCCGAAGACGCCATGTCGGCCCGCAGGCCGTCGCCGATCCGGCGTTTCCCGACGGGCGTGTCGACGATCTCCCCCACCGCCAGGATGTCGGCCGTGGTCTCGGTGAGGGTCACCAGGATGACGATGAACATCGAGGCGATCGCGGCGACGCTGAAGGTCGGCGGGCCGAAGGCGAACGGGGTCGGCACGGCGAAGATCGGGCCTTCCCCGACCTCGGAGAAATCGGCCTCACCCAGCGCTGCCGCGAGCACGGTGCCGACCACGATGGACAGCAGGATCGAAAGCCGGGACACCGCCGGGATCGGGACCTTGCTCAGCACCAGCACGATGACCAGCGTCAGCGCGGCCAGCCCGATGTTGGAGACCGAGCCGAAGTCCTGCGCCTTGCTGTCGTTGCCCATCGCCCACCGGGCGGCGACCGGCATCAGGCTGAGCCCGATCACCGTGATGACCGTGCCGGTGACCACCGGCGGGAAGTACTTCACCAGCCGGGAGAACACCGGCGTGACGAGCAGGCCGAGCAGCGCCGAGGCGATGACGGCGCCGAACACCGCGGGCAGGCCGCCGTCGGCCACGATCGCGGTCATCGTCGCCACCCCGGCGAAGGAGGTGCCCTGGACCAACGGGAGCCGGGAGCCGAAGAAGGGCAGGCCGAACGACTGCAGAATCGTCGCCAGCCCACCGATGAAGAGACAGGAGGCGACCAGCAGGCCGATCTCCGACGGCGAGACGCCTGCGGCGCCACCGATGATCAGCGGCGGCGCGATGATGCCGCCGTACATCGTCAGAACGTGCTGGATGCCGTAGGTGAAACTCTTGCCTGCCCCGAGCCATTCGTCCTCGGAACGGCCTCCCGCGGCGGCGTCACCCGCCTTCGGCCTTCTCTTCACCATCGGATCCGCCTCTCAGCAGTGCCGGGCTCCAAAGTTTCGATCTGCGGAGGTTAACTTCCACATGGCAGAATTGGCAAGACCGAGCGGCGGCGACCCCACCGAAGGCGAGCTGGCGGTGAACGCTGGAGTCAATTCTTTCCGGAGTATGACGGGAGCCCTCGTTCCGTGGTCCGGCGCCGCCTACCGGTGTTCTGATTCCCTTCCATCGCAACGCTGGAGGGAAAATCATGGAAAAGTTCCGCACCTCGACGACGCGCCCGGCACCGAGACGCAAGGCTCTCACCCTCGCCCTTCTCGTGCCTTTGATATCGCTCGCGGCGGTGCCCGGCACCGCCGCGGCCGCGACCGATCGCACGATCAAGGTGGTCACCTACAACGTGGGCGACGCGGGCGGCCTCAAGGCCGACCTCGTCCACCTCATCGAGACCGAACGCCCCGCGGTCCTCGGACTGCAGGAGGTCGCCGACCGCGAGGAAGTGGTGAAGGACGCCGCGGCCGCGACCGGCTATGTCGCCATCTACGAAACAGACCGTCAGGCGGTGAAGCACAACGCGATCCTCGTACGCGGCAACCTGACCATCTCCGGCCACGGAGCCACCGAGATCTCACCGGCGTCCAAAGTGGACCCCTCCACCCCGGGAACCGGTCCCGCGGAACCCGGCGACTGCGGCTGCTGGGTACCGCCGAAGTACGTCAACTGGGTACGCGTTGGCGGTTCCGGATTCCAGTGGGTCGTCGGCGTCGCACACCTCACGCCGTCCGCGCAGCGGTACGACCTCAACCGCGAACTGCACAACCTCCAGGTGCGCAACACCGCCGACTGGTTCGCCTCGCGGGTGGCCGAGCCGATCGTCATGGGTGACTTCAACGCCGAACCGGGATCGGACCTGATGACCGGTCTCCGGCGCGTGGCCAAGGCGTACAGCGCCCCGAGCCACGGAACCCGGCCCATCGACCACGTGTGGGCGAAGAGGGATTCGGCGGGCTCCGAGGTCGACGCCCTGTCCGGCTACGGCAGCGACCATCGTCCGGTCCGCGCCCGGGTGACGGTGACCCGATGAGGCGGCTCTCGTTCCTGCGCTCGATGGTGATCGGCGCGGTCGTCGCCGCGTGCGGCGCCGGTCTCCTGACGGCGCTACCGAACGCGACGGCAGCCGGAGCCGAGACCGGACCGCGAGACGAGTCCCTGGACTTCCGGTTTCCGGCGGCGGATCTGCTGCGGGTGCCGGACACGAACACCTACATCGCCGTCGGTGCCAGCATTCCCGGCAAGAAGCTGCCGTACACGAAGGTCGAATTCGCCGGCGGCGACTTCCAGCGCCGCGGCGCGGTCGATGGTGACGCGTGGGACGGTGTCACGTTCCCCGCCGGTTACTGGGCACGGCGGGACTCTCCACTGTGGACACCGTCGATGTTCGCGCACCACGAGGACGGGCGCGTCGTCTACTACGTGTTCTACAGCGCGGCGTTGCCCGGGCCCGAACCGCACGGCCAGGCGAAGCACTGCATCGGCTACGCCACTTCGCTGCGTGCCACCGGCGGGTTCGTCGCCAACGCCGATCCGCTGTTCTGCCCAGGACACGGGTGGGCGATCGACGCCGACGTGAGCCGGGGGCAGGGCGAGGTCTGGCTCACCCTGCGCAATGGCGCGTGGACCCAGAACCGGATCACCGCGCTGGGCGCGGCAAAACTGGACTTCGACCGGTCCCGGCACGTGCGGCGGCTGTCGGAAGACGACGCGAAGAAGTTGATCGACAACACGAATCTCGAGTGGACACACCACAACAGTCCCGCCGAAGACGTGCTCACGATCGAGAATCCCAACGCCGTCCGTATCGACGGCGAGTGGTTCCTCTTCTACTCGGGGAACAACTGGTACGCGAACCGCTACTCCACGGGCGTCGCGTACTGCGGGACCGCCTTGACCGACAACCGGTGCACGCCGATGTACGAGCAGCGGGCGTACTTCTCGTACGAGCCCGCCCCGGCGGGTGAGCCGCGGTTCCGGCCGGGGCTGCCGGACAAGTACCGCAAGAAGAACCTGCCGGGCAACAAACGGGGCCCGGGTGCGTTCACCGCGTTCCAAGCACCCGACGGTTCCTGGTGGGCGTCCTGGAACTACATCGCCGACGCCAGCCCTCTCCCGCAGGAGGACCCGTCACCGGAACGACGGAGCCGGATCGCCCGGCTGACCAAAACCGGCAACGGAGCCACCGCTGACTTCACGGTGACCTGGTAACCGAGAGCTTCGCAAGGACTCGTGAGTGGTAATGACGGTTCTAACCGTCATTACCACTCACGAGCCCACCTGGAGTCAGGACGTCATACGCGTCAGCCAGGAGCGCAGCTCCGTCGCCATGACGACCGGGGCGTCGAGGTGGATCAGGTGCCCCGCCCGCTCGACAGGAGTGAACGAGGCACCGCGAATGCCCGCGGCGAGCCGCTCGCCGGTCGCCAACGGGATCCAGGTGTCCTCGGTGCCCCACAGGACCTTCACCGGGATGTCGATGCGGTCCAGCAGTGCCTCGTTCTCCTCCAGGAATCGCTCGTCGTACGCGGCGATCTGGCGATAGAACGCCGGTTGTCCCTCTTCGCCGAGCCACGGGGCGACAAGCCGGGCGAGGTCGTCGTCAGGCAGCCCGCGGTGGGACGCATTGCCGATGTACGCCTTGACCAGGGCCTCGTGGATGTACGGCGGGACCTGGGCGAGGACGTCGGGGTGCTGCTCGACCAGGCGGAAGAACGGCGAGCCCGAGGGCGGGATCGCCACGACGTCGGCCATCAGCAGCGACGCGTACGCCACCTCGTGCACCAAATGGGTGCGCAACGAGACGGCGCCGCCGTAGTCGTGCGTGACGACGTGCGGCCGGTCGAGCCCCCAGTGCGCGAGCAGTGCCGCGAACGCCTCCGCCTGGACACCGAAATCGACCGGATGCCCGGCCTCCTTCGACGACTGGCCATAGCCCGGCATGTCCCACAGGTACACGGTGAAGTCGCCGCTCAACGCTTCCGCGAACGGGCGCCACAGCCACGACGACCACGGTGTTCCGTGGCAGAACACCACCGCGGGCCCGGAGCCGGTCTTGTCCCAGGCGATGCGCCGCCCTTCCCAGCCGAACGTCTCACGAAGATCCATGTCCCTCATCGTAGGCGGCTCGAATCGGGTACACGGCGACCAGATTTTCTCTGACGTCGCCTTGACACAATCTATGGCGTTGGCTATAAGAAAAGTATCGGTCAGGAACCTGGTGAAGACGCCCCTGGAAGTGATCGAGATGTACGACACGAGCGTTCCCCGCCCCGCTGGGCGGCTGCCGAAGACACGGCAGTCGGGCTTCGTCGAACTGATCTGCCTCGACCCGGTTTGGGTGCGCACGGAGTTCGACGCGATCATCGCCGCCAACTTCGGCGCCGACACGCGGGCCGCGGTTCCCGTACGTCGTCCACCGCGTCATGTACCGAATTTCCGTGACCGTCCCGGCGAAACGGACCGGAGGCCCATCCTCCCCTCGTGGATCGGACGCGGTGATCTCGCGAGGAAGGCCCGCCGGACAGGAGCCAGGGAGCGGTCTCCTCCGCCACGCGGCAGCGGTGTCACACGGCCAGCCGTTACAAGCCATTGTACTTACCCTGCCTCGAAAAGTTGAGTCCGATCCGCCCGCCACAGCACCGCTGCGGCGGGCACCGGACTGTCGGCGGATCCGGCCGCCGATCCCGAAACGATCGGTGTGGAAGGAGACTGTGACATGTTGATGCGTACCGACCCGTTCCGCGAGCTCGACCGGCTGACCCAGCAGTTCTTCGGCGCCAACGGGACACTGACCCGTCCGGCGGCGATGCCGATGGACGCCTACCGCACCGGTGACGAGTACGTGGTCGCCTTCGACCTGCCCGGTGTGCGCCCGGACTCGATCGACCTGGACGTCTCGCGGAACGTGCTGACCGTGAAGGCCGAACGGCCCGGCCCCGGCGACGACTCCGCCGAGTACCAGGTCGCCGAGCGGCCCCGCGGGGCGTTCAGCCGCCAGTTGTTCCTGGGCGAGACCCTGGACGCGGACAACATCCAGGCCAGCTACGAGGCCGGTGTGCTCTCGTTGCGGATCCCGGTCGCCGAGCGTGCCAAGCCGCGCAAGATCGCCATCAGCGCGGACAACGACACCAAGCGGATCAACGCCTGATCACTCGCCCGTAAGGCCCCGGAGACCCCCGTTCTCCGGGGCCTGGACAAGCCGTGGAACGACCTGGACGGGGAGGGGAGGGGAGCTGAGCCATGCCCCGCCACGATCCCTATCGAATCCTCGGCGTCACCCGCACGGCCGAGGACGGCCAGCTCACCGCGGCGTTCCGGGCGCTGGTACGCGCGCTTCATCCCGACACCCGGCTCGAACCCGCCGATCCGGCACGCCTGGCCGAAGTCCTGGCCGCTTACCGCCTGCCGCGCGACCCTCGCCGCCGCGCCGCCTACGACCGGGAGCATTCACCACCGGCGCCACCGCGGGAAGCCGGGTCCACGTCGGTTCCCGTGCGAGTGCGGACCGGCCGCCCACGCCGGCAACCCGACATCCGCGTCAGCCCGGTCCGCCTGGCCGATCTTCGGCTGGCCTCCCCAGGATGGGCGAGGGACACTTTCGCCGGGAGCCGCTCCCCGCGGCCATGGCCGGAAGGGTGCACCGATGAAACGCTCTTGGTGGGTGGCCTCGGTGATCGGTGTACTGGTGGTCGCCGTCGCGGTGGTACTGGTCATCAGGGGAACCGCGAAGGACACCAGTACCGGCGCTGCCCCCGGAGCGAGTGAATCCGCCGCGCCGGAGCACCGCTCGGTGCTCGCGGTCAAAATCGACAACGTGCTCGCGGCCCGCCCGCAGACCGGGTTGGCCGAAGCGGACCTGGTCTACGTCGAACCGGTCGAGGGTGGCCTGACGCGGCTGCTCGCGCTGTACTGGCACCGGCCGCCGTCGGTCATCGGGCCGGTCCGGAGTGCACGGGCGACCGACCTCGGACTGCTGACGCAGTACGGCAAGACCACCCTGGCCTATTCCGGAGCGGCCCCGGAGCTGCTGCCCGCCTTGCATACGTCGTTGCTGGTGAACGCCTCGCCGTCGGAAGTCCCGAACGCCTACTCCCGCGACGAAACCCGCCCCAACCCGCACAATCTGTTCCTCCACCCGGAAAAACTGCCCGGTAGCGAGCCCGTGACCGCAGGATCGCTGCCGGAATCCGGCCCGGCACCAGGTCCGGGAGTGGCCACCTCGACGGCGTCGATCCGGTTTCCCGCCGCGGCGTTCGACTTCACCTGGTCTCCCGAACGAAATCGGTGGTTGATCGTCCTCGACGGCAAACCGCTGACCTCCGGCGGCACCGGGCGGGTCGAGGCCGCGACCGTCGTGGAACAGCGGGTGCCGGTCCGGATCGGTGAACGCGGTGAGAGCGGAACCGTGCCGAATTCACCGGTCGCGCAAACGACCGGGACCGGCGAGGCCACGGTGTGGCGGGAAGGGCAGCGGTACCCCGCGACCTGGGAGCGGCCCGATCAGCAGTCGCCGACCCGGTTCCGCACGGCGGCCGGGCAGCCGCTTCCGCTCGCCGATGGTCCTTTGTGGATACTGCTCGTCCCGGTGTGAGTCCCGGCAAGCGAGACCCGGGCGATGGGCCGGTCGGCCCGGTCCGGTATCCAGGGTCCATGCGCATCTTGTCCGAGTCGCGGCTGTCCGCCGTCCTGTCCGCCGCCGTCACCTGTCCGAGGGTCGTGGTCAGCGGCAATTTCGCCACCCCGTATCGCGCCCTGGAGCTACTGGACGAGGCCGTGGCCGAGTACCGGCTGTTCGCGCTCAACGCCCAGGCCGGTCTCCCCGACCGTGCCGGGGTGACGCTGGAAACGCCTTTCGTCGGGCCCGGGATGCGCGGGAAGCCGATGCTGCGGTACTTCCCCTCCCGCCTGTCACTGGTGCCCCGTCTGCTCCAGCAGGCCTTGCCACCCGACATCGTGGTGATCCACACCTCCACGCCGGTGGACGGATGCGTGTCCCTGGGCACGGAAGTGAACATCCTGCCCGCAGCGATCGAGGCGGTGCGTGCCCGCGGCGGTCTCGTGATCGCCCAGCTCAACCCGCGGATGCCCTACACCTACGGCGACGGCGTGCTCGCCTGTGACGAGGTGGACTACGCGATCGAGGTCGACGAGGCCCTGCCCTCGCCCGTGCCGCGCCCGATCAGCGACGTCTCGCACGCGATCGGTGACCGCGTCGCCGAACTCGTCCCGGCCGACGCGACCCTGCAGCTCGGCATCGGCGCTGTCCCGGACGCTGTGCTCGCGGCGCTGACGACGCGCCGGGGTCTCGCCGTGTGGTCGGAGATGTTCAGCGACGGCGTGCTGGGGCTGGAACGGGCGGGCGCACTCGACCCGGACGCGCCGGTGACCGCGTCGTTCGTGTTCGGCGGCGCGGAACTCTACGACTGGGTGGACCGCAATCCCCGCGTCCGGCTCCTGCGCACCGAGAAGACCAACGACCCCGGACTGATCGCCCGGCAGCCCCGGCTGGTCTCGATCAACAGCGCCCTGCAGATCGACCTGTACGCGCAAGCGAACGCCAGCCGCGTGCACGACGTCATCTATTCCGGGTTCGGCGGGCAGACCGACTTCGTGGTCGGGGCACTGCACTCCCCCGGCGGCCGGGCCATCATCGCCCTCCCGTCCTGGCACCCCAAGGCCGATGTGTCCACCGTGGTCCCTCGATTGGCGGGCCCGGTCACCTCGTTCCAGCACAGCTACTTCGTCAGCGAGCAGGGCACCGCCACCATCTGGGGCCACGACGCCGGTGCACAGGCCGAGCAGATCATCGAGCACGTCGCCCATCCCCGGGCGCGCGACGAACTCCGGGAGGCTGGCCGCCGCCTCGGTTTCCCTCAACACCAGCCGAAACCAAGTAGTGATCGGTGAGACCGTCGTTCACCAGCACGCTGAGGCCCACACTCAGCGTCGGCCGGCCCACGCGGTTGCGGACGAACACCGGCACACCAGATCGCGTTCGCCGATCCGCGGATCGCCCCCTCGGCCAGCCCGGCTGGGCGTGGGTGGTCTCGTGAGTGGTAATGACGGTTAGAACCGTCATTACCACTCACGACTCGCTTGCCGCAGCACGTCACGGAGAGCGCCCAAGGCTGCCTGGGGTTGGTCCCAGAAGACCATGTGCCCGGCTTTCGGCACCTCGACGAACTCGGCGAGGGGGTTGGCCTCGGCCGCTTCGGCCGCGCCGGAGGCGGTGACGACCGGGCTGTCGCCGCCGTGGACGAAGACCGACGGAGCGGGCACCCGGGGCCAGTCGGCGAAGAAATCCTCGGCTTCGAAACCGGCGTGGGTGGCGGTGATCGCGGTGCGGGAGCACGAAGACAGCCAGCGGGCGCGCAACTCCTGTTCCCGACGGGGCCAGCGTGGCCAGGAGCGCGCCACCTCGTCGGCGTCGGTGCCCCGGCGGGCCTGGTCGAGCTGCCCGAGGAACGCTTCGAGGGTGGTCGGATACGGGCCCCGGCCAGGGCCGCTCAGCGGCGGGTCGACGAGAACCGTGCCACGCAGCGGACAGCGGCCGGTCGCCGCGACCCTGGCGGCGATCCGCGCGCCCATGGAGTGGCCGAGCAGGATCGGGCGATGCAGGCCGAGTCCGGTGACGACGGCTTCGACGTCCTCGGCGTAGCTCGCCAAGTCGTAGCCCGGCGCGTCGTCGGACAGCCCGCGGCCGCGGATGTCCAGCACGACCGGGCGCACGAGGTCGGTGAGTTCCCGCGCGACGAAGTCCATCGTGACGGCGGGGCTGGTGATCCCGGGCAGCACGAGCAGCGGGACCCCGTCGGCGGGCCCGTAGTCCAGCACATGCAACCGGATCTCGTCCGAGCGCGCCCAGCGGCTGGTCGCGGGGACGGTACCGAGATCGGCCAGCGCGGGCTGCCCGAGCGTGCGGGCGGCCGGTGATTCGACGGGACTGCTCAGGTAGGCGAGGGCGTCCTCGATGGCGACGACGTCGGCGTACTTGGCCTGCAGGTCGAACAGCGCGGCATCGTGCGGACCCCGCGCACGGTCACCACAGGCTTCTCGGACGACGAGCGTGACGAAACCGGACTGGACGGCGTCGACGGCGGTCGCCCGCACGCAGCCCGAAGTCGTTGCGCCACAGACGAGAACGGTGTCCGCGCCGAGACCGGTGAGGAGGGCGGCCAACGCGGTTCCGTGGAACGCCGACGCGCCCTTCTTCAGGATGAGATGGTCGCCGTCACGGCGTTCGAGCCGGGGATCGAGTGCGACGGCGTCGCTTCCTTCCCGCAGGGCACGCATTCCCGGTGCTTTCCGGAGCCAGGCGACGGCGTCGCCAGCCGACTCGGCCGGCGTATAGCTGATCGCCGTGTAGATCACCGGGACACCGTGCCGCCGGGCCTCGGCGACGAGGGCGGCCGCGGCGGTCACCTCGGCGGTGAGGTCCGCGCCGGACGGAAAACCGGCTTCGGTGAACCCCCGGGTCAGGTCGACGACCACCAGTGCCGGACGGGATCCACGGGGCACAGTGGCACCGAAGCCTGCCCGGTCGTAGACGCTGTCGGTCCCGGCGCCGTGCAGACCGGGGGCGCGCTGCTCATCGACGGGCACGCTGCAACTCCTTGATCAGTTTGTCCTGGGTGCGGATCCGGCCCAGCAGCCAGCCTTGGCACAGCCCGAGCGCCGCGGCGGCCGCGATCGGGGCGTAGCGCTTGACGCCCGGGGGAAGCAGCATCGCGAGCCCGTCGAGAGCCTCGCCGCCCGTCGGATCCGACCTGACGGGGACGGGGCGGGCAGCCGGGACCGGCTCCCCCGACGGTGCCTGCAGCCGGTCGGCGAGGTTGCGGGCGAACTGGTCGAGCAACCGGGTGGAGACCGCGCCGATCGCGCCCTTGCCGAACTGGGCGAGCTTGCCGCGGATCGACAGGTCGGTGTGGAGCGCGATCGTGGCGCCGCCGGGGGCTTCGCGCACGGTAAGCGTCACGTCGGCTTCGGCGTCGCCGTTGCCGTGCGTGTCGGCTCCCCTGGCCAGTAACCGCAGCCGGCGTTCGCCGGTCACGACTTCGGTGAACCGCACGGTGCCGGAGTAGGCGGCGGTGATCGGGCCGACCTTCACCTTCACCCGGCCGAGGTAGGCGTCGTCACGCTGTCCGTCGAGGGTCGCGCCCGGCAGGCAGGCGGCCACCCGTTCGACGTCGTTGATCAGGGCGAAGACCGCGCCGGGGTCGGCCGGGACGGACAGCTCGTTTTCCAGTATCACGGTGTCGTCTCCTTTTCCGGGACGGGACAGCTGCCTGCACCGCATCGGCGGGCCGCGGTCGCCTCGACGGCGTCCACGATGGTCTGGTAACCGGTGCAGCGGCACAGGTTCGCCGAGATGGCCTCGCGGATCTCCTCGCGATCGGCGTCCGGTCGCTGGGCTAGGAAACCCTGCGCCAGCATCAGGAATCCGGGTGTGCAGAAGCCGCACTGCAGGCCGTGGTGGTCGCTGAAGGCCTGCTGTAGATCGGAAAGTTCGCCGTCATGCCCCAGCGACTCGACCGTGCGGATTTCGGCCGTTTCCGCCTGGACGGCGAACATCAGGCAGGCGCGGACCGGTTCACCATCGACGAGGACCGTGCAGGCGCCGCACACGCCGTGCTCGCATCCGGTGTGGGTGCCGGTGAGTCCGAGGTCGTGCCGCAGGACGTCGAGCAGGGTCTTGCGCGGTTCGACGAGGGCTTCGTGCTCGTCGCCGTTGACGTTCAGGACGATCAAATGCCGATCGCTCATGACAGGGTGCTCGCTTCCTCGCGCCCCGTGCTCACCGCGTCCAGCGCGGCGAGCACGGTCTGCGGATGGACCGGCGTCGTGTCGAGTTCGACTCCCGTGTGCCGCAGCGCGTCGTTGATCGCGTTCAGCACGGCGGCCGGTGCGCCGATGGTGCCGCCCTCCCCCGCGCCCTTCGCGCCGTTTTCGGTGAACGCGCAAGGGGTTTCGAGGTGGGAGACGGTGATGTCGGGGATCTCCGTGGCGGTCGGCACGAGGTAGTCGATGAAGCTGGCGGCCGACGGTTCGCCGTTCCCGGCATAGGTGATCTCCTCGAACAACGCGCCGGCGATGCCCTGCGCGATCCCGCCGCGGCACTGCCCGTCGACCACCTGCGGATGAATCACCACCCCGCAGTCCTCCACACACGCGTAGCGCAGGATCTTGATCCCACCGGTACCCGGATCGGCCTCGACGACCACGGCGTGCGTGGCGTTGGAAAAGGTGCCGTCGCCGGGCACGTCGAAACTCGCCGTGGCCGAAAGCGTCGGTTCGACGTCCTTGGGCAGCAGATGGCTGCGCAGGTAGGCCACGTCGGCGATCTCCTCGAACGACGCGCGACGGGCCGGGTCGTCGATCTGGACCACGCCACCGTCGCCGTCGAGACGGACGTTGTCCGGACTCGTCTCGAGCAGATGCGCGGCGATCCGGCACAGCAGTTCACCGAGCTTGCCTGCGGCGAGGGACACCGCGGAACCACCGATCGTCACCGATCGCGAAGCGAAGGTTCCCCAGCCGTACGCGATGCGCTCCGTGTCACCTTGGCGCAGCTTGATCTTGTCGATGTGCAGCCCCAGCCGGTCGGCCACGATCTGCGCCAGCGTCGTCTCATGCGACTGTCCGTGGTTCATCGTGCCGCTGGTGACCACGACGGCTCCGGTGGTGTCCATCCGGATCTCGGAGATGTCGAAGCCGGGCACCACGGCCATCTTCCGTTTGGCGAAGGCACCGGACCCGTATCCGGTCCGCTCCGAGAAACAGCAGTAGCCGATGCCGACATGCCTGCCTTCGGCGGCGGCTTGGTCCCGGATCTCGTACCAGCCTTCGTCGCGCAACGTGGCCTCGGCCAGGTCGAGCGACTCCCGGTACGTGCCGGGGTCGTAGGTGACGGCGTTGACGCCGGTGTACGGGAATTGGGTGATCACGTTGCGGCGCCGGATCTCGACCGGATCGAGGCCGAGTTCCCTGGCGGCGCGTTCCATGACCCGTTCGATGGCCATCACGTACTGCGGACGGCTCACCCCGCGGTAGGGCGCGGTCGGGGCCTTGTTGCTGGCGATGGCGCGACCGCGGACGCGGTACTCGGGCACCTGGTACACGCTCGGCATCTCGGCCGACGCCATCAGCGGCTCGATCCCCGCCGTGAACGGGTAGCAGGAGTAGGCGCCCATGTCGCAGACGACGTCGACGTCCAGCGCGGTGATCCGGCCGCCGGAATCGAACGCCGCCCGGGTGCGGTAGCGCTGCTCCCGCGCCAGGAACCCGGCGGTGAGCGCCTCCCGGCGGTCTTCGATCCACTTCACCGGGCGGTTCAGCCGCCGCACCACCGCCGCGACCGCGATCTCCTCGCGGCCGACCACGCATTTCTGGCCGAACCCGCCGCCCATGTCCGGGACGGTGACCCGCACGGTCCGTTCGGGAACGCGCAGGGAACGGGCCATGGCGGTGCGGACTTGATGCGGTACCTGCGTGCACATCTGGACCAGCAACTGGTCGTCGTGCTCGTCCCAGGACGCGACCACTCCGCGCGTTTCGAGCGGGAGCGCGTTCTGCCGTCCGCTCTTGGTGACGACTTCGACGACGCAGCCACCGTCCGCGCGGGCCGCCTCGAACGCCGCGTCGACACCGGGCGTGTCGAACATCGAGACGTCGAGCAGCACATTGCCCGGCGCCTCCTCGTGCACGAGCGGTGCCCCGTCGGCGAACGCCGTCTCCTCCGAGACGATCGCCCCGAGCGGTTCGTAGGTGACGATGGCGGCCTCGACGCCGTCCTCCGCGCTGTACGGGTCGCGGGCGACGACCAGCGCGACCGGTTCGCCGGCGAACCGCACCTTCTGCCTGGCGAGGATCGGCATCGCCGTCGGCGAGAACTCCTCTGGCGGACGGTCGAGCAGGGCGACGATGTCGCCGAGATCCAGGTCAGCCGCCGTGTAGGCGGCGACGACCCCTTCGACCGCCAAGGTGGCCGACAGATCGATTCCGGTGAGCCTGCCGTGCGCGACCGTCGACCGGACGAAGGCCGCGTGCAGCATCCCGGTCAGCCGGATGTCGTCGACGAACCGCCCTCGGCCGCGGAGCAGACGCGGATCTTCGCGCCGGGGCACCGAAGCCCCGACCCAGCGGCCGTTCCGCCCGTCGAACCGTGGAGTCATCGTGTCTCTCCTTCCTCCCACGCCTGTGCCAAGGCCTTGGTGACGAGCGTCCGGGTCAGCCGTCGCCGGTAGACACCGCTCGCGGCGGCGTCATCGGGCGGGTCGATGGCCGCCGCCGCGGCCTCCCCGCACGCGGCGAACAGCTCCAGCCCGGGAACACCTCCGGTGAGCAGCGCCTCGGCCTCGGGCACCCGGACCGGTGACGGCGCCACCCCGCCGAGCACCACCCTGCCCCCGGTCAGCGGCTTCTGAGCGCCGCCGGACGCGACGTCCAGGCTGACGGCGGCGTCGACGATCGCGAAGTCGCCGTGGCGCCGGGCGAACTCGGTCAGCGCGGCCCGGGGTGATGGACGGGTGAAGCGCACGGCCGTCACGACCTCGTCCGGTCCGATCGCCGTGGTGTAGAAGCCGAGGAACATCTCCTCCGCCGGGATTTCCCGGCGTCCGCCAGGACCTTCGGCGACGATCACGGCGTCGAGCAGCAACGCGAGCAGGCACCATTCGGCGGTGGCGTCGCCGTGCACGATGCTGCCCGCCACCGTGCCGCGGGAGCGGATCGGCAGGTGCCCCACCCACCGCATGGCGCGGGAGAGCACAGCGAAGTCCGGTCCCAGTTCGGACGTGGAGGTCTCCACCGTCCGGTGGGTGACCAGCGCGCCGATCGTGAGCCCCGAATCCGTGTGCCGCAAGGAGTTCAGCGCCGGATTCCGGCGGAGCGGTCCCAGGTCCACCAGAGCGGTCGGCCGGGCGAGCCGGAAGTTCATCATCGGCATCAGGCTCTGCCCGCCGGCGATCACCTTCGGCTCCTCGCCCGCCGCGGCGAGCTCTTCGAGCAGACCGATCGCGTCGGAGACGTCGTGTGCCCGGTGGTAGCGGAACGCGGCGGGCTTCACGCGATCGTCCTGGCCGCCGTCTCGGCGGGGACGACGATCCGGTCGAGTTCGCGGCCACGGGTCTCCGGCGCGCCCACCATCATGAACACGACCGCGGCGACCACGAGGACCCCGAGCACGGTGAAGGTGAGGGGTAGCCCGAGCACCGGCCACAGGACGCTGCCGAACAGCAGCGGCGCGAAGCCCGTGACGGCCCGGCTCGACGACGACGCCCAGCCGAAGCCGGACGCGCGCAGCTCGGTCGGGTAGAGCTCGGAGACGTAGGCGTACATCACCGGGATGACCACGAGCGCGAACATGCCGAACGCGCCGATCGCCACGACCGCTCCGACGGGTGAGCCCAGCAGCAGGGAGAACACGACGAGCGACAGCGCCGCGAGCGGTCCGGCGATCACGATGACCCGCTTGCGGCCGATCCGGTCGACCAGGAGCACGGCCACCGCGACCCCGACGATGCCGGTCGCGTTCATCAGCGCGGTCGAGGCGAAGGCGGCGATCTGCCCGAAGCCCTGTGCCCGCAGGATCGACGGCATCCAGCTGAGCGCGGCGTAGTAGACCAGCATGACGCTGATGAACAGCGACCACGCGACCGCCGTGATCCGGGGGCTGAACGCCCACACCCGGCGCAGCTGGTCGAACGCCGCCGCGATCGCGCCACCGCGGGTGTCCTCGGCGACCGCGGGCGGAACCGAGTACGGCTCGGGTGCCGCCCCGGTGCGGCGGACGAGATCGTCGATGACGGCGCGCGCTTCCGCTTCACGTCCCTTGCGGACCAGGTACAGCGGCGACTCCGGGACACCGCGCCGGACCCAGAACAGCAGCAGGGCGGGCAGGATCATCAGGACCAGCATCCATCGCCAGTTCCCGGAAATCGGGACCAGCAGGGTCGCGGTCACGGCGGCCAGTGTGGTCCCGACGGGCCACCAGCCGTCCATCGCCGAAAGCACCCGTCCGCGATGGCGGCGCGGAGAGAACTCGCTGACGATGGCGTAGTCGACGGGAATGCATCCCCCGAGCCCGATTCCCGCGAGGAAGCGCAGGAGCAGGAACGTCTCCACATTCGGCGAGAGCGCGCCGAGGACGGAGAACAACGCGAACAGCAGCAGCGTGACGCTGAACGCCTTCTTCCGGCCGATGCGGTCGGCCACCGTGCCCCAGATGACGGCGCCCACGGCCATGCCGATCAGGTTCGCCGTCGCCACCAAGCCCTTCTGCCCCGAGGACAGCGCGAACTCCGCCCCCACCAGCGGAGTGAGGAACCCGTTCAACGCGACGTCCCAGGCGTCGAACATGTAGCCCAGTCCGCCGATGAGGAAGATCTTTCCCTGCACGCTCCAACGCCAGGGCAGATCCTGGACGATTTGATCTCCAGTGCGCATGCATCGCTCCGTCGCGCCGTCCAGTCCGCGCCTCAGCGGGCGAACTGGTAATGGATGGACTCGGTGTCGGGGTCGGTGAGCGGGCTGCCGTTCCACAGCCAGTCGTAGGACACATCGGATTCGCCGTCGAACCGGCGCAGCTTCTCGTCGCGTTCGCGCTGCTCGGGACCGTCCGGCAGATGGTAGAAGCTCATGTTCCGCAGCGACGCGTCCTGGACCATGCCCGCGTGCTTGGCGCGCCGGTCCACGTAGCGGACGAGGGCGCCGTCGATCCCGTCGCGAGTGACGCGCCCGAGTTCCTCGGCGAGCACCGCGGCGTCTTCCATCGCCTGGGAGGCGCCTTGGGCCTGGTAGGGCAACATCGCGTGGCACGCGTCGCCGAGCAGGGCGATCCGGCCGTCGACCCAGACCGGGTCGCGGCGACGGCGGTACATCGCCCACACCGAGACGTCCTCGTCCTTCGCCTTGGCCAGCATGGTCGGAACGCGATCGTCCCAGTCCCGGTACTCCGCGGCGAGTTCGGCGGCGGTGGCGGGCCCGCTCCAGTCCCTGGCGATCGTCTCGGTGCACGGCACGATCGCGACCACGTTGAGGTACTCCCCGCCGCGGATCATGTAGTGCACGAGGTGTTTGTCCGGGCCGTACCAGATCGTGGAGTGATAGCGGTCGGCCAGGAAACGCGTCGCCGGGTCCTGCGCGATCAGGTCCCCGGAGATCAACGCCCGGTAGGCCATCTCCCCGGAGAACGCCAGCGTGTCGTCGAATCCGGCGAGATCACGTACCGCCGAACGGATCCCGTCCGCGCCGACCACCACGTCACCCGCGAACCGGCGGCCGTCGGCGGTGAGCACGGCGGGCCGCTCCGGCTCGGCGCGGTCCAGCTCGACCACCCGCGCGCCGGTCGCCACCCGCACCACCGGACCGACGCCGTCCGGGTCCAGGCAGGCGTCCAGCAGGACCCCGTGCAGGTCGGCCCGGTGGTAATGCCAGTAGGGCGCGCCGTACTGGTCGATCACCCGGCGGCCGAGGGACAGCTGGGCGATGATGCTCCCGTCGGCCCAGCGACGGCGGACCTGGTCCTGCGGCTCGGTCCGCACCCGCTCGAGCCTGCCGCGCAGGCCCAGCCCGATGAGGATCCGGCTGGCGTTCGGCGCGGTCTGGATACCCGCGCCGATCTCGCCGAGTTCCGGGGCCGCCTCGACCACGGTGACCCGCAGTCCTCGCTGCCGGAACGACAGCGCCGCGCAGAGCCCGCCGAGACCGCCACCGACGACAACGACTTCAAACGACTGACTCGCGGCCATGCCCGCCTCCCGTCTTCGTCAGGTCTTCGGCGCCACTGAGCAACCGCCCGGCACCCGGCACCCAGGGGTCGACACCGAGTTCGGACAGGATCCGGAACGTCGTCGCGGTCGCCGCGGTCAGTACGGGGATGCCGGCCTCGTCTTCGACCGGCTGGATCGCGGGCAACGAGGGCATCTGGACACAGGCCGAGAGCACCAGGGCGTCCACATCGGACAGATCGAGCCTGCGGTAATGCTCGCGCAGATCGGCCGGATCCAGCCGGGCGACGGCGAGATTGTCCGGCACCTCGAGGGAAAGCGCGTCGGCAACCTCGATACCCGCGTCCTCGATGTAGGCCGCCACGGCCTGGGTCAGCGGCTTGAGATAGGGGGTGATGATGGCGACCTTGCGAGCGCCGAGCGCGCGGATCCCGGACAGCAAAGCACCGGCGCTGGAGACGACGGGAGCGTCGCTGCCCTCGGCGCGCAGCACGCTCGTGATGTCGGCCTCGGCGGTGCAGTGATAACCAGGCCCCTGAGCCATGATCGCCACCAGGCACGCCGTGGCGACCACATCCGGCCGGGCGTCGGCCAGTTCCGCGGCCGCCCGGCCCGCCTGCGCGTTCATCGCCCGCAACTGTTCGGGTTCGACGTGCCGCATCCGCGCCCGCGCCGCATGGAAGACGAACCGGTCCCCCGGCACGGCCTCCTCCCTGGCTCGCAGCATCCGCGGCAGCTCGGTCTCCATCGTGAGATTCGAACTGGGCACGATCATCCCGATGTGGTGGTCGCTCATCGCCGGCCGGCCGGACGCATCTCGGGCACGGTCAGCTCACCGTTGTCGACGATCAGTTCGTCGTCCAGGTAAAGGGAGTTGCCGCGCATCGGGATGTCGAAGTGGCAGGGCGTGTCGTTGGGGCCGCCCAGCTCGTTGTTCGGGCCGATGGAGAACATCACGTTGCCGTAGAAACTCCGCAGTTCCATGCCCATCCCGCCGGGGAACTGGGTCAGGCCGTGCCAGTGCGCACGCTCGTCGAGCCCCCAGCCGACATGGCTCATCCCGTAGCCGCGCGGGTCGTCGAAGCTCTCGATGTAGGACCGCAAAAGGTCGGCGTCCAGTCCGGACGAGCCGGCACCACCGCGGATGTCCCGGATGAACCCCGCTTCGATGGTGATTTCCACCGGAGTCTGCACGTAAGTGTTGAAGGGCAGCAGCACATCCCCTGGCGAGAGCACGATCTTCCCGTCGACACCGTCGTCGGCGCCACCGGTGAACACGAACGCCGCCGGCCAATGGTCCCAGCGGCCGGGGGTGTCGGTGTAGCCGTACTCGGACAGCGTCGGGTACACGCCGAGCCGATAGGTGACGTCGGTGCCCGCCGGGCTGGTGATCCGCATCGTGCCCGCCTTGGCGAGCAGCTCGGCCCCGATCTCCACCCGCTCACGCAGTTCCTTCGTGGGCATGAGCCGGGCCAGCAGCTCGGGCGGTTCGACGGCGGTCAGGATCCGGGTGCCCGCGTCCTGGATGGCGAACTGCTCCTTGCTGAACAACAGGAACGTGCAGTCGACCACCATGTCCACGCTCTTGAGCGCCTCGACCGCGAGGGGGACGTTCCCGAGCCCCGAGTCGCCGACCGCCCACGCCCCGGCGGCACTGGCGGGTGACGGCAGGCGCAGGTGGAACGTCGCCGCCCCGAGCTGCTGGGCGGCCCACAGGAACGCGTCGGCGTACTCCGCGCGCTCGTTGCCCCGGGTCAGCACCGCCACGGTCTCACCCTCGCGCACCCCCGAGAACGTCAGCTGGCGCAGGCAGATGTCGTTGAACAGGTTCTGGTCCATCGTTGACCACCTCCACAATCATCCGAACACGTATTATCCGGATACGCAATAGTCTGCGCGGGTTCTCGTCGGGACGCGGCCGCCCTGCGCGACCGTCCGGACACGTAGGATCACAGCGGGCCCGGACAGCGGGCCGAGCCGACGAGGGAGAACGACGATGGGTGAGCCTGCCCGCACGAGCCGGCGCGGGGACGACGGACCAGCCGTCGCCCCCGCGCCGCCGTCCGACCTGCTGGCCGCCCCCGGCTACGGCGCCCGCCGCCTGTACCAGGCCTACCTCGCCGCCTGGAACCGCCACGTCGACCCGGTACTGACCGGTCCGCAGTTCGCCGTCCTGTCGGCGGTCCGCGCCTATCCCGGCAGCGACCAGAGTTCACTGGCCGGAGCCGTCGCGCTCGACACCTCGACGATGGCCGACCTGTGCCGCAGACTCGAACGACGAGGCCTCATCCGGCGCGTGGAATCGCCGCACGACGCGCGACGCAAACTGCTGTCCCTCACCGACGAAGGCAAAGCGGTGCTGACCCAGGTGAACCGGCGCGCCCGCAAACTCGACAAGGCACTCCTCGAAGGCGACGACGCCGCCGGGGGCATCGACACGGCGGCGCTGCTCAACACGCTCGGCGCACATTGGGAGCGGATCGCCTCGGTCGACAAGCTGCGCTGAGCCCGGGGTTCGTGCTCTTTACAAGTAAGTCCTATATAGATTGAAACTGGTCCCGGGTGG
This sequence comes from Amycolatopsis sp. NPDC034160, assembly GCF_055575355.1. Classification (NCBI taxonomy): domain Bacteria; kingdom Bacillati; phylum Actinomycetota; class Actinomycetes; order Pseudonocardiales; family Pseudonocardiaceae; genus Amycolatopsis; species Amycolatopsis sp. NPDC034160. The sequence continues at coordinate 268,429 of NZ_JBVISU010000004.1, read as the reverse complement.
GGAGGATTCCGGACGTTCAACGTCCGGAATCCTCCCCACTCATCCACGTCAGGATCGACATCCTCTTGACTGCCCGAGAGAAGGAAGCCTGTCAAGCGGCGCGGTGGAGGATGTTGCGCCTGGGTTTTCGTAGCGGGTCCCGGATGTTCAACGCCCGCCGTTGCCCGGGAGTCACGAACCGCCGCAGCCGCCCCATGTCGAGGGGCTCCCCGGCGGCACTCATCACCACCGGCAACATGAGACAGCCGCAGGCAGCGAGCCGGGCTTCGCGGGCGGTCATTTCCCCGACGAAGTCCAGGCACGCGGTCCCGATCCCGGACCTCAACTCCTCAAGACCGATGGTGACGTTGACCGAAGACCCGAGACGAGAAGCGGTCAGGAAGGAATCGCCGTGAACACCGCCAGGGCATCCAGCTCAGTCGTCCTGTCTCCTTGCGGACGCGGGCACCGACCGCGGGATCAACGACACCGCATTTAGTCGACTAACCGCGAGAACCCTCGAAACGTCGGAGAAAGGCGTCGAGTTCCATTCGACCCGGCGACGTGGCAGGCCCCCGCCTGCTGACGGCGATCGCGGCCGCGGCGTTCGCCCGGCGAGCGGCTTCGACCAGTTCGGTCCCGGCGATCAGTTCGGCGGCGAGCACGCCGCAATGCGCGTCCCCCGCGCCATTGGTGTCCACCGCCTCCACCGCGAAACCCGGCACGGTGACGACCCGCTCCCCGGCGACCACCCGGCATCCGGCGGGTCCCTCGCGGACGATGACCGTCTCCACGCGATCGCTTCCCAGATCGAGGATCTTCGCCTCCCGGGCATTGCAGCTCACAATGTCCACATGCGACAGTACAGCCGAGAGCACCGGAGCCGGGATGTCCCCGGCGAGCGGGCCAGGATCGAACAGGACGGTCGCGTCACCGGCACACGGCAACCAGTGCGTCAGCGCTTCCGCGTTCGTCTCGTGCAGCAGGCTGTATCCGGTGAGGTAGACGACGTCGTGGCCGGTCGGGGCGATCGCGTCGAGCAGGCCGCGCGGCATGCGACCTTCGGCGCCGGTACCGGTGATGAAGGTGCGTTCGCCGTTGTCCTCCACCAAAGCGACGGAGATGCCGGTGTCGCCGTCGCCCGAGGGCCCGTGCGCGAGGACGATCCCCTCGGCCGCCATCGCCGCCCTGGCGAGGTCGGCGAAGTTCCCGGTGCCGTGCATCCCCGCGTAGAGGACGTCGGCGCCCGCCCTCGCGGCCGCGGCCATCACGTTGAACCCACCGCCCGGCAGGAAGTCCATTGTGGACGCCATGACGTCACCGCCGGATACGGGCAGCTTCGGCACCCGCATGACCAGGTCCAGTATGACCTGTCCGGTGTGGATCAACCGTCCGCTCATCGCGCCGCCTTCGTCTCGCGTGCGCCGCCCAGCAGCGCGTAGCTCCCGGCCGCGGTGACGAACGTGATCACCCGGCCCAGGCCCTTCTTCCAGCGCCCGGTCGTGTCGATCGCTCATCGGACGGCCGATCCGGGGAAGGTCAGGTGGAACCGGAAGCGGGCCGGGTCCAGCAGGCTCACCACATGCTCGACCAGTCCGCCACTGCCGTCCACAGTGGACCGAGTGGCGCGCAGGAACAGCTCACCCGGTTCGCGCTCCAGCAGCGCGGCCGAGGCGGTGTCCAGCTTTTCGGTGGAGATCCACTGCTCGCCGCCCGCCGCCCGCAGTCCGGCCGCGCGCAGCGTTTTGGTCAAGGAGCCTTCGAGCAGGCCCTGACCGGGCAGGTCGGGCAAGGGCACGTAAGCGGTCTCAAGGGAAACGGGTCCGGTACGCGGATCACGGCGCAGGCGCCGGACCTGGGTCACCCGCGCGAGGCCGTACCGCCGGGTCAGCTCGGCGTCGGACACTCGCTCGATACCGAGCAGTTCGGTTTCGATCGCCACACCGCCACGCTCGAACGCCTTGGCCCAGCCGGTGGACTGGTCGAGTTCGGCGTCGTCGAAGGTGACGAAGGAGCCCACCCCGGTCTGGGTGGTGATCAAGCCGCGGTGCTGCAGATCGGCCAGCGCGCCGCGAACAGTGCCGCGGCTGACCGAGTACCGGCGGGCGAGTTCGTTCTCCCCCGGCAATCGGTCTCCGTGGGCGAAGCGGCCGGACGTGATCTGCCCGGCGAGCTCATCGACCAGCCGGTTCCGCTTCCCGAAGCCGACCCCGCCCCCCACCTGTCCAGCCATGTACATACCTGTACGCCCCCAGACTGGCGATGTCCAGACCGCTCTTGCTAACGCGACACCGGCCCCCTACTGTGATCTGGGAGCGCTCCCAGGCAGTTGTCAACCGTCAAAGCAGACGGAGGAGACCCAGTCCGATGAGACCGCTTTCCCTTCCCCGCCGATCCCGCCATGCCACCGCCGCCCTGGCCCTAGTCACCCTCGCCGCCACCCTCACCACCGGCCCCGCACACGCCGCCGACTATCAACGGGTCCTCAACGGCGCCTTCACTTCCGGCACCGCCGATCCGTGGTGGGCGAGCGCCGGGGTCACCAACCGCGTCGTCGACCAAGAGCTGTGCGCGTCGGTCACCGGCGGCACGACGAACCCGTGGGACGCCTTGATCGGCCAGAACGGCGTGCCCTTCGAGGCCGGGCAGCAGTACACGATGTCCTTCGACGCCTACGCCACCACGCCTCAGTCCATCGCGGCCAACGCGGGCGAAGGTGTCAGCCCGTACCGCGGCATCGCCCGGCACGAGGTCCGGCTGGGCACGAGCAAACAGACGTACACCTTCACGTTCACCTCGGAACTGGACTTCCCGGACTCGGGCAACGGCCAGCTCACCTTCCAGCTCGGTGGCAACCCGGCGGACAACACCATCTGCGTCGACAACGTCTCCCTGGTCGGCGGCGTGATCCCACCCGGCGGCCCGCCCGCGCCGACGAAGAAAGTCCAGGTCGACCAGGTCGCGTACGCACCCGGACTGCCGAAGCACGCCACCCTCGTGTCCGACGCGGCCACCGCGCAAACCTGGGCGCTCAAGAACTCCGGCGGCACGACCGTCGCCACCGGCCGGACCACCCCGAAGGGTGTCGACACCCTGTCCGGTGATCCGGTGCACCTGATCGACTTCTCGGCCTACGACACCGCGGGCACGGGGTACACGCTGACCGTCGGCTCGGAGACCAGCTTCCCGTTCGACATCTCCGTCGATCCACTCAAGAAGCTGCGCTACGACTCGCTAGCGTTCTTCTACCACCAGCGCAGCGGAATCGAAATCGAAGCCCAGTACGTCGGTGCCGCGTACGCGCGGCCGGCCGGTCACCTCGACGTCGCGCCCAACAAGGGCGACACCAACGTGCCCTGCCGATCCGACCTGAACTGCGGTTACACGCTGGACGTGCGCGGCGGCTGGTACGACGCGGGCGATCACGGTAAATACGTCGTCAACGGCGGTATCTCGGCGTGGCAGGTCCTCAACACCTACGAGCGCGCGAAGCTGATCGGCGACGCCGCCGCACTCGGCGACGGCAAGCTCGCCATCCCGGAAAAGGCCAACGGCGTACCCGACATCCTCGACGAGGCCCGCTGGGAAGTGGAGTTCCTGCTGAGGATGCAGGCGCCCGACGGCATGGTGCACCACAAGATCCACGACGCCAACTGGACCGGCCTTCCCACGCTGCCGCACCAGGACAGCCAGGCGCGAAGGCTGTCGCCGACCAGCACCGCCGCGACGCTGAACATGGCGGCGGTCGCGGCGCAGGCCGCCCGCGTCTGGAAGACGATCGACCCGGCGTTCTCGGCCAAGGCCCTCACCGCGGCCACGAGGGCGTACGCCGCCGCGAAAGCGACACCGAACAAGATCGCCGACCCGAACGACGGCACCGGCGGCGGCTCGTACTCCGACAGCACACTGACCGACGAGTTCTACTGGGCTGCCGCGGAAATGTACGCCACCACCGGTGAGGCGGCCTATCGCGCGGACGTCACCGGCTCGACCCTCTACAAGGGACAGTCGGTCACCGACCGGGGCTACGACTGGGGTTCCACCGGACCGCTGGGTGACATCACCCTCGCGCTGGTGCCCACCGGTCTGCCGCCGGCGGACGTCGCGGCGATCAAGGCGGCGTTCGTGGCCACCGCCGACAAACACCTGAACCAGATGGCGTCGCTCGGCTATCCCGCGCCGTACCGGGAACCCGACGGCAGTTACGTGTGGGGCTCGAACGGCCTGATCGCCAACAACGCCTCGGTGCTCGCGCTCGCCTATGACTTCACGGGTGCGGCCAAGTACCGCGAAGGCGTGTTCGAGACACTGCATTACCTGTTGGGCCGCAACCCGGTGAGCTACTCCTACGTCAGCGGATACGGTGAGCAGCCGGTGCGCAACGTCCACCACCGGCACTGGGCGAACCAACTCGACCCGACGCTGCCCACCGCGCCGCCCGGGGTACTCTCCGGCGGTCCGAACAGCTGGCTGCAGGACACTGTCGCCGAGCGCCGGCTCGCCGGTTGCAAACCGCAGAAGTGCTTTGTGGACCACATCGAGGCCTACTCGCTCAACGAGGTCACGGTCAACTGGAACTCGGCGCTGGCATGGATCGCCAGCTGGGCGGCGGAGAAATCGGGCTCGAGCGACACCACTCCCCCGGCCACACCGGGCACCCCGGTCGCCTCGGAGGTGACCGCGACGGGAGTCAAGCTGGCCTGGACTCCTTCGAGCGACCCGGAAAGCGGCGTCAAGGACTACGACGTCGTCTCGATCGAGGGTGACACCCCGCGCGTGGTCACCACCGTCACCGGAACGTCCGCGACGCTGACCGGGCTGCGGCCGAACGCCGCGTACCGGCTCGCCGTGCAGGCCCGCAACGGCGCCGGACTCAAGTCGGCGCTGTCCGGCGCGGTCGCGGTGACCACCAAACCGGACGGGCAGCCGTCCTGCCGGATCACCTATCAGGCGAGTGGGTGGAACACCGGGCTGTCCGGGAACGTCACCATCACCAACACGAGCGGCGCGGAGTGGAGCTCGTGGGCACTCGGGTTCACGTGGCCGGGCGACCAGCGGATCACCCAAGGATGGTCGGCCGTCTGGACGCAGAACGGCGCCGTGGTGACCGCGACCCCCACGTCGTGGAACGGCCGGGTACCGGCGGGCGGTTCGGTGCAGATCGGGTTCAACGCCTCGTCGTCCCCGCCGCACCCGGAACCGACCGGCTTCACGATCAACGGGCAAGCCTGTTCGCGGGGCTGAACTCGTGAGTGATTTGGGTCGTTCCAACGGCCCAAATCACTCACGACCCGCTCGGCAGCCGGGCTTCGGCGGCCTCCCATCCGAGGTCCCGTCCCGACGGCGCATACCGCCGCGGCGGACGCGTTTCCCGCACCAGCGCGCGCATCGCGGCCAGATCCGGCAGGGCGGCGCCCAGGGTCCGGGCCTGCACGAGCACGTTACCCAGTGCGGTCGCCTCCACCGGACCGGCCAGCACCGGCACGCCGCACGCGTCCGCGGTCAGCCGGCACAGGAGTTCGTTGCGCGCTCCGCCACCGACGACATGGACGACGTCGACGGTCCGGCCCGTCAAGGCCGAGGCTTGGCGGACCGTGCGGCGATAGGACAGCGCGAGACTGTCCACAATGCACCGGACGACCTCGCCGCGCGTGGACGGCGGACGCTGGCCGGTCTCCCGGCACGCCCGCGCGATGCGGGACGGCATGTCCCCCGGCGGCAGGAACGCGGGCGCGTCGACGTCCACCACGGCGGCCAGCGGTGGTGCGTCGGCCGCTTCCGCGAGTACGGTGCCGAGGTCGACACTGTCGCCGCGTGCCGCCCAGGTCCGGAGGGATTCGGTCAGCACCCACAGGCCCATCACGTTGCGCAGGAAGCGGAACTTGCCGTCGACACCGGTTTCGTTGGTGAAGTTGGCGGCGAGCGCGCCGTCACCGAGTTCGGGCGCGTCGAGTTCGAGGCCGACGAGTGACCAGGTGCCCGACGAGATGTAGGCGAAGCTCGCGCCGGGTCCGGCGGGCACGGCGACCACGGCCGACGCCGTGTCGTGTGAGCCGACCGCGATCACCGGCGTCGACGGTAGCGCGAGGGCGGCGGCCGGTTCCGGCAGCAGCGTGCCGATCCGCTCCCCCGGGTCCCGCAGCGATGGCAGGAGCCGCGGCGGGATTCCGGCTCGTGCGGCGAGGTCCACCGCCCAGGACCGTGCGCGGACGTCGTAGAGCTGGGTCGTCGACGCGTTGGTCCGTTCCGCGCCGATTTCCCCTGTCAGCCAGTAGCCGAGCAGATCGGGGATCAGCAGCATCGTCTCCGCCGACGCCAGTCTGTCCACTTCGGACACCAACTGGTAGAGCGTGTTGAACGGCAGCTGCTGCAACCCGGTGACGTCGTAGAGTTCCCGCGCCGGGATCGTCTTCCCCACCTGTTCCAGCACACCGTCGGTACGGGAATCCCGGTAGTGCACCGGATTGCCCAGCAGCGCGCCCGAAGCGTCGAGCAGCCCGTAATCCACGGCCCACGAATCGATGCCGATCCCGGACAGCCCGCCCCCGGCGTGCACCGCCTGGATCCCGCGCAGCATCTCCCGGTGGATGTCCAGCACGTCCCAGTACAGCGTCGTGCCCGCCCGGACGGGGCCGTTCGGGAACCGGTGCGCCTCCTGGAGCCCGAGGTGACCCCGGCCGACCGACCCCGCCATCACCCGTCCGCTGGACGCGCCGAGATCGACAGCCGCCACCCGCAGCACCGACACCGTCTTCTCCCGTCTCAGCGAAGGAACGCCGCCGCCACACCCGCGTCCACCGGCACGTGCAGCCCGGTGGTGTGGGTCAGGTCGCCGCCGGTCAACGCGAACACCGCCGCGGCCACGTGTTCGGGCAGCACCTCGCGTTTGAGGATCGTGCGCTGGGCGTAGAATGCGCCAAGTTCCTCTTCCGGCACGCCGTACACCGCGGCCCGTTGCGCGCCCCAGCCGCCGGCGAAGATGCCCGAACCACGGACCACTCCGTCCGGATTGACGCCGTTGACGCGGATGCCGTGCCCGCCCAGCTCCGCCGCGAGAAGCCGCACCTGGTGCGCCTGATCCGCCTTCGCCGCACCATAGGCGACGTTGTTGGGACCGGCGAACACCGAATTCTTCGACGAGATGTAGACGATGTCGCCGCCCATCCCCTGCGCCACCATCGCCTTCGCGGCGGCCTGCGACACCAGGAAGGACCCTTTCGCCATCACGTCGTGCTGCAGGTCCCAGTCCCGCTCGGTGGTCTCCAGCAGCGGCTTGGAGATCGACAGGCCCGCGTTGTTGACGACGAGATCCACCCCACCGAACGCGAGTACGGCGGCGTCCACGGCGGACTGGACGGCGGCGGCGTCGGTGACGTCCGCGGTCACCGCGATGGCCTGGTCGGCGCCGCCGATACCCCCGGCGACCGCTGCCGCCGCCTCCGCGTCGAGATCGGCGATCGCGACACACGCGCCCTCGGCCGCGAGCCGCTCGGCGATGGCCTTGCCGATCCCCGAACCGGCCCCGGTCACCAGCGCGATCCGGCCGGCGAGCGGTTTCGGCTTCGGCATCCGCCGCAGCTTCGCCTCTTCCAGCACCCAGTACTCGATCCGGAACTTCTCGCGCTCCGGGATCGGCGCGTAGGACGACACCGCCTCGGCGCCCCGCATCACGGTGATCGCGTTGACGTAGAACTCTCCCGCCACCCGCGCGGTCTGCTTGTCCTTGCCGAAGGAGAACATGCCGACGCCGGGTACGAGCACGATCGCCGGGTCGGCACCGCGCAGGGGCGGGCTGTCCGGGGTCGCGTGCCGCTCGTAGTAGGCGCGGTAGTCCGCACGGTAGGCCTCGTGGAGTTCCTTCAGCCGGGTGAGGACGGCGTCGATCGGCGCGTTCGACGGCAGGTCGAGCACCAGCGGGCGGACCTTGGTACGCAGGAAGTGATCCGGGCAGGACGTGCCCAGCGCCGCGAGCGGCGCGAGCTTCTCCCGCGCCAGAAAGTCGAGCACCGCGTCGCTGTCGGTGTAGTGCCCCACCTGTCGCAGGTCGGTCGAGGCGAGCCCCCGGATCACCGGGGCGAGCGCCGCCGCACGGGCATGGCGCTCGGCCTCCGGGAGTGGCTCGAATCCCGGCACGATCGCCCCGAACGGCTCCGCGATCCCCCGGTCGGCGAGGAACTTCTCGGCCGTGCGGATGATCTCCAGGGAGTTTCGCCGGCACTCTTCGGAAGTCGAGCCCCACGCGGTGATGCCGTGCCCGCCGAGGATCACGCCGATCGCCTGCGGGTTCGCGGCCTTCACCGCGGCGATGTCCAGGCCCAGCTGGAATCCCGGCCGCCGCCAGGCCACCCACGCGACCCGGTCGCCGAAGCATTCCTTCGTCAGCGCGGCCCCGTCGGCCGCGGTGGCCAGCGCGATACCGGAGTCGGGATGCAGATGGTCGACATGCGCGGCGTCGACCAGTCCGTGCATGGCCGTGTCGATCGACGGCGCCGCCCCGCCCTTGCCGTGCAGGCAGTAGTCGAACGCGGCGACCATCTCGTCCTCGCGCTCGGCGCCCGGATAGACGTCGACGAGCGCGCGCAGCCGGTCCAGCCGCAGCACGGCCAGCCCGGCTTCGGTCAGCGTTCCGAGATCACCACCGGAACCCTTGACCCACAACAGTTCCGTCGGCTGCGCGGTGACCGGGTCGAGCACTTCCCCCTTCGCCGAAGTGTTACCACCGGCGAAGTTCGTGTTGCGCGGATCGGCGCCCAGCGCGTTGCTGCGGGCGACGAGTTCGGACGGCACGCTCATGCTCCCCACCCCGCCTGCCGGCCATCGGCCCGCTCGGCCACGATCTTCTCCTGATAGCCACTACGGTGATAGGCCGCGATCGGATCCGGATCCAACCCGGCTTCGGTGCGCAGTTCGGCCAGCAGCGGCCGGACGTCGGTGTTGAAGGCGTCCATCACGATCGCGTTGGCCTCCAATACCTTGCCGTCACGCTGCGCCGCGCGCAGGGCGTCCCGGTCGACCAGCAGCGCCTTCGCCGTGGCTTCCTGGACGTTCATCACCGAGCGGATGATCGCCGGGATCTTCGCCTCGATGTTGTGGCACTGATCGAGCATGAAGTTGATGCCGTAGGCCGGGTCCAGCGCGTCGCCGCGGACGATCTCGGACATGATCCGGAACAGCTGGAACGGATCCGCCGCACCCGCCATCAGGTCGTCGTCGGCGTAGAACCGGGAATTGAAGTCGAACGCGCCGAGTTTTCCGGCGCGCAGAAGGAAGGCGACGATGAACTCGATGTTCGTTCCGGGCGCGTGATGTCCGGTGTCGATGCACACCGTCGCCTTCTCCCCGAGTTCCAGGCAATGCGCGTAGGATGTGCCCCAGTCCGGAATGTCGGTGGCGTAGAAGGCGGGCTCGAACAGCTTGTACTCCAGCAGCAGCCGCTGGTCGTCGCCGAGCCGGTCGTAGGTCTCCCGCAGTGCCGCCGCCATCCGGTCCTGCCGGTCACGCAGATCGTCCTGGCCGGGATAGTTGAGGCCGTCGGAGAACCACAGTTTCAGGTCGCGCGATCCGGTAGCGTCCATAATGGACACCGCCGTCAGCAGATGGTCGGTCGCCTTGCGGCGCACGCCGGCGTCCGGATTGGTCACCGAGCCGAGTTTGTAGTCCTCGTCCTGGAAGACGTTCGTGTTGATGGCACCGATCCCGATGCCCAGATCCTTCGCGAACCGGGTGAGCGCGCCGAAGTCGTCGACCCGGTCCCACGGGATGTGCAGGGCGACACTCGGCGCGACGCCGGTGAACCGGTGCACGGTCGCCGCGTCCGCGATCTTTTCTTCCGGCGTGCGCGGCACGCCTGCCTGGGGGAACACCTTGAACCGCGTGCCGGAGTTGGCGTACGCCCACGACGGCGTCTCGATCCGCTGCGTCCGCAGCGCGGATTTCACGGCGGTGATGTCCGGCAAGTCGATCACGTCTTTCCTGGTCCGGCGGTGGTCAGAAGTCGAACTTGTCGATGTTGGCCGCGTCGAACGTGCTCGGCCGGGCCAAGCACGATTTCCCGCTCGCGCCGATGGGTGTACTCGCCGAGCCTGCCCTTTTGAGGGTCTCTATTTCCGTTAGATGACCCAAAATCCACACAGTCTCGCACGATAGTCCCTGTGACGAACAAATCCGGAGGAGCCCACCCGGGCTTCAGTGTCCACAAAGGACATATTTACACGACTGGATGTCCGATTGATGCCTCTACACCTGATTGTGTACGGGGTCGCGAGGTGATCCTGACCGGGGTGTGGCGAGGTCGCTGCCGCTCATGTCGCGAAAGCCACTTTGGGGACACCACATGTCCCCGAAGTGGCGTTCGCGACACGCCACTTTTGCCCTACCCCTCCGCGACCTTTGCGGAAACACTCACCTAGGAACGGGGATTTCCGATACTTCCCGGGACCGAGCGCAGGGCGTTGTACCAAACCGCGGCCATCTTGTCGTACCCCGTCGCGTTCGGATGGACGCCGTCGGGGAGGTCGGCCGCGGTCAGCGCGCTGTGCATGTTCACCAGGTGCACGCGTTTGCCGGCGTTCACCTTGTCGCGCACGATCCCGGGTAGCGCGTTGTTGAACGCCCGCACGGTGGCGTCGCCGCTCCCCCACCCCAGCGGGATGAGCTGCGCGACGAACACGTCGGCGGTGGGCGCCGTCGACGTGACGTGGTCGATCAAGGTGGACAGCCTGCGCGGCGTGCCCGCGACGTCGTGGTTCTGCAGCACGTCGTTGGTGCCGATGTGCAGCAGCACCGAACGCGGCTTGTGGGTCCGCACCCAGCCGGTGACAGCCGCGTCGATCTGGTCGATGCGCCAGCCGGGATGCCCTTCGTGGTCGTGGTCCCAGAGATTCCCCGGCCCGTTGAACTGCGAGCCGACGAAGTCGTTGGTGTACCGGCCCGCCGCCAGCCGCTGCCACAGCCCGATCCGGTACCCGCCGGGGACCCCGGTCCCGTGGGTGATCGAATCACCGAGGGGCATGATCCGCACGCCTCCGTTCGATTCCGCGTGGCCGACACCGGCCAGACCGGCGACCGCTACCGTCACCGCCGCCGCGACGGCCAGCATCCTTGTCCGTAGTCCCATCGTCGACTCCTGATCAGCAGGTGGAATTCTTTTGGGTGAGCAGGCCGAGCCGTCAGGGCAGGCTGTCGTAGTCGCCGCCCGCCGCGTGTCTGGTCATTGCCGAAGCGCAGCATTTCGCCGCGCCTGACGTCCTTCGTCCATTGCCCGCCGGGGAAAGCCGCATTGAACGCCCCGGCGAAAGGGGTGCTTTCGCCGGCGGCCGTCCGCTCCGATCGCCTCCACCAGCAGCGAATACTGGTTCTGCCCGGCGATCTTGTGGATATTGCTCGCCTCGAACAGGTTGTTCTTGGTCGAATCCTGCATGGAGATCACGGTGTTGGTGAGACCGTGCGGGAAGTTCGTCGCAGCATCGAGATGGCGGCCACGAGGTGCCGGATTCGGGTTCTCGCTACACCTCCCTGCGGGCAGGACACAGTGAACCGGCAGCGGCCGAAACTTTGCCACTGTTAGCGATAACATACGGTGGAAGCGTCAGCTTAATACGACATCCCGCACCCTGACAACGGTCGACGACGGAGACGTCACCCGCGGTGACCTTGATCGTCCACTCTGGACAGATGTCGCCGACATCGTTGACATACCCGCTGACCTGGGAGCGTTCCCATGCGCAGGCCGCTTCCCTCGCGTTCGACGTGCGTGGCACAGTCGTCGCGATGAACTTCGAGGACTTGCCGGACTGGCTCCCCGCCTGGTGCACCGACCAACTCGGGAATGAGCCGGTCCGCGTGCTGTTCGAGGCGCGGTCGATCTCGGCGGTGTTCGGGCTACGGCTGGCCGACGGAACCGATGTCGTGGTGAAAGCGCGAGAGGACGACGGGCGGACCACGTCGTGTGTCGCCGCGCAGGCGGTGTTGGCGGAGCGGGGATTTCCGTGTGCCCGGCCGCTCACGCCCGTGGTCGGCGTCGGCACCCTGGCCGTGCACGCCGAGGAATACCGGCCGGGCGGCGAGCTGCTCCGTGGCGATTCGCCGGAGATCGCCGTGCGTTACGCGGCGGTGTTCGCCCGGCTGATGGCCGACCTGGCCGACGTGACCGTCCCGCCGCCGGTGCCGAACCCACGCTGGGTCCGCTGGGACCACGAGGGTTCCGGGTTGTGGCCGTCGATCGGATTCCTGGACGCACAGGACCAGAGCGCAGTACCCGCATACATCGTCGACACGGCCGAACGGGCCCGCGGGCGACTGCTGGCCGCCGAACTGCCGCGCGTGCTGGGGCACGCCGACTTCGAAGCGCAGAATCTCCACTGGCACGAAGACCGCGTGTGGGCCGTGCACGATTGGGACAGCCTGGCGTGGCAACCGGAGGCAGCGCTGGCCGGAGCGGCGAGCGCGGTCTTTCCCAAGACCGGGCCCGCCACCCTGCCGCCGATCGAAAGTTCCGAAGCCTTCTTGGTGACCTATCAGGACCTTCGAGGGCGGAGGTTCACCGCGGAGGAGCAGGAGATCGCATGGGCGGCCAGCCTGTGGCCGGCTGCCCACGACGTCCGATGGGAAGCACTGTGCCTTGATCCCCCGCGACCCCATGACGTCGTCCGCGCACAGGTGGCCGAACGCCTCCGCCGAGCGAACGCCTAGCCGCCCCTGGCAATTTGCATCGTTATAGATGTATCGTTTCCGATATGAAGGCCAGCGAGCTGTACCTACTCGGCAAGCACTTGATGGAGCTGGCCTCGCGGGGTATGCGCGACGACACGGATCCGGAGACCCCGGAGATCTACGACCTGCTCATCTCGGTGCTCGTCGAAGCTCCGGGCATGTCGATCGGCGAACTGGCCGCGCGCACCGGTTTCGCGCAGAGCCATGTCTCCGCCGCCGTCGCGAAGATGCGGGACGAAGGTGCCGTGGTGACGCGCCCGGATCCGGCGGACCGGCGCCGCACCTTGATCACGCCGGTCGGGGCGCTGATCGAGGCGGTGGCCCACCGGCAGCAGCGTGCTGCCGAGCAGATCATCGCGGAGGCGCTTGCCGAGCTCGATCCGGACACGGCCGCGGTCGCGGACCGGGCTGCGCGGCTCACGCTCGCGGCGGAGGAGTTGTACCGGGTACTGACCGCTCGCGCGCTGGGCGTGACGGGGGATCTCGATCTGATGCCGCTGAACTCGCTGACCGAAAAGGCGGCCGAAAGACCGAAGAGAAGGGGAAAATCATGACTGGGGCGATCGATTACCCGTTCCCGCAGGTGGAGCCGATGCGGTGTCCGGCGGAATTCACCCGGCGGCAGGACGAGGAACCCGTCGGCCGTGTCCGGCTGGCGTCCGGCGAGGACGCCTGGCTCGTCACTCGCCACGCCGACATCCGGACGTTGCTGGCCGATCCGCGGTTCCGGCCATGGGTGCCCGGAACTCCCGTGGACAGTGGCGGCGAAATGCTCTTCACCATGTCGGGGCCCGAACACACACGGTTGCGCCGTATCGCGGCCAAAGCCCTCACCCCTCGCCGGATCGAGTCGCTGCGGCCGCGGGTCGAAGCCGTCGCGGCGGACCTCGCCGCGAAACTGATCGCGCAAGGGCCGCCGGCCGACGCCCTCGACGGATTCGCTATCCCGTTCGCTCTCTCGGTGCTCAACGAACTCCTCGGCGTCCCGCCGTCGGCTCGCGACGATCTGCGGACCTGGACCGACGGAATCGTCGCGGTGTTCACCGCGCCGGACTACGCGGAAATGGCCGAAGCGGCCCAAAACCTGGGTGGCTACCTCGCGGAGCTGGTCCAGGCGAAGCGGAACGCGCCCGGGGACGACCTGCTGACCGGACTCATCGAGGCGCGGGACGACTCCGGTGACGCCTTGCGCCCGGAAGAGGTCACCCACCTCGCCTTCGCGACCATGATCGCCGGATACGTCCCGCCCGCGAACACGCTGGCACAGGCCGTACTGCGGCTGGCAGTCGCACCGGAGCTGCCCCGGGATCCCGACTCGATGCCCGCGCTCGTCGAGGAGCTCCTGCGCCAGGACCAAGGTTCGGCCACGGACCAGGGACGGGTGGCCGCCGAGGACGCCGAGATCGGGGGGATCCCCATCCGCGCCGGTGACTTCGTCCTCGCGCCGCTACGCGCGGGCAACCACGACCCCCGGCGGTTTCCCGAGTCGGAATCGGTCGATCTCGCTCGGGCTCAGGGGCATCTCACCTTCGGGCACGGGCCCCACCACTGCCTGGGCGCGGCCCTGGCCCGGCTGGAACTCCGGACCGGCCTCACCGCGCTGCTGGCCGTCGCGCCGCGCCTGCGGCTGGCCGTACCGTTCGACGAACTCACCTGGCGGCGGATGTTCCTGACCCTGCAGGGGCCCGTCGCCGTCCCGATCGCGTGGTGACCGAGAGGTCGTGAGTGTTTCGGGTCGTTCTGACGATCCCTCCCTTGGGTACCTACTCGTGGCCCGCAGCCTTGTTCGCGTGAAGTACGTGATGGCCTCCTTCCCTACCTTGAGAGTAGGGAAGGAGGCCATCACGGACCGGGCCTGGCATCAACCGCAGCCGGAACCACGTAGGTACCTAAGACCCCCTTGGCTCTAACGATCCGAAACACTCACGACCGCTTTAGTGGGCGAGCACCCCGCTGACCTCGTTCGGCGTTCCGGGCAGCGCGCCGGTCGTGGTCTTCGTGCCGGAGGCGAGATCGACCGCGTGGATCTCCTTCTTGCCCGGATCGGTGACATACGCGGTTCCGCCACGGACGAAGATCGCCGGTCGCGGCCGCTGCCATTCGAGCGGCTCCTGCCAGGAGCCGAGCACCGCGATCTTCTTGGTCACCGCACCGGTCACCGGGTCGATCACGTGGATCTGCCCGTCGGTGCCCAGTACCAGTGCCTCCCCCTGCGGGCCGCGCGCCAGCGACCGGAAGGTGTAGCTGGTCCCGAGTTCGACGTGCTTGAGCGTGGCCTTCTCGGTGTCGATCAGCGACACCCGGGTCGGGCGCTCGAGTTCCGCCGCCTTGTCGACCTTGTAGTCGCCCAAGGTGATCGGCGAGAGGTCCGAACCGGCCTGATTGCCGATGCGGCCGTAGGGGTCCGGGCTGGGAACCTTGGTGATGGCGCCGTCACGATAGATGAGGACGCCGGTCTCGCAGCCGATCACGACGGCTTCGCCCCGCGCGGTGGCTTCGCCGTGTACGCCGGGGCATTGTTCGTTGCGCGCGATCTCTTTCTTGTCCTTGTCCAGCACCATGATGCCGGGCCGGGCGTCCTCGTTGCCGATGGTGGTGACCAATTCGCCACCGGCGAGTTCGACGGCGACGCCGTGATGTGCCTCCGGTGTCTTGTGTTTCGGCGCGGGCGGGGCCGCGGCGCCGAGCGTCTTCGGATCGAACACCGTCACCTCACCGGTCCCGTCCGCGAACAGCACCGTCTTGCCGGCGTGGCGGACGACATGCCCCGGTTTGGCCGCCTTGACCTCGGTGTCGGTCAGCACGGCGCCGACGGCGTCGAGCACGCGGAAGCCGCTGGAAGTCGAGACCAGCAGATGCCGGTCGTTCCCGGCCGGGTTGAGCCGGTTGAAGCCGTCGAGCGGAAGATCCTTGTCCACCTTCAAGGTCTTTCCGTCGAGCAGCAGGATTCCCCCGTCATAGGTGACGGCGACCGGGTCGGTCACGACGGCCGCCGACGGCGGGGTGGCGCCTTGAGCCTGCGGTGCCGGTTCTTCGGCCGCGCAGGCGGCGAGCGCGAGCGTGCTCACCGCCGTCGTCATCAGTGCGGCATATCGGGTGGGGCGTGCCATTCAACTGCACCTTTCTTCTGTGCCAGGTCTTTTCAGGAGCGGGTCAGGCCGGTGGTGATCGACTCGGTGTTGGCGCGCATCATGTCCAGGTAGGTGGCCGCGCCCTGCCCCGGTTCGCTGAGCGATTCGGAGAACAGCGAGCGCACCGCCACCTGCAGGCCTGCCTGCTCGGCCAGCACCCGGGCGAGCCGGTCGGGCTGGGAGGAATCCGCGAAGATGACCGGCACCCCCGTCGAACGCACGGTGTCGGCCAGTGCCTTCAGGTCCGAAGAGCTGGGAGAGGCGAGTGTCGTTCCGCCGGGGATCACGGCGCCGACCACCTCGAACCCGTAACGCTGGGCGAGGTAACCGAAGACATGGTGGTTGGTGACCAGTTTCCGGCGCTCGGCCGGAATGCTCCCGAACTTCTGGGTCATCGTGGCGTCGAGCGCCTCGATCTCGCCGCGGTAGCGGTCGGCATTGGCCCGGATCACTTTTTCGTCCACACCGGCGACACGGGCGACGATCTCGTCGGCGATCACCTTCACCGCGTCGCGCACCCGGCCCGGGTCGGTCCAGAAATGCGGATCCTTGGTACCGCCCGCGTAGTCGATCGGGTTCGTCCGCTCTCCCACGGGAAGGGCCGCCACGCCGTTTTCCTCGGCGGTGCGCACCGTGCGCAGCATGCCTTCTTCGAGGCCGAGTCCATTGTAGACGATCAGCCCGGCGCGTTCGACCTGCGCGGCTTGTTGCGCGGAGATGCCGAACGAGTGCGGGTCGGCGTTCGGTTTCATCAGCACGGTCACCTCGGCCTGATCCCCCACGATGTTGCGGGTGAGGTCGCCGAGGATGTTCGTGGTGACGACGACGGAGTTCCGGCCCTCGCCGCTCGCGGAACACCCGGCGACCGCCAGTAGCACCGCGGCGACCACGGCGAGCATCCGCCGGCTCATCGGCCGGTCTCCACGATGTGACCGGCCTTGCCGTCGACCTTCAGCGTCCGGGCGCGACGCAGGTTGTCGTTGTAGTCGATCTCGTACACCTCTCCGGAAAGCGGGTTGTTGACGTAGGCGCGCGTCGTGTCGACCTGAATGGAGGGCGCCGTGGCCGCGGCCGCTTCGGGTGACAGCAACGGGGTCCGGGTCTGCTCCTTCCCCGTGGCTCCGTCGTAGGCGCGCAGGCTTCCATCCCGGGCCAGCACCAGAAGGGGGCCGCCCTCCCCCACCGCGTTCACCGCGGCGACCGGCCCGGTCTCGAGGTATCGCCAGGCCCGGCGACCGACGTCCAGCGACCACACGGCGCCGTCCCCGGATTTGGCCACGAGCGTGGTACCGCCCGGCCGATGGAAGAAAGCGGTGGCTCGCTCAGGCGTGGCGGCTTCCGCCGGGTACGGGATCTTCTCGCCGGTGAAGGCGCCGTCCTTCTCCGTGACCAGCAGCGCACCGTCCGCGCAGCCGAAGACGACACCTCGCCGGGTCACCGCCTGCCCCTGGAGTTCCGGACACGGCGGATCGAGCTCCGCCACCGCTTTCCCTTGCCGGTCATGGACCCACACCCGGTGCGCGTACGGCTTACCGGGATCCGCCACCGAAGCCAGGACGTGCTTGCCGTAGGGCACCGCGATGCCGGCGTGTGGCTCGCGCACGATCCTGGCCAGTTCGGCCACGGAACCCTTGTCGAGCGCGGCCCGGTCGAGGACAGTCGCCGAACCGTCCGAAAAGGACACTACGGAGACCACTGGATCGCTGTACGCGGCCAGTGGTTGTTTTCCCGGCGCCAGGCCGACTTCCCGGGGTTTCGCGCGGTAGTAGTGCACGTGGTCGCCGTGGTCGACCATCCAAGCCCCGCTGTCGATCACGCGGACCGAAGCGTCACCGCCGGTCAGATAGCCGAAACGCCCGTCGCCGATCAGGCCGCGCACCCCTTCGACGCGGCCGGCTTCGTGCACCTCCTCGGTGATCAGGTCCACCACGCGCACGGCGCCCGAAGCGGGATCCGCGACGATCAGCCGCGACTGCGCCTCGGCGGCTTCCTCGGCGCCTTCGACATAGCCGTGCGGGACCTCCGCGGCGGTGTCTTGCGACGGCTCCCCGCCACAGGCCGCCAGAATCACCGTCGTAACCACGAGAACGACCGCCGCCCGGCTTTTCTTGAGTCTCATCGTGAACGCTCGATCTCCAGTGTCAGGGAACGGAAGTGCTGTCGCACGAAGGAAAAGGCCGCGGAGAGGAAGAACAACAGGACCGCGCCGGCGGCGATGGTCGCGCCGGCCGCGGTACCCCAGTGCCAGGACACGAGCAGACCGCCGACGGTGGCCGCGACCCCCAGCAGCGCCGCGACGAGCATGATCGTGGTGATCCGCCGCGACCAGAAGAGCGCCGCCGCCGCGGGGGCGATGAGCAGGCCGAACACCAGCAGTGTCCCCACCACGCGGAACGAAGCGACGATCGTCAGCGTGACCAGTGCCAGCAGCACGGCGTTGGCCAGGCGCGGACGCAGGCCGAGGGTGTGGGCCTTGCGGACGTCGAAGGTGAGCGCGGTGAAGGACCGGTGTCCCAGCAACGCCACCACCGCCACGACGACCAGCGTGATCCCCAGGCCCACCAGATCGGCGGAGCCGACAGCGAGCACGTCACCGAAGAGGAATCCGGTGAGATCGACGGCGAACGACCGTGAATGCGAGACGATGATCACGCCGCTCGCGAGCATGCCGACGAAGAGAAGCCCGATGGTGGTGTCCTCCGACAGCCGCCGCGAGCGACCGAGTGCCGTGACGCCGAGCGCCATCACCCCGGCACTGACCGCAGCGCCGATCAGCAGGTTCACGCCGGTCAGGGACGCGATCGCCACGCCGGGCAACATGCCGTGCGACATGGCGTCGCCGATGAAGGCCATCCCCCGCAACACCACCCAGGTGCCCACGACCGCGCACACCACCGATACGAGCACGCCCGCCACCAGCGCTCGCTGCACGAAGGACACCTCGAAGGGGACCAGTAACCACTCCACGCGAACCACTATAATGGCAATGATTGTCATTATCTGAATGAGGTGGGATGAACTCGGACACAACGGCCCTCACGCTCGACGGCGTACACGCGCACTACGGCCACCGGGAAGTGCTGTGCGGCGTCACCGCCGAAGTGCCGCACGGGCGTCTCACCGCGGTCGTCGGTGCGAACGGGGCAGGCAAGTCGTCGCTGCTCAACCTCGTCGCCGGGGTGCTGTCACCGACCGCCGGTTCCTGCACCCGCCGGGATCCCCGCCGCGTCGCCTACGTGACCCAGCAGAGCGAGGTGTCCTCATCGCTCCCGATCACCGTGCGCGCCACCGTCACCATGGGCCGCTGGGCGCACCGCGGTCCGTGGCGACGACTGTCCACCATGGACCGTGACATCGTCGAGGAATGCATGGCACGGCTCGACATCACCTCGATCGCGCACCGGATGCTCGGCACGCTGTCCGGTGGCCAACGTCAGCGGGCGCTGGTGGCGCAAGGGCTGGCACAGCAAGCCGGACTGCTGCTGCTCGACGAACCGTCGTCCGGCCTGGATCTGCACGCCCGGACCCTGATCGACGAGGCACTGCGAGCCGCCCTCGCCGAGGGGACGACGATCCTGCGCGTCACCCACGATCTCGCGGTCGCACGCCGGGCGGATCACTGTTTGCTGCTGCGGGACGGTCACCTAGTCGCCGCGGGTCCGCCGAGTTCGGTACTGACTTCCGGTCAGGTGGCGGAGGCCTGGGGCATCCCGTTGACCGACTGAGATCCGGCCTCCGGTGGACATAAGTCCGTGAAGGCCTCCTTCCCTACGGTGAGGGTAGCGAAGGAGGCCTTCACGGACCACTGGTACAGCCGGTCATCGCAGCACCGCCGGGTCACCTCCGGCGACTTCGCCGGGCACGGGCGCCGGCTCGCGCAAGGTGGCCATGGCCAGGAAACCACCGGCGATCGCGATTCCGGCGGCACCGAGGAACGCCGCCGAGTACCCGCTGGTCAACGCCACGGGGTCACCGATCCGCCCCGCGCCGAAGGACACGCCGACTGCGGTCATCGCGGCGAGGCCGAGTGCCGAACCGATCTGGTACGAGGTGTTCACGATCCCCGACGCGAGCCCGCCCTCCTCCGGTTTCGCGCTGGAGATGGCGATGCCGAGCGAGGGGATGAACGCGAGCGCCTGTCCGAGTGCGGCGACCAGCGAAGCGGGCAGCACGTCGACGACGAAGTTGCCGGTCGGGCTGACGAACGACAGCCACACCAGTCCCGCCGCGAGCGCCCACAATCCGCCGATGATCATCTTCTTCGTCCCGAACCGGCCGATCAACCGCGGTGCGACGGCGACCATCAGCACGACGATCAGCACGGTCATCGGCAGGAGCGCGGCCCCACTGGCGAACGCCCCGTACCCCAGGACCTGCTGGAGATACAGGTTGAGGAAGTACCACATCGGGATCCACGCCGCGCCGAGCAGGAACTGCGCGAGGTTCGCGCCGCCGAGGTTCGGTGTCCGGAAGATTCCCAGCCGCACCAACGGTACCGCGCGCGCCCGCTGGATCACCACGAACACCGCGAGCAGCGCGAGACCACCGGCCAACGCGCCCCACGTACCCGCCGAAGCCCAGCCGGCCTCCGGTGCGCGGACGACGCCGAACACGGTCAAGGCCAGGCCCACGGTCGCCACGACGGCGCCGGCGAGGTCGACCGAACCACGCCGGGCGAGCGCGGAAGGCATCAGCTTTCCGGTCGCCAGGATGGCGATCAGCGAAATCGGGACGTAGAGCCAGAAGATCCACGGCCAGGACAGCCACTCGGTGATCACGCCGCCGAGGAAGACCCCGGCGGTCCCACCGGCGGGGGCGGCCGCGCCGTAGAGCGCGAGTGCCTTGGTCAGCTCACGAGGGCGTGCGGCGAACAGCATCATCAGCAGGGTCAGCGCGGACGGCGCGATCAGTGCCGCGCCCGCGCCTTGCAGCACCCGGCCGAGAAGTTCGACCCACGCGGTGCTCGCGACCGCGGCGACGACGGAACCACCGAGGGTGACGACCCAGCCGGCGGTGAACATCTTCCGCGCTCCGAACAGGTCCGAGAGGCGGCCGCCGAGCAGCAGCAACCCTGCCAGCGCGATGACGTAGGCGTTGAACACCCACGAGAGGGCTCCCGGGGAGAAGCCGAGGTCTTGCTGCATCACGGGTAGCGCGACGCCGATGATCGAGGTGTCCATGATGATCATGAACTGGGCCAATGCGATGAGACCCAGCGCCCACCACCGTCGTGGGTCCGGGGTTGTCTCGGCCATGGTTACCATCCTTCCTGGATTCATACCCCTACGGGGTATCTGATGAACCTGAACATAGGCTCGATCCAGTTCGGAACGCAAGTACCCCTGGGGGGTAATTGGGTCGCCATGGTCACATGGTTCTTCTTTGGCAAAATCCTTGTGGCGCAACACCTGAGCCGTAGAACATGGAGATCGTCGACAACGCTGTGATGGTCGTCGTCCCGGGCGCGATGGAGGCCGGGCTCGACAGCACACGCGGTCGTGCACGCCTACCACCACTGACCAGCTCGATCCACGCACGAAAGCGCTCGCGCGTCACCGGCCAGGTGTCGCGCGAGCGCTTTCGACGGTCAGCTCGCCGTACCGCGGAATCCCTTGAGGCGCAGGCTGTTCGTAACCACGAAGACCGAGCTGAAGGCCATCGCGGCACCGGCGATCATCGGGTTGAGCAGCCCCGCCGCGGCCAGTGGCAGCGCCGCGACGTTGTAGGCGAAGGCCCAGAACAGGTTGCCCTTGATGGTGCGCAGCGTCCGCCGGGAGAGCCGGATCGCGTCCACCGCCGCCCGCAGATCCCCGCGGACGAGGGTGAGATCCGACGCCTCGATGGCGACATCCGTACCGGTACCCATCGCCAGGCCGAGGTCGGCCTGTGCCAGCGCGGCCGCGTCGTTGACGCCGTCACCGACCATCGCGACCACCTTGCCTTCCCCCTGCAGCCGCCTGACCACGTCGACCTTGTCCTTGGGCAGGACCTCCGCGATCACCTCGGTGATCCCCACCTCCGCCGCCACCGCGCGGGCCACGGCCTCGTTGTCGCCGGTGAGCAGGATCGGGGTCAGCCCGAGCGCCCGCAGCCGCGTGATGGCCTCGGCGGAGGTCGGCTTGACCGTGTCGGCGACGACGAGGACGGCGCGGGCCTTCCCGTCCCAGCCGACGACGACCGCGGTGCGACCCTCTTTCTCCTCGTCCGCCTTCGCCTCGGCGAGCTCCTCCGGCAGGCGATGCGCCCACTCTTCCAGCAGGGCGCCGCGCCCGGCCAGTACCGCCTTGCCGTCGACGATCCCTTGCACACCAAGGCCTTCGACGTTGGTGAAGCCCTCGACGGCCGGCAGCTCACCCACCCGCTCGCGTGCCGAGCGGGCGATGGCCCGCGCGATCGGATGCTCGGACGCGTCTTCCAGCGCGCCGGCCAGTCGCAGGGTCTCCTCGGTGTCGACACCGTCGGCGACGTGCACGGCCACCAGCGACATCTGCCCCGTGGTCACGGTGCCAGTCTTGTCGAGGACGACCGTGTCCACGGCCCGCGTCGATTCCAGCACCTCCGGCCCCTTGATCAGGATTCCGAGCTGCGCGCCGCGGCCGGTGCCGACGAGCAACGCCGTCGGCGTCGCCAGGCCCAGCGCGCACGGGCAGGCGATGATCAGGACGGCGACCGCCGCGGTGAACGCCGCCGCGACCGAGCCGCCCGCCCCGAGCCAGAACATCAGCGTGCCGACCGAAAGCGCGATCACGACCGGCACGAACACCGCCGACACCCGGTCCGCCAACCGCTGGACCTGCGCCTTTCCGGTCTGGGCGTCCTCCACCAGCTTCGCCATCTGCGCCAGCTGCGTGTCCGCGCCGACCCGCGTCGCACGGACGACGAGCCGCCCGCCCGCGTTGACCGTCGCACCGACCACCGCGTCCCCGGGGCCGACCTCGACCGGCACGCTCTCCCCGGTCAGCATGCTCGCGTCGACGGCGGAACCGCCTTCGGTGATGACGCCGTCGGTGGCGATCTTCTCGCCCGGCCGGACCACGAACTCGTCCCCCGCGACCAGCCGATCGACCGGGATACGCTCCTCCTTGCCGTTCCGGAGGACCGCGACGTCCTTCGCGCCCAGCTCCAGCAAGGCCCGCAACGCCGCGCCCGCCCGCCGCTTGGAGCGGGCCTCGAAATAGCGTCCGGCGAGGATGAACGTCGTGACACCGGCGGCGACCTCGAGGTAGATGTTGCCGTCACCGGCCATCCGCTGCACGGTCAGTTCGAAGGGATGCGTCATCCCCGGCGTCCCGGCGGTGCCGAACAGCAGGGCGTACAACGACCACAGGAACGCCGCCAGCGTGCCCATCGAGATCAGGGTGTCCATGGTGGCCGCGCCGTGGCGCAGATTCGCCAACGCCGCCTTGTGGAACGGCCACGCCGCCCACACCAGCACCGGCGCCGCGAGCGTCAGCGAAATCCACTGCCAGTAGGTGAACTGCAACGCGGGCACCATCGCCAGCAGGATCACCGGCACCGACAGCACCGCCGATCCGATCAGCCGCTGCCGCAACGGCGCGATCGGATCGGCCTCCTCACGAGGCTCGCCGGGGCCGGCGCTCTTCGCCGGCGCTGGTACGGCTGCCGAGTAGCCTGCCGCCTCCACCTGCTCGATCAGCCGCTGGGGTTCGATACCGGCCGGATAGGTGACCTTGGCCTTCTCGGTGGCGTAGTTGACGGTCGCGGTCACCCCGTCGAGTTTGTTCAGCTTCTTCTCGATGCGCATCGCGCAGGACGCGCAGGTCATCCCGGTGATCGCGAGTTCGACTTCGGTCGTCCGCGCCTGGTCGACATCGGCTGTCATCGTGCTCCCTCCTTTTCCGACTCTCGCGCCTCAGCCGTGTCCGCCGTGCCCGCCATGCCCCGGGTCTTCCGCCGGAGGCTGGGTCCGGCCGGGTGCCGAAGAAGCGGCGGGGGTACCTGTGGTGGCGACGGTGAACTCCGCGGTGCGAACCTTCCCCTGGTGCTGGAAGTCCAGGAACAGCCGGTAGATGCCGTCTGACGGGACTTCGGCGAAGAAGGTGATGCCGGGTCCGGGTGCGGTGCGGCCGTCACCGGGCGCACCGTCGGGGTGAACGTGCAGGTAGGCGAGATCGCCGCCGCGCAGGGCCACCAAATGCCCGTAGGCTCCGAGGTAGGGCTGCAAGTCGGTCACGGCGCGGCCGTCCTTGGTCACCGTCAAGGTCACCTTCGACGACCGGCCCGGCGTCAGGTCACCGTCGAGGCGGACCTGGTAGCCGTCGACGTTCGCGACACGCGACGGCTGGTATTCCGCCGGTTGGAAATCCCCGGCCGCGGCGACGTCGGCACCCAGCGTGGTGGCTGTGCCGCCCGACGGTTTGAAGTCGGCGAAGACGCGGTAGGAACCCGCTTCCGGCAACGCGAGCGGCACCGTCCACGTGCCGTCCGCCCCCAGTTCGGGATGCACGTGCTGGAAGCCGGCGGTGTCGCGGCGGACGACGATGAGGTGCATCCGCTTCTCGTGTTCGACGTCGTAGGCCGTGATCGGCGCCCCGTCGGGGCCGAGAATTCGGAAGGAGAAGGGCTGGGTCGTCCCCGGCGTGAGCGTCGTGGTGGTGGGCGTGAGGGTGTAGCCGCCCCTGGACGACGCGAGCCCGCCGGGCTCGTCGGTCCGCGCTGCCTCCGCGACAGTGCCGCTGTGAGCGTCCCCGTGTCCGGCGTCCTCGCCACCGGGCAGGCCGGCGGCGCCGGCGAAGGGACCGACAGCGCTACCGGCGGCCCAGGCGCCACCGGCGACCAGGGCGAGCGCCGCACCGTAGGCGGAGAGCTTCGCTGCTGTGTTCATCGTGAAGTCCTTAGTACGGGCCGTGTGCCCGCGGTCATGGAGCCGTCCCGCGAATCAGGCGGTCAGCTCGTATCCGGCTTCTTCGACGGCCGCGCGCACGTCGGCGACCTCGGGTTCCTGGGAGCTGACGACGGTCACCGCGCCGGTCGGCAGGTCGACACGAACGTCCGTGACGCCGTCGATCTTCCCGACCTCTTCGGTGACCGAGCTGACGCAGTGGCCGCAGGTCATGCCGGTGACGGTGTAGGTGGTCTCGCTCATCGTGGTTCTCCTCCGGCTTTCTCGGGGTGCTTCAGGAACGGACGAGGCTGGCAGATGGCGTCGGATACGCAGTGCTTGAGGTATTCGTCCATCAGCCCCAGCGAAACCGACTGCAACGCCTTGGTGGCGGCGGAGACCTGCTTAAGGATGTCGATGCAGTACTCGCCCTCGTCGACCATCCGCTGCAGGCCCCGGATCTGCCCTTCGATCCGCCGCAGCCTGGTCAGGTATTCCTCTTGTCTTGCGCTTATCCGTGCATCTCCGACCTCCTGACATCGACTCTATAT
Source organism: Amycolatopsis sp. NPDC034160 (assembly GCF_055575355.1). NCBI lineage: Bacteria > Bacillati > Actinomycetota > Actinomycetes > Pseudonocardiales > Pseudonocardiaceae > Amycolatopsis > Amycolatopsis sp. NPDC034160. The sequence goes on along the minus strand of NZ_JBVISU010000004.1, from coordinate 243,215 downwards.
ACCCCATGGGGGTAAGGCAATGGAGATACCCCCGTGACGTATGCCACGGCGCGAGGTGCACCCCTGAACCAGCAGACAATGGGCTGGGTGACGTGGCGCCGCACTCGCGTGCTCAGAGACGAGTCTCGCGTGCTTGGAGGCGGGACACGCGAGTGCGGAAGCCTGGCACGCGAGTCCCGTGTCTGAGCACGCGAGTTACGCCGACGAACAGGCCGCCCACAAGCACGACACGTTCGGCCTTCTTCTCAATAACCCCAAGAAGGACCTTTGTGGACAGTCGAAAGGAACCTATTGAGAGGTAAGGCAAAAGCGGCGTGCCCTGAAGGACCCCTTTGAGACATTCAAGGTCTCAAAGGGGTCCTTCAGGGCATCAGGCTTTCACGACATGAGCAACGGGCGTCGGCTTCGAGGAAACGCGCACCGCGGGGTGCCGTCCGCGACGACTTCGACTTACCCCGCATTCAGAGGACTAAATGCGGCTCGGCCACTCGGCGCAGGAGGCGACCTCGAACCCCCGGCTGGGGAAGACGGCGTCCATGAAGAAGTCGTGCATCGCCGGATCGCCGTCGGCGCAACCATCGCGAAGCACGGTCACGTGGTAGCCACGGTCCGCCGCGTCATAGCAGGTCGCGGCCACCATCGCGCTGGTCGCGACCCCGGCGATCGCAACGGTGTCGACGCCGCCCGCCCGGAGCACCAAGTCGAGGTCCGTACCGGCGAAAGCACTGGCACGGCGTTTCAGCACGACGACGTCCTCGTCGGCGACCGGCAACGCGATCTCGGTTCCGGCGGAACCCTCATGGAAGGTGTCCCCGGCCTCGAAGAACGTCCTGACCATCGTGTCGCCCGGCGGCAGATCGGCACCGTTCCCCCGCATCGCGAAGTGCACGAACACGACGCGAGCACCGGCCGCGCGAGCACGCGGGAGAAGTTCGGTAACCGGTGCCAGAACCTGCCTGGCGAACGGATAGTCGCCCGTGATGCCTTGCTGGAGGTCACCGATGATCAGCGCGGTGGTCATGACGGGCTTCCTTCCGGCAGACAAGGGTGCTCAGCGGAAGCTATCAGCCGCGACGGCCACCGGGGAGCCGCTACCTCAAGCGACGAAGACGCAGAACGGGTGCCCGGCCGGATCCGCGTACACCCGCAGCGGTTCCTCCGGGTCGTCGCTGCGGTCGAGCAAGAGCCGCCCACCCAGTTCGAGGACGCGGTCATGCTGTTTGTCGAGTTCCTCCACCGAGTCCACGGTCAGGTCGAGGTGCGCCTGCTGGGGCACCGGATCGGGGTCTGGCCAGCTCGCTTTGGGCAGCCGATCGACCTGCTGGAAGGCGAGTTGTACGCCACCTGCCGGATCCCTCAGTACCAGCCAGTCTCCGCCGCGCTCGTCTTCGGCTCCGGGCCCGGGTGGTTCGTCACCGGGACGGTAGGCCCACACCAGCAGGCGCCGGTAGAACTCGGCAAGAGCACGGGCGTCGGTGCAGTCCAGCACCACCTGACGCAACACCGGGCCCCTCTGCGGCTCGACCACGCCGATCACCTCCGGTTCATTCGCCCCCTCATGCGGTACCCGCAGTGAACCGCAGATCACCGACGCTCGCAGATCACTTGACCGGCGCGGCCCGTCCTCTACGCTCGGAGGCTGCGATCTCCTGACCATCGACGCCGACGGCAAGATCGTCGACTTCAAGGGGATGGTCCGGCCGCCACCCCTTTAGGCAATCGACCAAAGGCCTTTGCGAAAAGCGCAAAACGCGGGCATGGTGCCGGTATGAGCGATGACGTCGATGCGGTGCTGGCCGCGGTCGGGCCCCGGTTACGCGTGTTGCGCCGCCGCCGCGACATCACCTTGACCGCGCTCTCGGAGACCACCGGCATCCCGATCAGCACACTGTCCCGGCTGGAGTCCGGCCAACGCAAACCGGGTCTGGAGCTTCTGCTCCCTCTGGCGCGCGCCTTCCAGGTACCGGTCGATGAGCTCATCGGTGCTCCGGCCGCCTTCGACCCCCGCGTTCATCTGCAGCCGTTCACCCGGAACGGCATGACCGTCGTGCCGTTGACGCGCAACCCCGGCGGACTGCAGGCGTTCAAACAGATCCTGCCCGTCGGCCTGACCGACGGTCGCGAACCCGACCCTCGCTCGCACGAGGGCTACCACTGGCTGTACGTCCTGCGCGGGCGTCTGCGCATCGTGCTCGGCGACAAGGACTTCATCCTCACCGAGGGCGAAGTCGCCGAATTCGACACCCATCTCCCCCACTGGTTCGGCAACGCCGACGAGCACTTGGTGGAATTCCTCAGCATCCTCGGACCACAGGGCGAGCGGGTCCACATCAAGGCACGCTATCGCCCCGACGATCCGGCTTCGCAGTGAATCCGTCACCGGATTGGGCCGATCGGGGCGGAACCGTCACCCGTCCTGGTCGGTATGCCGCGTGCGGGTTTCCGGGCGGGTGAGAGTGCGCGATCCTCGGTCGGTGACGACCAACGAGAACATCGGCGACGCGCGCTGGCGTGCCTCTCTGTGGCGTGAGATGGCGACGATCGAGCGGGCCAAGGGCGCGCTCATGGAACGTCACGAGGTCGACAGCCGCGCCGCCGCGGCACTGCTGGCGTTGTGCGCCGAACAGGACGGGATCGAGATCTCCGAGGCTGCCCAACGGCTGAGCTGAGCCAAAGTGTTCACGGACACTCGGCGGACCAGGGCGTTCAGCCTATGAGGCGCTCCGTGCGGAGGAGCTGTTCGGCTCCTCCACACGGCTGCTCGACCGCTATCCGCGCCGTGCCAGACCGTCGGCATGCTCGCGCAGGAGCGCGGCGACCCGCGGCCAGCCGACATTGATCCGCCGGGCCCAGCCGCGATGGCGCAGGACGAGGTCCGGCGAGTCACCGTCCTGGACGGTCATGCCGATGGCGAAGCCTTCCCGGAGATGCCCGCCGTCGGCGACGTCCAGGACGTCACGGACGGGCTCCGGCGGCCAGCCTCCGTCCGGGCGGGCGAAACCGCTCGCCAGCACGGTGCCGATCGCCCGGTCACCGGACTCGGCCCGGCCACGCTCGGCGAACTCCGCGCGGGCTCGGGAAACCCAGGCCTTGAGCGCGGCACCGTCGAGACCGGAATCGGTACCGCCCGGTATGGTGCGCGTCGCGAAGATCGCGAACCACGCGTTAACCAGCTCGACGCACGGGGAATCGTCGTCGACGGGATGAATCCGGGTGTAGAGATCGACGAACGCGACGGGGTTATCGGTGAGAATCCGCTGGAGGCTCCGGGGTTTCCGGTGGTGCTTGAGTGCCGCGTGATACCGCAGCTCCAACCGCGCGACCGCGACGTCCGAACCACCGGCCTCCACCAGGTGGTCCAGCAGCGGCCCCACCCGCGTGACGGCCTTGCGGTCGGGTGGCTCGATGCCGTCGGCTGACGCCTGGAGCAGCACGTCTTCGACCAGGGACGCCGACGGGGACAGCGGTTCGGCCGCCCGTATGCCCAGCGTGAGGGCCTCGACCGCGGCCCATGGCCGACGCCGCGCGAGGTGCGTGACGAAGGACGACTCCTGGCCTTCCGGGAGCGGCCAGGGGCCGACGCGAGCCCAGTATTTCTCGTGAATCGCGTCATCGGCGGAGTCGAGGAGCGCCAGCGCGTGTTCTGCGGGCAGTGCCAGGAGGTAATCGACCAGCCTGTCCTGTCCTTTGAGCTGGGTCTCGACTTCCTCCCACCACTCTTCACCTCGCGACCGTGCCAGTTCGCCCGTCCAGCCGGCTGCCCATTCCTCGCGGCCCAGTACCGCGAGTGCGTCTTCCTGGATGTCGTCCCCGGCCACCTCGGCCGCGATGGCTCCGACCAGCCGGGGCTGGGCGCTCTCCGCGGCGAGGGCACTCAACCCCGCGACACCGTGTTCGCGCAGAACACCGCCGACGGCGTCGTGGCGTAGACGGCCGATCTCGGCTTCGCGTGCTTCCTGATCGAGGGAGTCGCCACCCTCCAGGTACGGATGAGCGCCGAACAGCAGGACATGCCGCCGCGGGTTCACTGTGGGCTCGATCATTTCGGCGCAGGATTCCAGCCACTGCACCAAATCTTCCGAGAGCGCCCACTCGGAACCGGCGTAGTGCCGGTGCTCGGCGGTCAATCCGGTGAGGAGGTTCCACAGGCGGAGGCGTTCGTCCGCCGAGAGCCGGTCGACATCCAGCCTCGTGAGGTCTTCCACGACGCGGTCCCACCGCGCGATGCTCATCTCGGGCCGATGCTCGAAGAACTCGCACCACCGCCCAGGCTTTTCCGCCAGCGCGCCCAACGCCCAAGTGACCAGCTCATCCTGGAACGCGGACACGTCAGGGACGGAGGCCGGCGGTACCGGCGCAGTCCATTCGAGACGGACCGCGGGCCGTCGGGGACTCGCTAGAAGATGCCCTCGCGGACCGCCTAGCAACGCGAGGACCAGCCGCCAGCCGGTTTCCGGGGTCCGGCGGCCGATCGCCTTGACGAGATCCGTCCGCTGTCCGCCGGGCAGGTCGAGGTACGGATACCACGGCTGCACGAGAGTGATCAGCGATTCGAGCGGCTGGTCGCCCGTACCTCTGCCCGGCCGCGCCAGCTCGGCCAGCAGCGAGACGACCATCGGCAAGGCGTCCTCGGACCAGCAGACCGTTTCCAACGCCGCCGTGAGACCGTCGGACGAGCCGTTCAGCGGAGAGGAATCGCTGGTCAGTGCGCGATCGACGGCGCCGAGGAACTCATGCGGAGCCGCTTCGGCGAGCAAGGGGAGCACATCGGCGAGCGAGTGCCAGAGCAGACCGTCCGCGTCGTCGTTGGCCCGGCCGAGCAGTTCCCGGACGAGACGTGCGGCATGTTCGGCGCACGGGACGCCGTCGGACAGCGTGGCCTCCCCCTCGGCCGCCAGCAGTGCCGCGCTCCGGGCCAGCCCGTGCCTCAACTCCGCCGACCAGGTCCGACCGGGTTCCCGCTCCGCGAGCACCTTGACGGCCTCCTCGTGCCAGCGCTGCAGGTCCTGCGCGCTGAGCCGACCGCGAAGGAGAATCCAGGCATCGTAAGGATCCGCCAGCCGCAGCCGGTCACCGGACCGAGCGAGCAAGGGGTCGTCGCCTGCTTCGGCCCTGGCGAAGAAGCGCTCCAGCTCGTCGATCTCCCGTCCGGCGATCGCGGCGATCTCGTCCAGATCGTGCCGCGAGCCCGCCGACCACCGGCCGATCAGCAGGAGCGGCGCGGCGAGATCGCGCTCCAGAGGGTTCACCCACTTCGGGAGAGCACCGGTGACGCCGAGCCGTCGGCGCAGGCTGCCGACGCTCCGGAGGGCCAGGTCCGCGTAGGTGTTCGCGTCGGCGGGCGGAACACCCGCCGCAGCGAAGGCCTCGGTGGCTTTGTCGCGAGGGATCGACGGCAGCACCAAGACATCCGCACCGCTCCGGTCCGGCGTGCTCCGCACCACGACGACATGGCCTTCACCGGCGTCGCCCACCTCGATCGAGGGGCCGTCCACCACCGCGACGAACGGAGTGGCCAGTTTCCGGCAATGACGCCAGCCTTCCTGGCTCGACACCCGCACCGCGCGCACCTCGGGCCGGTGCGCCGCCAACGCGGTCGCCACGAACGCGGCGGCTTCGGTACGGCTCCCGGCGTACACGGGAAGGACGGACGGCGCGGCGTCCAGCCACGCGCACAACCGGTCCACCTCCCGGTCCCGGCCGAGCACCGGGAGGTGGACCGGCAGCAGGGGACGCGTCTCGTCCCGCCAGGAATCGAGCCACTCCGGCAGTTCTTCGAGGCCGTTGACCACCCCGATCCCCAACTCCGGGTCGATCCGGATCAGTTCGGTGATCAAGCTCGCGATGTCCTGCTCCATCGTGCGGTGACCGAGCCGCCGGTGCCGCAGCCGCGCAAACCCGGCGAACGCGGCAGGCAGCTCGCTTTCCGCGGGCATGACGGCGTCGCCGATGAGCAGCGGGACGACCTTCTTCCCGAGCCTCAGCGCGTCGGCGATCTCCTGCCGGACCTCGTCGTCGAGGTCGTCGAGCCCCTCGACGCCAAGGGGCACCACAAGAACGGACGCGGCATCGCCCGACCGGAGAACCCGGTCCTTTCCGAAGATATGACTCAAACTCCGGTCGAGACCCCACGTGCGGTCTTGACCGTCACCGTGCCGGACGGTGATGAAGATTCCTGCCATGGTGCGAAATCCTTTCCAGCGAGCACAGTTGTTGTCGAGGCGTATGGATCGTGGTGTCATTCGGCGTCGGCGCGAGCGCGGGCGAGCACCTCTTCGATGCGGAGCGGGCTGGCCGGATGGTGGGTGAGGCACAAGGGGGTGGTCACCTGCTGGAAACCGAACGCCTCCCCCGCCACATAGAACTGGGCGCGTTCCAGCCTCGAGATGTCGTCGACCGGGCTGCCCTTGGCCCTGGCGAGCTCGTTGGCCGCGGCGATCTGGGCAGGGCTGTTGAGTCTGCCGAAGAACTGCGTCATCGCGTTGCCGACGACCTGGTTGTGCAGGCCTTTCGGCGCCTGCGTCGCGAACAGCAGTCCCAGGCCGTACTTCCGGGCCTGTGAGGCGAGCACGATGGTGCTGCGGGTACTGGCCGTGAGCGTGCCCGACGCCGCGAGCAGCTGCGCCTCGTCCATCACGAACAACGCGCCGAGCGGCCGGTCGCCCGCGGGATTTCTCTTGGCCCAGGCGAAAAGCTCCATCTGAAGCTGGTTGACGAAGTTCTGCCGCTGCTGCTCCGACGGCAACCCGACGAAACTGACGACCGAAACCCTCGCTCGCTTGCCTTCCCCCGGAGCGAGCAGGAGACCCGGGTCGATCGGCTCGCCGCCGCATGCCAGAAGCGGATCGTTCACCATGGCCGCTTTCAGCCACTCGGCCAGCTCGGCCGCGACCTTCTTCCCGTCGTTCAACGTGCTCACACCGTCAGGCAGGTCTTCGAGCACCTCGATGAGTTCAGGCAGGCTCCGCGACCCGGTACGGGCGTGGTGCACGACCGCCTGCCGCAGCACCGCGAGGCCGACGGTGGTCTTCGCCGTGCTGCCGGTCAGCCGCACCTGCGGAGCGAGCGTGGCCACCGCGACCTCGACGGCCGCGTTGAACTCGTCCTCGTCGTCGAGAACACCCGCGAAATCGGGCAGCGGCTGGAAGGCGAGCGGCCTGCCGGTGGCCCGCCCAGGGGTCCACACGACGACGTCGGTCTCGGCCAGATACCGCTTGGCGAGCTCGGCATCGTCCGGTCCCCACGCCGACGGGTCCTCCGGCCAGGCGTCACCGAGCCGCGCGAGGTCGTTGTTCGGATCCAGCACGATCGACGAGACCCCTTGCAGCGCGCACTCCTCCACGATCCGCCTCAGCAGAACCGTCTTGCCGGAACCCGACCCCGCGAAGATCGCGGCGTGTTTGCGCAGCGCCGTCAGTTCGATCCTGACCGGTTTCCCGCTGCCGACCACCGCGCCGATGGTGATCTCCCCGTCGGCGGGTGGTGCATGAGTCGCGCCTGGCCCGTCGTCGCGAAGGGACTGCGGCGGTGGCTCGGGAAGGACGACGGACAACAGTTCCGACCGGCCGGCGGGGCGCCGGTCGACGAGCCACTCGTGGAGTTCCCGGCTTCCCTCGGCGAACATCTTGTCGAGCGCCCAGAACGTGCGGATGTCCGAATCGGACAGTTTGCTCCGCTTCCCGCCCGCCTTCTCGAAGGCCTTGATCTCCTGTTGGGTCTTGACTCCCCTCGACCAGGGTGAATTGCGGATCAGGACCAGGTGCCGGTTCTCCGCGCCTTTGCGCACCCCCGCCGCGGACCGCGCCTTGCGGAACCGGTGCAGCACGGCGATGGGATGCAGCACGGAGATGGCCCGGAACGCCCAGTGCTCCTCGAGATCGGAGGTCTCGTCGAGGGTCCGGGTAAGCCAGGCGTGCAGTTCGTTCCGATCACTTCGCGCGCCGTAGACCCACTCCATGTTGTCGTTGCCGACCTCGGTGATCCACCCCCGAAGGGCGGCGGAAAGGAGGCCGGGCATCACCTTGTCCTCGGTGCTCTGATCGAGCAGCGCCGACGGATCGGCCGCCGACCGCAGCTCCTCGAAACGCTTGTCGAGTTCGGCGAACCTGTCGGCGGCCACCACCGGACGAGGCGGCGCCGTGGGACGCACCGCCTGGTCGTCGAACGTGGTCAGTTCGGTGACGACGCCCGTACGCACGCAGGTGTCGATGTGCGCGCCGAGCCGCTTCAGCACCTCTCGCGGGGTAAGTTCCTCCCAGTCGCCTTCGAAGGCCGACGGCGACACCGGCCAGGTGGGATGCGGCGGGGCGAACTTCATCGCGGAATAAGCCACGCCGAGGCGCTTCTCGACCAGCGCCCTGCCGACGGCGGCATCGGTGACCCGGCCGAGGATGAGCGCTTCCCGGAAGCGGTCCGGCACGGTGTCGGTGGCCTTGTCCTTGATCAGCTCCCAGGTGCCGGGCAGACAGGCGAGGACCGTCATGGTCCTTCTCGTCACTTCCCGCAAACCCATCAGACCGTCCGCGATCTGGGCGACCAGCAGGTCCTCTTCCTTGCTGGACTTGATTTCCCGGAACGTCACCGCGGATCTGGCGACCAAAGTGTCGAGCTGATCGACGGCCATCACGATCGGACCGGTGAGCGCGAGCAACTTCGTGATGTTCTTCACCTGGAACAAGGCGGTTTTGGGGTCCGAGCGGATACCCCATTTGCGGCGGTCCCCCGACTTCGATTCGGTGAACCCGCCCAAGAAGTCGTCGCCGACGTAGTTCTTGTTCGAATCCTCGCTCGCGTAGAGCACGAGTGCCCGAGCCGTGTCGGCGCATTCCCTCGCCACCTGCCGGTCGAGGGTCCGCAGACCGTCCACGAAGGTGTCGACGTCACTTCTAGAAAGGCCTCGTCCGGTGAGGATCTTGTTGGTGACCTCGGTGTCGAGGCTGGCTCGGAGGCAGACCCGGCGCAGAAAACCGGTGAGTTGAGGCACTCCGGTCTCGTCCAGCCGGGAAAGACCCCGGCGTAACGCTTCCGCCGTGTTCTCCCAGAACGCGTCGCCCGCGGTGAGATCATTGAGGAAGAAGTAACCGCGCGCCTGATGGGCCTGCTTACGGACGAGGCCGAGCAGATGCGTCTTGCCCACTCCCTTGTTTCCCTGCAGGACCAGCCCGATCGGGCTCGGGCCGTCGCTGGAGACGGCCTCCCGGATCCCCGCGCTCACCTCTGCCAGGACAGCCGCGTGCAGACCGTCGACGTGATAGGGCGAATCACGCCAGACGTGGTCGGGTGTGTCGGCCCAGTCGAAGCGCAAGGCCGCGAGCGCCGCGAGCTCATCCATCACGACGCCTCGATCGAGAGCAGATGGTTGTCCTCACCACCGATACGGATGGCCGCGACGTGGTCCGCGGCGGTGAGCGCCTTGCGATTCGATTCGGGCACCAGATGCACCTGGCCAGAACGGCTGAGCTCCTTCAACACCGCGTCGACGTCCACAGTGGACGCGTCACCGAGCATCGGCCGCAGCTCGACCAGCCCGACCCAATCGCGTGGCGAACGGGCCAGTTTGCGATAAGCGATCCGAATCCGGCTCTCGATCTCCTCGGCGGTCAGTTCGACGTCGGGCATGAAGACGTCGGCAAGGCTGAGCTTTTCCCGCCGAAGGTGTCTGTCGAGGCCACTGAGCAAGACATACAGCGCGCTGCCCAGGCTGCTTCTGGGCAAGGGCGCCTCTCCTGCGCTCAGTTCTTCCTCACACCAGGCCCAGCCGCGCTCGGTCAGTTCGTGAACGAAGGGACGGCCGCGGAGCACACTGCTGCGCTCGCTGTCGACCAGTTCCAGCTTGTTGAGCTTGGCGCGGTCCTGGCCGTCGAGCGGGAAGCCCACGATCTCGCGCAGTTCCGGGTTCGACACTTCGCGCGCGATGACCATCAACGCGAGCATCGCCGCGGTCTGCTTCTGTCCCAATCGATCCGTCATCCGTGATCCTTCCGTCTAGTGATCGAGAAATCCGCTGAATCCGTGACGCGTCGCCCTGGCCTCCGCGATCCGGATCGCCCACTCGATGACCGCGCGGGTGCCGGGTGGCGCGCCCACGCGATGGTTCGACTCGGCGTCCGTCGACCGGACCCGTATTGCCAACAGGAGATCCTCGGCGAGTTCTTGGGCGCGTCCGCTCGCGCCCGCGCCGATCACGATCTGCAGCTCGGTGACGATCTCACCCACCAGGTCCCACATCAGCGGGCGCAGCTTCGCCTGCGCGGCCTTCCGGAGCGCGCCCGCGATGTCGTGCTCCCGCGATTCGACGAGTCCCGTGGTTCCGTTGAGCTGGTCCACCAGGCCTCTGGCTATCTGCATCGCTTCCCGGGTTGGGGTGAGCTGCAGGAATCTCAGGTTCCCGACATAGCCCGGCAGCGTGTTCGGATCGGTGTCGGCCGTGAGCACCGGGATGACCCGGCGGTCCTGGCCGAGGGTCCGGTGCAGGAACAGTTCGACCTCGGCGGACTGCCAGCGGCTCACCTCCCGGTCGATGACCAGGCACAGGTGTCTCGCGTCGTCCTCGGTCCGCTCGAGCAACGATCGCTCCCCGGACAAGGACAACACGGGCCGGACGCCGAGCTCCTCCAGATGCGTCATCAACTGGTCGGCGAGGTGCCGGGTGGGGCGTGGCGTACTGACCCGGACGTCGTGTTCGAACGTCCGTTTCTCCGCGCGGACCGCTCCGACGTACGCGTCCCTGTTCTCCGCCAGCAGATCCGTCCGGTCGAAGTCGTGCGCGACGACCGCGGCCACCGTTTCCAGCGCGAAACTGATCTGGTCCGCGGTCGGGTTCACCTCCTTGAGCACCGGGAGCTGCTCGCCGAAGGTCCAGAAAGAGATGTAAGGCAGCGTGAGGTGCCGCGACATCAGATCGGGCGAGACCTCGCGGTCGAGCCAGTTCCGGTACAGATCCTTCGTCTCGTCGAGGCAGATACGCCGCCACTCCTCCGAGCGGGCGTACTCCTCCCGGGCGTCGAATCGGGACAGCACCGGCAAGACGGTCAGCTGCGGCCGGTCGTAGGGCATGCGGTCGCGAGCGACGTTGGCGCGTTCGGCGATGTCGACGGCGCCCTTCATACTCTGCACGTTCGCCGTGAAGAGGACGATGAGCCGGTCCGGAAGATGGGCGGTGCAGATACCGCCGATGTCGGAAATCCCGGTCCGGCTGTCGATCAGGATGTAGTCGTAGTCGGCCGTCCACTGTTCACGGCACCGTTCGAGGTAGTCGCCGAAACCCTGCTCATAGAGCGATTCCCAGTCAAGACCCTGCACCCGCCCGGCGTACGCCGCGTCGGCGCGGCCCGCGGTGATGACGTCGAGCTTCCCGACGCCGGTCAGCCTGGTCGTGTGCGCGCCGGGGCGAAGCCGGCAAGCGAGGAAGTCGTCGATCAGATCCACTACGCCGCCCGACGGGGCCGCGCTCATCATCGGCCGGAAATAGGCGTCGAGGCCGGGTGCTTCGAGGTCCCAGTCCAGGCACAGCACCCGATGTCCCCACCGCGCCAGGAGCACGGCGATGTTGGCCAGCGTGAAGCTCCGCCCGACGCCGCCCTTGTAGGAGTAGAAGGTGACCACGGTTCCCGGCATCGGTCAGAACCTCGGCAGCTTCGGCGGTTTGGGCTGGTCGGGCGGCGGGGTCTCGACCGGCCATTCCGGACACCACGGAGGCGCCTGCTCGATGATCGCCACCAGTTCCTGGACCATCCGCTCCATCTCACGGTTGAAGTCGAGGTACTCGTCGGTGTTCTGGTATTGCGGATGCGGCTGATTCCAGCTCCGAAAGCTACGCATCCGGCGCTCGTGAGCATATTCCGGAAAGTTTTCGGAGTCGCTGAAGATCACCGGGTAGATCAGCCTGCCCGCCTTCGCCGGGCCGCTCCTCGCGACAAGCTCCTCTCGTTTCGCCATGGTGTGCCATTCGGCGAGACACCACTCGTCACGGAAATACTTGGGAGAACAGACCGGGATCAGTATCCGAGTGCGCTGCAACGCGTCCCGAACCTCCTGCGGCCAATTCCCGCCGACCGGAACACTGTCGTCGAGAAATATTTTGACGTCATAGTCGACATTGTCGTCCAGAAGTCTCTGCAACCGTGGGTGGAAGTGATTCCGCACCCAGTCCGGGGCATCACCTCCGCCACGGCGATAGCTGATGAACACGTGGTACTCGTACACGAGCGCCATTGCTCCTTCACACCCCGACCTGCTGGACAGCACTGATCGTAGGGGGCCAGGACACTCTCGAAAAAGGTACAAAAAGACGACAAAAACTGGACACGACCACGCGCGCGAGACTGTCATGGACATTGACGGCCCCGGGGAAGACAGAAATATGACAAGCGCGGGAAAAAGAGTGCACCGGCCCGCGCGATCGTCAAGAATGCGACCACCCGGAATCCCTTCGCAGGACAGGAGCGTCGATGGCCGACAACGAGACGCCGCACGTGTTCGTCACTTACGCACACGATTCACCGGAACACAAGGAGCGGGTCCGCCGGTTCGCGGATTTCCTGCATGGCCGGATCGGCCTGGAGGTACACCTCGACCAATGGGACGACGGCGAGCGTCGTGACTGGTCTTTATGGGCGTTGAAGCACCTCGACACGGCGAATTTCGTCATCGTCATCGCATCCCCGGAATACAAACGCCGCGCCGAGGGAACCGCGGCGCCCCAGGTGGGACGGGGCTCCCAGTTCGAAGCGGCGCGGCTGCGCGACCGGCTGACCCAGGACCTCGGCCGCGAGATCAAGCGGGTGCTTCCGGTCGTGTTCCCTCAGCAGTCGATCGAGGACATCCCGAACTTCCTCAACCCGTACTCCACCACGAGGTATCAGATCGAGGCGTTCACCGAGGACGGCGTCGAGGATCTCCTGGCCGCGATCACCGGAAGGGCCCGGCATCAGCGGCCCGAGCGCGGGCAGTGGCGCGGAGGTGCGGCGACCGGCGCCGGGCCTCGCCCGTCCTCGCTGGCGACCGGACTGGAATGGCGGGACTGCAGCCCGCACCTCCGGACCGAGAGCGCGCGGATCAGCGACGTGCACTACGGGGACAGCATCGTCTTGCGGGCGGCCGAGCGACTCGCTTTCGTCGAAGTGGACCTCGGAATGGCCTACCGGAGGTTCACCGCGGTGGCCGGTGTTCTCGACGATGCCGCCGAACCCTTCCAGGTAGGTCACTTCCGCGTCCTCCTCGACGGAAGACCTTCACCCGAAATCAAGGTGGCACTGGGGAAACCGGCCAAGATCGAGCTCGACGTCACCGGCGTGCTGACGCTGCGGCTGGAGTTCCACCGGCCGGGCACCACGGAACACAAGTGGCTGCCGGAGCTGGCCTGGGGCGATCCCACCGTGGGGTAGCTCACGGCGGAAAAATGCCGCCTCAGAAGTCGTCTTCCCGCTGAACCAGTTCGCGGAGCTTCACCAACGCCCGGTGCTGCTTGACCCGGACGTTGCCCGGCGTGAGCCCGAGCGCCGCCGCGGTCTCGGTGGCGGTCATCCCGACGACGATCCGGAGCGTGAGGACCTCCCGCTGCAACCTCGGGAGCGTGGCGACGAGCTTGCCGAGCCGGGCACCGAGGTCCACGTCGAGCAGGTGACTCTCCGGCTCGTTGCGGACCGGTCCGGCTTCCGGCAGTTCCGGAACGGGGTCGGACCGGTCACGGGATACCGTGCGGAAGGCGTCGGCGACCTTGTTGGCCGCGATCGCCCGGACGAGGTAGATGAACGAGCCACCCCGATCCTCGTACGACGGCAGCATTTTGAAGACCGCGAGGCACACCTCCTGCGCGACATCGTCGGCCGACAGGTAGGAAAGATCGCGTCCGCCCATCCGGGCGCGGCAATAGCGCACCAGTGCCGGCTTCACGACGGCCAGCAACGTGTGCACCGCGTCCGGATCGCCGGTCTTCGCCGCGGCGACGAGCGGGTCGAGCACCTCTTTGGTCATCCGGCCCGACGTGCGCGGCGCGGTCTCCAAAGTGCGGTAGCCCCTGAGCTCGTCGCCGATCGGGCGCGTGTCGAGGGTGGTCATCGGATTCAGCCCATCACTTTCGCACTGGAATCGAGTCGGCGGACCTGCCCGATGAAGGCGTTCATCCGCCAGCGAAGGGTGTACGCCTTTTTCGTGCCACTGAAGGATTTCTTCTCATGGAGGAGCACCGCCACTTCGCCGACCGTGCGCCCGTTCCCTTCGGAGATCTTGAGGGAGATCTGTTGCCGGTTCCCGTCGATCACCGCGGACTGGGCGATCATCGGATTACCGTCGTCCGCGATGGACCAGCCGTTTCTCGCGACCTTCTTCTTGAAGACGTGACGCAGCTGCTGCCCGCTCAGCGCCGTTTCCACGCGCCTCGGCCGGAACCCGTGTCTCTTGAAGGCGGTGTAGCCCAGATACAGAAGGATGATCACGACGACGATCAGGGCGCTGGCCGCGCTGTTCCCCTCGCTCGCGGTGTCGGTGGCGATTCCCATGCTCTCTCCCGGGCGTTCACGGTTCGAATGCCTCGATAATCGACCAGTCGGGTCGCGATGTCGCGATCTGCGCGTTCTTGTCCCCATTTTGTCCGTTGCCGAAACACCCACCGTCACCGTTTCTTGCCGGATTCCGCCGAACAAACCTGTCAAAACAAGGACAGTTTTCGTATCCGCGCTGTCGCCGGTAGCGAAATCACGTCCATCGCCGATCTTTGCGCAGGCGACCGACACGACCACTGGGAGAGAGAACACAGATGACGGATCCCGACCCTGGCCTGTCCGATGCCCGCAGCTCGGATCGCTTCGATGTCTTCCTGTGTTTCACCAGAGCCGATCCTGAAGGCGCGGCGCGGGTGGTCGAGATCGAGGCGGCGCTTCGTGAGGCGGGGCTCCGGGTCTTCCGGGACACCGTCATCGACGAGTTCGCCCCGATCACTCGCGAACTCGCCGACGCGATCGCCGGCTCACGCGTCCTGCTCGTGTACTACTCCTCTGTCCTTCCGACCCGGTACGCCTGCCAATGGGAGCTGACCGCCGCTTTTCTCGCCGCGAGGCGCCACGGCGCTCCGGCGAATCGGGTACTCGCCATCAATCCTGAGCCCGACAGCGGGCACATCGCACCCGTGGAACTCGCCGACGCGAAGTTCTTCACCGGCCCGGTCACGCCGGAGACCATGCCCGGACTGGTCGAGCGCGTCCGGCGCAAGGTGGCCGAGGCCGGGCATCCACTCGGTGCCTGGAACCGTGCGCCCGGACGGCGGCCGCCGACGCGGGTGATCGGCAGATACCGGGAACTCTGGGCTGTCCACAGTGGTCTGCACGCCGCCGAATACCCGGGCATGACACCGTATTCCCGGCCGATCCTGATGCTGCGCGGTCTGCCGGGTGTCGGCAAGACCGCGTTGGCCGAGCAGTACGCCTATCTCTTCCACGACGCTTTCGACGGCGGGGTGATCCGGTTCGGCCCATTCGGGCATCACGCTCCGGAAGAGGTACTTTCCCAGTTTCACCTCGCGCTTGCCCGCGTGGCCGGGGAACGGCTCGGTGTCGACGTGTCCGGCATGGACCTCGACCGGCTACGCGACCAGGTCGCCGAGCGGCTCGGTGCCGAGGGGAAACGAGTCCTCGTCCTCATCGACGATGTTCCGGCCGGACTCCCACCGAACGTGCTCGACCGATTGCTGCTTCCCGCGGCCGAAGTGTCCACGGTGATCACCAGCCGTGTGGCCCATTCCCCGTGGGACGTCGCGGCGGTGGACCTGACCGGGCTGTCCCCGGCCGAGGGGCTCCGGCTGTTCAACGAGTATCGCGCACCTGCCGATAATGCCGAACGGGAAGCGGTGCTGCGTCTCGTCGAGCGCTGCGGCGGGCATCCGATCACGGTGCGCGCCAACGCTTTGGCCGTCCGGCACCGGCCGGGGCCGCTTGACGACGTCTCCCTCGCCACCCGCCCGGACACCCCCCCGCGGGCGATCCGGGATCTTCTCGACGGTTTCGGTCCGCTCGCCCGCGGCGTCGTCCGGCTGGGCAGCCTGTTGGCACCGGT
Source organism: Amycolatopsis sp. NPDC034160 (assembly GCF_055575355.1). NCBI lineage: Bacteria > Bacillati > Actinomycetota > Actinomycetes > Pseudonocardiales > Pseudonocardiaceae > Amycolatopsis > Amycolatopsis sp. NPDC034160. Next base: position 227,168 of record NZ_JBVISU010000004.1, on the reverse strand, counting down.
TCCCTTTCCGGCCGGATTCGCCCATGACGTCCTCGGGTTCGCCGACGAACGTGAGTTCGCGGGAGCCGTCGACGAGCTGGCGGCGCATTGTGTCGCCTCCCGGGTGGACGGCGGGCTGCAACTGCAACCGCTCGTCGCCGAGGTGGCCAAGGCCGGACTCGAACCGGGCGATCTGCCGGAGTCTGCGGCGAAAACTTTGTTACGGCTTCTTTCCGACGACCACGCCGAGTACCGGGACTTCCTGCTCCAACATGCGCGCGTCCTCGCCGAACGCACCTCCCCGGCACACCGGATCCGGCTGCTGCGCCCGATCGCGGTCGCTCACGAAAAGCAGGGGGATCCGCTCGCCGCCGGCGAGATCCACGCCATGATCCTGACCACCGGCGGGGCGACGAGCACGGACTTCGCCGGCGCGGCCCGCGTCGAGACCGCTTGCGGGCTCTACCCGGAGGCCGTCAGGCATGCCCGCCACGCGTTGCTGCTGGCGGGCACCGAGGACGAGCGGTACACGGCCAGGTTGATCGCCGCGCAGGCGCTCGACTGCCAAGGTGACTACGACGCCGGTGACCGGACGTTCTGGCACGAGTACAGCAGCCGGCTCCCGGCCCGTGGCGAGGACCGGTTCCCCGCGGTCGTGGCGAGCGCACAGGCGTTCCGCCTGCGTGGCCGCCCCCGCGAGTCCATCACCGCGCTCGACGCGATCTTGCCGGAGCTCCACGACGCACCACCCGGGCCGCTGCGCGACGACGTCCTGCCGTCGGCCCTGCTCGAATACGCCCGTGTCCTGCTGCTCGACGGCCATCCGAGGCGGGCCCGCCAAGTCTCGGCGGAGGTGGTCGCGATCTTTCACGCCACCGGCAGGAAACGGCATTTCCGGTGTACCGAAGCGGAATTGCTGCAGGCGGAGGCCACGGTCACCCTCGACCTGCGTGATCTTCGCCCGGACCGCGCCGACTGGGAACGATCCGCCACGGAACTGCGAGAACTCGAAAACGTGTACGGAAAACGCTACGGTGCCGAGAATCCGCTGACGTTGACTGTCGCGGTCATGGCCGATCGCGCGCTTCTGGCACTGGGCCGGCCGAAACAGGCCTTGCGCGTGCTGAGCGCGACGGAGCAGACCGTGATCCGGGTCCTCGGTGGCGAGCACCAGCTGCGGTACCGGATCAGGCACGGCATGGCGTTGGCGCACGGGCAGTTGCGCGAGTTCGGCCGCCAGGCCGATCTTCTCGACGACATCCTCCAACCACAGATCCGGCTGCTGGGCTTGACGCATCCGGAAACCCTGGAAAGCAGGCTCGATCTCGGCATCGCGCTCGCCTTCAGCGGACGCGACCAGTACCGGCGCGCCACCGAGCTGGTCGACGGTGCCGCGGACGACATCGTCGCCGCGCTCGGCATCGCGACCGAACTGTCGACCAAGGCGATCGCGGCGAAACGGGTGATCCGGCTCCCCCGGCCGCTCGTGTCCGCACTGTTCACGGCCGAACGGCTGTTCGGCACGAGTAAGAAGAAAGGCGAATGACCATGGAGGGTGAACTGGCCGGCCGCTACCGGCTCGGCGAATCGCTGGGCCGGGGCTCGACGGGAGAGGTCTTCGCCGCCACTGGGCCGGACGGCGAGGACTACGCGATCAAGCTGCTGCCGTTCGGACGTACGCACGACCCTTCGCTCGTCGAAGGTTTCCTCCGTGCCCAGTCCCAGCTCGTCGGTCTGCGACACGACAACCTCGTGGTCCTGCACGACGTTCTCGTCGAGGACGAGGCCATCGCGCTGGTCCAGGACCGCGTGCCGGGTGGATCGCTGCGACAGTGGCTCGGCTCCGCGGGCACCCTGCTCCCCGCGGAGATCGCCAGGATCGGCGCGGGGATCGCGTCCGCCCTGCATGAGGTGCACTCGCTCGGGATCGTCCACGGGGCCGTCAAGCCCGCGAACGTCCTCATGGACGACCGCGGCCCGGTGCGGCTACCCCGGCTGTCGGACACGGCGACGTCGCTGATGGCGCCCCGCGTCTCGGGGCAGACCTCCTTGCTGACCGCTTCGACGTACGCGGCCCCCGAAGCGGGCGAAGGCGGCCCGGCCGCCGACATCTATTCGCTCGGCGCGCTCCTCTACGAACTGTATTGCGGAGTCACGCCGTTCATGGCCGGTTTCGTCCGGGCCGTCGACGAAGGACCGGGTCGGCCGGGACAGCTTCCCGACCCCCTGTGGGACCTGATCCGGCTGCTCCTGGCCTTCGATCCGTCGTTCCGGCCGTCCGCTGACCGGACGGCCGCCGTGCTCCGCGCGATGGCGCCCGACCTCCTCGGCGAGCCGGTCGGGCAGCGGCTCGACCGGCCGCCGCGTCCCGAATCGGCGAAAGACCGGCAGGACACCGTCCCATCCTCGTTCATGATCGGAGACCAGATGTACGGCGAGCAGTTGTACAGTCCCCCGCCCCGGCGAAAGAAGAAATGGGTGCCGATCGCTCTCGCCGCCACCGTGGTCGCCGCCGGAGCGGTCACCACCGTCGCGCTGACCGGCAACTCTCCTTCCACCGACCCGCGGGCGGCCGCTCCGGTGCCCACGACGACGGTGCAGGTCACGGCCACGGCGGCCCCGGCGACGACCGGTACCGGTCAGGCGGCCGGGACCACGCCGGCGTCCGCTCCGTCGAGTACGCCTTCGCTGCCGGCCGAGCGCTACCTCACTGAAATGACCCCGGTACGGGGTTCGTTCGACTCCGGCCAGCAGACCGGCGCGATAGCCGGCAAGACCTACCTGCACACCCTGGCCAGCCGCGTCTACGAGTGCAGCGAAGCCGAGTTCGCCGAATACAACCTTTCCAAGGGTTTCCGGCGGCTCGTCGCCTCGGCGGGTCTCGACGACAACTCGGAGGACTCGACGCTCAAGGTGCAGCTGGAGATCTTCGGCGACAACCGCAAACTGCTCTCGACCACACTCGAGCTGAACAAGATGGCGCCGGTCGATCTCGACCTCACCGGTGTGCTCCGGCTCAAGATCGGCTGGCAACCCGTGAAAGCCGGGGAGTGCGGGGCTTCGAGAAATCATCTCGACCTCGGCGAGGCCAAGGTGCTCGGACTGCCCGAGGAGATCCCGCCGCCCACGACAACGAGCTAGGCCGTCTCCTGCCCGGCCGTCAGTTCACCGAGCCGGGCAGGCCAGGGCCCGCGAATTTCCACCGCACCCCATAAGCGAACCCCGGCGCGAGTCGCCGGAACTGGACGTGGATTTCCCCGGAGCCGTCCGGCGTCAAAGGGATCCCCCGCGTCGCGTCGTCGCTCGCGTCTTCCTGGAAGACCCGCTCCAGTTGCACGACTTCGCCCGGGATCGGCAGGGCGAACCGAACGTGCAGGTCGAACAGGTCAACCGGATGCCGGGGAACGCAGACGAAATGCGGATCCGTGATGTTCGCTCTGAATCGCAACGCGATTTCATGCTTACCGTGCCGCTGAAGCGGTGTGGGTAATTGTAACGACAGCCCGACGCGATCGGTGGACTCCATCACCCGCCCGGCAAGGCGCCCACCGTGGAAGACGTCGACCCGAAGATCGTCGGCGCCGATGGCTTCGCCCCGATAGACCGAGTTGGTCAGGGTCAGCGCGAGGTCCAGCTCGGCGATGTCGTCGGCGTCCGCGACGATCCGGCGGAATTCGAAGGCCTCCGGCACCGGTTGATCGAGCGCCAGGGTCACGCGCAACTCCTCGGTGTGCCAACGCCTGCTCGGCTGAGCCGACGCCGCCCCGCCCGATTCGCTTGTGGACGCGGCGGCGGCCTCGGCGAGCCGTTCCAGGCCTTCGTCGATACGACGGCGCGCGGTCCGGTCATCACGCTGGAGATACCGGGCCAGCCAGCGCACCCGGTCCTGGTAGAACGGGTTCGCAGCCTCCGGGTGCAGCCCGAACGCGGCCAGCACGGCGGTGCGCAGATCGTCCGGCAGGGAAAGCGTCCACTCGGACAGGCATTCGGTCATCCTCCTCCTGATCTCCGCGTTTTCGTCGTCTTCGGCCATACCGCAGACCGCGCGCAGCGCGGGCCCGGCACGTTCGGCGAGCTGAGGTGCCGCAATTCCCCTGCCCCGCCGGAGCAGCTTGAATTCGCCTGCCAGGTCCGCAGCGCTGATGTTCACCAGTCCTCCCCTAGTGGTTCAAGCACGGTGGTCAATAGTCGTCAGCACGGACGCCTGTGTCCAGCCGGTCACGGCGGTATATCGCCGATCGTTATTTTCGGGTTTCCTTTTCCCGCCCATACGGGAAACAGGAAACTCCTTGTCGCACCCAGGTGGGCATCGCATTCTTGGTGAGCCGCTCGATTTCGCGGCGAATAACACCCGAACCAGCGGTTTTCCCGTGTTGTCGAGTGCTGCCCTGACACGCCCACGAAGGAGTCGGAATGAAGGTCGAGTGCTCGTTTTCGCTGCTCGTACGACTGGCTTTCTGGCTGGGGTTGGTCGCGCTCCTTATCGGAGTGGGGCTCGGCAGCGCACAGGGAACCGCGCCGGCGAACCCGGTCGAACCCGCGGTCGCCACACACGGAAAGGAGGTGGACTGACCATGCAGACCCACGCCATCGACCTGATCCTCGCCCTGCTCGGCCTCGTTTTCGGCTGAGGACGACGATGATCATCCACGACCACGGGCTGTGCGCGCAGCCGCCGGCCGGGTCCCCGGACCCGGCCGGCGTCCCGGTCGGCGACGGCCGGTTCCAGGGCACCGTCCACGCGGCCATACTGATCCTCCGACGAGGGTGGGTGCTGATGAACGAAAGGGCCACGTTCGGGGCCGAGCTCAGACGCCGCCGTAAAGCGGCGGGTTTTTCACTGACCGAACTCGCCGCTCGCACCCACTACAGCAAGGGCTATCTCAGCAAAGTCGAAACCGGCCTCTCCACCCCGAATCCGGCACTCGCCGCCTTGTGCGAAGCCGAACTCGGCGTGGCAGGGGCACTGACCCCCCTGCTGCCGGGAGAGCCCGTGCGGCGCAGGACACGACCCGACGTCCGGCCGTCCGGATTGCCGGCGACGACGTCCGCCTTCACGGGCCGGACCGCGGAACTCCGGGCGATTCGCGCGGCGCTCGAAACCGACGGGGGTATCTGCGTGGTATCCGGTATGGGCGGTGTCGGCAAGACGGAACTCGCCGTGCGGTGCGCGCGACGGCTGGAAACCGGCTTCGCCGACGGCTGCCTGTTCATCGACCTGCGCGGCCACGAAGTCGGTGACCCCAGCGCGGTGCACGACAGATTGTTGCGCGTGTTCGGCGTTCCGGCGGACCGTATCCCGGTCGATCCCGACGATCGCGCCGCGCTGTACCGATCCCGGCTCCGTGGCCGCAGTCTCCTCCTGGTGCTCGACAACGCGGTCAACGCGGCGCAAGTACGTCCGCTGCTTCCCGCCGAGCCGAAGTGCCGCGTACTGATCACCAGCAGGTCCAGGTTGAGCGCGCTCGACGACGCCGAGCACGTCACCTTGGACATGCTCTCGACGGCCGCGGCGGTGGACCTCTTCATCACTGTCACCGGTGTTCCCGCCGGGGCCGTTGTCACCCGGGTGGTCCAACGGTGTGCCCGGCTCCCGCTCGCGATCCGGATCGCCGCGGCGAGGTTCCGCGCGCATCCGGCGTGGGACATCGCGGAACTCGACCGTCGCCTTGACGACGAAACCGCTCGTCTCGGCGAGCTGGACGACGGCGAACGGACGCTCGCCGCCGCGTTCCAGCTGTCCGTACGGCAGCTGAGTGCCGCCGAATCACGGCTCTTCGGCCTACTCACCGTCCACCCCGGAACCGACTTCGACATCCATACCGCGAGTGCGCTGAGCGCGCTTTCGCTCCGGGAGACCGATCGCTTGCTGGACCGTCTCCACGAAGCGCATCTGCTCACCCAACCAGGACCTGATCGCTACGGATTCCATGACCTGCTGCATGCATTCGCGGCTGAATTCGTACTCACAGACACGGAGGACGGGATGAAAGCGTTCAGCATGCTCGCCGATTTCGCGGTGAGAAGTGCCGCCCAGGCCGATAAGATGCTCACCCCATACCGCTTCGTTCCGGAGCTGGCCTTCGATCCGGAAGTCCCGGAGCCTGCCAGGCTGGACGACACCGAGATGGCGATGTCCTGGTTCCGCGCCGAATGGCCGGGACTGGTCGCCCTGTGCCGGGCGGCGGGCGAACGCGGAGAGCACGAGAGGTGCTGGCAGCTCGCCTTCTTCCTGCGTGACTTCTTCTTCGTGGCCAAGCTCTGGGACCCTTGGCTGCAAACCCATCGCTGGGCGCAGACGGCCGCGGAGGCGATCGGGGACACCTGGGCACTCGCCGCCACCACGGCCAACCTGGGGGTCGCGTTCGTCGACCGCGGCGACCTCGACGAGGCGTCGGCTTGCTACAGCGAAGCGCTCGCGCTCTTCCGGCGTATCGGCGACAGCCACGGGGAGAGCACGGTGCTGGCGCACAGCGGCTGGGCCGACCACTACCGGGGCAAGCACCACGACGCGCTCCGGGATCTGCGGCAGGCACACGCGTTCTACCTGCGTAAGGGCAATCGCCGTAACGCCGCGATCACCGCCCGCGGGATCGCGCTCGTGCTGACCGCGCTCGGCCGGGCCGCCGACGCCGCCGCGCTCGCCACCGAAACGCTGTCCGTCTTCGACGAACTCGGGCTGGACCTCGATGCCGCGATGGCCCTCAACTGCGCGGGCTGGGCCTGGTACCACGCGGAGCGCCACGACCTCGCGGCCGCTGCCTATCGCGCCGCCGCGGACCGCGCCGAAGGCTGCGGCAGCTCTTACGAGACCGCTCGCGCGTACACGGGTCTCGGCAATGTGGCAGCGGCCGAAGGCTCCGCCGCGCTGGCGGCCGAGCTGTGGGACAGAGCCGACGAAATCCACCCCGACCTCGATCAGGTCATGGTCGGCGAAGCACGAGCGCGGATGGCGTAACGGCGCTAGGCCGGAGACACCCACTGTCCGGTGGCGGGTGACCGGCCCGAAACCCGCTCATCCAGCGGTGCGGGCAGAGGGGCTGATACGGTTGCCTTGTCGCGGTTCAGACACCAGCCGCCGGACCTTTTCTTTCGGGTCCGGTATTGCCCGTGCCGGGCAGCAGCCGGGCCCCGTACCGGCAAGGAGTCACTTTTGACCGACTATCGCGCACCCGCCGCCGAACGGCCTCGTTCAACCCGGAGATTCGTGTCCCCTCTCGACGTCTCGGTCACCGCGTCCGACACTGATACGGTGGTCACCGTTTCCGGTGAAATCGATCTCGCCGTTTCCGACGGTCTGCGGCAGAGCTTGGAGGAAGAACTCCGGTTCAGCCCCGCTGCGCTGATCGCGGACCTGTCCAAGGTCACCTTCTGCGACTCGTCCGGTTTCACCGCCTTCGTCCAGATCCGGGCGAAGGCCGAGGAGGCGGGCGTCCCGTTCATCCTGGTCACCCAGGAGCGGGCCTTGCTCCGCCCCATGTCCCTCCTCGGCCTCGATGCCGTCTTCAACGTGCATCCGACCCTTGAATCGGCCCGGGACGCGCTCACTCGCTGACGCCCGGATTCCCCGAGTGCCTGCTCGCCGGCGGTAGCCGAGTACGGCCTCGGGGACACACACGGCATGCTTACCGGCTGACATGATGGATGGCTGACCTGTTGCCCGCCGACGAACTCGGCGGCGACATCACCCAGGTGATCGAAAGAACATGCGTTCGTTCATCGGCACCCTGCGTACTGGGGCGACCCCCACGCGGGAAGAGCTCGACTTCCTCCGCGAGTCCGCCGCGCGGAAGAGGGCATCCCGATTGACCTCGTGCTCACCGCGTACCACGTCGGCATCCAGGTGGTCTGGGAGTTGCTCACCCCGGACCTGCGCCCGGAAGAGGTCGGCGACGTCCTGGCCGTCAACGCGCTCACGCCGCGCTACCCCGAGGTGGTCACGCCCGCGGTCGGGGCTGAACGCCTAGAGGGTCCGGATGTCGGCTTCTTCGCAGAGATCGAGCAAACGACGCACCGAGCGGCATTCGCCCGGGAAGACGAAGAAGCGGGTTCCGGTCTCGTCGGCGAGCAACCGCGCCCGGTGCAGTACCCGCATTCCCGCGGCGCCGAAGAAGACGATCTCGGACAGGTCGGCGATCAGTTTCGTGCCGTTGCCGTGCAGCCGTTCGCTGAGCAGCTCCCAAAGCCGGGGCGCGGTGTCGAGGTCGACTTCGCCGCTGGCCTTGACCACGGCGGTCCCCCGGGTGGGCCTGCTCACGCGCAGCCGCAGCCGTTGTTCCGCGCCTTCGAGCGTGTGAAGCTCCTCAGGCACCAGAAGCGCGAGCTTCTGATGTGTCGTGGACAGGGAAGTCATCTCTGCAAATACCCAGGTCCGGCGCGCGGTGAAACAGCACAGCGCACCCCTGCTTGAAAACCACCCGGAACGGGTACCCCGGTACGGATCGGGAGGTGATGGCGATGTCGACCGCGCAGACCGATGCGGGCCCGCTGGTGGTCGGGTTCGACGGTTCGACCGAGGCCCGGCGGGCCGTACGCTGGGCGCTCACCGAAGCGAAGGCCCGCGGATGCGGCCTGGTGCTCGGCTATTGCGCGCATGACCGCCTGCCTCCGCCCGGCGCCGATCTGGTGGCCACCCCGCTCGCGGAAGCCGTTCCGGGGGCCGCCGACGAGGCGGCCTCGGTGGAACCGGCGCGACGGCAGCTCGGCTCGATGGCCGAAGCGATCCACCGCACCGATCCCGGCCTCGACGTCCGGACGGTCGTCCGCGGCGGGACGCCGGAGGCGGTGCTGACCTCGATCGCCGACGAGACGGACGCCGCGATGATCGTGCTCGGCGAATCCCACACCGGCGTCTTCACCCGCGCGGTACTGGGCTCCACCGAAGTTGAAGTCACCAGGACCGCCGGACGGCCGGTCATCGTCGTCCGCGGTGAAGAGTCCGCCCCCGGCGGGCCGGTGGTGCTCGGCACCGACGGCTCCGAGCAGAGTTCCGCCGCGGCCGGCTTCGCGTTCGACTTCGCGGCGCGCCACGGCTTGGCGGTGCACGCGGTCCACGTCGCACGGATTCCGGTCTGGGGACCGGCCAGTGAACCGCTGCTCGGTGGCCCGGTCCTCGATCCGGCGCCCGCGGTGCCCCAGGAGATCTCCGACGAGCTGGTCGACCGCCAGCTGAAACCTTTGCGGGAGCGGTTCCCGGAGGTGGCCGTAGAGGTCGTGCACGGTATCGGCCCCGCCGGGCAGGCACTGACCGGCCAATCCTCGGACGCGGCCCTGCTGGTGCTCGGCCGGAGCGAGCACGGCCCGTTGCGGCGGCTGCTGCTCGGCTCGGTCAGCGACGACGCCCTCCACCACGCGCGCTGCCCCGTCGCGGTGGTCCGCGCCTAGTGTCGTAACGGCGACGCGTGAAGGCTCCTTCACGCGCGGGCGTAGGGACCTACGACCGGCTCACCGAGCGGTGAGTTCACCGAGCATCCGTTGCGAAGCGCCCAGTTCTTCCGCCATCAGAAGGCCTCCGGCGCGGGCTTGGGCGAGCGCGAAGCCGACGCCCGCCACCTTCTCCCACGCCTCCCCTGCGGCGTCGGCCGAGCCGACTCGGCCGGACAGCAGCTGGTCCTCCAGCTGATCCTGCAGACCAGGCAGGAGATGAGCGAGGTCGTCGGCCAACCGCCGCAGCGCGCCGATGGTGCGGACGAGGTCGGCCGGTGTGTCCACCTCGCCCTCCCGCACCCGCCGGTACAGCCGGCGTACGACGGTTCCGGCCTGCGCGGCCAGCAGATACGGCGGCTCCGCCGACATGGGTTCCATGCCGCCGAGTACCCCCTTCCGCCTTGCGGAAAACACGTTTGCCCAGCGCGTGCCCCGGGTATTTGCCGCAGGTGAAAGACGACGTACTCACGTTCGGTATCGAGGAAGAGTTCTTCGTGGTGGGCCGCGACGGCCACCTGGCCCCGGCGGGCGACACGGTCGTCGACGCCGCGGACGAAGACGAGGGCGAGCTTCAGCACGAACTCACCCGCTCACAGGCCGAATCGGCCACGGACATCTGCACCACGCACGACGATGCTCTGCGGCAGCTTCGGAACCTTCGCGCGGACCTGGCGAGTGCCGCCGCCCGGCGTGACTGCCGTCTGTTGCCCTGTGGCAGCGCCCCGCTGGCGGAAAGCGAACTCCCCGCGATCACGCCGAATCCCCGCTACGAGCGGATGGCCGAACATTTCGGGGCCACCGCCCGCACCTCGCACACCTGCGGCTGCCACGTCCACATCGCCATCCCCGACCGCGAGACCGGTATCCAGGTGATCGCGCGGGTCCGGCCCTGGCTGCCCGCCCTGCTGACGGTGACCGCGAACTCCGCCATCTGCGATGGCTACGACACCAGCTACAGCAGCTGGCGTTACCAGCAGTGGAGCCGGTGGCCCTCGGCCGGACCACCGCCCGCCTTCACTTCGCTGGACCACTACGAAAGCATCGTGGACGCCTGGTTGCGCGCGGGCGCGATCCTCGATCGCGCGATGATCTACTGGGATGTCAGGCTTTCCGAGAACCAGCCGACACTGGAGTTCCGGTTCTCCGACGTCGCCGCCACCCCCGAGGAAGCGACTCTGCTGGGAGTGCTGATCCGCGGCATGGTCGCCACGATCCTCGACTCGGACGAACGGCCGGCCGAACTGCCCAACGAAGTGTTGCGAGCGCATCTTTGGCGTGCTTCGAGGGAAGGGTTGTCCGGCCGCTGTCCCCATCCCCGCACTGGTGACCTCGCGCCCGCCACCGAGGTGCTCGACGACGTCGTCGCCTTCACCGCGGGTGCGCTCAAAGAGAGCGGTGACTACGACTTCGTCCGGGAAGGTTGTGCCCGGCTCGTCGAGGACGGCAGCGGCGCGGACCGGCAGCGTGCCCGGTTCGCGGAACGTAAACGGGCCGAGGACGTCGTCGAGCTGCTGGCCGTGCGGACGGGGTGAAACCCCACTCTCAGGCTCGGTCCAGCTCCGGCGGGCGGCGCAGGGGACCCCACTGAGCGTCCTCCTTCGCGTGCTGCTGCAACAGATCGCGCGCTTCGTCCAAGACGTCGGTGGAGATGCGGGCGACCGGCTCCGGATCGGTGAGCAACGGCTCGTTGTCCGGTCCGGAGCCGACGATTCTTCCCGATAGCACCCAGGGTTTCGTGTCCCGGCGCCGTTCGTGCCGGAGGTGGCAGTAGTCGTAGAGCCTCCTGGCCAGCCACAAGTCCAGCGGCTGGTCGCGCCACCACGGTTCGGGGGCGAGGGGGTTCACCGACAGGCCGGGCAGTTCCACCCCGGTGAGCTCGTCACGACTGGTACCCGGCCGGTGCTCGGGCGATGGCGCCCAACGCACGTACAGTTCTTTCCGCTCCCGCACCAGGTCCGCGAGGTCCCCCAATGAATTCACTTGCTGCATCGAGCCGCTCCACAGTGTCCACAATGGTCACGGTGACCGGCGCGCCGGCGTCCCTGCTCCGCCGGGGCTGCCCACGCCGGTACACCTCGCGGCCGGAGGACGCACAACCTCGCTGCACCGGCCGCTTTTCTCCGGTTACCCGTTCAGACCGCCGCTACACGGAATTCAGCGACGCTCCACAAGGTGCGCGATCTCTTCCACGGCTCGTGTCGCCTCTGGGATCGACGAGATCATCCAAGCATGGATCATGCCTTCGAATTCGTGGTAGCCCAGCCGCACGCCCTGTTCGGTGCAGAGCGTCCGCAACCGTCGCGCGTCGGTGAGCAACACGTCCCTGGTCCCGATGTAGGTGGTCAGGTTCCCGAGCCCGGTGAGATCCCCGGAAATCGGGCTGAGCCGGGGATCCGTCCGCGGCAGCGGTCCACTGTAGAGCCGTGCCGCCTCGTTCAGCCCGGGGAGCGCGAGATACGGATCCCGCCGGTCCAGTGCCGGCTGGGCCGGATGGCTCATCGTGAGATCCAGCCACGGTGACAGCAGCACGGTCTCCTTCGGCACCGGACGTCCGTCGTCCCGCAACGACTTGACGAGTTCGAGCGCGATCCCCGCACCGGCGGAATCCCCCATCACGATCTGCTCCTCCGGCTGAAGCCCGGCGGCGAACTTGTCGTAGGCGCGCTTGACGAACTCGACGGTCTCCGGGCACTGATGCGCGGGCGCCAGCGGATAGATCGGGACAGTCACCGAACACCCGGTGCGGGAGATGAGCCGACCGAAGAACTTCCAGTGATCGTGCTGGATCTGGTGCACGTAGGCGCCGCCATGGAAGTACAGCACCTGCTTGCCGATCCCGACGCCGTGCGGCCGGATGGTGTAGCAGGGCCGTCCATCCACTTCGGACTCCCGAACGTCGAACCGGCGGCGGATCGACCGGTTCGGTTCGGTGTGCCCCTCACGCTGGCTGCGTTCGATACTTCGCCGGAAACGGTCGATGTCGGCGTAGAGATTCTTCCGTTTGGTGATCCGCAACCAGGCGTAAAGCGCCTTCGCCCGCACGCTTGTCTCAGACGTGGTCACGGGGAACCGTCCGATGCCAGTTACGGGAGAAAGACCTTCGTTCCCCCTCGTATCCGTCGAGCTGGGCGTCGATGACGAACTCGGTGGGTGTGCAGGAAACCCGGGTCCGGGTCTCGGACCTGGCTTCCCAGTCACCGCGGGCGAAAGTGATCGACCACGAGGTTTCCGCCACCGGGGAACAGAAGTCGTCCGCCACCCACGAGTAGCGCTCCAGCACGTTCCTGGTGACTTCGAGATCGATGTCGTCGAAGCGGACCCTGCCCTCGTTCTTCACGATATCGAGCGCGGACCGGTAGTCGATCAGGTCACGAGAGACGGTCCAGCGTTGCTCACCGGGTTCGATTTGCGTGGCGGGCAAAGGTTCCGCGCCTTCGGGTTCGCCGAACGGCCGGGCAGGCACCTCGTCCGCTTCGGCCATCGGGCGGACCGGGAGGGTGAGCGTGCTCTGTCCGGTGTGGACGGTCACCATCGCCGGTTCCGGCGGCGGCCAGGCCAGCGGCCAGTACGACGACGAGAGCGAAAGCCGGATCCGGTGCCCGGCGGGAAAGGCCTGCGCCACGGCGTTGAGTTCGATCCGCACCCGGTACCGCTCCCCCGGCTCCACCGGTTCCGGATCGTCGTGCCCGTCGCGATGGGTCAGGTTCAGCAGCCCGTAGGTCACCCGCGTCGCCCGGCCGTCCGGCGCGACGTCGGACAGGCGGGCGGCGACCATCGCCACCGGCTTGTCCGCGGAGACTTCCAGCTCCACCACCGGTGAACCGAGGATCTCGCACGGTTCGGTGAGTTCGTCGGTGTCGAAGACGAGGGAGCCGCCGTCCTCTTCACGTTGGTCGTACGGCAGGTCTGGCGGTGCGCTGTAGGAAGCCCACTTCCCCGCGAACTGGCCGACCGACAGCGGCGACTCCACGGACAGCCGCTCTTCCGGGACCTCTTCGCCCGGCCGGGCGATCCGGTGCCGGGTGAGCCGGTGTTCCGACGGGTGGACGTGCGGCGAAGGCCAGGACGGCTCGCCGACCCAGCGGCCGGGCCGGTCCTCGTACGACGTCGACGGCGGCACGCTGTCCTGCATCCAGGTCTGGAGCATCGGTCCGTCCATGACGCCGTTCTCGATGTCCTTCAGCCAGTGATCCCACCAGCGGACCAGTTCCTGCAAGTATCCGATGGCCGGGCCCGGCTGTCCCAGATGCGGGTACTTGTGCGACCACGGGCCGATCAGGCCCCGGCGGGGGACATCGAGGTTGGCCAGCAGCCGGGACACCGCGTTCGAATAGCCGTCGGCCCAGCCGCTGGAGGCGAGCACGGGCACCTGGATGTCGCTGTAGTTCTCGCAAACCGAAGCGTGCCGCCAATAGCCGTCACGGCGCTGGTGGCTCAGCCATTCACCGATCCAGAGGCTGCAGTTCTCCAGCCGTTCGAACCACAGGTCACGCCACCGCTCCCCCGCCAGCGCCGGGTCGGGCGGCAGCGTGCTGTAGGCGAACATCGTGGACGCCTCGGCGACGTTGTCCGACAGCAGGCAGCCACCCATGTAGTGCATGTCGTCGGCGTACCGGTCGTCGGTGAAGGACGAGATCGCGATCGCGGCTAGGCCGGCCGGCTTGCGCGCGGCGGTCTGCAACGCGGCGAACCCGCCCCAGGAGATGCCCATCATCCCGGTCCGGCCGGTGCACCACGGCTGCGCCGCGATCCATTCGAGGACCTCTTCCGCGTCGAGTTGCTCCCGTTCGAGGTACTCGTCGGCGAGTACGCCCTCCGACTCCCCGGACCCCCGGATGTCCACGCGGACACAGGCGTACCCGTGGCCCGCCAGATACGGATGATGCACCGAGTCCCGCACCGACGTCAGATCACGATGGCGGTACGGGATGTACTCCAGGATCGCGGGCACCGGTTCGGTGTCCGAGGCGACCGGACGCCAGATCCTGGCCGACAGCCTGATCCCGTCGGACATCGGGATCCAGACGTGGTCGTCCTCGGTGATCTCGTACGGCAGCGAAGCCACCGTCCGCATGGGCTATCCCTCCTCGAATTCGAACCGCAGCGCTTCGGTGCACCGGCGGTACTTGTGCTCCATCTCCCGTTCGGTCTGCGCCGCGACGAAGAGATGGGCGAGTTCGTAGCTGTAGCTGTCCTGCGCGGGCAGTTCCGAGAGCCGCATGCCCTTCTCCGGCACGATCTCGATCTTCACGCCGGGGATCTCGGCCTCCAGGTCGGCGATCTCGGCACGAGTGGGGACACGGGTCACCATCCCGTCCTCGAAGCGGCGGTAGTACCACTTGCCCGCGATCTGGTAGTCGCCCCGATGCCGCCGCTCGCCGGGATCCTCGCCGAGCCCGAGTTTCACCATGATCTGGTGGTTCGCCAAGCCGTCGACGTATTCGAAGAGCTCGGCGTGGGACTGGGAATGCCTCGGGTTGATCTCCAGCAGGCAGGCCTGCCCGGATTCGGGATGGCAGAAGAACTCGATGCTGAACGTGGCGTTGTCGAAGCCGATCTGCTCCATCACCAGTACCGAGATCTCCTTCATCCGCCGGACGGAGTCGTCCGGCAGCTGCGACGGGTACTGATGTCTCATGAAGCAAGGCGTGTCGGGGTAGTTGATGGAATCGAGCACGCCGTACACGGTGACCTGTCCATCGCGGACGTAGCCTTCGGTCGCGGCCTGGACTCCGGTGAGCGCGCCTTCCGCCAGGCAGGCCGCACCGCCGGCCTCGGCCACCGCGGCGGGAAGATCGACCTTGCCGAGGATGTAGTCGAAGGGTTTGCCGACCCGGTCGACCCCGTCGCGGATCTCGGCGACGGCCTTGGTGAACTCCTCGTCGTTCGCGACGTGGAAGGCCAGTTCGGACGAGAACGACTTCACCGGCTTGAGCCACATGGGGTAATCGACACCATCGGGTGGCTCAGGCTTCTCGCTGTCCAAATCGACGATACCGAACGAGGGCAATTCGTCGATCACCTTCGACTGTTCGAGCCGGCTCCAGTACTTGTGCTCGGTTTTGAGCACCGCCTCGAGCGGGACACCCGGCAGGCCGTACTTCTCGCACAGCATCGCCACCATCGTCGAGGACGGGAAGTCCCAGTAGCTGACGATGGCGTCGATCTCGCCGTCGAAGGCGTCGAGCTGCTTCTGCGCCTTCTCCATGAGATCGATGATCGGGATCTCCCCGTACTGGAGTTCCTCGACCGACAGCAACTGATGGAAGCGGTACCGGTCCGCGCCCGGAATCCGGTTCAGCACCTCTTCGTTGCTCTCGTCGAGACCGATCACGAAGATGTTCTTTTCCTCGGGGGACCTAGGACCTGTGTTCATGACCGACGGCTACCCCGCTCCCCGAGCCGGAAAACCCCGCCGTCGCTGGTTTGCCCGCGTTGGCGTGCGGGAATACGGGCGCCATGACGGAGTTGCCCGGAACGCGTTCACTGTGGCTCGACACCGCTCCCGCTCCTGATCGGACCGGCACTCCGCTGCCGAGGGAGGTCGATGTCGCCGTCCTCGGCGGTGGCATCGCGGGGCTGACCACCGCCTACCGGCTGGCCAGGGCGGGACGCTCGGTGCTCGTTCTGGAGGCGGCCCGTCTCGCGGCGGGTGTTTCGGGCCACACCACGGCGAAGATCAGCACCCAGCACGGGCTGAAGTACGCCACCTTGACCAAGACCAAGGGCGCCGACGCCGCCGCGACCTACGCGTACACGCAAGCCGCGGCTTTGGACTGGATCGCCGCCGCTTCGGCCGAACTCGGCATCGACTGCGGATTCACCCGCGCGGACAGTTTCGTCTACACGACCCGGCCGGGGACGGTGGAAGACCTCGAACGGGAAGCCGAAGCCGCCGCCGAAGCCGGTCTGCCCGCCTCGTACGTCACCGACATCGACCTCGACGTGCCCTCGCTCGGTGCGGTGAAGTTCGCCGGGCAGGCCCATTTCCACCCGCGCCGGTGGCTGCTCGGCCTCGCGGAGGAGATCGAACGCGCGGGCGGCACGATCGTGGAGGGCGTCCGCGCGGAAGGCGTCGACGAACTCGGCGGTACCCGGGTGCGGACCACCGCGGGAGAGGTGCGGGCGGGTGAAGTCGTGGTGGCGACCCACTATCCAATGCTGGATCGCGGCCTGTTCTTCGCACGACTCGACCCGGTGCGTGATCTGGTCGTCGCGGGCCCGGTCGAGGGCAACCGGCGAGTGGACGGGATGTATCTCGACGCCGACACGCACCACTCCGTTCGCGGCTATCTCAACGACGGTGTCCCATACGCGGTCGCGGGCGGCGAGCATTACCGCGTCGGCGACTCCGTCGACGTGGAGAGCCGCTACGAACGACTGGCGAGCTGGGCCGGCGAGCACGCCGGCGTGCGCCGGGTGACCCACCGCTGGTCCGCTCACGACCTGTCCACTGTGGACTCAGTGCCGTACGTCGGCCGCTACCACCCGGCGAGCCGTCACCTCTGGGTCGCCACCGGCTTCGGCCAGTGGGGGATGACCGGCGGCACCGCGGCGGGACTGCTGCTGGCGGATCTGCTGACCGGCCGGGAGAACCCCTCGGCGAGCCTTTACGACCCGAACCGCTTCGACCTCCGCTCCGCGATCACGACCGTGGAGAACAACGCGACGGTGGCGAAGTTCCTGGTGGGCGACCATGTCAGCGCGCTGCGCAAACCCGCGGCCCTGGACGAACTCGCTCCCGGCGAGGCCAAGGTCACCCGGGACGGGGGCGAACTCGTCGCCGCCTACCGCGATCCCGAAGGCGAACTGCACGCCGTCGGCGCGCATTGCACCCACCTCGGCTGCCTGGTCGCGTTCAACAACGCCGAGAAGACCTGGGACTGCCCGTGCCACGGCTCGCGCTTCGCCTTGGACGGCTCGGTGATGCAGGGGCCCGCCGTGCACGCCCTGCCGAAGAAGCGGGAGCGGTGATGACCGGCATCGGTGTCGAAGAGGAGTTCCTGCTGGTCGACCCCAGAACCGGGGTGAGCTGCCCGCGCGCGGAAGCCGTGCTCGCCCGGCAGCAGGCCTGCTGCCCGCTCCCCGACGGCGCCGCGGTACACCGGGAATTGCGGCCGACGCAGATCGAGGCAGCCACCGGCATCTGCGAGACCTCGGAGGAGCTGTACCACCATCTGGTGGCGGGGCGCCGGTCACTCGCCGAAGCGGCCGCCGCCGAAGACTGCGCCATCATCGCCTCGGGCACTCCCCTGCGCGGTCCGCCCGAGCGCGATCACCAGCCCGGCGACGACCGGTTCGGCAAGGTGGACGACCTGTACGCGGGCGTGGTGCGGTCCTACGAAGCCTGTGGTTGTCACGTCCACATCGGCGTGCCCGACCGCGACACGGCGGTCGCCGTGACGAACCATCTGGCCGAATGGCTGCCCACGCTGCTCGCCCTGTCCGGAAACTCGCCGTTCGACGGCGGCCGGGACAGCGGTTACGACAGCTGGCGGATGGTGGAGCAAAGCCGGTTCCCCGGCTCCGGGATCGCACCGCACTTCGCGGACATCGAGGACTACGAGATCCAGGTCGACCGGCTGGTGGATTGCGGCGTGCTCGTCGACGCCAAACAGACCTTCTGGCTGGCGAGGCCGTCACCGAGCTGGCCGACGGTCGAGGTCCGCGCGGCCGATACCGCCTCCACCGTGGACGAGGCCGTGTTGCAGGCACTGCTGACGCGCGCGCTGGTGCGCACCGCGCTCGACGCGCTGGACAAGGGCGTCGAAGCCGAAGCCCTCGACCCGCAGATCGCGGCGGCCGCCGTCTGGTCGGCCGCGCGGTACGGGCTGTCCGGACCGGCCATCGATCCGATCGCCGGGAAACCGGTCCCGGCCACCGGCAGGCTCGCCTCGCTGCGGGAGCACACGCGGTCGGCGCTGGCGGAGACCGGTGATCTGGCGCTCGTGAACAGCCTTCTCAACCAGCTCGAGAACGGGGGAACCGGCGCCGAACGGCAACGCCGGGCCGCCGCCGACGGGGAGATCGCGGTGCTGCGAATGTTGACCGAGGAAACGGTTCCGCACGGGTAGATCGGGTATCCCCCGCTCATGACGACGACGGAAACACAGGTGGCCGCGCGGCTGCCGGAGATCCGCGGCCCGCTGTCCGCCGCCGTGATCGACACCTTGGCGGGCGGGCGCACCAACGATTTCGACCTCGACGAGGTGTGGAACGCCGACCCCTTCGGCGAAGACCTGCAACTGGCGTTGCACGTCTGTTACGAACTCCACTATCAGGGTTTCGCCGAGGTGGATCCGGGCTGGGAATGGGACACGGGGCTGCTCCGCTTCCGCGGCGCGCTGGAACGCGTCTTCCTCGCCGGCATCCGGGCCGCCGTGCCCGGCGGGGACGACGTCGACGGCCTGCTCGACGAACTCCTGGTCGAACCGGTCGACGGGACCGGGGTCTCCCACTTCCTGCGCGACGACGGCGCCTGGTGGCACATCGAGGAGTACTTCGCGCACCGGTCGATCTACCATCTGAAGGAGGCCGATCCGCACGCGTGGGTGATCCCGCGTCTGCGCGGAAAGGCAAAGGCCGCACTGGTCGCGGTCGAGTTCGACGAGTTCGGCGGCGGCCGGGCCGATCAGGCGCATTCCCGGCTGTTCGCGGATCTGCTGACCGCGGCCGGCCTGTCGCCGGACTATCTCGCCTACCTGGATCACGTCCCCGGCTGCACGCTGGCGACGGTGAACATGATGTCGCTGTTCGGTCTGCACCGGAGCCTCCGCGGCGCCCTCGTCGGGCATTTCGCGAGCGCCGAGATCACCACGGCCCCGGCCGCACGGCGGATGGACGAGGCGCTGCGACGGCTCGGTGGCGCGGCGGAGTGCCGGTACTTCTACACCGAGCACATCGAGGCGGACGCCGTGCACGAACAGGTACTGCGGCACGACGTCATCGGCGATCTGCTGGCTCGGGAGCCGGAACTCGCGGCGGACGTCGCACTGGGTATCCAGGCGACCGACCTGCTGGAGTCCCGGCTCGCCGACCACCTCATGAAGGCCTGGTCGGCCGGGGAGTCCTCACTCCTCCGGCCGCTGCACCCCTTGCCGTGACCTGCGGCGGTGGCTGGTGTCGCACAACGGATAACGCTTGCTGCGACGGCAGGCGCAGAGGGCGACCAGGAACCGGTCAGAGGTCACCGTTTCACCCTCCGGGGTGACGATCTCGACCGGTCCCTCCACCAGCATGGGGCCGCCGGGTTCGATCCGTACGCGCGTCCTACGGCCGGTCGGCACGGATCACCACCAGTTCTTCGAGCCGCTGGCCCGCGGTGATCAGACCAGCGGCTTCGAGGAACTCCGCCCGCTTCCGCATCACCGGTCCGAACGGGATGAACCGGCTCGCCACCACGGCGGCCGTCATCCCGGCGGTCCGCAACTCTTCCAGGGACTTGTCGACACCCGCCACGGTGGACTGGACGAGCAGGAGATAGCCACCCGGAGCGACCAGGGACGGCGCTTCCGAGCAGACCGGGCTCAGCACGACCCGCCCGTCCGGCCCGGCGTCCCAGGCACGTGCCGCGCCGGTCGCCGGAACCGGGCACGGAACATACGGCGGGTTGGCCAATACGACGTCGTACGGTCCCCCATGGGCCGCCTCTGCCAGGCTGCCGCGTACCGGCCGGACCGGCAGCCGCCGCAGGCGCGCGTTCGCCCACACCGCGGCCAAGGCCCGGCGGGAGATGTCCACGGCGGTCACCGAACCGGCACCGCTCGCCGCCGCCGTCAACGCGAGCGCGCCGGTCCCCGTACAGAGATCAAGCACCTTCGCTCCCGCCGTCACTCCCGACGCTCGCAAGGCCGTCGCGAGAAACCAGGTGTCGTCCTGTGGTCGGTACACCCCGGGCGGCCGGAGCAGCCAAGGCCGCGCCGGGGCGAGTGGTCTCGCGGAACTGGTGATCGCGGTCATGGCCCCTCCGATTTGCCGATTCGGTGCTTCCGGCTACCCCGGCCGTCCGGAGCCAAACGTCCACAGTGGTCTCGAAAATGGCGCCGCCGAACGGGATTGACCGGGTCCGGGGGCGGGTAGCCCATCGGTGAACCGTCGAGGATTCGAGGTGCCCATATGGGTGACGACCAGGACAAGGCCGCCACGGCCGAGAGCAAGAAGAAGGACCGCGAAGAGGAACGCCAAGAGGTGCGGGGCGAGCAAGGCACGTCCTCCGGCGATCCGCACGACGACACGGATCCGCAGTCCGGCTGAGCTCCAACCGGGATCGCCACGGACACCCTCGATCGGGGGTATCCGTGGCGTTTTCATGGCGCCCTCACGGGGTATCCGTAGCGGTCTTTGGTGAACGGAGGGCCTTTCCGATGAACGAACGTTCGACCATCTCGCCCCTGCGGCCGGTGGTGCTGGTCATCGCACTGGTCCATTTGGTACTGGGCGTGCTCGGTTTTTTCTTCCTGCCTGAAGCCAACGAGGCCGGGCAGAACACTCTCTGGATCTTCAGCGCGACGGGGATGCTCAACGTCATCCGCACGATCGTGGGTGTGCTCGGGGTGGCGGCGGTACTGAAACCATCCGCCATCCTCGCCTACTGCTGGATCGTTTTCGTCGCGTTCGCCGGTTTGACCGCGTTCGGAGTGCTTTCCGCGGCGACGAATTCGGCGGGTGACGCAGTCAATTTCGGCTGGGCGGACAATATTCTGCACGCGCTCACCTCGCTGACCGCGCTGGCGGTCTCCCTCCTCGTCATGCGGCGGGCGCGACGAGATCAGGCTCGGACGTCGACCGACGTTTAATTCGGTTCCAGAGGGTAATCAGTCGTACATGACGAAGATGGCGCCGCTCAGGGTCTTGCTGTGGCACGTTCACGGTTCGTGGTCCGAGGCCTTCGTACGGGGTGGGCACCGCTACTACCTCCCTACCCTCGACGAAGGCGGGCCCTGGGGGCGAGGCCTGAGCGGACGCGACTGGCCCGCCGCGGAGGAGGTTCCCGTCGATCGGCTGAGGGACCTCGACGTCGACGTCGTCATCCTGCAACGTCCCGACGAGCTCACTTTGGCGGCCCGGTGGCTGCGCCGTCGCCCCGGCAAGGACATACCCGCGATCTACGTCGAGCACAACACCCCCCGGCCGCACGCGGTGTCCACCCGCCATCCCCTCGCCGACCGCGACGATATCCCGCTCGTCCACGTGACGCACTTCAACGAGCTCATGTGGGACTCGGGCATCGCGCCCACGGTCGTTGTGCCGCACGGGATTCCCGATCCCGGCGAGCGGTACACCGGCGAACTCCCGCACGGTGCCGCGATGATCAACGAACCCGTCCGGCGGGGCCGGATCACCGGCACCGACCTGCTCCCCACGTTCGCGGAGATCGCCCCCGTGGACGTATTCGGCATCGGCAGCGGGGAACTCGAGGGCAAGCACCCGGGAGTGCGACCGGGTGGTGACCTCCCGAGCCGGGAATTGCACACCGAGGCCGCCAAACGCCGGGTCTATCTGCACACCGCCCGCTGGACGTCACTCGGTCTTTCGCTGCTCGAGGCGATGCACCTGGGGATGCCGGTCGTCGCGCTGGCCACCACCGAAGCGACGCTGGCCGTGCCACCCGACGCGGGGGCGATTTCGACCGACGTCAAGAAGCTGGCGAAGGCCTACCGGGAGCTTGTCCACGAACCTGATTTCGCCGTACTGGCAGGGAAGGCGGCGCGAGAACACGCGCTGGCGCATTACGGCCTCGCCGCTTTCCTCAAGCGCTGGGACGCCCTGCTCGCCGAGGTGACCGCTTGATCCGCCGGGAGCGGACGGAAGGAGACTGATGAAGATCGCGATGGTTTCCGAGCACGCCAGCCCGCTCGCCGCGCTGGGCGGTGCCGACGCCGGTGGCCAGAACGTCCACGTCGCCGAGCTGTCGGCCGCGCTGAGCCGTCAAGGGCACGACGTCACCGTCTACACGCGCCGCGAGAACCGCCGCTCCCCCGCGATGGTGGAGGCTCCGGACGGCTACCGGGTCGTCCACGTGTCCGCCGGGCCGCCGAAGAAGCTGCCGAAGGACGACCTCCTGCCGCATATGGGCGAATTCGGCCGGGTGCTCCGCTCCAAATGGGCCAAGGAGCGTCCCGAGGTGGTCCACGCGCACTTCTGGATGTCCGGCCTCGCCTCGGTGCTCGCGGCCAAGGCCCTGGAAATCCCGGTGACGCAGACCTTCCACGCCCTCGGCGCGGTGAAACAGCGCTACCAGGGCAAGAACGACACCAGTCCGGCGGACCGCGTCCGGCTCGAGCGGATGATCGCCAAACAGGTCCACCGGGTGATCGCGACCTGTTCGGACGAGGTGTTCGAACTCGTGCGCATGGGTTTGACGCGCTCGCGTGTCTCGGTCGTGCCTTGCGGCGTCGACCTCACGACGTTCACTTCGGACGGCGAGGTCGCTCCCCGCACGGCCCCACATCGGATCGTGAGTGTGGGCAGGCTGGTGCCACGCAAGGGTTTCGACATCGCCATCGCCGCGCTGGCCGGATTGCCCGACACCGAACTGGTCATCGCCGGCGGCCCGGGATCAGGCGACCTCACCAAAGACCCCGAAGCACGACGCCTGCGCGATATCGCCGAAAGGGCCGGGGTGAGCGGCCGGGTCCACATGCCGGGGCAGGTTGCACGGAAGGACATGCCCGCACTCCTGCGGTCCGCCGACGCCGTCGTCTGCACCCCTTGGTACGAACCCTTCGGCATCGTGCCGCTGGAAGCGATGGCATGCGGTGTCCCGGTGGTGGCCAGCGCCGTCGGCGGCCTGATCGACACGGTGATCCACGGCGTCACCGGCCTGCACGTCCCGCCGCGCGACCCCAAGGCGCTCGTGACCGCGCTGCGACGGCTGGTCCCGGACTCGTCCCTGCGCGAAACGTACGGCGTGGCGGGCTGCGACCGGGTGCGCGCGCGGTACTCGTGGGACCGGGTGGCGGCGGATACCGCGCGGGCTTACGAGCGGATCCTGACGAACGAGACCGAAGCCGCTTCGGAAGCGGAGGCAGGTGTGGGTTCTTGAGGCGCGTTTAGTCAGCTGAATGCGGTCGTGAGTGGCGATTCGGGTTAGAACCCGAATCGCCACTCACGACCACCGGTACCGACGCGGGCCTGTTCCCCGGGGTGAGGGGGGCTGGGCGAAGGCGTAACGCGCGTGCTCAGAGACGTAACTCGCGTGCCTGAACCCCGCACTCGAGTGATACGCCTCCCAGCACGCGAGATACGCCTCCAAGCACGCGAGATACGCCTCCAAGCACGCGAGATACGGCTCCAAGCACGCGAGTACGGCGCCACGTCACCCAAGCCACCATCCCGCCCGAACACGCCACGTTTGCCTTGACCCTCTATACCCTCACGACCCCACGCAGGCGTCAGAATGTGTCCTTTGTGGACACTTGAGGTCGGACGGCGCCCGGAAATCGGGCTCGCGCTGGCGTCACTCGCGACCGCGCGACGACCAAAGGCCGCGCCTCACCCGACATACCGCCGCGCCACCGAATTCCGCTGGGCGTCCTCCAGCAGCACCAGCCCCCGCTCCACCTCCACCGGCACCACCTCACGATTCCGCAGCACCCAGGGAATCCCTCGCACCGCCTCGGCCACCGCCGTCACGGTCGCCCGGTCGAACGGCGCCGAGCGCAGCACGGTGACCATGCGGCGCAGGACGCTGGAGACCGGTCGTCGTAGCCACAGCGTCCATAGGGTGTTCCGAATCCCGAGTTGCCGTCGGCGGCGCGGATCCCGGAGGGTCGAGGGCGCGTGGTGGATCACCATGTCCTCGTCCCAGCACATCCACCAGCCTCGCGCGGCCAGGTCGAGGGCGAACAGTTCCTCTTCCCCGCCGAGCCACATGCGTTCGGAGAATCCGCCGACGTCGGTGAACGCGCGGACGCGGACGGCCGACAGGCCCGCCATCACGCCCAGCAACGCGGGGCCGGGTAGCCAGTCCGGTCCGGGGACGGGCGAATGCCTCAGTTCCGGGGTGATGGGGTCCTCTGTCAGGTCGGGTTCCACCAGGCACCGGCCGGTCACCACGCCGAGACCGGGATAACGGTCGAGTTGATCGGCGGCGCGTGTCAGGGCGCCCGGCTGCCATCGGGTGTCGTCGTCGCAGAAGGCGACATACGGCGTTTTCACGGCGCGGACGGCGACGTTTCTGGCGACCGCGCCCAGGTTCCGGGGCGACCGGAGCACCCGGACGTCCGGATACCGCCGCTCGACGGCGTCCGCGGATCCGTCGGTGGAGGCGTTGTCCACCAGGACGATCGGCGCGGCGTCGGGCAGCGCCGTCATCTGCTCGAGTGTTTCCAGCAGCTGCTCACACCGGTTGTGGGTGATCATGACGACCGTGATCCGGTCCTGCACTTCAGCCTCCCTGGGCATGTTCGAGAACACGGATCTGGCGCTCCACGCCGTCGGGGAGCGGACGGCGTTCGGCGAGCGCCGACGGCAGACGTCGGAGCAGTCCGGCAAGCGCACCCACCACTTGTGGCTCACGCGGGATCCTGGTGAGCACGCGAAGCCCGTCGGTGAGGCACTGGCGTACCGGTCGGCGCATGACCGTGATCAGCAACCGGTTCCGCAGTTCGGCACGCTCACGCCAGCCGCGTGACGGCCGCACCGTCGACGGGTGGTGGTGTGCCCGCACCCGGTCCACGTAGCACAGCCGCCAGCCGTGGGCGGCGAGATCGTAGGACAGCAACCGTTCCTCGGCGCCGAAATGCAGCAACGGGTGGAATCCCGCCGCCTGCAGGTACGCCTTCCGGCGGACGACGGCCGAGCACGCGAGGAAACCGAGCACCGAAGGCCCCGGTGATCCGTCGGGCGTGCCCAACGGACTCTCCGCCATGAGCGAGACGACCGGATCCTCACGTTCTTCCTCGCCGACAAGGGTTTTCGCCGCGACCAGTCCGACGTCGGAGTGGGTGTCGAGGATCCGCTCGGCTTCGGCGAGGGCGTCCTCGGCCCACCAGGAGTCGTCGTCACTGAAGGCGACATACGGTGTCCGCGCCAGCGCGACGCCGAGATTCCGGGCCGCCGCACCGAGGTTGCGCGGCAGCCGGACCAGCCGGACGCCGGGGAACTCCGCGGCACGATCGGCGGTGTCGTCGCTGGACGCGTTGTCCAGCACGATCACCGGAGGTCGTGGCCGCAAGGCCGTCAGCTCGGTCAAGGTCCTGGTCAGTTCCGTGGCGCGGTTCCGGGTGGCGATCACCACCGTGGTCCGGGCACCGGTCATCGCATCGGCCCCGTCTTGAGCGCCTTGGCCATGTCCTTGACGAGTCTGTTGTCCGTGGGCAACGCGCGGAGGGCGGCCACCGCCCGGCCCTGGACGGAGGAACACCACCGCCACCATGAATTGAGGACCTCCGGCTGCGTCGCCTCCTCGGCGGGGACGAGTGCCGGCCACCCGAGCGCGTTGGCCTGGGCGGTCACTTTTCCGCCACCGGCGACCGGGTCGACGGCCAGTACCGGTACGCCTGCCCGGAGTCCCAGCACCAGGCCGTGCAGTCTGGTCGTGACCACGAGGTCCAGATGCGAAAGGATCGAGGTGAACTGATCCGGTGTCTCGCACCGTTCCCAATCCGACGACGCCAGCCGTGTGTCGAGGGGCAGCCTGCCGCAGTCGACCCCGGCCACCCACTCGGTCACCGCGGCGTGGACTTCGTTGTGCCGTGCGGCGTCACCGTATTCCCGTTGTTCCGGGGCGAGGATGATGCCGGCCACGAGCACCTCGTCGGTCGCGGCCTCGAGGGAGAGATCCGGTACGGCGATCCCGCCGCGATCACGGGGCAGCACCTGATCGAAGCCGGTGACCGTGTCGTCCTCGGGATCGATCACCGAGACCCCGACGGCGATCCGCCAGCAGTGCGCGAAGCGCCGGTGCACCTCGCGCACCTGCCACCCGTGCGCGGGCCCGCAGACGAACACGACATGGGTGTAGCGCGCCGGGTCCACTTCCTCGTAGCTCAATTCTCGTGGGCGGTAGACGGGACTCCACGCCACATCATGCGGAACGCCGACAGTCGACAGTGCCTCGTCGATTCGGCGCATGCTGAGGACATCGCCCGCGGTGGCCTCCCCATGCCGGAAACTCGCCCAGCCGATCACCAATGTGCGCATATTCGACGCTTACCCCGCCCCGCCCGGTTCACACGGGGTTTTTTCCGGGGTCCACCCGGGTAGCCCGTCGCCATGACCGCAGCGTTCGAACGTGCCTTGGTGACCGGGGGTGCCGGCTTCGTCGGGTCGCACCTGTGCGAGCGGCTGCTGGCGGCGGGCACCGAAGTCGTCGCGGTCGACAACTTCGCCACCGCCGATGCCGGCAACGTCGAACATCTTCTCGACCTTCCCGGCTTCCGGTTGGCGCCCCGGGACGTCACCGCGCCGCTGGACGAGCCAGGCCACTTCGACGTCGTGTTTCACCTGGCCTCCGCCGCCTCGCCGCGCGACTACTTCCGGCTTCCGCTGGAAACGCTGCGCGCGGGGTCGTACGGCACCGAGCACGCGTTGGACATCGCCGAACGCGACGGCGCCCGCTTCGTCCTCGCGTCCACCAGCGAGGTCTACGGCGATCCGCGGGAACATCCGCAGCGAGAGGACTACTGGGGTCATGTGAACCCGATCGGCCCGCGCAGTGTCTACGACGAGGCCAAGCGGTACGCCGAAGCGCTCACGTCGGCCATGCGCCGGGAGCGTGGGGTGAACACCGCCATCGCCCGGATCTTCAACACCTACGGGCCGAGGATGCGCCCCGACGACGGCCGGATGATCCCGACGTTCATCTGCCAGGCACTCAGCGGCGCGCCGCTCACCGTGGCCGGGACGGGACAACAGACCCGGTCGATCTGCTACGTGGACGACACCGTCCGCGGCCTGCTCGCGCTGGCGGTTTCCGATCTGCCGGGTCCGGTGAATCTGGGGAATCCGCACGAACTCACCGTGCTGCGGATCGCCAAGGAGGTCTTGTCGGTCACCGGCAGCTCGTCCGCGATCGAGTACATCGAGGCCGCGGTCGACGATCCGACGCGCCGCTGCCCCGACATCTCACTCGCGCGCCGCGAACTCGGCTGGGAGCCGGAGGTCGACATGGCGGAGGGACTCCCGCGCACCGTCGACTGGTACGCCCGGAACAACCCCCTCGAACCGCTTCGCTGAGTAGCGACGTCCTGGGCTTTTGCGCCGCGTCGTTTATCCACGATTGCACCGGGTAGCGCTAGAGGAGCAAGGGCGGGTCACGGCCCGCATCCCGGAACAGAGAGGTGGCCCGGTGCGCATTCTCGGTGTCAACGCCGTCTTCCATGATCCGGCCGCCGCGCTGGTCGTCGACGGGGAGATCGTGGCCGCGGCGGAGGAGGAACGGTTCAGCCGTCGCAAACACGGCAAACGACCCGTCCCGTTCTCCGCCTGGGAACAACCGGCCGAAGCGGCCGCGTGGTGTCTCGCCGAAGCGGGCATCTCCCCGCAGGATCTCGACGCGGTCGGCTATTCCTACGACCCGGCCTTGGTCGATCCCGGTCTCGACGGCCACGACGGGAAGAACGAAGGCCTGCGGACCGACTACGCCCGCCGGGCGCCCGCCTTCCTCAAGGCGGCACTGCCCGGCCTGGACCCGGCGATCGTCCGGTTCGTCCGGCACCATGTCGCGCACGCCGCGTCGGCCGCGCTGGCCGCGCCGTTCGACGACTGCGCGGTCCTGGTCGCCGACGGCCGCGGCGAGAGCACGTCCTATCTCGCCGGTGAGTACCGCGACGGCAAGTTCGAGGAACTCGCGCAGCAGCGACTCCCCCATTCACTCGGCCTGATGTACGAGGATCTCACCGAGCACCTCGGATTCGCCCGCTCCAGTGACGAGTACAAGGTGATGGCGCTGGCCTCGTACGGGACACCGCGATTCCTCGACCAGATCCGCGAACACGTCCACACCAACGGGATGGGTTTCCGGACCGACCCGATCGACTGGACGTCGTTCGCGCCCGCCGTCGAGCCCGGCCAGGAACCACAGCGGGTGCACGCGGATCTGACCGCGAGCGTCCAGCGCTGTCTGGAGGACGTCCTCCTCGACCTGACCAGGGGGCTCCACGAGCGCACCGGACAGACCGATCTGGCTCTCGCGGGCGGGATCGCGCTCAACTGTGTCGCGAACACCCGGCTCCACGCGGAGGGCCCCTTCGACCGGATCTGGGTGCAGCCCGCCGCCGGTGACGCGGGCACCGCGCTCGGCGCGGCCTTGCAGCTCGCGGCCGACTTCGGTGAGCGCGGCGAGCCGATGTCCGGTGCGGATCTGGGCCGTGGCTGGACGGACGACCAACTGGAAAGCGTGCTCAAGACCGCGAACGTGCGCTACGAGCGCCCGGACGACGTCGCCGAGACGGTGGCGGAGGCGCTCGCGGACGACCGGATCGTGGCCTGGTTCCAAGGCCGGGCCGAGTTCGGCCCGCGCGCGCTCGGCCACCGTTCGCTGCTGGCGCACCCTGGGCACAAAGCGAATCTCGAACGGCTCAACGACGTCAAGGGCCGCGAACAGTTCCGGCCGGTGGCGCCGATGGTGCTCGCCGAACGCGCCGGTGACGTCTTCTCCCGTGGCCCGCTTCCCAGCCCCTACATGCTTTTCGTGCACGACGTCGCTCCACAATGGAGGGACCGGATCCCGGCGGTCACCCATGTCGACGGCACCGCCCGCGTGCAGACCGTCGATCCCGCGCAGGAACCGCTGGTGGCCAGGATGCTGGCGGCGTTCGAACGGCGCACCGGGGTGCCCGCGGTCGTCAACACCAGTCTCAACACCGCGGGACGGCCGATGGTCGACTCTCCGCGGGACGCGCTCGAGTGTTTCGGCTCCGCGCCCATCGACCTGCTCGCCATCGGCCCCTTCGTGGTCCGCCGCCCGTGAACTCCTTGAACGACTTTGGAGGTGTCTCGTGATCGAAGAACACTTCGCCGCGTTGAGGGACGCGGCCGGGAAATCCGTTTCCTGGGCGCCCAAACTCCGTGACTGGGGTGACCATCTGGCCACCGTCCTGTCCTCCGGCGGCCGACTGCTCGCCTGCGGCAACGGCGGAAGCGCCGCCGAAGCGCAGCATCTCACCGGTGAGCTGGTGGGCCGGTTCCGCAACGACCGGCAGCCGTTCTCGGCGATCGCCCTGCACGCGGACACCTCCGCCGGTACGGCCATCGTCAACGACTACGGCGAACACGAACTGTTCGCCCGCCAGGTCCGGGCACACGGCCGTCCCGGTGACATCCTCGTCTGCCTGTCCACCAGTGGTACCAGCCAGAACGTCGTCGCGGCGGCGAAGGCCGCCCACGAACTCGGCATCACGACGTGGGCGCTGACCGGCCCCTCCCCCAATCCGCTCGCCTCGCTGTGCCACGAGGCGATCCCGGTGGAGGCCGCGTCCACGGCCACCGTGCAGGAAGTCCATCTGGCACTGGTCCACGCCTTGTGCACCGCGCTGGACGACGCGCTCGGGGTGCCGACGTGAGGCCGCTGGTCGTGCTGGGCGACGCCCTGCTGGACGTCGACATCGACGGCACTTCCGAGCGGCTCTGCCCGGACGCGCCCGTCCCCGTGGTCGATCTCGACCGGCATTGGCGGCGGCCGGGCGGCGCCGGCCTCGCCGCGCTGCTCGCGGCGCGGTCCACCGCCCACGTCGTCCTGGTCGCGCCACTCGGCGGTGACCAGGAAGGGCGCGCGCTGACCGGGTTGCTGGAGCGCGAGGTCGCGCTTGTCCCGATGCCCTTGCAGGGCACCACCGTCACCAAGACGAGGGTGCGGGCCGCCGGGCAGTCCCTGGTCCGCCTCGACAGCGGCGACGGCACGGCGGACATGACGCCCTTGTCCCGCGAGGTGCGGGACGCGCTGCGTTCGGCGGGGACGATCCTCGTCGCCGACTACGGCCGGGGAGTCACCGCCCATCCCGGCGTCCGGAAGCTGCTCGCGGAACTGGCAGGCGAGATCCCGATCGTCTGGGATCCGCATCCGCGTGGCGCCGAACCGGTACCCGGAGTGCGGCTGGCCACGCCGAATCTGGCCGAGGCCGAGCACTTCACCGAAACCCGGTCCGGCCCGGAAGACCTGGCCGAACGGTTGCGCGAACTGTGGCCCGTCGAAGCGGTCAGCGTCACCACAGGCCAGCACGGGGCCGTCCTGAACGACGGAGAGCGGTGCGCGTCGTTCCGGCCGCCCACCGGTATCACCGCCAAGGACACCTGCGGCGCGGGTGACCGCTTCGCCTCCGCGGTGGCCGCCGCGCTGCTCGACGGGGCGGCCATCGACGACGCGGTGGCCTCGGGGGTCGAAACCGCCGCGCGGTTCGTCGCCACCGGCGGTGCCGCGACTTTGTCCACTATGGACACCCGAGCCGAGCAGGAAACCCAGAACAATGGCGCTTCGGCCTTCGATGTCGCCGCTCGGGTCCGCGCGCGGGGCGGCAGGCTGGTCGCCACCGGCGGCTGTTTCGATCTGCTGCATCCCGGGCACGCCAGTCTCCTGCGCCAGGCGCGCGCACTCGGCGACGCGCTGATCGTGTGCCTCAACTCCGATGAATCGGTACGCCGCCTGAAAGGACCGGGACGGCCGATCGTGGCCGCCCGCGACCGCGCTCGGCTGCTCACCGAACTCAGTTCCGTCGACGCCGTCGCGGTGTTCGACGAACCCGATCCCGCCGCACTGCTGGACCGCCTGCGCCCGGACGTCTGGGTCAAGGGCGGCGACTACGCGGACACGGAACTCCCCGAGAGCGCCGTGGTCCGCCGGCACGGCGGCGAGATCGTCCTGATCCCGACCATCCGCGGCTACTCCACCTCCAGGCTGGTGGCCGCGGCGGAAGGAGCATGATGCGTGCTCTCGGCAACATCCTGATCACCGGCGGCGCTTCCGGCCTCGGTGCCGCGACCATCGAAGCCGTCCGCGAGGCCGGCGGCACCCCGCTCGTCATCGACCGCGCCGAACCCGCCGCCGACGTCGACTTCGTCCAGGCCGATCTGGCCGATTCCACCGCGGCCGAGAACGCCGTGCGGACCCTCGCCGAACGTGCGGGCGGCCTCGACGGGGTGTTCACCGCGGCGGGTACCGATGCCTGCGGGGCGCTCGACGACGTGTCCACAGAGGACTGGGAACGCGTGATCCGGGTCAACCTGCTCGGCACGGCCGCGGTCGTCCGTGCGGCACTGCCCTATCTGCGCGAAAGCCACGGCACGGTCGTCACCTGCGCCTCCACGCTCGGGGTCCGGGTCGCGGGCGACGCGAGTGCCTACTGCGCCTCGAAATTCGGGGTCGTCGGCTTCACGAGGGCGCTCGCCATGGAGCTCGCCGGCCGCGTCGGGGTGACCTTGCTCGTCCCCGGCGGAATGCACACGGCGTTCTTCGACGACCGGGCCGAGCAGTACAAGCCGCCGCCGGACGCGAAGCTCAACCAGCCCGAACACGTCGCCGCGAGCGTGGTGTTCGCGCTGTCGCAGCCACCCGGCTGTGAGGTCCGCGAACTCGTGGTCTGCGCGTCGGAGGAAGGGTCGTGGCCGTGAGTGGCGGCATTCTCGTGCTGCGCGCGCTCGGCCTGGGGGATCTGCTCACCGGTGTCCCCGCGTTGCGCGCCCTGCGCCGCGCGTTCGACGGCGAACGGCTGGTCCTCGCCGCCCCGGAAGGCCTCCGCGACATCGTCGAGCTCATCGACGCGGTGGACGAACTGCTGCCGACGGGGGGTCTCGGCGACCTGTCGTGGCCCGGCGAACCACCCCGGCTCGCGGTCAACCTGCACGGCCGCGGCCCGGAGAGCATCCACGACCTGCTCGCGCAGGATCCGGTCGAGCTGATCACCCACCGGCATCCGGACTTTCCCGGTGTCGACGGCCCGGACTGGCCCGAGGACGTGCACGAGGTCGATCGCTGGTGCCGTCTGCTGGAAGCGGCCCGTATCCCGGCGGAGCGCGACGCGCTCGAGCTCCCGCCGCCGCCCGGGCCGAGTCCGGCACCCGGTGCCGTAGTGATCCATCCCGGTGCCGCCTTCGCGGCCCGCCGCTGGCCGCCGGAGCGTTTCGCGCACGTGGCGCGGGAACTCGCCGGACGGCACCGGGTGGTCGTCACCGGCAGTGCCGCCGAAGTACCGCTCGCCAGGGAGGTCGCCGAAGCGGCCGGGCTGCCGGAAGACGCCGTTCTCGCCGGGAACACCGGCCTCGCCGAACTCGCCGCCACCGTCGCGGAGGCGAAGCTGATCATCTGTGGCGACACCGGCGTCGGGCATCTCGCCACGGCGTATGGAACGCCTTCGGTGCTGCTGTTCGGGCCGACCCCGCCGTGCCGCTGGGGCCCGCCGCCCGGCGCGCGGCAGCACGTGGTGCTCTGGGTGGGCGACGTCGGCGATCCGCACGCCGACCGGCCGGATCCGGGTCTGCTGTTGTTGCGGGAAGACCGCGTCGTCACCGCGGCCGAAGGATTGCTCGGGGAAAGGGCGTCTCATGGGTGAGCGGGTAGGCGTGATCGGCGCCGGATACGTCGGCCTGACGAGCGCCGCGTGCTTCGCACACTTGGGCCACCAGGTCATCTGCGTCGACAACGATCAGTCCAAAGTAGACGCACTCGACCGCGGTGAGGTCACCATCGCCGAGCCGGGCCTCGAAGAGCTGGTCCGCGACGGCCTGAACTGCCGACGGCTGCGGTTCTCCACGGCACCGGAGGCACTGTCCGATGTGGACGTGATCCTGCTGTGCCTGCCCACTCCGAAGGGCGACGACGGGAACGCCGACGTCCGCATCTTCGAAGAGGTCGTCGCCACCCTGCCCGACCTGCTCGAATCGGGATGCGTCGTCGTCACGAAGTCCACCGTCCCGGTGGGCACCGGCGCGCGGCTGCCGGAGCTGCTGGGCAGGGCTGACCTGCCGGTGGTGAGCAACCCGGAATTCCTCCGTGAAGGCCACGCCGTCGAGGACTTCCTGAACCCCGACCGGATCGTGCTGGGTTCGACGGAGGAAAACCGGCCCGCCGCCGAGCGAGTGGCCGCGTTGTACGGCGAGAGCAGCGCTCCGGTCTGGTTCACCGACCCGGCGAGTGCCGAGCTGACGAAGTACGCCAGCAACGCGTTCCTGGCGATGAAGGTGTCCTACGTGAACATCCTCGCCGAACTCTGCGAGCACTACGGTGCCGACATCCGCGACGTCGGGCGGCTCATGGGGCTCGATCCCCGGATCGGCCCCGCGTTCCTCTCCCCCGGCCCCGGCTGGGGCGGTTCGTGCCTGCCCAAGGACACCGCCGCGCTGCTGCGGACCGCCGAGCACGCCGGCGTCGACTTCGGCATCCTGCGTGACGCCATGAAGGCCAACGCACGCCAGCAGGCCGCCGTGACGCGAAAGATCCGGCTGGCCGTCACCGGCGCTCCGGACGGCTCGCTCGCGGGCGTCCGCATCGGACTGCTGGGGCTGGCGTTCAAAGCGGGCACCGGGGATCTGCGGGACTCCCCCGCGCTGGCGATCGCCCGGGAACTCGCCCGCGGCGGCGCGATCCTGACCGCCTACGACCCCGGCGTCGAAGCGGTCGAGCCCGACATCGTCCAGGTCGTCGACGACCCGTATCTGGTGGCGAAGGACGCCGCCGCGCTGGTGGTGCTCACCGAATGGCCCGAGTTCCGGGATCTCGACTGGGACCGGCTCGCCGCGGCGGCCGAGCGCGCCGTCGTGGTCGACGCCAGGAATCTCCTGGACCCGGCGGCCGTCGCCCGCGCCGGGTTCACCCATACGGGGCTCGGCACCGATCCGAACAGGAGGACACGATGACCCAGCCGTTGAAGGCCCTCGCACTGGTGTGCACGCTCAAACCGTCGCCGTCCCCGACGAGCAGCGGGCTGATCGCCCAGCAGGTGCTGGACAAACTGGCCGAACGCGGGGTGACCGGCGAACTGGTGCGCGTCGTCGACCACGACGTCAAACCCGGCGTCGAGGCCGACATGGGCGAAGGCGACGCCTGGCCCGAAATCCGCCGCAAGATCGCCGCCGCCGACATCCTCCTGATCTCGACGCCGACCTGGGTCGGGCACATGTCCAGTGTGGCCCAACGGGTACTGGAACGGCTCGACGCCGAACTGTCCGAAACCGACGACGAGGGCAGGCCGTCGATGTTCGGCAAGGTCGCCGTCACCGCGGTCGTCGGCAACGAGGACGGTGCGCACAAGATCACCGCGGATCTGTTCCAGGCGCTCAACGACATCGGCTTCACCGTGCCCGCGCAGGGTGGGACGTACTGGAACGGTGAAGCCATGAAGCCGGGCGACTACAACGACCTCGACGAGACACCGGAAGCGGTCGAATCGACCAACGCGACCCTGGCCCGCAACGCCGTCCACCTGGCGAACCTGCTGCGGACGAGCCAATACCCGGCGTCATGACGAAACGCGGTGTGTAGTCGAGTGCCCGGCGGGGTACCTGTAGCCCGTGATCGTCAAAGTGCTGGCGTTCGGCGTAGGTCTGCTGGTGGCCGGATGTACCGGAGCGAGCGGGCAGGAGCCGGTGAAGGAAGCCACCGGGCGGTTCCTCGGCGCACTCGCGTCGGGTGATCAGCGCTCGGCGTGCGCTTTGCTCGCGCCCCGGGTGCGCGAATCCTGGGGCCCGGAGGGCTGCGAACACGGTCTCGCCGAGGTGGCACTGCCGGGCGGCACTCCCGAAACGGTGTCGGTCTGGAGCGAAGAAGCCCAGGTCAAGACCAGTAGCGACACCCTCTTCCTGCACGAATTCTCCGTCGGCTGGCTGATCACCGGGGCGGGTTGCCGTCCCCGCAACGAGCAGGTCTACGACTGCGCAGTAGGTGGACCATGAGAGCACGAGGGGTCTTCACCGTTTACCTGACCCTCGTCGTGGCAGGCCTCGGTTACTGCATCCTTCTCGGATTGCTGCACCGGTGAGGGAGACCGACGATGCGACGCTTTCTTCGTGACAACGGGCTCTCACTGGGCTTCGGGCTACTGTTCCTCGCCAGCCTCGCGGGGCAGGCGTTCGCCGGCCTCGCCGACTTCAACGACGGACAGCTTCGGCACGCCGCCGAACCCGTCGGCCTGCTCGACTACCTGACTTCCGCCGTCTTCGCCGTCGACGTCGCCGAAAACTGGCAATCCGAATACCTGCAATTCTTCCTCTACGTTTTCGCCACCGTGTGGCTCTTGCAACGCGGTTCACCCGAATCCAAACCCGCCGGCCGGGTCGGCTTGGAAAGCGACGAAGACCAGCAGGTCGGCGCACATGCCACCAACCAGTCCCCGCCCTGGGTGCGGGCGGGCGGCTGGCGCACCGGGATCTTCTCGGTGTCGCTCGGCCTGATGATGCTGGGCCTGTTCCTGCTGTCGTGGCTGGCCCAGTCGGTGGCCGGGGTGAGCGCCTACAACGCCGAGCAGATCGCCGACTTCGGCAATCCCTTGAGCTGGTTCGAGTACCTGGTCTCGCCCGACTTCTGGAACCGGTCCCTGCAGAACTGGCAATCGGAATTCCTCGCCATCGGTTCGATGGCGGTATTCAGCGTATATCTGCGCCAGCGCGGTTCCCCGGAATCGAAACCGGTCGGCGCACCCCATCACGCCACCAACGAATCGGGGTGAGTTCCCGCGCGAATCGGGTGCGGAAGTGAGGGGCAGAGCGAAGGCGTAACTCGCGTGCTCAGAGACGTAACTCGCGTGCCTGAACCCCGCACTCGGGTGATACGCCTCCAAGCACGCGAGATACGGCTCCAAGCACGCGAGTACGGCGCCACGTCACCCAAACCACCATCCCGACCGAACACACCACGTTTGCCTTAACCCTCTAGAGAACGACCCAAATCGGGCACGCTCGTGTCGAAAGGGTCCCTTATGGACAGTCAAGAGCCGCCGGTAGTGCTCACGCAGACTCGACGACAGCGTCCCGTACCGAAGAAGCGGGCAACTCCCCCGTCAGCGCGAAATCCACTCGCCGCGCCACCGAGACGACCTGGTCGGCGAACCGCTCGTAGAACCGCGCCAGCAACGTAACCGAAATCGCGGGCGCGACGCCCTCGGTCCAGCCGGGGCCGGTCACCAGCTCCATCAGCTCCTCGTAGAGGGCGTCGACGCGCTGATCGGACCGCGCCAGCGACTGGAACACCTCGGCGGTGGACCCGTCGATCGCCGCGCCGAGGTCTTCCGCCATCGAACAGGCCAGCGCCCCCATCTCGCCGAACCGCCCGGTGAGCGCGTCGGGGACGGCGAACTCCGGCGACCGCAGGGCCTGCTCGGCGATGTGCTGGGCGAGGTCGCCCATCCGCTCCAGCCGGTCGGCGCAGTACACCGCGGCGAGCACGGTCCGCAGGTCCCGCGCGACCGGTGCCTGCAGGGCGAGCAGCTTCTGCGCGGTCTCCTCGCACTCGGTGCGCGCCGCGTTCAACCGCGCTTCGACCGTCGCGAGTTCGGCGGCGGCCTCGACGTCTTGGTCGAGAAAGACGCGGTTGGCCAGGCGAAGCTCCTCACACGCCATGCCGCACATATCCGACAAGCGCTCACCGAGGACGCTCAGCTGACCATGGAATCGTTCCCTCATGCCAATGCCTTCGCTGGCTCAAGAACGTACGTCGCGTAGGCCGACCGGATCACCGGCTGGGCGACATTGCGCACCGGCACCCCGCCCGGGCTGACGCCCTGTTCGCTGCCGTAATGCGCGTGTCCGTGCAGCGCCAGGGCGGCCCCGACCTCGTCGATCGGTTCGCACAACAGGTACGAACCGAGGAACGGGTGGATCTCCGGGGGTTCGCCGTGCAGCGTACCGGGGATCGGCGCGTAGTGCGTCAGCGCGACGATCACGTCCGGCTCCTCCTGCCGGAGCCCTTCGAGCGCACCGCGAAGCCGGTTGGCCGCCGCGATGGTGTGCTCGACGAAATCCTTCATCTCCCGTTCGCCGAACCGGCTCGCGCATTTGCCCGCGAAGCCGCCGCCGAATCCTTTCACCCCGGCGACGCCGAGTGTCCCGCCGTCGAGTTTCACCGTGGTGGCGTTGCCTTCCAGGACGGTGATCCCGCTTTCCTCCAGCAATCCGCTGACCGCTTCGGCCTGGTCCGAGTGGTAGTCGTGGTTGCCGAGTACCGACACCACCGGGACGTCGAGCCCGGCGAATTCGTCGGCGACCACCCTGGCCTCGTCGAGGGTGCCGTGCCGGGTGAGGTCGCCGGCGAGCAGCAGCACGTCGGCGTGTTCGGCGATGTTGTCCAGTGCCGGCCGCAGCAGGCCTCGGTTGTCCTCACCGAGGTGGACGTCCCCGACCGCGGCGACCCGGATCACCGGATCTCCTCGGCGCGCGCGGGTTCGCGCACGTCGGCCAGCCGGACGTCGTTGTGCACGAGTTCGGCGGCGATGTGTTCGCAGATGACGGCCTCGACATCGGCCTTGCGGTTCTCGCAGGCGACCTCGCCGCTGAGCCGGACCTGGTCGCCGCGCACCGTGACGTGTACACCGAGTTCGGCCGTCCTCGGATCCTCGGCCAGCGCCTTGGTCAGCCTCGCTACCAGGTACTGGGGTGCCTCCGATGGCATCGGGAGCTCCTTTCCGTCGATGATGGACAGTGCCGCGA
The DNA here is from genome assembly GCF_055575355.1 of Amycolatopsis sp. NPDC034160. Classification (NCBI taxonomy): domain Bacteria; kingdom Bacillati; phylum Actinomycetota; class Actinomycetes; order Pseudonocardiales; family Pseudonocardiaceae; genus Amycolatopsis; species Amycolatopsis sp. NPDC034160. Next base: position 189,191 of record NZ_JBVISU010000004.1, on the reverse strand, counting down.
GCAGGGTCAGGAACGACCACGCGTAAGGAGACTCGGAGGTCTCCTCGGCCACCCGGTGCCAGTCGACCTGCTCGCGGAGGTCGCGCGCGATCCGCAGCAGGGGCCCGAAATCGCACCGGTGCGGGCTGAGAACGAGGACCTTGTCGACGAGCAGATCCGTGCCGTTGAGCACGGGCGCGGCGGTCGCCCCGATCCGCATCAGCGAAGCGCGGTCGAGCATCTCGTCGGTCACCGGACGGTGGTTGGGCCGGAAGATCAGGTCGACCAGGCAGTCTCCGTCGTAGACCTTCGTGAGCCAGTCCTCCGGCGGGTGCACGCGTCTCATCCCCGCGGCCTCCAGTGCTTTCGCCGCTTCCTCGATGTCCTCGTGCTTGAGGAAGAGGTCGACATCGTGGTCGGACGGAGGACCGCCTCGCGCGTAGACGGCGAGACCGCCCGCGACGGCGAACCGCACCGAAGTCGCGTCCAAAGTGGTCACCACCTTGGTCAAGGTGTGCAACAGTTCCTTCTCGTTCACGGTCGCTCCCCCACTCCGGTCGCCAGTTCGTGGGCTCGGCCGACGTCCGGTTTCAGCGGCTCGGTCGGCAACCCTTTCCCTTCCCGCAGTCCCTTGAGGAAGGCTTCGATCGCTTCTTCCGAGGAGTAGCGCGGCGTCCAGCCCAATTCCTCCTTGGCCCGCGTGCAGTCCATCACCGGCAGGTGCAGGACCGCGTCGAACAGGCCCGGGGTGGCCGGGATCAGGTGCAGGGCCCAGGCCGCGGCGAGCGCGCGGCGGACGAAGACCGCCGGGACCTTCACCGGCTTGGCATCGAAGATCCGGGCCAGGGCGCGGGTGTCCAGCACCGGGTCGGCGGCGATGTTGAACGCGCCCTTGACCTCCTGCAGCGCGCAGCGGCGGTAGGCGTCGGCCACGTCGTCGGTGTGCGCGGTCTGGATCCGCAGCTGCGGGATGTCCGGCAGCAGCGGTATCAAGGAGGGGCGCACGAGCTTCTCCGGCACGAACGGCCCGCCGAAGAGGCGGCGCTGTTCCTGAGCCGCGGCCTTCTGGAACAGAAACCCCGGACGCACCCGCACCACCCGCATGCGCGGATGGCTCCGGTCGAACGCTTCGAGAACCCTTTCCACATAAGCTTTTTCGCGGGTGTAGGCGGCCTTCGGTGAGCCGTGCGTCGGCCAGTCCTCGGTCACCGGGTGGTCGTCGTCGCGTGGCGAGTACGCCCCGATCGACGAGGCGTATATCAGCGCCGGGACGCGCATGGCCTGTGCGGTCTCGAAGACCCGGATCGAGCCGAGCACGTTGGCGCGCCAGGTGATCTCGGGCCGGTGGGTGGGCTGGAACAGCCAGGCGAGGTGGATCACCACGTCGGCGCCGTCGAAGACGGCACGAAGGTCGTCGCGGGCGACGTCGGCGGTGACGAACTCGGTTTTCGGGCTCTCCCATCGGCTGGGGCGCCTGGCCACGCCCACGATCGACCCGACTTCGGGATCCGAGCCGAGCGCACGCACGACGGCCGTGCCGACGTTCCCCGTGGCACCGGTGACCACGATCCGCTTTCCGCTTCCGGTCATGGGTACGGTTACCCATCGTGGACGCGCCCTAATCCGCCTCCAGCCGCTGGACCAGGCGGCGCGCGGGTAGTGCCATCGCGCCGAGCCCGACCGACGTCGTGACCTCGTCCGTGGGCATGACGAGCAGGCGGTCGAGCTCCTCGACCAGGACGCGGCATCGGCCCAGCTTGTCCAAGTCTCTCGAACGGGCCACCTCCGCGAGCGTTTCGAGCAGCTCGCCGATCACGCCACGCGCGTACTCCCCGGGAGGCTGGAACGGTTGCTCGCTCTGGGTGGCTTCGCTCACCGCGTCGATCAGCTGGGCGAGCGGTGGCCACAGCGAGACGAGATTCGCCAGCGGCTCTTCCCGCGCCTCACGCCGTCGCCGGAGGTTCAGGTACCGGCTCTCCTGGGTCCAGTCGATCGCCTCATCCGCCTCCGCGACCAGACTGCGGACGTCACGCATGCGTTCCTGCAGGCGGTCGGCCGCTTCGGGATCCTCTCCGCCGCGGACGAGTTCCGCGGTCTCCTCGAGGACGTCCCCGATCGCCGAAGCGAGCCGGGACGTCGCCGCCCGGAGCCGTTCCCCGTGCAGTGGTGGCAGGATGACCGCGTTCAGCACCGCGCCGATCGCCGCGCCCAGCGCGGTTTCCAGCAGCCGGTCGGCGAGCAGGACGGGCTGGGTGGCGCTGCCGTAGGAGACCAGCAGCATGCCGGTGACCCCGACCCAGACCCCCGAGTCGCCGAACGCCCGCCACGAGCCGATCAGCAGCCCCGCGAAGACGACCAGGCCGAGCGCCACCGTCATCGAGGGGATCAACTGGCCCGCGGCGGCCGCCAGCAGCACTCCGACACTGACCGCGCCCACCTGCTGCGCCCAGCCGCGGATGGACCGGTAGACGGTGGCCTGCACCATGAACACGGCCGCGTACGGCGCCAGAAACGGTTGCGGCAGCTTGAGAACCGCCGTCGCGAGGAGCCACGCGATCACGGCCGCCGCCGTGGCCTTCGTGATCTGGACGAGGCTGCGCCGTTCCTCCCCCGGTACGCGAATCACCCGGCCGAGCCAGGTGAACGGTGCCGTCCACCGGTTTCCGACGGCCATCACACGCCAGGGGGCCCGAGGTGGACCACCTTCGTCTGCGTCATCTCGTCGAGCAGTTCGGGTCCGTAGCCGTACCCGCTCCCGCTGGCCCGCCGCGGATGCGCGGCCCCGCCGGGTGCGCCGCCGAAGACGTTGTTGATCTTCACCGTGCCGACCGGGAGTTCACGCCAGGCCCGCTGCGCGTGCGTCATCGACGAGGTGAGCACCGTGGCGGCGAGACCGTACTCGTCGCTCGCCGCCTGGCTGAGCGCCTGGTCGAAGTCGGCCATCACGCGGACGGGCGCGACCGGGCCGAAGGTCTCTTCGGTGAAGACCCGCATCCCCGGCGTGCAGCCGGTGAGCACGGTCGCCGGGTAGAAGGCGCCGGGACCGTTCGGCAGGTTGCCGCCGATCAGCGGCTCGGCGCCCTGCGCGAGCGCCTCCGACACCTGGCCGTGTACGCGATCGCGGTGCCGCCGGTCGACGAGCGGGGCCAGCTCGCGCGTGCCGGCCTCGGCCACCAGTGCGCTGAGGAAGGCGTCGGCGATGTCTTGATGGACATAGATCCGTTCGACGGAAACGCAGATCTGTCCGGAGTTGGCGAAGGCCCCTGTCGCGGCTTGTCCGGCCGCCCAGCGCGGGTCCACGTCGGCGTCGACGATGAGGGGGTCGTTGCCGCCGTTCTCCAGTAGCGCCTTGGCCCCGGTCCTCGCCGTGCTTTCGGCGATCGAACGGCCCGCCGCCGTGCTTCCGACGTGCGCGACGACGTCCACGTCCGGGTGGGCGGCTAGATCGGCGCCGACGCTCCCGTCGCCCTGCAGCGTCTGGAGTACTCCTTGCGGCAGAGCCTGGGACAGCAGGCCACCGAGCCAGGCACCGGTGTACGGGCAGCGCTCGCTCGGCTTGTGCACCACCGTGTTCCCGGTGACCAGCGCGGCGCCGAGCAGGCCGCAGGCCACCGCGACGGGATCGTTCCACGGGGTCAGCGCCGCCACCACGCCCCGCGGTTCCGGCACCATCAGGTCGGTCGCCCGCGGGTCACCGAGCAGGGATTTGCCCCGGTGCACCGGGCCCAGTTCGGCGTACTGCTCCAGCGTCCCGGCTCCGGCGAGTACGCCTTCCTCGGCCTCGGTCCGGGGTTTTCCGGTCTCACTCTCGATGAGGACGGCGAGTTCGCCCGCCCGGTCACGCAGCATGCGGGCCGCGTCCTTCACCGCGGCCCCGCGTTCCGCGGCGGGGGTCGCCGCCCACGCGGGCGCCTCGCGCCGAGCCGTGGTGAGCACGGTCTGAACAGCGTCGGGGGTCGCACACTGGACGCTCCCGACGAGGCTGTCGTCGGCCGGGTTGCGGATTTCGAGCACGGCCGTCCGGTCCGTTGCCGGCATTCGCACCTCCTTCGAAGGCTTTGCGACCGGTTACCCCGGACGAGCGTTCCGACACCTCGTCCATGGCGGCGTTTGCGTTCGGTGTTCCCGGGTATCGGAAGAGAGTGACCCACCTGGATTACACGATCGTCATCCCGACCACCGGCCGGGAGAATCTCCATACGCTTCTGACCGGCATCGAAGCCGCCGGGGAACCGCGACCCGCGCGGATCATCGTGGCCGACGACCGGCCCGGTGGTGCCGAGCTGAAGCTGCCGCCATGCACGCCGGAGGTCGAAGTGATCCGCACCGGCGGCCGCGGTCCCGCCGCCGCTCGCAACGCCGGGTGGCGGCGGGCGGCGACGGAGTGGATCGCCTTCCTCGACGACGACGTGCTGGTCGGCTCGGACTGGCCGCGGAAACTCGCCGAAGACCTTCTTCCGCTCGGACCGGACACCGCGGCGTCCCAAGCCCGGCTCGTCGTGCCGCTGCCCCCGGACCGCCGTCCGACCGACGACGAACGCGGGACGGCCGGTCTGGAGACGGCCAGGTGGATCACCGCAGACATGGCCTACCGCCGGTCGGTGCTGACCGAGGTCGGCGGCTTCGACGAACGCTTTCCCCGTGCCTACCGCGAAGATTCGGACCTGGGGTTGAACGTCGCCAAGGCGGGCTATCTCATCGCGAAGGGCGAACGGGTCACCACCCATCCGCCCAAGCATTCGGGCCCGCTGGCCAGTCTCCGTGCCCAGCGCGGCAACGCCGACGACGCGCTCATGCGCCACAAACACGGCGTCCTCTGGCGTCAGCAGACCGCGGCGGGCCGCGGCCGGCTCGAGCGGCACGCGCTGGCCACGGCGAGCGCGGTGAGCGCCGCCGCGCTGTTCGCGATGGGGCGCCGTAAGGCCGCTGCCGCTGCCGCCGGGGTGTGGGCGGGGCTGACCGCCGAGTTCGCCGCCCGCCGGATCACACCGGGGCCGCTCACGCCCGGCGAGGTCTCGCGCATGCTCGTGACCAGCGTGCTCATCCCGCCCGCGGCCTGCTATCACCGGCTTCGCGGCGAACTGCGCCATCGGCTGGCCCGGCGGCCGCAAGCGGTGCTGTTCGACCGGGACGACACCCTGATCTTCGACGTGCCCTACCTCGACGATCCCGACGGCGTCCGCCCCGTGCCCGGTGCCAAGGAGCTCGTGCGCAGCGTGCGGAGCGCGGGTATCCGCGTCGGCGTGGTCAGCAACCAGTCCGGCGTGGCGAAAGGCCTGATCACGCCGGAACGGCTGGCTGCGGTGAACGCGCGCGTCGAGGAGGCTCTCGGGCCGTTCGACACCTGGCAGGTCTGCGTGCACGACGACGGCGACGGCTGTCCCTGCCGGAAACCCGCGCCCGGCATGGTGCGCCAGGCCGCCGAAGCGCTCGGTGTGGACGTCCGCCGGTGTGTGGTCATCGGCGACACCGGCGCCGACGTCGACGCGGCGCTCGCCGCCGGAGCCCGCGGGATCCTGATCCCGACCGCGCGTACCCGGCCCGAGGAGGTCGTCCGGGCCCGCCGCCGCGCGACCGTCGCCCGTGATCTCGCCGAAGCCGTCCATCTGGCCGTCGCGGGTGGCCGATGAGGGGAACGGTGCTGGTCGCGAGGATGGACAACCTCGGCGACGTCCTGCTCGCCGGTCCTTGCGTCCGCGCGGTGGCGGCCGGGGCCGAGCGCGTCGTGCTGCTGACCGGGCCCCGGGGGCGTGCGGCGGGTGACCTGCTGCCCGGTGTCGACGAGGTCCTCACCTGGTGCGCGCCCTGGATCGACCCCGAACCCCCACCGGTGACCAGCGAAGACATCGACGGACTCGTCCAGCGGCTACGAGGGCTGTCCCTCGACGCGGCACTGGTACTCACGTCGTTCCACCAGTCCCCGCTGCCGCTGGCGCTGGTGCTGCGCATGGCGGGTGTGCCCTGGATCGGCGCGATCAGCGAGGACTATCCGGGTTCGCTGCTGGACCTGCGGCATCGCGTGTCCGGTGATCCACCGGAACCGGTCCGGATGCTTTCCCTCGCCCAGCAGGCGGGGTTTTCCCTGCCGTCAGGGGACGACGGCGGTCTCGCGATCCGTGAACCGTTGCCGCCGGTGGACCACTTGCTCGGAGCCGAATCGCTCCATGAGGGCTATGTCGTGGTGCATCCCGCCGCGTCGGTTCCGGCCCGCCAGCCCTCCGCCGCCCGTTCCGCCGCGATCGTCCGGGCACTCCAGGCCGCCGGGCGCCGCGTCGTCGTCACCGGTTCGCCGTCGGAACGCGGCCTGACCCGGGAAGTCGCCGGGGACGCCCTCGACCTCGGTGGGCGCACCTCGCTGCCCGAGCTGGGGGCCGTGCTCGCCGGCGCGGACGTGGTCGTCGCGCCCAACACCGGAACCGCCCACCTCGCGGCCGCCGTCGGGACGCCGGTGGTCTCACTGTTCGCCCCGGTCGTCCCCGCGGCGCGCTGGGCACCGTACGGCGTACCGACCGCGTTGCTGGGCGACCAGCACGCCGCGTGCCGGGACAGCCGGGCCCGGATCTGCCCGGTGCCCGGCCATCCCTGTCTGGACGGTGTCCCGGCCGAAGACGTCGTCGAGGCCGTGGCAGGGCTCAGCCGGGCGTCGTCTCGCCTCCGAGTGCCGCGATGACCTCACCGCTGTAGTACGACGAGAGCCGGTTGGACGCCAGGAAGACGTACGAGGGCGCGAGATCGTCGGGATGGGCCGCCCGCTCGAACGGAACCTGGAGGCCGAACTTCTCGACCTTCTCCGGCGGGAACGTCGACGGGATCAGCGGCGTCCACACCGGGCCCGGCGCGACACAGTTGATCCGGACGCCGCGGTCGGCCAAGGCCTGTGCCATCGCGTAGGTCCAGGCGTGCACGGCACCCTTGGTCGCGGAGTAGTCGATGAGGGATTTGTTGCCTCGCAAGCCGTTCACCGAACCGGTGTTGATGATCACCGAGCCCTTGGCCAGATGCGGCAGCGCGGCGTTCGTCACCCGGAAGTAGCTGTGGATGTTCACGTCGAACGTGTGGGTCCACTGTTCGTCGGTGAGTTCTTCCGGGGAGTCGACCGGCCACTGGGTGGCGATGTTGTTGACCAGGATGTCGAGTCCACCGAGTTCGTTCACGGTCCGGTCGACGATCTCGCGGCACTGCGCCGCCTCGGCCAGGTCACCCGGAAGAAGAAGGCATTCGCGGCCCTCGGCCCGCACCCGCTCCTCGGTGTACTTCGCGTCCTCGTGCTCGTTGAGGTAGGCGATCACGACGTCGGCGCCCTCCTTCGCGAAGGCGATCGCGACCGCCCGGCCGATTCCCGAGTCACCGCCGGTGATGAGCGCGCGCTTGCCGTTCAGCAGGCCACGGCCCTCGTAATCCTCCATCGAGTCACGGGGCCGCGGGTCCATCTTCGACGTCACGCCCGGTGGATCCTGCTGCTGCGGCGGTCGTAACTTGTCGGCCATCGGGGCTCCTCCGGTCGGTTGTGGATCTTCCCGGAGCGGTTACCCGTGTCGCTGTGGTTCTTAACATGGGCGCCTCTCGTGAGTGGTAATGACGGCTATCGAGGGGTAAGGCGAAGGCGCCGTGTTGCGAGCGGGCCTGTTCACGCCGCGGCCGGATGCCGCCAATGTGGCACTGGGGACGCTGACCGTCTCCACTGCCACATTGGGGACATGCCCGCCTCCCGATTGCCTGCTCACACCACCAGGGATGACCAGCCTCCCCAAGCCCTCAAGGAGGTGTCGGGAAAACCGCTTCCGCAACACCAAGCCTGATCCCAGGACATGCCACCTATGCGGTGCGCGTTCTCGCGAAGGCGGCGCCCGCTGCCCGTGTCGCGAAAGCCACTTTCAGGACATGTGATGTCCTGAAAGTGGCTTTCGCGACACCTTCGGGACACCACCGCCCAGTGCCGAAGCCTGACGTCCAACGTCTCACAGGCCCGCCTCCCGAACACGACACCTTTGCCTTACCCCTCAAGAGAACCGTCATCACCACTCACGAGGCGGGGCACTCGCCGGGCCGTCAGTGCACCCGCCGGTCCTCGGCCGTGCCCCGGTACCGGATCGTCCACAGGCTGCGCCGGAGGTAGGTGCGCTGCAGCCACCGGTCCCGCCCGTTGTGCCGCGCGAAGAACTGCGACCGCGCGTGCAGACCCTTCCGGTTGTTGATCAGCAGCGCCGTCCCGGGCTCCAGTTTGACCTGGTGCGCGACTTCGCGGCAGACCCGCTGCAGTTCCTCCAGCGCCTGCTCCGCCTCGACGGTCTCCCCCACCACGCCGTTGGCCGAGACCGACACCTCCGGCGAATCCGACGGCCCGGAGATGATCGGCACGAGGTCGGACAGCACGTCGAGACCCTTGGCCACATCGCGCACGTAACTGCCGGGAGCGTTGAGCCGGAACAGAGGGCGGCGCAGGACGTCGAGCACCTGGGGGTCGAGGGCGGCGGAGATGTCCCGGCCGTCGGCGTAGTAGGTGACGGCCTCCTTGTTCTCGTCCTGGCGCACGCAGTTCAGAACCAGGAAGTCCGGATTGGACACGTCATACCGGCCGAGGTCGTCGTGGACGATGTCGTTGTGGAAGTTCAGGAACACGTGCGAACTCTGATTGGTCTGGCTGCGCGCCCCCGCCGGGACCGGGACGACGTCGTGCACGAGCCGCCCGCTCTTCTCGGTGGTGAACCCGACGGGCTCGCCGAGCAGCTGACTCAGTCCCAAAAGGACGGTCTCGGCGACGAACGTCTTCTTGTCCTCGCTGGGTTCCCCGTCGACCGGCGTCTCCGGCAGTTCCGGATCCACCGGCAGGTTGCGCACGAGCGCGACGCCGGGGGTGTCGACGTGCCTGCCGAAGTCCAGAATCGTCTGCAGCTGGTCGATGGGCAGCCGCGAGAAGGCCACCCGCAGCATCGCCAGCGAACGGTCGATGTCGTCGACGGGATTCGGGAAGGCCCGCAGCTCGCTTCCGATGGTCTCGCGGACCTCGTCGGCGAGCACGATCTCCGCGAAGGTGCTGACTAGGGTTTCCTGCTTGCTGGTCATGGCGTCCTATCTACTTTCCGCCGCCGCTGGACCGGCGGACTTCTCTTCGTCCTTTTCGGACTTCTTCCCGAACCTGGCGATCAGGGCGAGCGCGGGAGCGGTCGCGACGGTCGAGACCAGCGTCATGATCACGAGCATCGCGAACACCGTCGGGCTGATCACCTTCAACTGGAGACCGACGTTGAGCACTACCAGCTCGGTCAGCCCCCGGCAGTTCATCAACGCCCCGAGCGACAGCGAATCGCGCCAGCCGACGCCGGTCAGCCGCGCGGCGGTGGTGCTGCCGACCCATTTGCCGAACACCGCCACCGCCGTGATCAGCGCGCACCACGCCCACAGGCTCGCCTCGCCGAGCAAGCCGAACTGCGTGCGCAAACCGGTGTAGGCGAAGAAGAGCGGTAACAACAGGGTCACCGTGACGCTGCCCAATTTGCCGGCCGCGCGGCTCACCACCGGATCCCGGCGAGGCGCGACCACGCCGAACAGGAACGCGCCGAAGATCGGGTGGATGCCGATCTCCTCGGTCGCCAGCGCCGACAGCATGATCCCCGCGAGCAGGATCGCCAGCACCACCGTTTCGGGGACTCGAGGCAGCCCTTTCGCGAGCACCGGGCGGACCACGTAGACCATCACCAGGACGAAGACCAGGGTCAGCGCGATGGTGAGGAAGACCTCGGTGCCCGATCCGCCCTGGCTGATCGCGATCACGACGGCCAGCAGGCACCAGGCCGCGACGTCGTCGACCGCCGCGCAGGTCAGCGCGAGCGCGCCCAGTGTGGTCTTCGCGATCCCGCGATCGGTCAGGATCCTCGCCAGCACGGGGAACGCGGTCACGCTCATCGACACCGCGATGAACAAGCCGAAGCTCAGGAAGCCGACGTCACCACCGAAGACCGGATACAGCCCCAGGGCCAGCACGATGCCCGACACCATCGGCAGCGCGATGCTCACCTGGCTCACCGTCACCGCGGTGAACCCCCGCCGCCGCACCGCGTCGAGGTCGATCTCCGAGCCGACCAGGTACATGAAGAAGATCAGCCCCAGCTGGGCGAGGATGTTGATGATCGCGACCACGTTGCCGGGGAACAGCCAGGCGAATCCGGCGGGCCAAAGCAACCCGAGCAGGGACGGCCCCAGCAGGACACCGGCGATGATCTCGCCGATGACGGCGGGCTGGCCGAGTCGTCGCGCGGCCAGCCCGGCCAGATGACACGCCGCCAGAATCACCGGAAGCGCGACGAGCAGGCGCGGATACGGATCCGTCCCGCCCGGTGCGGCCGTGGCCGCCGCGACATGACCCTGGTCGTAAGCCGAGCCGAGCCCGAGCACCACGAGCACGACCACGAGCGGGACCGCGACCAGCACAGCGCCTGTCAGTACTCTCCGGACGGTGACCCTCCGGCGGGCTTCCGGCTGCGCGGACTCCATCTGTTCTCCTTATCCCGCACGCAGTTCCAGCGTGCAGCATTTGACGCTGCCGCCCGCCTTGAGCAATTCGGACAGTTCCGCGCCGATCGGCTCGAAACCGTGTTCGCGCAGCTGCGCGGTGAGCCCGGTGGCCGCCTGCGGGAGCACGACGTGCTTGCCGTCGGACACGGCGTTGAGGCCGAACACGGCGGCGTCGCGTTCGGAGGCCAGGATCGCGTCGGGGTACAGCTCCTTCAGCACCATGAGGCTGTCCTCGGAGAACGCCTCCGGGTAGTACATGACCGTCTCGTCGTCGAGGACGGCGAGCGCGGTGTCGAGGTGGTAATACCGCGGGTCGATCAACGTCAGCCCGATCACCGGGCGGCCGAAGAACTCTCGGGATTCGTTGTGCGCCTCCGGATTCGTGCGGAACCCGGTCCCGGCGAGGATCTTCTGCCCGGTGACGAGGTAGTCGCCCTCCCCCTCGTTGACCCACTGTGCTTGCCGCACGTAGCGGTATCCGTTGGCACGGAACCAGTCCAGGTACGCCGCGGACTCGCCACAGCGCTGTGTGTGCTGGAATCGCGCGACGAGCACCTGCCCGTCGACCACGGTCGCCCCGTTGGCCGCGAACACCATGTCGGGCAGCCCCGGCAGCGGGTCGAGCAGGTCGACGCGGTGTCCCAGATCGACGTACAGATCGTGCAGCCACTCCCATTGAGCGATGGCCAGTTCGGTGTACGTGGGCTTCTTCGGGTCCATCCACGGATTGATCGAGTACTCGACGTCGAAGTACGTCGGTCTGACCATCAGGTAGTGCCTTGGGGTGGCTGTACGTGACACGCTTTCCTCCACGCGGAATTTCGGTGCTACTTCTGGGTTTCGCTCAGCTTGACCTCGATCTTCCCGGCCAGGTCGTTCGCGTTGCGCATGGCTTCGTCGAAGGAAGAGCCGAGCGCGCCGATACCGCCGAAGATGTTGTTGCCGAGCGGCGGTCGCTTGATCAGGTCACCCGGCTTCGCGAAAATCTTGAGGTAGTAAAGGGCTTCCGACTCGCTCACCGCCGGCGGGACCTCGATCGAGGAGATCACGCCGCCAGGGCAGATCAGGCACATCGCGGCGGTGTGCACGCCGGTCGGGCGGTAGTGGCGGACGTCCGGCCGCACGCCTCTGGAGACGTCCATGAGTCCCTTGATGGGGTCATAGCCCGCCGAAAGCCGTGCCATGTGGTCGAGTCCCCCGCCGCCGGGACGGACGGCGATCTCCAGCAGGTACGGTTCACCCTGGTGGAACCGGACCTCGGCGTGCAACGCACCGCGCGTGAGCCCCTGCGCCCGCACCCCGGCGGTCACCACGGCCTGCACCTCCGCCACCTGTTCGGGGGTGAGCGACGTCGGAGCATGGTGCACGTCGTCGTCGAACGTCTCACCCTCCGACGTGACTCTGTCCACAATGGAGCCGAGGTAGACCTCGTCGTCCCACGCGAGGGCTTCGATGAGATGTTCGTGACCGTCCAAGAAGGACTCGACGAGCAGGCCGTGCGGGCCGAGGTCCAGCCCTGCGGCCTCCATGTTGTACCAGCTCATGTTGTCGATCCCGGCCCGCGCCTGTTCGTAGCGTTCCCGCATCTTCTCCTCGTCGTCGACGCGGAAGACGAAGTTGCTGGCCGCGCCGAGCGTCGGCTTGAGGATCACCGGGTAGCCGAAGTCCTCGGCCGCCCGCAGGGCCGCGTCGACGTCCTCGACGAACCGGAAGTCCGGATGCGCGGCGCCACCCTTCTCGTGTGCCTGCCGCATGATCAGCTTGTTCCGGCTCGTCCGCGCCGCGTCGACGCCGATCCCGGGCAGCCCGAGCGCTTCGGCGACGGCGGCGACCAGAACCACGCCGGACTCGGAGAAGGTGAGCACACCGTCGAAGGATTCCTCGGCGTGCCATGCCTTCGCGTGCCGGATCAGGTCGTCGATGTGGTTGCTGCCTGCGATCCGGTAGCGCTCCCCCGGCCAGAGGTCTTCCGTGCCGATCCCGTTGAGCACGTACAGCACCCCGCCGAAGTCCTCGATCTGCTGGTACCGGGGCAGGTAGTAGTAGGAGTTCTGGCTGGCTTCCAGCGCGAGCAGTTTCACGACACACCTCGGAGGGCAGGGCGGGTTGGGTGGACGCCGGACGCACGTACGAGCGGCCGGTCGAGCGGTTCGAGTCCGGTCGGAGCCGGATTCGCGCCGGTCAGGCGCGCGGCGAGGGACCGGGCGATCAGCGGGGCGAACTTGAAGGACGAGCCGCCGCACGCCGCGTAGGACAGGACCCGGTCGCCGAGGACGGCGAGCATCGGGCCGAGGGTGGAACGCCGGGCAAGGTAGTGGCAGTCCCGGGTGTCGATCAGCCAGTTCCGGCGAAAACCCGGGATCAGCGCGGCGAACGTGTCGATCAGGTGCTCTCGCCACCACGACGGCGCGGCACCGCCGCCGACCTCGTCGACGATCCGGCAGGCACTGGCGGCGCTGAGCTTCAACGGTGTCCCGGCGACCGGCGGAACCAGCCACGCGCCGTCGGGGGTGCCGAGCGAGGTGATCGCCGGGGTCGCCGCCCACGCGGCGGCGTCGGCGGGCGGCACATCGCAGTAGAGCATCGTCTGCCGGTGCAGCACGAGTTCCCGGGACAGCTCGGGGGCCAGCAGGTCACGCGACCACGGGCCCGCCGCGAGCAGGACCGCGTCACCGCGGAGGATCTCGCCGTCGGCCAGCCGTACCTCGGCCCGGTCGGCGTCGACACCGACGACCTTGCGGTGCGGATGGAGTTCCGCGTGCGCGTGCCAGCGCAGCCAGCCGGCGCAGGCCGCCAGTACCCGGTCGGCGAGCAGGACCCCGGCGTGGGCTTCGAAGACCGCGCCGGTTCCGGGGACGAACCCCGCATGCGGGAACCGGGCGGCGAGCTCGTCCGCGCCGAACACCTCAGCCCGGGAGCCCGCCGCGGTCAGCACGTTCCGCGCGGCCGTCGCCTGGTCCGCCGGGAGTGCGGTGAGCGCGCCGACCTGTTCGTAGAACGCCGTGGTCAGCAGGCGTTCGAGTTCGATCCACGCGTGATGTGCGCTGACCGCGGCCGCCGTGGTGACCGGGTCGCCGGGATGCAGCGCGCGCAGCACGCGGTGGCGATCGAACGAAGTGGCGCCGGAGAACGGGATGTCGGCCTGATCGGCGACGATCACCTCGTGCCCGGCCGACACGCACTCGACGGCGGTCAGCAGCGCGATGACGCCACCACCCGCGAGCACGACTCGCATGGCCTTCCCCTCCAGGCATGAGTGCGAATGGAGACGACGGGGTACCCGGACGCCACCACTGGGAGGGCGGCATCCGGGTTCTTGCCCCCGTCGGGCAAGAAATCAGGAAGCGCGCGGGGTCACGAACGTGTCGTTGATGACGTAGCCGTCGAGGCCGTACGTCTCCCCGTACTCGATGAGATCACTGGTGCGGTTGAGGAAACCGCGCCCGTTGTTGTTCAGCGAGGTGTTGCACAGCACGCTGAACCCGGTCTGCTCGCGGAACGCTTCGAGCAGGTCCGTGATGCCGGCGTTGCGTTCCCGTGTCACCGTCTGGGTGCGCGCGGTACCGTCGACGTGCGTGATGGCCTTCAACTCGTCGGAGGTGACGTGGTTGAAGTACAGCATGTACGGATCCTCCACCGAACCGACGAACCACTTCGGCGCGTCCGATTCCAGCGCGATCGGCGCGATCGGGCGGTAATCCTCGCGGCGCTTGATCTTGTTGAGCCGCACGGTGGTGTCCACGGTGAACGGCGCGGCCAGAATGGACCGGTTGCCCAGCGCTCGCGGGCCCATCTCGTACCGGCCGCGCGCCCAGCCGATGATATTGCCGTCCTTGAGGTACTTCGCGACCTCGCTCGCCACGAGCGGCCGCGTCTCGTACTTGGCCGGATCCGGTACGACGTCCTCGACGAAGTTCTCCCCCGCGTAGACGTCCCATTCGATGGTCGCCTGGCCGGTGTAGAACCACTGCGCGTCGATGGCCGTGCCCAGCGCGGAACCGCTGTCGTTCGGGCAAGGCGGCACGAACACCGAGGAGAACAGGCCGCTCTCCCGCCACAACCGGTTCCAGTCGCAGTTGAGCCCGCAGCCGCCGGAAATCAGCAGCGGCAGACCTTCGGTCAGGTTCTTCTCGGCGTAGTCGTGGAACCGGTTGAAGATCGCCTGCGAGTGCTTGGCCGCCGCGTTGCGGTACTCCTGCGACCAGACGCCGGCGTTGTACAGATGGGACCAGGACATTTCCTCTTTGGACAGACCGAGGATGATGCCGTCGCGGTCGAGGATGAAGTCGATGGTCTTCTGCTCGTCGGGGGTGAGCGGGCCGGGTTCGGCGAACCCGGTCAGCGCCATCTGCTTGCCGGCGTCGTTGAACCGGAACTTTCCCTTGCCGAGTGGGAAACCCGGATCCGCCAGCGCGAAGAGATAGGCGTATTTGGCGCCCGGGTCGGTCAGCACGTGCCGCAGATGAGTGGCCTCACCGCGCTCGTCGATCCGGTAGAAGTCCCCGATGTTCCCTTCCCACACCAGGGAGTAGTACGCCTGGCCCGGCGCGGCGGGTGCCATCCCCAGCGAGGTGTAGATATGCGAGCGCTCGTGGGTCGAGGAGAAGTAGCGCACGTCCTTGCCGAAGAACTTGCCCGCCTCGTCGGAGATCGCGCCCTCGCCGACACCGAAGTATCCGGTGCGGGACGGGGGTTCCACCGAGAACTCTCCCTTGACCCAGCCGCCGAGCGCCACCACATCGGGTTGCCTGTCGAGCATCCCCGCCGCTCGCGCCATCAGCTCGCCGGTGATCCGGTCGTAGCGCGGGTAGTTGTCCTTTTCCGACTCCAGCGCGAACAGCAGCTTGCCGTCCTCGATCGCCACGATCCCGCCATCGTGACCCTCTTTCATGGACAGAATCAGCATTGTGTCACCGAATTTCGCTCGCCTTCATTCGTCGACTCATTCAAGCCGCGCCGCCCGTTGACCGGAAGCTCCGCGCGGGGAGAACAATCAACCTTCCGACGAGCTGCCTGGCAGGGTGCGCACGGCTTCGTGCCGCAGCGACTCGAAGGCGTTCTTCCGTGCCCGGCGGCCCACCATCGGGACCGCGGCGGCGAGCGGGTTCGGCTCCCGTTGCCGCTCGGCGGCGAACGCGCTGACCAACCGGGAGACCGCGTAGCGGCCGGCGACGGGGGCGCGCTGGAGAAGTCCGGCGTCCACCACGGATTCGAGGAGTTCGTCCGCTGTCTCGATCATGATACCCATCGCCGCGGCGACCCCGATCGACGTCGCCCAGCCCGCCCCGCTCTGCCCGAAGTGATGGATGGCCTCCCGCCCGGCGGGCGAAAGATGTTCGTACGCCGAGGTGAACCGGTCCCGGACGTTGACGTCCCCGACACAGAGACTGTCCATGAGCCGTTCGCGATCAGCGAGTCTGCCCGCCGTGTACGCGATCGCCCATTCCGGACGCGCGGCGATCTTGCGGCCGACGATGTTGATCGCCAACGGCAGATCGCCGCACAGGTCGGCGATCGCGTCGGTCGCGTCGCGCTCGGCGTGGACCCGGTGCGCCCCGGCGATCCGCCCGATCAACGCCAGGGATTCCTTGCGGGTGAACGTATCCAGCTCGATCCGGTTCGTGTCCTCCAGCCCCAGCAGCCGGGTGCGGCTGGTCACCACGACCTGACTGGCCGTGGCCTGGCCCAGCAACGGCCGCACCTGACCTTCGTCGCTGACGCCCGCGAGCAACACGAACAACCTGCGTTCGGCGAGCAAGGACCGGTACAGGCCGATCCGCTGCATCGGGTCGTCGGGCACGAGATGAGCGGGCACCCCGAGCGCGCGGAGGAAGCCGCGCACGATCCCGTTGGGCGACCGGCCACCGATTCCGCTGTTGCTCAGATCGGCGTAAAGCTGCCCGTCCGGGAAGTCGGCGGCGACCTCTTCGGCCAGCCGCAGGGCGAAGACTGTTTTGCCGACCCCGATCGGACCACTGACGACCAGCGGCGCCTTGCCCGGACCGGTCGCCCCGATCATCCGCGTGGCCTCGGTCAAATCCCGTTCCCTGCCGACGAAAGTCCTCGATCCCATGGGCAACTGGGCCGGACGGGCCAAGTGGATGACGCCGGATGCCAGCGCGTGCGCGCCCTCCGCCGGGATCTCGGCCGGTGGCGGCGCGGGCGCGCGCTCCTCGCGTGCTTCGACGCCGCCTCCCGTTTGTCCGGCGACGCTCCGCCAACGCCGTTCCCACGCCGCGCGATCACCCCCGCACGCGGAGACGAACGCCAGTGTCACGGCGAGAGTGGGCAGCCGGTGGCCGCTCGCCGCACTGGACAGCACGGAAGGCGCGAAAAGCGCCGTCCTCGCGAGTTCCCGATAGCTCGGGTTTCCCGCCCGGTTCCGTAACACCCGCAGATCATGAGCGAATGCGGCGATCGGACCAGTGGAGCCGTCCAACGGTCGCTCGGGTCTGCCCATGCCATCTCCTCCCCTGGATGGGGTAACGCGATCGCGCTGCGTGACCGACATCCTTGTAGCCTTCCTGGGCACAACCCTAAAGGACCAATGAACCATGCAGCAGATACAAATAGGTGACCCAATGTACAAAGTCCAATAGTTGGACGCGGAAATTCACCTGCTTGGTGGCACCGGATAGGGTGCCTCCATGTCCAGCCCCCTGCCGCCACTCTCCGAACTACGGCGCGCCGCCGAAGTGTTCAACGGGTTCGCGAATGCCGACACCTCTTGGCTTCGGCTCACCGAAGCCGTGTCCGATCAAAGAGGGCGCTCCGCGATCGACCTGTCACAGGCCGCACATCGCGCAATTCTTCTTCGCTGGTTGAACTCGTGGGGTTGCCGTATCCGGTATCCGCGTGAAGGCGAACCCGCCCCCTTCGACAACGGGATAAAGGCCTGGTGGGAAACCTGGGGCGCCGCCCTGCCGGAGGTCGATCTCGCCCAGCTGACGGACGCGCAAATCGACACGGTCGCGAAGGCGTACACGGACCTCTCGGGGGTCGTCGTCTCAGCGGGACGGACAAGGCGAACACTCGGCCCGACCGCCGCCGCGAAGGCGCTGTATGCGTTGCGGCCCAACACGATCATGCCGTGGGATGCCGCCATCGCGGCCACCCTCCACGGCACCAGGGACGGTGCGGCGTTCGGCAGGCATCTGCGACTCGGCCGAGAGTGGGCCACCGCCGTGCTCGCGGAGGCGCACTCGAACGGCGACGGTATTTCTGCCCTGGTGGGCAGACCGGTGTCACTGGCGAAGATCCTCGACGAATATCTTTACGTCGCCATCACCATGGGCGCGGCGGGTGACTGGGGAACGGACAGCGGAGAATGGTGGAAAGATGGTAACCGGTGATGACGTCAGAAAGATCGCTTCGGAGCTGCCCCGCGCCTATGAAGCGCTGGTCCGGGACCGGGTGAAGTTCCGCGTGGGGCGAATCGTGTTCCTTTCGCTCTCACCTGACGAAACCGTGCTGGGATTCGGCTATCCCAAAGAGGAGCGGGAAGCGCTCGTGGCGGGCGAACCGGACAAGTTCATGATGCCGATCGCGTCCGATATGCGCTATCAGTGGGTTCGCGTCCGGCTGTCCGCGATCGATTACCAAGAGTTACGAGAGCTGATCGTCGACTCCTGGCGAATGTGCGTGCCGAAGAAGGTCTGGGCGGAATACCTCGAAAAGAACCCGCGCTGAATCACGTCTTTCGGCGTGAGCCATTCGCCGCCGCCGACTACCCTTTTCGGTCGCGTGAATTCTCTTTCGGCCGAATCACGGCTCGGCGGGTCCGGCCCCACCCGCCCGCGACGAGGTCTTCAGTAGGGAAATCCGCCTCCGGAAGTTCGCCCAGCGAAGTACATGATGGCCCCCTTCCTTGCGCCTGGCGCAAGGAAGGGGGCCATCATGTACCGCCACACTCTCGGGACCGAGGCCCGGAAGCGCGTGAGCAGCCGCCTACTCGGCGACCTCTTCGATCGCCGAGATCCCCCGCGAGCCGTGGTCGCCGTACCGCTCCCACACCTCGTTGAGCCGGATCCGCCCGTCCGGCAGGAACTCCGGGGTGTTCGTGCTGTGCCCCGAAATCACCTGCCCGCCGGCCAGCACCATCGTGTAGGCCAGCTCGATCGTCCCGTCGTCGCCGCACTTCCCGGTCAGCGACCCGAGCCGCACGCCGCCGCCGGACAGTTCGGCCCACACCAGGTCGTCCTTCTGCCGGTACAGGGTCACCGGCGCGTCCGGGTCGGTACTGACCTTGCGGAACCGCTTGCCGTCGTAGTTGATCATGTGTCCTGCTCCTTCGGTCCGGGAGAACCCGGGAACCAGAGATCGTCCGAGGTGAGATCGGTGAGGTCGTACTTCCCGAGCGCGCTGGCGAGCAGCCGCAGTTCGAGTTCGAGGCACCGCACCAGCCGCACGAGCCCGTCGGTCGCGTCCTCGTCGACGGCGAGCAGCGCCGCCCGGCCGAGGCCGACCGCGGAAGCGCCCATCGCCAGGCATTTCAGCGCACGGGCCCCTTCCCAGATCCGGCCGGACACCAGCAGCGACGCGTCGTGCTTCCCGACCCGGCGCAGGCACTCCACCAGCGGCAGGCCCACCTGATCGAGGAACACCGACGGCGCCCAGCCGGTCCCGCCCTCGGCGCCGTCCACGGTGACCGCGTCCGCTCCCGCTGCCCAGGCGACCTGTGCCGCCTCGCCGACGTCCCGGCCCGGATGCAGTTTCACCCAGGCACGCGCCCGTGGGTAGTTGTTGCGCATCAGGTGGATCTGCTGGCGCAGGATCTCCCCGGTGAACGTGCCGGGACTGCTCGAGCGCAGCACCATGGCGGTGTCCGTGCCGAACGCTTCGTCCACTGTGTACTGTTCGGCGACCTCGCCCGCGGCCGTCCGCGAGAGCACGGTCATCCCGCCGAGGCCTGGTTTGGCGCCCTGGCCGACCTTCAGTTCGAACGCCAGCCGCCCGCTCTCCAGCAGTTTCGTCGCCGACGGATCGCTGTAGACGAGGTTCCAAACCTCGGCGTCGGCGTCCTCGGTGCTCTGCTGCACCACGACGCCGCCCAGCCCGTCCGGCACCGCGCCGGCGTACGCGCGGATCCGGCCGAGCAGGCCGTCTTCGGCGCTTTCGCCCATCCGCCCGTAGCCGTGCATGGGTACGACGTTCTCGCCGATCACCATCGGCATCCCGAGTCTGCCCGCCTGCTCGCTCGCGGCGATCCCGAGCCCGCTGCCCGCCACCTGCGTGGACCCGAACGCGCACAGGAACACCGGCGACGGCGCGGTGAACCCGCCGAGGACCGTCGTCAGCCCGACATCGCCGTAGACCGGTTCGCGCGCGAGGTCGTACATCTTCTCCAGGCGCCGCGGGACGAACACCGGCGGCACGATCCGCGCGCGGTCGAGTTCGTCGGTGCCCGAATCGACGTCCGCGCCGAACAACGTGCGGCCGTATCCCCCGACGTCGGGGAAGATCGCCGCGCTGCCTTCCCGCGCCCGTGCGCGGATCGCGTCTTCCGGAAGCTGCCGTGCGGTGATCACGGCGCCGCGATCCCCGGCAGTTTCGGGTACGCGTTGGCCTGCCAAACCGCGTCCAGCCCGGCGAGGTACCGCGTCACCCGCTCCAGTCCCATGCCGAAGCCGGCGCTCGGCGGCAGCCCTTCGCGCGCGAGGTCGAGGTACCAGCCGTACTTCGCCGGGTTCTCGCCCGTCTCCCGCATCCGCTCGATGAGCCGCCGGTACTCGTGCGTGCGCTCACCGCCACTGCACAGTTCGCCGTACCCGTCCGAGGCGATGAGGTCGAAGTTGCGCAGCACACCCGGTTCGGTGCTCGACTCGCCGTCGGTGAACCCGCGCGATCCCTTGGGGTAGTCGACGATGAAGAACGGCCGGTTCGTCCGCTCGGAGATGATCCGCTCGCCCTGCCAGTCGATTTCCGCGTCGGCGCTTTGCCCGTGCAGCAGGCCTTGCAGCCGCGACACCGCCTCGCGGTGCGTCATCCGCTCGAAGTCCTCTTCCAGCAGCGGTGTGAACGCGTCCTGGTCCCGGCCGAGCGCGGCGAGGTCCATTTTGGACTCTCGCAGTGTGTAGGTGACCACGTGCCGGAGCAGTCCTTGCGCGAGATCGAGGACGTCCTCCCGGCTCGCCCGCGCGACCTCGACGTCGATCTGGGTGAACTCGACCAGATGCCGCCCGGTGGTCGAGGTCTCCAGCGGTTCCAGCCGCACGTTCGGAGCGACGTAGAAGATCTTGTCGAACGCCAGCAGCGACGCCTGCTTGTACAGGATCACGCTGGTCATCATCTTGTACTTGTGCCCGTAGTAGTCGACGTCGACCTGCTTGGCACCGCGGCAACCCGGATCGGTCACCGGCCCGATCAGCGGTGGCTGCAGTTCCACGAAGCCGTTCATGCCGAGGTATTCGCGGGTGCCCGCGGTGATGCTGTTCTGGATGCGCAACGCCGCCTGCGTCACCGGCGACGTGAGATGCTCGCGGGTACCCGGCGGCAGTGCCTGCTCCGGTGTTCCGGTCATGTCCTACTCCCCTGAATTGGTTGAACGGTGTCGATTCCGGGCATCCCGTAGCGCTCGTCGAACGACCGCTCGACATACCGGAGCGCGTCCAGCAGGTCGGTCGAGGTCATTCGCCGCTCTGACGGCAGGTCGACGAGATCGCCCAGCGGCATCGCGCCGATCCGCTGCCAGTCCAGGCGCCCGCCCGCGTCCAGCCGTCCGCGTGCGCGGCCGGCGTTGTCCGGGTGGAGGCAGAACGGGACGTCCAGCTGACCCCGCGCGAACGCGGTGACCAGCGCCCGGCCGAGGTCGCGGTCGAGCGAAAGAACGTTGTCCACCAACGCCTTCGCCTGCGCGTGGATCCCGGTGTCCCCGAGGTGACCGATCCGGGAGACACCCCGCGCCGCCTCGGCGGCGTGTTCGAGGGCGGTCACGTTCTCCGCCACGGTCGGCAGCCGGTGCGCTTCGGCGGTGGTCTTCACGATCAGCCTGCTCGCGCCGGTGCGGGCGGCCAGCCGCGCGGACTCCGCGATCAGCGCCAGCGCGCCGCCGGGAGTCCTCGGGTAGACGCCCATGTAGCCGTAGACCACCACGTGCGTCCGCGCGTGCGGCACGTATTCCCTGATCAGGGCGTGCAGCGCGGCGATCGCCTCCTCGTCCTGCCCGGCGTGGGTCTGCTGCGCGTAGCTGAAGGAAAGACAGCGCACACCGTGCCGCCAGAAGAACATCCCCTCCAGCACACTCAGCGCGACCAGCAGCGCGGGCGGGCACAGCTGCCCCATCATGCAGCCGCCGAAGGTCTCCAGATGCGGTTCCAGTTCCGGGCTCCTGGCATCGGCCAGGGTTTCGCAGCAGCGCCGCCAGTTGTCGACGGCCGCCGACAGCGGCATCCGGCTGTAGGGCAGGCAATACGACACCGGCCCGCCCTCGGTCGCGTGCAGCCCGAAGTCCAGCAGCGTCCGCACGATCCGCCGGGGATCCGCCGAACCGTGCCGGATCTGCACCGGGAAGTCCTCGGTCAGCACCTCGTCGAGCAGCGCGGTCGTGGTGGCGCGCTCGTGGTCGGCGAGCGGGTATCCGTTGAGGTCGGCACCGGCGGCCAGCGCCGCGCGTGCCGCCTCACTGTCGCCGACCCTGGTGTAGCTGTCGATCGTGATGGTGCCGACGGTCGCGGCCCGCGCCGCCCTGGTCGCGAGCAGTCCCCCGGTCATCCGCTCCGGATCCGCGAAGCCCATGCGGGGCTGGACGACCAGGTCTCCCCTGGCATGGTGGCGTTCGACCACCGCGCCGAACGAAAGTCCCCGTCGCGGGGCGAGCGCGCTCATCCGGCACCCAGCGGGACACCCGGTGTGCGCACGGACAGCGTCCGCAGGAACGTCCGGAACGGGCTCAGCCCGCCGGAGTCCTCGAACACCGCGTCGAAGCCGGCCTCCAGCAGCCGGGCGGCGTTGCTCCCGCCGGTGACGTCGAGCTTCCCGCCGATCACGACCGGCGTCGTGACCAGTTCCGGCCGCACGCGGAAGGCGTCCATCAGCCGGACGCCGTCCTGGCAGCCGTGTCCGTTGAGGCTGCTGATCACCACCAGGTCCGGCCGCCGGGTGACGCATTCGCGGACGATCGTCGCGTCCGGGACGCAGGCGCCGAGATTGGTCACCCGGCAGCCCAGTTCCTCCAGCAGCAGCTCCAGGTACACCAGGTTCCAGGTGTGCGCGTCGGACGAGAGCCCGGTGACGAGCACGTCGAGACCGGCGGCCGGGAGGGCGGGCTGGACGGTTTCGATGCTCATGGCGCGGCGCTCTCCCTCTCCTCGCCGTCCGGCCGCACGTCGATCTCGATCAGCGCGACCGCTTCTTCGGCCAGGCGCGACGCCTCCGCCGGGCTGGCCGCGGTCACCATCAGATCGCCGACGCGGTCCCATGAACTGCGCAGACCGTCGAACCGGTCACCGGCCGAGACCCCGACGTCGCACAGGAACACGCCCTCGGCCTGCGACGCCTTCTCGACCCCGCGCACGTCCTCGATGAAGCCGGGCTCGATGGACACGAACCGCACCGCCGCACCCCCTTCGGCCTTGCGCGGCAAGACGTCCACGACCGGCTCGCCCTTCATCACCGCGAAGTAGGCGCGGTTCAGCTCCACCGGGTAGGCGCGCTGGATCAACTCGATGATCCCGTCACCCGCGAACCGGCCGGCACATTCGACCAGGTACGGGACGCCGTTCGAGACGATCCATTCACAGTGGACGATGCCGGTGCCGAATCCGGTCGCCTCGGTGAGCCGCCGGGTCTCCTCGGTCAGCAGCGCGGTCAGCTCGCCGGTGATGTCGGCGGGGACGATATGCGCGAGTTCCACCGGACGCGGCCCGGGGAACAGCCGTTTGCCGGTGACGTTGGCGAACAGTGGTTCGCCGTCCCGCAGCAGCATTTCGACGCTGTACTCGTCGCCGTCGACGAAGCTCTCGGCCAGCATCTTCAGCTCCATCGCGCGGTCCGGGACGAAGACGCCCTCGTCCTGGACCACGCAGTTGGCCCAAGCTTGTTCGGCCTCAGCCGGGTCGGCGATCACCTGGGTGCCCACCGACGCCTGCCGGTTCGCGGGCTTCAACACGATCTTCCCCGGATGCCGCGCCATGAACTCGCGGACCTGGGCCGGGCTTTCGACCCGTGCCGAAGCCGGGTTCGCGATCCCCGCCGCCCGGCTGACCAGGCGCAGCACCCCCTTGTCCCGCAGGATCCGCGCCGCGCCGAAGCCCGCGCCCGGCAAGCCGTAGCGTTCCGCGAGCCGGGCGGCGAACGGCGTCGCGTACTCGGTCAGCGGGACCACCGCGGCCGGATCGAGGTCGTCGTGGACGTGGTAGAACTCGTCCGCCTTGCCGGGAAGGTGGAACTCCCATTCGATCAGGTCCCGCACCAGGGCCGAACCCGCCACCGTCTCCCGCGCGCCGCGTTTGCGGACGACGTCGGGCTCTTCGACGAAGATGACCGTTCCGTCGGGCTGGAAGTCCTTTATGGACGAACCGAGCGCGGCGGCCACGAAGCCGACCAGCACCACCGGGCGCGTCATGAGGACTCCTCGACGTAGTACCAGTTCTCGGGGTTGATCAGGCCGTACGGGTTGAGCGGGGTGAACCCGCGCAGGTTCCCGGCGACCTCGAACAGGCGCCGGGGGAACGTCGGCATGAAGATCACCGGGGCCTGGTCGGCGATGTACTCCTGGTACTCGTACAGCGCTTCGAGGTCGTCGGTGGTGACCGTCTTCGCGATCAGCTCGTCGGCCTTGGCGTCGCGGTAGTTGCTGAAGTTGCATGCGGCGCCGCTCTGGAAGAGGTTCTCGCCGGTCGGGTAGTTGTAGACCCAGCCGCCACCCCAACAGGAGAGCTCCCATCTCCGCTTCTCACCCGGTCCGTCCTCCGCCACCAGGACCGACCCCATCACCTCTTCCAGGCGGATCTCGATGCCGGCCTTGGCCGCGTCGTCCCGGAACTGCGTCATGAGCCGGGCCAGCGAAGGCCGCCCTTCCCAGTAACGCAACGAGAAACTCAGCTCGGTTCCGGCCGGGATGCCCTCGCCCGCCTCACCGGGCCCGGTGCCGGGCCGCACGCACACCGCGGGGGAAGCCTCGGTGTCCCAGCCGTTTTCGGCCAGCAGCGTCCGTGCCCGTTCCAGGTCGAACGGCCAGCACCCACCGCGTTCGGTGATCTTCGGCGAGACCAGGTCGCTCTGGGGCAGGACCGGGATCGGCCCGGTCTGGCTCCAGCCGTACCCCTGGTAGACCTCGCGGGCGCCGTACTCCTGGTCGAAACAGCTCTGCAGTGCCTGTCGTACGTACGGCTGCCTGATCAGGCGGCCGGCGACGGTGGGGTTGCCGAAGTTCACCGCCATGAAGTTGATGTTGAACAGGATCTGCGGTTCCAGCTGGAATCCCTCGCCGAGCGGGTTCGGCCCGCCCCGCGTCGGGTCGCCGTCCGGCTGGACGCCCATGCCCGGCGGCAGGAAACCGACCTGGACGTCGCCCGACTGCAGGAGTTCGTACTGCTGCTCGTCCGACGTCGTCGAGACCTGGCGCAACTCGTCCAGGTGTGGCGGGTTGGGGCCGCTGTAGTGCTCATTCGGGACGAAGGTGATGACGCCTTCTTCCGTGTAGCTCTTCAGCCGCCATGGCCCGTTGACGACACTCCACACCGGACTGTCCGCCCAACGCGTGCGATGGGTGTTGTCCTCGGCGACGGGATCGCCGTTCTCCGCCATCAGGAACTCGTACACCGCTTCGGCCTGTCCGATGTCGTGGGTCGCGTCGGCGGGGCCGGCCGCGGTGCGGTCCCACGCCTTCGGCATCGGCGTGATCATGGTGAGCTGGTTCAGCAGCACCCAGTTCTTCGAGTACGTCTTGTCGAAGGTGAAACTCACCTTGTCGTCGGCGACCTTCTCGAAGGACACCAGATTGTCCGGGAAGTAGCCCTCACTGTAGGCGCCGAACTTCGGCCCCTTCGTCTTCAGCATGTTCATCCAGAAGATGACGTTGTCCGCGCACACCGTCTCGCCGTTGGACCATTTCCACGGTTTGATCCGGACCGTGCAGGTGCGGCCGGTCTCGTCCCACACCGGCTCTTCGCCGACGCTGAGGTCGTAGTCGATCGCGGGTTCGCCGTCGCGGCCGAGCCAGTAGAGGGGCCGGTACATCAGCATCTGGAACTCGTAGAGGTTCCGGATGCCGAAACGCTCTCCGGGGGTGAACGGGAAGATCACCGCGGGCGGGAACCCGGGAAGGCAGGCCCAGGTCGCCACGCCGCCCTTGATCGGCTTGTCCGTCATGGTTTTCGCTTCCTCCGAATTCGGCCGCGGTCAGGCGGCGGTCGCCTCGAGAACCTCGGCGGGCTTCTTGTTTTCCTGCGCCGACAGCGGTTTCGCCAGACTGAAGTAGGTGCCGATCACGATCGCGCCCTGCAGGATCGCCAGCCCCCAGAAGGCGTGGGGCACGGTGGTCGCGTCCGCCAGGGTGGAGAGACCCACCGTCGCGCCGACGCCGAGCCCGAGTCCGACGGCCTGGGTGCCACCGAAGATCCGGCCGACCCGGTCCTCCGGGCTCGCCCGCATCAGCAGGGTGCGGGCGGCGATCCGGCCCTGGGCGAAGCAGAACCCGGCGAACGGGATCGCCACCATCAAGGCGATGTAGTGCAACGGCTGGATCGCCAGGCAGATCAGGTTGCCGAGGGTGCCGAGCACGGCGAGGTGGATGCCCTTGAACCGTTTGCTGACCTTGCCGTACAGGGCGGCGCCGACGATGAACCCGACCCCGGCCAGCGCGTCGACCACACCGATCATCCAGGCGCCCTGGTCGAACGTCTGCAGGATCAACGTCGTCAGGATGACGTTGGCGACCATCAGCCCGATGTTCCCGTTGGCGTACAACAGCGCGAGCCGTTTGATCGGCTGGCGCACCGGCACTTCGACCGGCGCCGACGGGTCCACGGTCACCGTCTCGGCGACGACCGGCGCCTTGACCGGCTTCCGGCCGATCGCGTAGACGAGGGCGGCCGAGAGGAGGAAGGTCAGCGAGTTGAAGATGAACAGCGGCGTGGCACCGAACCAGATCACCAGGAACCCCGCCAGCGACGAGGCCAGCAGCATGCCGGCGTTGCTCGCCATCTCGAAGTGCGAGTTGAACTTCCCGAGCCGTTCGTCGGCGACCCGTTCCTTGATCAGGCCGTTGCTGGCGGGCATGAACAGGGCCGTGGTGCAGGCGAGCATGAAGTTCGCTATGTAGGAGCCCAGGTTCGCCGGGCCGCCGATCCACAGCCACACCGGCAGCGCGAACGCGGTCATCGCGCTCACCAAATCCGCCGCCACGCAGAGCATCCGCCGGTCGACCTTGTCGACCAGTTTGCCGAACATCAGCGCGAGCGCGACCTGCGGGATCGACACCGCGATGAACAGCCAGCCGACCGCCAGGGTGGTCTGCTCGGCGTGGAAGACCAGGATCGCGGCCGCGGTGATCTGGAATGCGTTGCCCGCCGTGGTGATGAAGCCCGCCGGGACGAGCAGGCGCTCGGCGAGCCGGGACCGCCGGACCGCGTCGGCGGAGAGGGTGCTGTCGAGTGACATGGGGACTCAGACCTCGCTCGTCGGGGGGAATTCCAGTGGTGGCACGGCGAACGCCGTGGTGTGCGTGACGTCGAAGGCGTCCGCGGTGATCCGGAGGTCGAATCCGCCCGCGCTCGCGGCACGCGCGGAGAGGTCGATGAGGATCGGTGAGGCACAGCCGATCAGCGCGCGCAGTTCCAGGAAAAGGTCGCCCAGCCTGCTGCGGAGTACTTCCTGATCGAGGTTCCCCGCGAGGATGCGTTCCGTGGCCGCCCGCAGGCGCTCGACATGCTGCACCACCAGATCGGCCCCCCGGCTGAGGCTGAAGTCCTCGAGTTCGTAGTTCAGGATGAACCGGGACACCATCGCCGCCGCCCGTTCCGCGGCCTCGGTGGACACCGGAAGCCTGCTCTCACCACCGACCTCGGCGGTGAGTTTGGCCAGGGACTCCGCTAGTTCGTTCCAGGGCGCGACGAGCCGTTCCCCGGCGATCTTCTCCAGCGCGGCGCGGCTGAAATTGGTCCGGGCGAACTCGGGGGCGGTGAGGTTGAGGTAGAACCGCGCGAGGTCACGTGGCAGCTCGGCGGCCAGTTCGCGGGCCCAGACCACATGTCCCTTGCTGGTGGAGAACTTCTCGTTCTCCAGTTCGTAGAACTCGTTGACCAGCAACGTGTCCGGCAGGACGTAGCGGCCGTCGTGGGCGATCAGCTCGGCGACGTGGACGACACCCCAGGTGAACAGCGGATCGAACCCCATGAACACCACGACCCGCGCGTCGTTCTCCGCGAGCCACGCGTCGTCGTCGGCCAGTACCGGCTTGCCGTTGCGCCGCAAGGCGTACTCGGTGCAGTACATCGACGCGGGCATGCCCTCGACCCAGGCGTTGAGCGTCTGTCCCGGCGTTTCCGCGAACGGGGCGGGCAGCCCCCAGCTCACCGGATAGGTGATGGCGAAGTCCGGCAACGGTCCGGCCAGCAGTTCGCGCATCAGCCCGAGGACGTGCGGCCGCCACGCGGGACCGCGTTCCTCGTAGTAGGCGAGCAACTGTTCGCGGTACTCCGAGACGGGGAAGACCAGGATCTCCGCCTCGCGGTAGGTCACCTCGTCGGCCGGGTCGAGCACCGAATACGGGTCGATAAGCGCGTCGAAGTCGATCGGATGCCCGCAGCCTTCGCAGAATCCGCCGCGGCTGTCGGCGAGACAGGTGGGGCAGCCACCGCCGACGAAACCCTCGACCAGGAATTCGCCCTCGCGCTCGCTGTAGGGCAGCCGCACCTTCCGCAGACGGAGCTTTCCGTTGTCGTACAAGCGGTTGACGTAGTCGTAGACGAGCGCCTTGTAGCCGTCGTCGGTCGGCGAGAAGCCGTCGACCTCGACGCCCATCGCCTCGAAGGTGCGCTGGATGTTCTCGGTCGACTGCTCCACCAGCTCGGGCGGGGTCACCCCGACCCGGGCGGCGCTGGTGACGAGGTAGGTCTGACTGTCATCGGTGCACGAAGCGAACACCCCCTCGCGGCCCGCCGCGCGCAGATACCGCCGGTACACGTCGGCGCCGAGGTACGGGCCGGCGATATGCCCGATGTGCAGGTCCCCGTTGGACGTCGGAGGGCCGCCGATGATCACCACCGGTCTCGTGTCGTGGGCCATGTCACGCCGTCTCTTCGTGCCGGGCGGCGAACTTCGCCGACATGTCCGTGTCCCACCAGATCGCGTACATCTCGAAGTCCTGCGCGCTGTCGTTGAGGATGCGGTGCTCGGTGCCGGGCGTGTGGAACTCGATGTCGCCGGGTTTGAACGCGCGCCGCTCTCCGCCGGTCTCCACCACCGCCTCACCGCTGACGGCGATGAAGATCTCGTACTCGTGGTGGGAATGCGCACCCGTGCCGCCGTGGGCGGGCACCGTGACCCAGGCACCTTCGAACGGCGCGTTCAGCGCCGCCCACGGCAGGAGCCGCTGTCCGTAGGCACCGTTCTCGAAGACCATCTTTTCCCGCTCCAGCGGACGGATCTCCATGACTGCTTCTCCCTTTCCGTGGTTCAGCGGGTGGCGACGATGGGTGCGGTGTCCGACGTCGGCTGCGGCGGCACCGACGGGGTCTCGCCGCGGTGGGCGAGGATGTCCTGCAGGATGTCGTTGGCGCGCGGGGCGAGCACGCTCAGCAGCGAGTCCGCGATCCCGTGCGTCGCCTCGTTGACCCCTTGGAGGTAGACGGCCGCGGTGGCGGGCTGGTCGATCTCCAGCCGGTAGTCGCGGGTCACCTTGATTTCCGAGAGACCGATCGACTTCGCGATCTCCTGCACCATCCGCGGCATCTCGGGCGAGAAGCCGGTGCCGAGCAGGACGAGGTCCGTGCGCAGCTCCTGCGTCTCGCCGGTGCGCCGGTCGGTCAGTTCCAGCACGACCTCGTCGCCCTCGTCACGGGCGTCGGTGATGTCGTTCATCGTGATCATCCGCAGCCGCGAACGGCCGGAAAGACGGTCCAGGTAGATCGAGCGGTAGAGCGCGTCCATCGTGCCCGGCGCCAGCCCGGAGTAGTTCGTGTGGTGCATTTCCTTGAGCATCTGCTCCCGGGCATCCGGCAGCGCGTCGAAGAACTTGTCCACATGGGACGGAAAGAACAGCTCGTTGTTGAACTTGCTGCTCTCGTAGTAGTTCAGGCCGATCGACCGCATCACCATCGTCGGCTTGCATTCGGGCAGGTCGTTCTGCACCGCGCCGAACAGTTCCGCCGCGCTCTGCCCGGCGCCGATCACCGCGACGCGGTACGGGAGATCCTTGCGCAGCTTGGCGATCCTCGGCAGGTATTGGGTGCTGTGGATGACGCGGTCCTGGTTCACCGTCCGGAGCTGGTCCGGGATCCGCGCGTCGCGGCCGGCGCCGACCACCAGATACCGGCTGCGGATGACCTCGCCGTCGGCGATCCGGGTCTCCCAGCCGGTCAGTGTGCCGTCCGTCCACACGGGAGTGATCTCGCGGCATTCCCGGCCGCGCTGCAGATCGACCATCGACAGCGAGTCGGCCGTCCACTTGAGATAGTCGGCCAGCTCGACCCGGTACGGGACGAAGCTGCCCATGTTCACGAACTCGTTGAGCCGGTTGGTGTCGTGCAGGTAGTTGAGGAACGAGAACCGGCTGCGCGGATTGCGCAGGGTCACCAGATCCTTGAGGAACGAGACCTGCGACAGCGCCTCCGGCAGGAGCATGCCCCGCTGCCAGGAGACCTCCTCGTCGCGTTCGATCAGGACCGAATCGCGAGCGAGGCCGGGCGCGAGCTCCTCCAGTGCCACTGCGAGTGCCAGGTTGGACGGTCCTGCTCCGACTGCGAGAAGCTCGACATCACGGTTCGCCATTGTTTGCTCCGCCATCGTTGAGAGTGCTTGGAAGGTGTTCTGCGGTGCCGTCACGCGGTCAGCCACCGGTGGCCACCGAGGGCAGCAGGGGGTACGCGGTCAGCCGGACCTGGGCCATGGCCTTGTCCAGCACCACCTCGCAGTCGTCGGGATCGCGACCGGCACAAATCACGTACGCGTGGCGCGAAATGAACTCCGCCGGCGGAAGCCGCATCCGCGCGCCCGGTTCGACCAGCCCGCCGGAGGCGAGGATGCCGTTACCCAGCAAGGGTTCCGGCACCGACACCGACTCGACGACGCAGTCCTGCTTCGGGTAGCCGAACCGCACGCCGACCCACCGGTCCTCGGCCTCGTGCGGGATATGGGGCCGCATGCCGAGCGCGACGTCGACCGCGGCGGCGCCCGGGTCGATCCCGGTCGCGAACCTGGCCAGCAACGGGATCAGGTCCCCGCCGAGCCTGCCGTTGATCTCCACGATCACCGGCCCGCGTTCGGTGAGCTTGAGTTCGGTGTGGGTGATGCCGTACCGGAAATCGATCGCGCCGTGCGCGCGGGCCAGCGTCGAACGGAGTACGGGATCGGCGAGCAGTTCGTCGGCGGAGCTGACCAGGTGGCCGAGCTCCTCGAAGTACGGATGCATGCCGACCGTCTTGTGCGCCACGAACATCGGCGTGTACTCGCCGTCGACGACGGCGCCGTCCACGCTGATCTCCGGGCCGGTCAGATACTCCTCGACCAGCGCCCCGCCCTGATAGGCGGGAGAGCCGCCGAAGCTCGCGTCCTCCGCGGTACGGAAGGCCTTCCGTACCGCCTCGCCGTCTTCCGCGAGGCTGACGCCGATGCTGGCCCCTCCCCCGCGCGGCTTGACGACGACCGGATAGCCGATCCGCTCCGCCACGCGGACGGCCTGCTCCTCGTCGTGCACGAAACCGAAGTCCGGCTGCGCGACCCCGGCCGCGGTGAGCGTCCGGCGGCTGAGCCATTTGTCGCGGCAGCCCTCGATCGCGGAGATCCCCGCGCCCGGCACGCCGAGTTCGTCCGCGACGTGCGCCGCGGTCACGATCAACGCCTCGTCCCACGACACCACGCCGAGTACCGGGGTTGCCGCGTTCAGCGCACGGGCCGCGACCAGCACGGCGTCGCGGTCCTGCAGGTCCAGCGCCGTGGCGCCGGTGATGTAGCGGTCCTGCCAGGTCGGTTCGTCCCCGTTGAACAGCCACAAAGGATGCCGGTGACCGGCCGACGCCAACAGGTACTCCCGGTACGGCCGCATCCCGCAGCCGATGACCAGGACAACACCCTCCGCTGAGCTCATTCCCTCTCCCCACCAGCCCGTCGCTTCGTCGCGGGCTACTACATCCCGGGGATTGGTTGACCGGAACCCTTGATTCGGGCAGAACAATCAACGGGATGCGCGGTGGAGGCACGTCTCGTGAGGGGTGATGACGGTGAGAACCGTCATCACCCCTCACGACTTACTCGATGTTCGGGACCGGCCGCCTAGTTGCGGTTCCCGTAGGACTGCTCGCACGGATATCCGTCACGGTCGGCGTCCCAGCTCAGCGGACGGCCCGCGGCCACCCAGGCGTTGAACGCGTACTCGAAGGAGTATCCCTCGGCGAGTAGCCGCTGACACGAAGTGAGCCGCTGGACCGCGGGCGCCCGGGTGACCGTCATCGGCGGCTCCACGACGACCACCGAAGCGGGTGGCGGTGGTGCGACGACCACGGCGGTGGTCGTCGAGGGCGGCGCGATCTCGCGCACCACGGTGATCGGGGTACCGGCGGTCGGTGTCCCGCAACCGCCCAGTCCCCCGGCGGAAACGGCGGCGCCTGCCGAGACCAGCAGTGCCGCGATCTTCCTGTTCATATCCTTGCCTCCCGATGGAACCGCCGGATCCTCTCCAGAGAAGGTCGGCGGTTTCACCGGGGTCGTGACAAGAATTGCGTGCTCAAGGCCTTAAGTCCCCGGAAGTCGGGAGCTTCGGCAGGACCAGGGCCGGGCCGGAAAGCCCTAGGACTGGACGACGTTCACCATCCACGAGATACCGAACTTGTCGGTGCAGGCACCGAATTCGTCACCCCACATCTGCTTTTCGAACGGGATCGAAACCGCGCCTTCGGCGGACAGTTTCTCCCAGTAGCCGCGCAATTCCGCGCCGTCGTCGCCGCTGAGGCTGACCGACACGTTGGTACCCGGATCGTGCTCCATTCCCGGCGGCGTGTCCGAGGCCATGATCGTGTACCCGCTCGGCGATTCGAGCTGGGCGTGCATGATCTGGTCCGCCACGGGCGAGCCCGCCATCCCGGATTCACCGAACGTGTTCAGCGTCAGTTCCCCACCGAACACCGACTTGTAGAACTCCATGGCCTGCCGGGCGTCACCGGCGAAGCTGAGGTAAGGGTTGAGACGGGAAGCCATTGGACGCTCCTTCGGATCGGGTCACGAGCATCCTGGCAGACACCACCGGAAGCGACAATGACGGAGCTACGGCCGGGTGAATCCGGCCGGGCAACGAAAATTCAACGCGTTTCACCGAAATGCGGTGAGCGATTTCCCGAATACACCTTTTCTCGGGACCAAGAGCGTTTTCGGTGCCTACGGCGGGTGAGCCGGTAGCGGCCCCTTGAGGAACCCAGAGTCCCTCAAGGTTCCCCTCACACGTCTCGGAACGCCATCACGAGCCTCAGCAACACCACCAGTCACAACAGCGGCGCGCGAAGGACCCAGTCCGTGAAGGCCTGATTCCGAACACCGGCAGGACTTCAGTGTCCACAAGGGACACCGTGGACAAATTGAGTGCCCGGTTGATGTCGCTATGTACGTTTCCATGGGGGCGTGAGTGTCAATGAGGGTTATAGAGGGGTAAGGCAAACGTGGTGTATTCGGGCGAGGTGGTGGCTTGGGTGACGTCACGCCGTACTCGCGTGCTTAGAGCCGGATCTCGCGTGCTTGGAGGCGTAACACCCGAGTGCGGGGTCCAGGCACGCGAGTTACGTCTCTGAGCACGCGAGTTACGCCTTCGCCCAGCCCCTCACCCCGGCGAACAGGCCGGCCCGCCGACTGAGGCCCCTCTGCGTGAGCCCGCACCCGCCGGGGTCTACCCGACCGGGACCCTGACCTTGAACGCAGGAAAGGAGGCCTTCACGACCCCCCAGCAGCGCTCGAAGTTACGGCTCATCGACAAGCAATCGCTACCGATTGACTTTCGATAGATACCGCGCGACACTCGATGCATGCTCACAGCGCAACGGGCGGTCGCGCCCCTCAGAGTGTTTCTCGTGCTGCTGTTCGGGATCCTGGTGCTCTTCCAGACCATGTCCCTGCCCGGGCAGTTCGCGCACACGGCCCGCCAGAACCCCGAGATGGCCTACCTGCGCTGGCCCGCGACAGCCGTTTCCGTCTTCTGGGTGCTGTGTGTCCAGGTCGTGGTCGTCGCCACCTGGCAACTGCTCACCCTGGTCAAGAAGGACCGGATCTTCACCGAAGCGTCGCTGAGGTGGGTGGACGCGATCGTCTGGGCGATCCTCGCCGGCTGGCTCGTGCTCGCGGGCGTCTTCCTCTACGTGGGCTTCAACGCCGACGACCCGGGCTTGCCGCTCCTGTTGTTCTTGGCGTTGATCGGCGTCGCCGTACTGGGTCTTCTCATGGTGGTGATGCGCACGCTGCTGCGCCAGGCCACCACACTGCGGTCCGATCTGGAGCAGGTGATCTGATGCCGATCGTCGTCCGCATCGACGTCGAGCTGGCCAAACGCAAGATGAGTGTCGGCGAATTCGCCGAACTCGTCGGGCTCACCCCGGCGAACGTGGCCGTGCTGAAGAACGGCCGTGCCAAGGCCGTGCGGTTCAGCACCCTGGAGGCCATGTGCCGGGTACTCGAGTGCCAGCCCGGTGATCTGCTCGAATGGGTCGACGAGGAGGCCTGACCGCTCAGCCGGAGACCAGCTCGAACTTCAGGTGGAAGTTGTCGAGCGTCGCGGGCAACGGCCGCTCCGGACCGAGGTCGGCGCCCGAGACCAGATCGAAGCGACGGTCGTGGATCAGCTGCGCGAGCATCGTGCTCGCGCAGAACAGCACCAGATCCCGGCCGGGGCAAATGGCGGGACCGGCGCTGAAGGGCACCAGGGCCGGGTTGACCGCCGCGCTGCCGTCCAGCCAGATTTCGGGCTCGAACCGGTCGGCGTAGGGCATCGACTCCGGATCGCGGTGGAAGAACGGGGTGAAGATCAGGACCGTCGTCCCCGCGGGCCCCCACGCGGTTTCGGCGGTGCTCTCGCGCAGCAACGCCGGCGTGGTCGGCCACAGCCGGACCGATTCGAGCGCGCAGGCACGCAGGTAGGCGAACTGGTTCGGCTCGCTCAGGTGGGCGTCGCCGAGTTCCTCGTCGGCCCGTTCGCGGGCGGCGGGATGGGTGGCGAGCAGCGCGAGCGCACGGAAAGTGACGATCCCGGCCGCGTCGAACGCGAAGAGCCAATGGGCGACCTGGTCGGCGACGACCTCGGGTTTCCGTTCCTCGGTGGCCGAAGCGATGACTTCGGCGAGGCTGCCCGGTTCGACCCGCTCCAGGTGCTCGATCAGCCGCTTGCGGAACCGACCGCGCAGCTCCTCGCGGCGGGGATGCGCGTAGGCCCAGTTCGCGTCCTTACGCAGCCGGGCGAGCATGTCGGTGAGTTCGTCGTCGCCCGCGGCGGACTCACCGAGAGTGACTTGCCGGACGATTCGCCACCAGGCGATGTTGAAGGTGTCCCAGTCCAGGGTTCCCTTGTCCCACAGGGACGCCGCTTCCTTGGCGATCACCGCCGCGAAGGGAGCGGCGAGCTCGTGCAGTGGACGGCCTGGTTCCAGGACCTCCTCGTTGAACCGACGGCGGGGGGGCCGGTCGGTCGCGTCCGAGATCAGCACGCCGTGCGGCTGGAAGTGGCCCAGCGCCGCCCGCTTCTCCTTCGTCGACGGGCTGAACGGGACCGGAGCGGCGGCGAGCACCTCGGCGACGTCCTCGCCGGAAAGCGCCAGGTCGACCGACCGCCCGGGAACACGCAGCCGCAGCGGGCCCGGGCCGTACCGGGACCTGAGCTGTCCGAGCAGCCGCACCGCCGGACGATCCAGCTGAAGTTTCTGGGCCGCGGCCAGGCCGAGCGGCCGACGTTTGATCACCCCGCCCGCGAGGGTGGGCAGCACGACCTGAACGGCGACGCGGAGTGTGTCCAGGATGGAGGCGGTAGCCGGTTCGGTGTTGATGATCATGACTTCCGCCTACCCGTCACGGTGGGCGCGAAACGGTTTGACCGGGGAGTGTGCCGGGAAATCGCTCGAAATGGCGACCAAGGCACCCGGGGCGGATCCGCCCGAAACCACTGATCTGGACCGGCTCCGCGAGGCGGCGTCCTCCTGTCACGGATGCGATCTCTACCGCGGCGCGACCCAGACCGTCTTCGGCGAGGGGCCCCGCAAGGCGGAGATCATGGTGGTCGGGGAACAGCCCGGCGACCAGGAAGACCGGGCGGGCGCCCCGTTCGTCGGGCCGGCCGGGCGGCTGCTCGACCGGGCCTTCGACGAAGCGGGGTTCGACCGCCGGAAGATCTACGTGACCAACGCGGTCAAACACTTCAAGTTCAAGCGCGACGAACGCGGTAAGCGGCGCATTCACAAGACACCGTCGAAGACCGAGATCGTCGCGTGCCGCCCGTGGTTGCACGCGGAACTGACGGCGATCCATCCGGAGCTGCTGATCTTCCTCGGCGCGACGGCGGCGAAGGCGCTGCTGGGCGACGATTTCCGCATCACCCGCAGCCGTGGCGAGCGGATCGAGCTACCCGAATTCGACCTCACCGCGGTCGCCACGGTCCACCCGTCCGCGGTGCTGCGCGCACCAGACCGCGACGAGGCCTATCAGGCCTTCGTCGCGGACCTCGTGGCGGCGCGCGGCCGTTGACTCAGCGGTGGATCAGGCCACTTCGGAACTGCGACCGCTGCTTTCGTGCAAGCCGAGCATGTCCAGCAGCCTCGCGCAGTCCTCGGCGCTCGTCGCCCGTGAAGCGACGGCGAGCGCCGCCTTCCGGCGTACCGCCCGCTGCTCCGGGGAGTCCTGGCCCTCCGGGAGCAGGTCGGATACCGAGTGAAGTCGGAGTTCGTTGCTCATCAGTTCCCCTTCAGGTGAGGCGGACGTAGGGCCGAGTACCCACGACCGCCGGCTGAAACACAGGTGACTCGTTCGGGTGATCAGCCACGCAACGCCGGAAGCAGCTTGTCTTCGGCGAACCGGAGGAAACCATCCTGCTGATCGCCCCCGATCTGGATCAAGGCGAGGTCGGTGAAGCCCGCCGCCTCGTACTCGGCGGCCTGCTTCACGATCTGTTCGACGTCCGGTCCGCACGGGATGGACGCGGCGACGTCCTCCGGTTTGACGAACTGCGTGGCCCCGGCGAACCCCGACGGTCCCGGCAACTCGGCATTGACCTTCCAGCCGCCCGCGAACCAGCGGAACTGCTCGTGCGCGCGCTGGACGGCGGCGTCACGGTCTTCGCCCCAGGACACCGGCATCTGGCCGATCTTCCGGCTCGGCGGGCCGAGTTTGGTGGCGTCCCACTCCCGGCTCAGCGATTCGTCCGGCTCCACCGCGATCATCGCGTCGGCGATCGGGGCGAACCTGGTCACCGACTGCGAGCCGGACACCGCCACGGCGATGGGGACCCGCTGTTCCGGGAGGTCCCAGAGCTTCGCCGAGTCCACCCGGAAGTGGTCACCCGCGTAGTTGAAGTAACCGCCGTCGAACAGCCCGCCGATGATCTGGAGGGCTTCGGCGAGCATCTCGTGGCGGACGTTCGCCGGTGGCCAGCCCTGGCCGATGACATGCTCGTTGAGGTTCTCCCCCGCCCCGAGGCCGAGGGTGAACCGGCCGTCCGACAGTGCCTGGATCGTCGCCGCCTTCTGCGCGACCACCGCCGGGTGGTACCGCATGGTCGGGCAGGTCACGAAGGTCATCAACTCGACCCGTTCAGTGCTCTGCGTCACCGCTCCCAGCACGCTCCACGCGTACGGCGAATGGCCCTGTTCGTCCAGCCAAGGCGAGTAATGGTCGCTCATCACCTCGAAGTCGAATCCCGCCTGCTCCGCCCCGGCGGCGTACTTCACCAGGTCCTTCGGTCCGGCCTGTTCGGTCATGAGCGTGTAGCCGATGCGCATCGAAGCCTCCCTTCGCGTCTGATCACCGCGTACCCACCCGATCCCGAGGTCAACCAGAGGTTTACCCGGCGAATCGATCGGGGTACCTGCCCGGGGAAGAGAGGAGTAACGGATGCCTCAGCAGAGTTGGAGCGACAAACGAGAACGTCAGTACGAGCACATCAAGGAATCGGCCGAGGACCGGGGCGCGAGCACCGACCGCGCCGAGGAGATCGCCGCGCGCACGGTCAACAAGAACCGCGCGCAGGCTGGCGAGTCGCGCGAGGCGAGCCGCTCCTCCGTCGAGGACATGTCACCGCAGCGACGGGGTGGCAAGCGCTCGGGCAATCGGCTGGGGCCGAACGGCCCGACCAAGGACCAGCTCTACAACGAAGCGAAGAAACGCAACGTCAAGGGCCGGTCGCAGATGTCCAAAAAGGAGCTTCAGCGGGCCCTCGGCCGTTGATCACGCGTCCCGCGGCGGGTCCCCTCCGCGGTTGCCCCACGGCCACGGACGGATAGGTTTGAGAATGGATGCACACGGACGGGGCCGCCTCACCCCCCAAACCCGACCTCAGTCGGACGGCTTGGTCGACCGGGTCGAGCTTCGCCTCCCCGCCGAGGCGGAACAGATCCCTCTGGTCCGCACGCTCACCCATGGGGTGGTGGCACGCGCGGACTTCGGCTTGGACGCCATTTCAGACGCGAAAATGGCCGTCGACGAAGCCTGTTCACAACTGGTGCAGCCCGCGGAACTGGGAGCCGTGCTGTGCTGTGTCTTTCACGAAATTCCGGAGGGCATCGCCGTCTCGATCTCGACGCGGACTTCGAAGCCCTTTCTGCCGAGCGAAACGACGTTCGGCTGGCACGTCCTGACGACCTTGACGCGCTCGGTGACGGCGCGCGCCGAGCCGATTCCCGGCGAGACTGGGGGAACCACGACGATCGAACTCGTCCTGACCCCGGGATCGAGCGACGGGTGAGCGGCGAGCGCAAGACACTCGCACGGCAGGCAGACGACTACGCCCACTGCGAACCGCTCTTCGAGGAGTTGTCCGCCCTGCCGGCGGACTCCCCGCGTCGCCAAGAGGTGCGGGCCCGGCTGGTCACCGAACTGCTGCCCCTCGCCGAGCACATCGCCACCAGGTTCTCCGGCCGGGGAGAGCCCCGCGAAGACCTGGTGCAGGTGGCGCGGATCGGGTTGATCAACGCGGTCGATCGCTTCGATCCCGCCCGGGGCCACGACTTCCTCTCCTTCGCCGTGCCCACGGTCATGGGCGAGGTCCGGCGGCACTTCCGCGACACGGGCTGGTCGGTCCGGGTTCCGAGGCGGCTCAAGGAACTCCACGTTTCGCTCAGCCAGGGGACGGCCGCGCTGTCCCAGAGCCTCGGCCGTGCACCGACGCCGACGGAACTCGCCGAATACCTGGGGCTCGAAATCAACGAGGTGCGTGAAGGCCTGCTCGCCGGCCAGGCGTACCAGACGTTGTCGGTCGACAAGCCGGTACACGACGACGCCACCGAAGCGCTTTCCCTCGCCGACACGATCGGCGAAGAGGACCACGAGATGGCCTTGGTCGAGACCCACGAAGCGCTGCAACCGCTGCTGCGGGAGCTGCCGAAGCGGGAGCGGGCGATCCTGGTGATGCGGTTCTTCGGCGGCTACACGCAGACGCAGATCGCCGAGAAGGTCGGCATCTCGCAGATGCACGTTTCGCGGCTTCTCTCGCAAACGCTCGACCAGCTGCGGGGAAAGCTGTCGGAGTGACCGCTCCAACGTCTCGTGAGTGGTAATGACGGTTCTAACCGTCATTACCACTCACGAGACTCAGGACCAAAGTCCGTGAAGGCCTCCTTCCCTACCGTGAGAGTAGGGAAGGAGGCCTTCACGGACTTCTGCAGCTATTACGCGGGTTTCAGCGGATCGTGCCCCAGCGACATCAGCTTGTGCCGCCAGTGCGCCTCACCCGCGACGGGTTCGAGGTCGTCGCGACGTTCGTCCTCGACCTGCCGGACGATCGAGCGCATCACCCGCTCGTCCTCGGCCTCGTCCTCGGCGGTGAGGTCGGTCCTGCGCTTGCCGAGAATGCTCAGCACATGCCGTCCGGTCGGCGTTCCCGCCTGGTCCGGCAGTGCTTCGTCCTCGGGCTCGGCCGACCGGGTGCGCAGCCAGTCGGCCAGTTCCACCGCGAGGTCATGTCGACCACGCGGTGGAACTCGTCCCACAGTTGGTCTTCGATCTCGTGCATGGCGAAACCTCCTGCCAGCACTCGGTTTTCTTACGGAGTCGTGTATGGCGCGCGCTGCTCGATCGACGGGCTGGCCGTCGGGAAGCGCCCGTCCTGGCCGGGAACCGGGGCCACCGTGGTCCCCTGCTGTTCGGGCTCGACACGCTGCCTCGGGCGGTTGATCACCGCTTCGGCCTCCTGCTCACCGCGGATCCGCGAGAGCACGCTCAGCGTGATCGCGTGGGCGACGGCCAGGACCAGCAACAGAACACCCAGTCGGCCCACCACGCCCGGCAGGTCGCTGCCACCGATGTCGACGGTCGACAGCAAGGCCAGCACGCCCAGGGTCGCGAGGTGGAACAACACGGTGACGAGCCACGTCATGGACGCCCCGGCGGCCGGATCGCCGTGGGAACCTCGCAGGTAACGCTTACCGCTCTGGTAGATGATCAGGCCGTCGAGCATGACCAGCGCAACCCCGATGACGAGGAAGGCTACGTATGCGTTGGTAGTCATGCCGGGACGCTCCCTTCGTAGAGGACCTCACCCACACGGGTACCCGGAACTCCCGCGAGGAAAACGCGGTTTTCCTCGCGGGAGTCCCGGGTAAGGCGTCAGCTGCCGGGGCGGTCGACGTCGCCTCGCCAAGCGCCGGACTCACGACCGCGGCTCTCGATGAACTCCTTGAATCGCTTCATGTCGCCCTTGACCCGGCGGTCGAGGACACCGAGTTTGTCGGCGACGTTCTCGACGAAGCCCTCGGGATCGATGTCCATCTGAGCTGTGACACGGGTCTTGTTGTCGTCCAGGCGGTGGAACGTGACGACGCCCGCGTGGTCGGGACCGGAGTCCGATGTCCACGCGATCCGTTCGTCGGGATGCTGTTCGGTGATGGTCGCGTCGAATTCCCGGCTCACCCCACCGAATTTGGTGACCCAATGGGTGTGAGTCGCGTCGATCTGGCGGATCTCCTCGACGCCCTCCATGAACTGCGGGAAGGACTCGAACTGAGTCCACTGGTTGTACGCGGTCTTGACCGGTACGTCGACGTCCACCATTTCGGTGATCGTGCTCATGCATCCTCCTGTCCGTTGGGTGCTGTTCGAGCCGGCACTCTCCCGGCTACCCGGCGTTCCAGTGGCCGAAACTCGCCGTGATTGACCAGCCGTACTCCCGGGTACCCGGCGGGCAGAACACTCCGAGGAGGTGCTCCATGATCGAAGAAACCCACCGGAAGCCATCGGCGGACAAGTCGGTCGGCGAACTGGTCTCCGACCTGAGCGACGAGGTCAAGCACCTCGTCCGCGACGAGATGCGGCTGGCCGTGGTCGAGTTGCAGGGCAAAGGAAAGCGCTTCGGGCTCGGCGCCGGGCTGTTCGGCGCGGCCGGTGTCTTCGCCCTGTTCGGCCTGGCGACCCTGATCGCGGCGGTGGTTTTGGCCCTCGCCCTCGTCATGCCCGCGTGGCTGGCGGCCGTGGTGACCGGCGCCGCACTGCTGCTGATCGGCGGGCTTGCGGCCGTCGTCGGCCGCAAGGAGGTCGCGAGTGCGACCCCGCCGGTGCCGGAAGAGGCCATCGAAGGCGTCCGCAAGGATGTCGACACCGTCAAGCAGGGAGTGCGCTCATGAGTGATTTCCCCAAGAACGCCGAAGAAGCCCGCGCCGATCGCGACGTGACTCGCGAGGAACTCACCGAAACCCTCGACGCGCTTGGCAAGAAACTCGACGTCAAGGCCCGGGTGAACGACAACCTGGACGCCAAGGTCGACCAGGCCAGCGAAAAGATCGCCGAGAAGATTTCGGAACCGGCCGCGGCAAAGTTCCGGCAGGGCACCGAAGTCGCCCGCGCCAATCCTCTGCCGATCATCGCGGGAGTCCTCGCGCTCCTCGTGACGATCCGGCTCATCATGCGAAAGAGGTCTTCGTCGTGAACAAGGTTCTCTACAAACCGATGAACATGGTCATCAGCGCCCTTGGCGGGATCCTCGCCGGCGCCGCGTTCAAACAGGTCTGGAAACGCGTCAGCGGTGACGAAGACGCTCCGGACGCCATGGACCGGGACTTCACCTGGACCCAGGTGATCGTCGCCGCCGCCGCGCAGGGCGCGATCTTCGGCGCGGTGAAGGCGGCCACGGCACGAGCGGGCGCGGTCGGCTACCGCAAGGCGACCGGTGACTGGCCCGCCAAGGACTGACCCGGAAGGGTGACGATGCGCGTAGTGATCATCGGCGGCGGTTTCGCCGGGTACAACGCCGCCAAGACCCTGCTCAAGTCGGTCGACGACGACACGGAAATCGTCGTGCTGAACCCGACCGACTACTTCCTCTATCTCCCCCTGCTCC
Organism: Amycolatopsis sp. NPDC034160; assembly: GCF_055575355.1. Classification (NCBI taxonomy): domain Bacteria; kingdom Bacillati; phylum Actinomycetota; class Actinomycetes; order Pseudonocardiales; family Pseudonocardiaceae; genus Amycolatopsis; species Amycolatopsis sp. NPDC034160. Next base: position 147,040 of record NZ_JBVISU010000004.1, on the reverse strand, counting down.
CCGAAGTCGCCGCCGGAATCCTCGAACCCCGGCGGATCTCGGTGTCCATCCCCGGCACCCTGCGTGGCGTACGACTGGTACTCGGCACAGCGACGTCGGTCGACTTCGACGGCCGCACCGTGGGCTACACCGATCCCGAGGATCGGGAACACCACATCGAGTACGACAGGCTCGTGCTCGCCGCGGGCAGCGTCAACAAGCTGCTGCCGATCCCCGGCGTGCCCGAGTACGCCCACGGTTTCCGCGGTCTTCCCGAAGCCCTCTACCTTCGTGATCACGTCACGCGGCAGATCGAACTCGCCGCCTCCGCGACGGATCCGGCCGAACGCGACGCGCGGTGCACGTTCGTCGTGGTCGGCGCCGGGTACACCGGGACGGAAGTCGCCGCGCAGGGTCCGGCCTTCACCGCCGCGCTCGCCGCGCGGCATCCCGAACTCAAAGGCCAGAGGATCCGGTGGCTGCTGCTGGATGTGGCCGAACGCGTCCTGCCGGAACTCGACCGGCGGCTCGGGACCACCGCCGACGAGGTACTGCGGGCGCGCGGTGTCGAGGTGCTGATGAAGACCTCGGTCGACAACGCCGACGAAAAGGGCGTGACGCTGACCTCCGGGGAGTCCGTGCCGACCCGCACCCTCGTCTGGTGTGTCGGGGTCCGCCCGGATCCGCTGATCGAGGACCTCGGTCTCAAGACGGCCAAGGGCAGGCTGGTCGTCACCGCGCAGTTGAACGTCCCCGGACGGCGGGACGTCTACGCCTGCGGCGACGCGGCCGCCGTTCCGGATCTGACCCGGCCAGGCGAATACACCCCGATGACGGCACAGCACGCCGAACGTCAAGGGAAACTCGCCGGGCGGAACGTGGCCGCCTCAATGGGACACGGTTCACACGGCACCTACCGGCATCACGATCTCGGTTTCGTCGTCGACCTCGGCGCCCATCAGGCCGCCGCGAATCCGTTGCACATCCCGCTTTCCGGTCTCGCGGCCAAGGCGGTCACACGTGGCTACCACCTGCTCGCCATGCCGGGCAACCGGCTGCGGACCGCCACCGATTGGGTGCTGGAAGCGGTGGGCAAACGTCAAACCGTCCAATTAGGACTCGTTCGATCGGGCTCGGTGCCGCTGGACACCGACTCCCCCGAACTTCCCCGTACCAGGTGTTAGAGGAAGGTGACCATGTCCGCCGAACCCGATCCCGTCCGCGCCGAAGGCCCCTCGGTCGTCACTGATGGTGGCAACGAGGCGGCGAAACTCGTCGTCCTCGACCCCGCGGGCGAAGGCAAGAACGGTGAACTCCCGGCGACCTGGCGTCCGCTCACGGCCCAGCGCCAGGTGATCTGGTGCCGTCTGCCGGTGGACGGCGCGTTGACCCAGGCCGACGACGTGGTCGGCGACGCGGAGCCCGGCGGCCCGCCGATCGACGTCGTGGCGAGCGGCGAGGCAGCCGGAGACGCGCTGCGAATCGCCGAACGGCACCCGCGCGCCGTCGGCCACGTGCTGCTCGTCGATCCCGTACCGGACGACGCTTCGGAACTGGCCGAGCGGGTGCGCTCGGCCGGAACCGCGGTCGAGGTGCTCCCGCACAGCATCGGCGAACCGTTCAACCGGGTCCCGCCGCCACTTCCGCTCGGGCATCCGGACGTCGTCGCCGGGATCACCAAGATCCTCGACGACGTTTAGCCGCCGGAGGGCGGCGGTATCCGGCGGCCATGAGCGAAACCGTTGCGGACCATGTTCTGGCCAGGCTGCGCGAATGGGACGTCGAGCAGGTCTTCGCCTATCCCGGCGACGGGATCAACGGGCTGGTGACCGCGTTCGGCGCGGCGGGCAACAAACCTCGCTTCGTGCAGACACGACATGAGGAGATGGCGGCGTTCGCGGCCGTCGGGTACGCGAAGCTGAGCGGACGGCCGGGCGTCTGCATGGCGACGTCCGGCCCGGGCGCGATCCACTTGCTCAACGGCCTGTACGACGCCAAACTCGACCACGTGCCGGTGGTCGCGATCGTCGGGCAGACGGCGCGCAGCGCGATGGGTGGTAGTTACCAGCAGGAAGTGGACCTGCAGGCGTTGTTCAAGGACGCCGCGAGCGAGTACCTCGTCGAGGTGAACGTCCCCGAGCAGCTGCCCAACGCGCTCGACCGCGCCCTGCGCACGGCCATGGCCCAGCGCGCCCCCACGGCCCTCATCATCCCGGCGGATCTGCAGGAAGAGACCTACCGTCCGCCGCAGCACGAGTTCAAGCACGTGCCGTCCTCCCCGCCGGATCATCCGCGGGCCAGCGTCATCCCGCCGACGGAAGAGATCACCCGGGCCGCGGAAGTGCTGAACGCGGGCGAGAAGGTCGCGATCCTGATCGGGCAAGGCGCGCGCAACGCCGTCACCGAGCTGCGCGAGGTCGCCGAACTCACCGGCGCCGGGGTGGCGAAAGCCTTGCTGGGCAAGGATGTGCTGCCCGACGACCTGCCGTACGTCACCGGCTCGATCGGCCTGCTCGGCACGCGGCCCACCTACGAGATGATGCGGGACTGCGACACGCTCCTGATCGTCGGTTCGAATATGCCGTACGCGCAGTTCCTGCCGGAATTCGGCCAGGCTCGCGCCGTCCAGATCGACATCGACCCCCGGTTCCTCGGGCTGCGCTATCCGACCGAGGTGAACCTGCTCGGCGACGCGAAGGGCACCTTGCAGCAGCTGATCCCGTCGCTGGAACGCAAAACCGGACGCGACTGGCGGGAGAAGATCGAGAAGAACACCGCCGAATGGCAGGAGACCGTGACCCGCCAGGCGATGCTGAAGGCGGACCCGGTCAACCCGATGCGCATCGTGCACGAACTGTCCGAACGGATCCCCGAAGACGCCATCGTCACGGCGGATTCGGGTTCGGCGACCAACTGGTACGCCAGGAATCTGCGGATGCGGGGCCGGATGCGGGGCACGCTGTCCGGGACGCTCGCGACGATGGGCGCCGGCGTCCCGTACGCGATCGGCGCGAAATTCGCCCATCCGGACCGGCCGGTGATCGCGCTGGTCGGCGACGGCGCGATGCAGATGAACGGGATGGCCGAACTGATGACCATCGCCCGGTATCGCGAGCTGTGGTCGGATCAGCGGTGCGTCATCTGCGTGTTCCACAACGGCGACCTGAACCAGGTCACCTGGGAACTGCGCGCCATGGGCGGCTCGCCCAGGTTCGAACCCTCGCAGAGCCTGCCGGAAGTGTCCTATTCGGACTTCGCGGTCGAAGTCGGCCTCGGCGGGATCGCCGTCGACGATCCCGCCCGGCTCGGGGAAGCGTGGGACGTCGCGCTGTCAGCCGATGTGCCGACCGTGCTCGACGTCCGCTGCGATCCCGAGGTGCCGCCGATCCCACCGCACGCCACCTTCGAGCAGCGAAGTCGATGACCGAAGCCGTCCTCAAGGGCGAGCCCGACGCCTGGCACCTCGTGACGCAGGGGATCAAGACGAAGATGCAGGAACTGCTGCCTTCGCGCCGCTGACGGGGCTAGGCGGTGGCGCCTCCGTCGAGGACGATGTCGTGCCCGACGACGTACGTGGACTCGTCGGAGGCCAGCCAGAGCACCGCCGCGGCGATCTCTTCGACCGTGCCGATCCGGCCCAGCGGGATGACCGCGCCGAGCCGTTCGGCACGGTCGGCCTCGGTCTCACCGGGCCGGAAGGACATTCCGGTGTCGGTGGCGCCGGGGCTGACGGCGTTGATGCGGATCCCTTCGGCGATGTGGTCGCGGGCGGCGGTGCGGGTCAGCACGCTCACGGCGGCCTTCGAAGCGGCGTAAGCGGCCATGCCCGGCAGGCGGTTGTGCGAGCCGATGTTGGACGCCATATTGACGATCACTCCCCCGCCGCCCGCCCGCATCTGCGCGATCTCGTGCTTCATGGACAGCCAGGTGCCGGTGAGATTGGTCCGGATGACGGCGTCGAACCCGTCTTCGGCGAGATCGGCTGTCGGCGCCGGAGTGCCGAGGACGCCGGCGTTGTTGAACGCGATGTCGAGCTTCCCGTGGCGCCGCACGGTTTCGGTGACAAGGTGCGCTACTTCGGGGCCGACACCCACATCGGCGGCTACCGCGTCGGCCGCGCCGCCCTCGGCCTCGATCTCCTTCACCGCCTGGCGTAGCTTCTCGCCGTCCCGACCGGAGACGACGACCTGCGCACCTTCGCGCGCGAAGGCCGCCGCAGTGGCGCGGCCGATCCCGGAACTTCCTCCGGTGACCAGCACGACCTTGCCGCTGAAACGCTTCCCCACAGTACCCAACTTTCTGGTCCGATCGTTCTAGTATTCAGTGCTGAAAAATCATCTCGGGCAAGCGGCATCGAGCACCGCGAGAGCCTGCTTCGCCGTCGCCTTGGCCCGTGGCGCCGGGTCCGGCCCCTTGCTCAGCACCCGCATGCCCTGCAGGACGGCGAGCAGGAAGCGGGCGAGCGCCTCCGGATCGGCGGCGGCGTCGAGTTCGCCTTGTGCCTTCGCCCGGCTCAGCGCCATCCGCAAAGCCAGTTCGAGCGCGTCCCAGCTGCGCTCGACCGCGCGGGCGACCTCGGGATCCTTCGGCATCATCTCCATCGCGGCGTTGACCACGAAACAGCCGTCACGCCCCGATTCATCGAGGATTTCGGCGAGGTAACGCCCGATGAGCCGCCGCACCCCCGCGAGCGCGGGCCCCGGTCCGGCGAAGTCCTCGACGAACCGCTCGTTACCCCGTGCGATGTAGCGGTTCAGCGCCGTCAGGTACAGCTCGTGCTTGGTGCCGAAGGTCGCGTAGAGACTCGCCTTGCCGATACCCAGCGCGGCGACGAGGTCATTGACCGAGGTGGCCTCGTACCCCTGCCGCCAAAACAGTTCCAGCGCGGCGTCACAGGCCGCGTCGACGTCGAATTCCTTCACCCGGGACACGAGAGGAAGACTAGCCGTATCTGGAACAGTCGGTCAAGTAAGAGGTGTGCGGTGGAGTCGGCGGAGCGGGTAGCGGCGGTGCCGTGAAGGTCCCCTTGAGGGACTCGTATTTGTTTGCCTATCGGTGTGAAGCTTGTGCGGGTTGCCGGTGGCGGTCGGGTGGGGAGGATTCCGGCCGTTGGACGTCCGGAATCCTCCCCGCTCGGTTAGCTTGATCGACGGAAGATCGGGGACGTTGAGTACCACCAGTCACATCTTCCTCAGTACATGAAGGCCCCCATCCTTGCGCCTAGCGCAAGCAAGGGGGCCATCACGTACTTCACGCCAGCGAGGCCGCAGCCGCGAGTAGCTACCTAAGTGCGGGTCCGCCTAACCGCCACCACCACTCACGAGGCGGAGTCGTAGGCCGACCGGGCCTCCTCCACCTTCGGCAGGTTTTCCGTCGACCAGACGGCGAGGGTCGCGAACAGCGGCGCCAGGCTCCGCCCCAGGTCGCTGATCTCGTACTCGACCCTCGGTGGCACCTCCGCGTGATAGGTCCGCGTGAGGAGGCCGTCGCGTTCCAGCTGCCGCAGCCGCTGTGTCAGCACCTTCGGCGTGATCGTTCCGATCCGCCGCTCGAGTTCGACGAACCGCTGCCTGCCGAACTCGTTGAGCGCCCACAGGATCGGCGTGGTCCAGCGGCTGAAGACGATGTCGACCACCGGGGCGATCGGACAGGCCTGCTCAGGGGTCGTCAGTGCGTCGGCTCGCATGGGACCAAGTTACGCGGATCCGGGTTGCCGAGTTGTCATGATCCGGACACCTTCGCAACCGCCAAAGCGGCGTAACGTTCTGTTATGGACTTGACCACCGAAAGGCTTGTCGTCCGTGACTGGTCCGAGGACGACGCCGAAGCCGCGCTGGCGATCTACGGCACCACTGATGTGACCCGCTGGCTCACCCCGGCGATGGACCGGGTGACCGACGCCGCGGCCATGCGTTCGGTGTTGCAGGCCTGGCAACAGGCACAGCCCAATCTCGTGCCGCCGCGCGGGAGATGGGCGGTGCAGCGCAAGGAGGACGGCGCGGTCGTCGGCGGCCTGGGCATCCATCTGCTGCCACCGTTCGAGGAGGACCTGGAGATCAGCTGGCAGCTGCATCCGGACGCCTGGGGCGAGGGATACGCCTCCGAGGCCGCCCGTGCGCTGGTCGACTGGGCGTTCACCCAGGACACGGACGAACTCTTCGCGGTCGCGCGGCCGAACAACGTGCGCGCCATCGCGACCGCGAAACGGCTCGGGATGGTCTGGGTCGGGGAAACCGAGAAGTACTACGGGCTCCGCCTGCAGGTGTACCGGATCCGGCATACGGACATCGTCTAGGCCCGATGGTCCACACGGGACACATCGCCCGTCACGGAGACGGCGTGTCCCGCGCCGCGACCGTCCGCGGTGGCGACGATCCGCCCCCGGACGACCCGGATCGCGGCCTCGGTCTCGTCGCTGACCGCGAGCACCCCCGCGGCCGCCGCTAGCGTCCCGGTCACGTCGCACACCACGCGTACGCCCGGCCAGGCCCGCTCCGGGAAGGCCTGCCGCAGGCCACCGCACACCTCCGCGACGATCAGCCGGGTCAGCGGGACGAGTTCGTCGGGCTCACTGGTCACCACGACCACGGTGACGTCGGGGCCGTGGGCCCGGACGGCCTCCTCGGCGGCGGACAGCCGATGGGTGCCGAGGACGACGACGACGCCGTCAGCGGGCACGAACGACTCGGCACGCACGAGGTCCACGGCCGCGGGCGGTTCCCAAGCGCGGTCGGCGGCCTGCGCGGCCGGCGCGATCACCGGTGGCGCCCACCAGTCGTTGAGGGCCATCCCCGCCAGTCGTTCGCAGGCGCTCACGACGTCGAACGGTTCGACGAGCCCCGGCGCGGCGGCCGCCAGCTGACCGGCGCCGTGCACCGTGGTCAGCACGGTCTCCGCGAGCCGGACGCGACGAGGGATCGGCGCCCCCGCCGCGCGTTCCGGCGGGTCGAGCCGCTCCAGCGCGAGCCCGAGCAGCAGCCCGTTGAGCTTCACCAGCTGCGCGAACGGCCGCCGGATCCGCTCGTCCGCGAGCACTTCCGGCATCAGATCGCGCGCGAGGCCCGCCTGTTCATCGTCCAGGGGAAGCGTGGCCACCCTGGACCTGGCCAGCGCGCCTAACGCGTCCTGGAGCGTCTCGCCGGGCACGGCGTGCGGCGCGCCGGCGGCCTGCTCCGCCAGCTGGGCCAGCACGGCGAAGTACAGCGCGCGTTTGCCGGGGAAGTTCGAGTAGACCGCGCCGCGGGTCAGTTCCGCCCGTTCGGCGATGACGTCGATCTTGGCGTCCCGGAAGCCCCGCTCCGCGAACTCGTCGCGAGCGGCGGCCAGCACCTTCGCGCGATTGCGCTCCTGCGTCTCCGCCCTGCTGAGCCGGACCATCGGCCTCCCGTCATTGCTCTCGAACCTGGAACAAGATACCTTCACCATTCAGATGATGAGAACATCTGATTCGAACATCCGAACTGGGAGAGCTGCCTTGCCCGACGTTCCCGAGATCCCCTTGACCGACCCCGCGGTCCTGCACGATCCCTTCACCGCCTACAGCCCCGCCCGCGAGCGCTCCCCGGTCGCCAAACTGGTCGCACCAGGGCTGGCGATGTGGGCGGTCCTGCGTCACGAAGAGGCGCGAAAGATGCTGAGCGACCCACGTTTCGCCTTGAGCCCGGCCAGCTACCAGCGCCTGGAGATCCCCGCGCACTGCCGCCCGTACATGCGGTCCATGCAGGAGGTCGAAGGTCCGGAGCACGTCCGGCTCCGGCGCCTCGTGTCCCCCGCGTTCACCCCGCGCAAGGCCGCCGCGCTCCGGCCGGGCATGGAACGACTCGTGAACGAACTCCTCGACGGCTTCGCCGGGGAGAGCGAGATCGACCTGGTCACCGCCTTCGCCCGGCCGCTGCCCATGGACGTGATCTGCGCACTGGTCGGCATCCCCGAAGCAGGCCGCCCGCGCTGGCGCGAGTACGGCACCATGGTCGCGGCCGGCGACGGCGCGGGGCTGGCGAAGGCGGTCCCGGGGATCGTCGAGGATTCGCTCGCCGCCATCGCGCACCGGAAACTCGAACCCGCCGACGACGTCGTCTCACAGCTTCTCCAGATCCAGGCCGACGACGGTGACAGGCTCAGCGAAACCGAGTTGGTCTCGCTCGTCTGGCAGCTCGTCCTGGGCGGCCAGGTGCCGGGCAACCTCATCGCCAACTCCGTCGAAGCCCTGTTCGCCCATCCCGCCCAGCTGGCCGCACTCCGCGAAGACCCGGCCCTCATGCCCGGCGCGGTCGAGGAACTGATGCGCTGGTGCAGCCCTCAGTTGCTGACGATCCCCCGGCTCACCACCGAAGACGTCCGGATCGGTGACGTGCTGATCCCCGAAGGAGAACCTGTTACCGTGGCGATCCCGGCGGTGAACCGGGACCCGAGGGCGTTCCCCGAGCCGGAGGTCTTCGACATCCGGCGCGCGGCGGGACCGGCGTGGCACCTGGCGTTCGCCCACGGGCCGCATTTCTGCCTCGGCGCCTCGCTGGCCAGGGTGCAGACCGAAGTCGCGCTCACCGCCCTGCTGCGCCGCTTCCCCGATCTCGCGCTCGCCGACGGCCGGCGGCGGATCCCGGATCCGGGCACGTGGCGGCTCGACGCGCTGCCGGTCAACCTGCGCGCGGCGGTTGCGAGCTGAAACACGTTCTAATAGCGTGGCCGGCTGTGAGACACGGGATCGTACTGTTCACCAGTGATCGGGGCATCACGCCGGCGGCCGCCGCACAAGCGGCCGAAGCTGCGGGATTCGACACCTTTCACGTGCCGGAACACACGCATATCCCGGTCAAACGGGAGTCTCCGCACCCGCGCACCGGCGACTCGTCGCTGCCCGACGACCGTTACCTGCGCACACTGGATCCGTGGGTGGCACTGGCCACGGCGGCGTCGGTGACCACGCGGATCCGGCTCGCGACGGCGGTGGCCCTCCCGGTCGAGAGCGATCCGATCACACTGGCGAAAACGATCGCCAGCCTCGATCACCTCTCTGCCGGGCGGGTCACCCTCGGCGTCGGCTTCGGCTGGAACGTCGACGAACTGGCCGATCACGGCGTCCCCGCCGGCAACCGGCGGACGGTCCTGCGCGAGTACCTCGAAGCGATGCGCGCCCTCTGGGCGGACGACGAAGCCTCCTACGCCGGCGAATTCGTGTCCTTCGGGGCGAGCTGGGCCTGGCCGAAACCGGCGCAGGCGCGGATCCCGGTGATCGTCGGCGCGGGCGGCACGGAGAAGACGTTCCGCTGGATCGCGAAATCGGCCGACGGCTGGCTCACCACGCCGGGCGACACGGATATCGAAGACAAGGCCCGGCGGCTGCGCGAGATCTGGCACGAAGCGGGCCGCGCCGGGGAACCGGAGATCTCGGCGCTCGGCGTCCGGCCGGATCCGGAGAAAGTGGCGGCACTGGAAGCGGCCGGGGTCACCGAAATGATCTTCGGTCTCCCGGACCGCTCCCCCGACGAGGTCGAAGCCTGGCTTCAGCGCCTCGCCGGAAGACTCGGCCTCAGCGCTGGGAGTCGATGAGGTAGCGGCCGTCCTGCTGGACCATGACGAACGTGGCCCGCTCCGTCGTCGTTCCCCCGGACGCCTTGACGTAGGTCAGCGTCGCCGTCACCGTGGTGCCGGATTCGGACACGTTCGACACGGTCACCGCGCGGTAGTCCTTCCAGAAGTTCGAGTACCGCTCGAAACTCTGGTTCTTGGCCCGCTTGAAGTTGTCGGTCAGCGTCGCGAACCCGGCCTGGAGATTCCCGGGGATGAGGCTGTAGTACGCCGCGAGCGCCTGCCCCGGCGTCTGCGCGGGAGGCGGTGGCGCCGAGGACGACGTGGACGGGGGCGGCGCTGACGACGACGGAGCCGAAGACGGCGGCGGCTGTTGCGGCTGCGGTTCGACCGACGGCGACGACGTCGGGGTCGGGGCGGTGGAGCTGACCGGCGGTGCCGCGTTCGACGGGGTGTCGTCGCCGCGGGTGAGCATCACGACCACGGCGGCGATGATGGCCGCGAGCACGAGGAACCCGGCGATCACACCGATCAGGACGCCTTTGCGCGCCCGTGGTGGCGGCTCCTCGGCGACCAGCGTCGTCGGCTCCCCCGCCGCCAGCGCCCGCAGTTCCCGCTCGGTCTCGGCCATCGTGGGCCTGCTGTCCGGCCGGACGTCGAGCAGCCTGGTCAGCAGCGGGGTGAGGATGCCCGACCTGACCGGTGGGGTGATCTCCCCGCTCGACGCGCGGTACAGCAACGCGATGGGGTTCTCCGCCGTGCCGTAGGGCGTGCCACCTTCGAGCGCGGTGTACAGCGTCGCGCCGAGCGAGAACACGTCGGATGCGGAGGTGGCGTCCTCGCCACGGGCCACCTCGGGCGCCAGGAACGCCGGTGTCCCGGAGATCTCGCCCGTCGCGGTGAGCTGGACGTCGCCCATCGCCCGCGAGATCCCGAAGTCGGTGATCTTGGCGGTGCCGTCCTCGCCGAGCAGGACGTTGCCGGGCTTGATGTCGCGGTGCACGATGCCCGCCCGATGCGCGGCCGCCAGCGCCGAGCACAGCTGGATGGCGAGGCGGATGACGTCGTCGACCTCCATCGGCCCGTCGCGCAGTTTGTCGGCGAGACTGGTCGAGGGCAGGTACTCCATGATGATCCACGGACGGTCCTGCTCGTCGATCACGCCGAAGACGGTGATGGCGTGCGGATGGACCAGCCGCGCGGCGATCCGCGCCTCGCGCAGCGCGCGGTTCTTGGCCTCGTCGGCCTTCTGTTCCCCTTGCCCGTGCGGTAGAAGGAGTTCCTTGACCGCGACCGTGCGCTCCAGGTTGTCGTCGCGCGCCCGCCACACGGTGCCCATGGAGCCGCCGCCGACGGGCTCGATGAGATCGAACCGGTCGGCGAGGCGGCGGATCTCCTCCATTGTCGACGTCCCCCTGGCAGGTTTGGTGTTCGCGCGAACCTTGCCAGCATGCCAGGAACGCGCCGGAGCGGCGGACCCGGCACGGCCGTTCCGGGCGCGGTGTCGGTCACGTCGCGGGCCGGGCCGTTCAGTCGAACCGGGCGAGATGATCGACGAACAATTCCCGATCAATTCGAAGAACAGCGGTGAAGCAGAATTTCGGCGGAATATTTCCGGCGAACTGCGCCGATACGGCGAACCAGCTCACGCTGCGTCCGCACACGGCGCCACCGAGTACCGAAAAGCGGCTGTTTTCCCCGCTTCCAGCCCGTTTCTGTGACCGGTCGCCTACCGGACAACATCCGGTCGACAATTCAATCCCCGTTTCCCCTGCTCCATTCGGCGGTGCTGCCGGGAAGCGCCACAAGTACCGTTCAGGCATTCTTTCGACCAAGGAGGGAATTCCTTGAACAGACGTTCTCTGAAAAGACGCGGCTCGGCCGTGTCCGCATTTCTCGTCATGGTGTTCGTCGCGTCCGCCACCGCGGCCGTCCCGGCGCAGGCCACGTCCCTTTCCGGACGGCCGGTCGTGGCCGGGATCGACCTGGAGCGGGCGACGATCCCCGATCTGCAGCGGGCGATGCGCTCCGGACGGCTGTCCTCGGTCGAGCTGACGGCCTTCTACCTGCATCGCATCCGCAAGCTGAACCCGACGCTGCACGCGGTGCTCAGCACGAACCCGGACGCGCTGCGGCTCGCCGCGGCCAGTGACCTGCGACGGCACCGGCACCAGTCGAAAGGTCCGATGGACGGCATCCCGGTGCTGCTCAAGGACAACATCGACACCGCGGACCGGCAGCCGACCACGGCCGGGTCGACCGCGCTGCGGGAATCCCGCCCCTACCGCGACGCCGGTGTGGTCGAGAACCTGCGCGAGGCCGGGGCGGTCATCCTCGGCAAGGCCAACCTGTCGGAGTGGTCGAGCTACCGGTCCACCAGTTCGTCGAACGGCTGGAGCCCGCTGGCCGGCCAGACCGCCAACCCCTATGTCCTCGACCGCAATCCGTGCGGTTCGTCGGCCGGTTCGGGGGTCGCGGTCGCGGCCCATCTGGCGACCGTCGCCGTCGGGACCGAAACCGATGGCTCGGTGACCTGCCCGTCCGGCGCCAACGGCATCGTGGGCGTCAAGCCGAGCCTCGGGCTGGTCAGCCGCAGCGGGATCGTGCCGGTGTCGAAACAGCAGGACACCGCGGGCCCGATGGCGCGCAACGTGGTCGACGCCGCGATCCTGCTCGCGGCCCTCAACGGCGCCGACCGCCGCGACCAGATCACCGTCGACGCCGCGAGGCAGTCTCTCGACGACTACACGAAATTTTTGGCGCCCAACGCCTTGCGTGGCAAGCGGATCGGCATCTGGCGCGAGGTGTACACCCCGGACGACGCGACCAAGGCGGCGTTCGAGCAGGCGCTGAGCAGGCTCCGGAAGCTCGGCGCGACCACGGTGGAGATCACGATCCCCTATCTGGACGTCATCGCGGCCAACGAGTTCCCCGCGATCAGGACCGAGTTCAAGCACGACATGAACGCCTACCTCGCGTCCACCGGCGGCAAGCACCCCGCCGATCTGGCCGGGCTGATCCAGTACAACCTGGACCACGCGGCGGTCGAAATGCCGTACTGGACCCATAATCTGTGGGACCGGTCGCAGGCGACCACCGGTGATCTCACCGATCCGGCCTACCGCGCGATGCGGGAAGCCGCGACGAGCGCCGCCCGGCGAGGTCTCGACGAGACACTGCGCGGCAACGGCCTGGACGCGATCGTGGCGCCGACCAACAACGCCGCGTGGAAGACGCGGCTCGGGGTCGGCGACGGCGCGCTGCTCATCGACTCGTCCGGACCGGCCGCGGTTTCGGGATACGCCAACATGACCGTCCCGATGGCGTACTCCGGCCCGTTGCCGCTGGGGTTGTCGATCATGGGCGGGCGGTTCAGCGAACCGTCGCTGCTGGCCATCGCCTACGCCTTCGAGCAGGACACGAAGGTCCGGCGGTTGCCGACGTTCATCCCGTCCATCGGCTGACCTCAGGTGGGTCGTGAGTGTTCCGGGTCGTTTTATTGAGAGGTAAGGCAAACGTGGCGTGCGGCGTCTGATGTCGGCTCGCGCGGCGGTCAGTGCCCCCAATGTGGCATTGGGGGCACTGACCGTCTCCAATGCCACATTGGGGGCATGCCCGGCTCCCGATTCCCGGCTCACACCGCCAGGGTGACCAGCTTCGCCAAGCCTCGACGAGGTGTTGCGAAAGCCAACGCCAGAGCACCCACGTTCGCCTTGCCCCTCAATAACGACCCGGAACACTCACGACGTCGTCGAGACCGAACATCTTCATCAGCCCCGGATCACCGAACGCGGTGATCCGGCCGATCAGTCCGTCGCGGACGGTCAGCACCACGATCCCGTAGGCGCGGTACACACCCTCGGCGTCACGCTGATAGCCGGCGGCGGCGGGCTGGCCGTTCGCGGAGACGGGCACCATCCGCCAGTCACCCGGCTCACCGAGCACATGGTCGGCCAGCGCGGGCAGACAGGTCTTGAGCCCGGCGAACCAGGTCCGCGAAGGTGGCGCTTCGAGCACGACGTCCTCCTGCAGGAGCCGTTCCAGCGCCGCGGCGTCGGCGTTCTCGATGGCTTCGATGTAGCGGTCGAGCAGCTCGCGGACTCTCGGCCCTTCGGGCGCGGCCAGGTCGTCCGCGACGGGTGCCACCTCTTCGATTCGGGCGCGGGCTCGCTGCAGCGAGCTCTTCACCGCGGCGACGGTCATCCCGAGCAGATCCGCGACCTCCGCCGCGGGGAAGGCCAGTACCTCGCGCAGGATCAGCACCGCCCGCTGCCGCGCGGGCAGGTACTGCAGGCTCGCGATCACCGCGAGCCGGATACCCTCCCGCGCCGCCGCGATCGCCGCCGGATCGTCGGCACCGTTCACCACCAGCGCGTCCGGCAGGGGCTGCAGCCAGGACGTTTCCAGATCCAGGAACGCGGGCGCGTCCGGATCGCCCTCCGGCCCGCCGAGTCCGGAGGGCAGCGCGCGTCTCCCCCGCTGTTCGAGCGCGGTCAGGCAGGCGTTGGTCGCGATCCGGTACAGCCACGACCGCACCGAGGACCGGCCCTCGAACCCCTCGTAGGAGCGCCAGGCCCGCAGGTAGGTCTCCTGGACGAGGTCTTCGGCGTCCGAGGCCGAGCCGAGCATCCGGTAGCAGTGCGCGAGCAACTCGCGCCGGTAGCCCTCGGTGCTCGTCTCGAACTCGACAGCGCTCTTCCGCACGAGCCGCCCTTCCCGTGTCGCCACTCCTGGTCAGGAAGGTAGACCGGCCGCGGCACGGAAAGGAATCGCTACCAGGCCTTGCCGAACTTGAAGCGGAACTCCGGGTCCTCTTCGGCCGGCTTGGCCGCGCCCTTGATCCTGGCCTTGGGCTTGCCCGCCTTCTTGCGTTTGGCGGCCAGCGTGTCCGGATCCCACGGGTTCTCGAGCAGGCTTTCGGCGTCGGCTTCCTTGGCCGGATCGTCGGTCACTGCGCGGCCGAGGGTTCCTTCGGTACCGGCTTGACGGCCCAAAGATTCGCGTTACCGGCTGGATCGGCCATCGGCTTGACGTCGCTGAAGTCGTTCGCCTGCCGGGCCAGGAAGACCCCCATCTGGCGCAGGTCGCCCATCTTGCGGACGGAGTCCTCGATCAGGTCGCTGATGGCCTGGACGAACCCGTTGAGCACCCGGATGATGTTCCCCGCCTCGCCGAACGGGTTGATGAGGTCTTCGAGGAAGTTCGACGTGGCGTCCGCGATCTGGTTGGCGCACTCGCTGATGAACTTGATCGCGTCGGCATAGGTCTCGTAGACGATGTCGATGCAGCTCTCCATCGTGCCCGCGATCTCGTTGAACACGCCTTCGTTGCGCGAGATGCGCTTCGTCGCGTTGATCGCGTAGGTGTTGTACGAGTCGTACCCGCCGCCCTGCCAGTACGCGGCGAGGTTGTTGCGAGAGTCGTCGATCGCCGTCTCCGAGTCGACCATGTACCCGGCTTGGCCCCACCACACGGCCAGCTCCTCCATCCGGTCGGCGTTGCCGAAGAGGAAGTCCCGGATCATGAACAGAGTGTCGAGCGCACCCTGGTGCTCGTGCTCCTCGGCCGTCTTCTGGACCTTCTTCGCGCTGTTCTCCGGCCATTCGGCCTTCTCGCGTGTCGCCATGCTCTGTGCTGTTCCTTAAAGTCTCGGGAGTACTGAGGCCTAAAAGCGCTGGTTCGCTTCGTCGTCGCCGCCCATGTAGCCGAACTGCTCGTAGTACTCGGCGTCGCGGTTCTCGTACTCCTTGGCGACCTTGTCCAGGTTGTCGCGGACGTCCTCGATCTGCTCGATCCCGGTCCGCGTGGTCTTCAGGATGGTCTCGCGGGCGGCGTTGTAGTCACGCGGGAAACCGGTCTTCATCCCGAGCAGCCCCATGTCGGTGGGCGCCATGGCCGCGTAGTCGGAACCGAGCTTGAGGAACTCGTTCCACGCGTTGCTCGCGGTTTCCCACGCCTCCGTGTTCTTGCGGAGGGCGTCCGGCACGACGTAGTAGCCGGTGCCTTCGATCTGAGCCAAGGTAGTTCTCCGTTCAGCGGGGGCGCGAGGCGGCGAGGGCCTGTTGCCTGAGTTCCTGCGCGTGCTCTTCGGCGGCGACGATCGCCTCCAGCAGGCTCGCGCTCAACGCGGGGGCGGTGGTGTAGGGGAGGTTGTCGAGGTCGAGTTCGATCCGCTCCAGCCGTCCGGTGCCGGAGACCTCGATGACGCCGAGATCGTCGGGGATGTCGACCTCGATGGTCTGCGACCGGGCGTCCGCGAGCGCCCGCGACCGCGCCGCGTCGCGCTCCTCGATCTCGCTGACCAGGTTCTCCAGCCTGCTCTTGCGGCTCACGCGCGCACCCCCGGGACGAGTCCGGCGGCCTTCTCCCGACCGGCTGCCGCGGCCGCGGCACGGGCGGCGGCGATGGCCTCGATCGTGTCCGGGCCGATGTTCTGCGGATAGGCCTGACGTAGTGCTTCCGCGCTCACGTCGAGGTCGGTCAGCCGTCCGTCGCCGTCGACCTCGGCCTCGACGAGGCCACTGTCCGAACGACCGGAGAAGCGTTCTTCGGCGTGCTCGGCGGCCAGACGTTCGAATTCCGCGGCCTTCGCCTCCCAGGCTGCCATTTCCGCAGCCGTGGGCGGCTCCCAGTCGTATCCGTTCATGCCCTGCATGTAAGCATCGTTGACTTTGCCGGGACGGGTGTTTCAGGACATCGTCGAAGACAATGTGGTCCAGATCACTCAGCCGCGCGGTACCCCGTGGCGCCCGCCAGGAACGCGAGGCTGCGCTCGGCCTCCGCGACGGCGGAGCCGGCTTCGACATGGCCGTCGATCACCAGCGTGGCCAGCCCGTGGAGCAGGCACCAGAGTGTGACGGCGAAGCCGCCGGGATCGTTCCGCTCGCCGACCCGTTCGGCCAGCACCGCACAGGTCACCCGGTGCGCCTCGGCGAGCTCCGGATACGCGGCGCGGTCACCGATCCCGGCTCCGGCCATCAGCCGGTACAACGCGGGATTCTCCACCGCGAAGCCGAGGTAGGAGTGCCCGAGCGCGGTCACCGTCCCGGCGCCGCAACCCCGCAGGCAGCCCTGCAATTCGGCGTGTCCCTCCAGGGCGACGGCCACGAGCAGCGCGTTCTTGTCGCGGAAGTGGCGGTACGGCGCCGCCGTCGACGCGCCGACCTTCGCGACCGTGCCACGCAAGCTCACCCCCTCGGGACCTCGCTCGACGAGGGCCTCCCGTGCGGCCAGCACGAGCGCACGACGAAGGTTCCCGTGGTGGTAAGCACGTTTGACGACCATGGCGGACCCCCCAGCCCTTGATGCCACGCGAACGCCCCACCTTAGCCGGTCCGCGGGCGAGGCGCGGGCAAAGCCACTGTGGGGATTTCGGGACGTCAGATGTCCCGGAATCCACACAGTGGCGCACGAAAGTCCCGGTCAGCCCGGTCCGATAACGGATCGGGACCTTCACGTGTTCGTCAGATTCGGAACCAAGGCGCTGAATGCGATCATGCTTTGATGACAGACGGTCCCCATCCCAGGGAGAAGTTCCGTCCCAGACCCGGATCGGCAGCGGATCCGACGCACCGAACTCTGTCGAACCGCACCATCGCGATCAGCGCCGGAGCCTTGCTCGTCTTCGCCATCGCCGCCTGCTGGCTACTCCTCTTCCTCTACGGCCGAGGAACTGATATCGACAAAGCACGATTGGAGGGCGTGCGCACGGTCGGAACGGTCGTCCTCGGAGCGGGCGGTGCGGTAGCGCTGCTCCTGGCAGCACGACGTCAGCAAACCGCCGAACAGGACCTCGCGAACAAACGCCATGACGTCATGCTGCGGGAACAAGCGAACAACGACGTCCGTCACGACGCGGCGGAACGGCGGATCAGCGACCTGTACCTCAAGGCGGTCGAACAATTGGGAGCGGACAAGGCGCCGGTCCGGCTCGCCGGATTGTATGCGCTTGATCGACTCGCACAGGACAATCCGTCGCAACGCCAGACCATAATCAACGTCATCAGCGCCTATTTGCGCATGCCCTACGAACTTCCCGACAAGCCTCCCGATTTCGACGCGAAGAAAGAAGCCCACGACGAATACAAGAGTGACGTCCAGGAGCGTGAGGTCAGGATCACCGCGCAGCGCATCCTCACCGATCACCTCGATCCCCATTACCGCGACGGAACCCGGTTCTGGCCGGACATCGATCTCGATCTCAGTGGCGCGCTCCTGATCGACGTGATGTTCCGCGACTGCCGGCTGAACAATGCCCGCTTCTCCAAGGCACGGTTCTGCGGAGACACCCTTCTGATGGGGATCCAGTTCGATGGCGAGACCAGGTTCGACGGGGCCACGTTCACCGGCGACACGTGGTTCTCAGAGGCTCAGTTCACCGGCAACGTGCGATTCGACCAGGCCAGGTTCGAGGCAGAGGTGAGGTTCGACGAGGCGTCGTTCAAGGGCACCGCGACATTCCGCGCCGCCTCGTTCCTCGAGAAGGCGCGGTTCAAGAGCGCGACCTTTACCGGGAGCGTGGTGTTCAGCAAAGCAACCTTCACCAGCAACGCGAACTTCGAAGAAGCGACCTTTTTCGAAGACGCCTACCTACCGGGCGTGACATTCGCACACCGGTCCTATTTCACCGAAGCCTCCTTCGCCGGAGACGCGTGGTTCAACCAGGTGACTTTCAGTAGCTACACCACCTTCGACGGCGCGACGTTCAGCGGCGACATCAGGTTCACGGACTCGACCCTGGACGGCGTCCCCTTCATCCCCGGGCAGCTTCGATCACACAAACCCTTCGAAGACGAGTGACCTCCCACTCACGACCGCGTCACCCGGCCAGGTCGTTCGCCGCGACATACCCGAACGTCATCGCCGGGCCGATCGTCGAGCCCGCACCCGCGTAACTGTTCCCCATCACCGCCGCGCTCGCGTTCCCCGCGGCGTACAGGCCGGGAATGACCGAGCCGTCGCCACGCAGCACCCGTGCCCGCGCGTCGGTCACCATTCCACCCTTGGTGCCGAGGTCACCGGGGACGATCTTGAACGCGTAGAACGGCGGCTCCCACAGCGGGGCGAGGCACGAGTTCGGCAGGACGTAGGGGTCGGTGTAGTAGTGGTCGTAGACGCTGGCGCCGCGCCGGAAGTCACTGTCCACACCGGACAGTGCCTGGCCGTTGAACCGGTTGACCGTCGCGCGCAACGCCTGCGGCGGGACACCGATCGCGGTGCCGAGCGCCTCCACGGTCCACGCCTTCTTGACCGCGCCGGCCGAGTACCACTCATCGGGAAGCGGCAGCAGCGGCGCGACGTCGCGGAAGAGGTACCGGTTGCGGTAGTGCTGGTCGACGACCAGCCACGCCGGGATCGTGGGCGACACCGGGTTCCGGTCGTACATCGTGTGCACGACGTCGCTGTAGGGCGCGGCCTCGTTGACGAACCGCTTGCCCGTGCCGTCCACCATGAGCCCGCCGGGCAGCGTCCGCTCGGCGAGGCAGAAGTACGGCTCGCCGGGTAGCGGGATCGCCGGGCCCCACCAGGCGTCGTCCATCAGGCCCAGTGCCGCGCCCGCCCGTTTCCCCGCCAGGATCCCGTCCCCGGTGTTCGACCGGGCACCGACCGTCCACTGTGTACCGATCGGCTGGCGCTGGTATTCCGCCCGCATGGCGGCGTTGTGTTCGAAACCGCCGGAGCCGATGATGACGCCGCGCCGGGCCTTCACCACGCCCGCCGCGACGGTGACTCCGGTGACCTTCCCGTTCTCGATGACGAGATCGGTCAGCGGCGTGTTCAGCCACACCGGGACGCCTGCCCGCTGCAGACCGGCCCGCAGTCCCGCGGCCAGCGACTGTCCCATGGTGAGCGGTTTCCGCCCGGCGAGCGCGGCGGCGGTGCCGCGCGCGAGGCAGGCGGCGGCCACGGCGGCGCCCTTCGGGTGGACCGCGGCCAGCGCGAGCCATTTGTAGTCCGCGCTGAAGACCACCATGCCCGCGGGCGTGGCGAGATAAGGCGGGTTCAGGTTGGCCAGTTCGGCGCCGAGGATGTTCCCGTCGAGCTGGTCGGGTTCGATCGAGCGGCCCTCCGGCATCCCGCCGGGCAATTCCGGGTAGTAGTCGCTGTAGCCCTCCATCCACCGGAACCGCAGCGGGCTATTGGCCATCACGAACGAGAGCATCGCCGGGCCGTTGGACAGGAAGGCCTGTTGCCGCGAGGCGGGGATCGACGGGCCGACCACGGCGGCCAAGTACCGCGCGGCCTGTTCCGGGGTGTCGCGGACACCGGCCGCGGCCAGCACCGAGTTGCCCGGGATCCAGATCCCCGCCCCCGACCGGGCCGCCGAGCCGCCGAACTTCGCCGCCTTCTCCAGCACGACACAGCTGAGCCCGCGGTTGGCCGCCGTCAGCGCGGCGGTCATCCCCGCCGCGCCCGCGCCGACCACGACGACGTCGTACTCGCCGATCACCGCGGCGGCGGCCGAAGCCGTGCCGGCGAGCGGCAAGCCCGAAGCGAGGGCGATCCCTGTGCCGCGTAGAACCTGACGCCGGGACAGGCGGAAATCGGCACCCATGACTCCTCCTCGCGTGGGGATCGAGCGAGGTCATGTTCTCCAGCCGACGGCAAAAGTGAAACAAGTTCTACCCGCTTGGAGCAGGCGGGACCCGCCGCGCTCGGCCGGTCACCTCAACCGGCGCGGACATTCGGCCGAACTCTCTCAGCCCGGGGCGCGGACCAGCTCCAGCGCGCGGCCGAGGGTGTCCAGCCGGTCGGCGACCGTCTCCCCCGCCGGATACAGCCGGACCGTGTCGACGCCGGCGGCACGCCACACGCGCAGCCGTTCGGCCACCATCGGTTCGGTGCCGATCAGCGTCGTGCCGAGCACCATCTCATCGGTCACCAGCGCGGCGGCGCCTTCCCGGTCGCCCGCTTGCCAGCGCTCCCGCACCGCCGCGGCGGCCTCTGCCCAGCCCTGCCTGCTGTAGGCGTTGTGGTAGAAGTTCGTCTTCGCCGAGCCCATCCCGCCGAGACTGAACGCGAGTTCGGTCTTGCGGCCCGCGACCATTCCGCGCAACTCGTCCTCGTCCCTGGCGAAGGCGACTTCGGCGCCTTGGCAGACTTCGAGGTCCGCCCGCGTCCGGCCTGCCTTCGCGAGGCCCGCGTCGAGATGCGAGAAGTAGGCCTGCGCCCCTTCCGGAACGAAGCTGGTGCCCAGCCAGCCGTCGGCGATCTCGCCGGTCAGCTCGAGTAGCTTCGGCGAGAGCGTGGCGAGGTGGATCGGGATGTCCGGATTCGGCACCGTCGACAGCCGCATCGGCTTGGCCTCACCCGGCAAGGGGATCTCGAATTCCTTGCCGGAGAACGAGATCTTCTCCCCCGCGAACGCCTGACGGATGACCGCGACCGTCTCCCGCATCCGGGTCAGCGGCCGGGCGAACGAAACACCGTGCAATCCCTCGATCACCTGTGGCCCCGAAGCGCCGAGCCCGAGGGCGAACCGGCCGCCGGAAAGCTCCGAGAGGGTCAACGCGGCCTGCGCTATCGCGACCGGGGTCCGGGTGCCGAGCTGAATGATCCCCGAGCCGAGCCGGATCCGCTCGGTCCGCGCGGCGAGATAGCCGAGGACGGACGGCGCGTCCGAACCCCATGCCTCGGCGACCCAGCAGTCGTCGAGGCCCAGTTTTTCCGCCTCCAGCACGAAGTCCAGCGTTTCCCGCCAGCCACGGGAGGCCTCGACAGTGGTCGCCGTCCGCATCACGCGTGCGCCGCCTCCGCCCGTTCCTTGATCGCGGCGAGGGTGCCGGTCATCGCGTTCTCGAACTCGCGGAGCCGGACGAAGACGATCTTCTCCTCCTTGTCCGGCATCTGGTCGATCGCCAGCGAAAGACCCGAACGCCCCGGCCCGAGTCGCATCCACTGCCGGAGCTTCGTCCCGCCGTTCTCCGGCTCCAGAGTGAAACGCCACAGCGCGGTCGGTGTCGCAGGGTCCTGAACCGCCCAGGTGAACACACGCGGCGCCTCGCATTCGACGACGTATGACGTCGTCTCCCATTCGCCGAGCGCGTCGTGCCTGCTGCGCCCGACGAACCGCCTGCCGACGGCGGCGGCACCGTCCACGCCGTCACACCACTCGACCGACTGGAGTTCCGGGCTCATCTCCGGCATCAGCCGCACGTCCGAGACGATCGACCAGACCCGGTCCGGTACGGCGTCGACCCAGACCTCGACCTCGACCGTCGGCTTGTCCGCGTATCTGGCGCCGGTCCACTCCATCGTGGTCACCTCTCCGTGCTCGTGACCTCGATAGTTGCGTAGATAGACTTAGGTGTCAAACCTGCTGAGCGGTGAAGCGACGCACGACGTCGGGACGGTTCGCGAGCTTCGCCGGATAGCCGGGGCCGAGCTTCGCGCTGGTGTTCTCCGCGGTGAGCGCTCCGGCGCAGTGCGCGCAGACGACCTCCGCGTGCGTGTCGTGCCCACAGGTGTCGTGGTGGAGGGTGACCGGCGGCCCCGCCTCACCGGAGAGCCAGCGATCCCCCCATCGCGACATCGCGGCGAGCACGCCGTAGAAATCGGCGCCCTTCTCGGTCAGCACGTAGTCGTAGCGGACCGGGTCGGCCTGGTAGGCGCGCTTTTCCAGCAACCCCTCGGCGACCAGGCGGCGCAGCCGGTCGGCGAGGGTGTTCCGCGCGATCCCGAGTTCCTGCTGAAACTCGTCGAACCTGCGGATCCCGTAGAACGTCTCCCGCAGGACCAGCGGGGTCCACCAGTCCCCAAGCAGGTCCATGGTGCGCGCGATCGAACACGGCCACTGCGCGAACGAAGTCCGTTTCATGACGGCGAGCCTACGCCCGCCGCAATTGATCCGGTCATTCCTCCACCATTCTCCGACGCTCAGGCGCTGGCACGAAATGTATCGATCCGGTCAAGGAGATCTCGCGCGTTAATATCGGTCATCCGCTTCCGTACGCATTCCGAGAGCGGCCGCAAACGATCCCGGGTACGGGCGGACCGGATTCCGCCCGCGATCTCCATCGCGGCCTGCCCGACCGCCGCCGCGCGATCGAGGTCGCCCTCCAGGGCGTGGTCGACGGCGAGCCAGATCATCGTCAGCGACCGGCTGCGCGCCATGTCCGGGCCATAGCCCTCGATGGCCTCGGTGAGCGCGGGGATGGCCTCCCGGCTGTGCACGACGTCGACGAGCCTGGCGAGTTCGGTGCGCACCGTGCCGACCATCGCGGCCATGTCGTTGGCGGTGAAGAAGGCGGACCACGATGGGACGGCCTCCGTCGAACAACTGGCGAACTGTTCCGGGGCAAGGGAAAGCTTGTCCAGTGCTTGACGGACATCGCCGAGCAGCGCGTAGGCCCACGCCTCGTTCGCCGACAGGATCGCCTGCGACAACGGCGTTCCCGCCCGGCGTGCCGCGAGTTGTCCTCGCTCGAATTGTTCCAGCGCCTCGATCGGGGAGCGGTGATGCAGATACATCCGGCCGAGCCGGTAATGGATGTTGGCGACGAGATCGTCGTTGCGCGCCTCCGCCGCCAGTTCGAGGGCGCGGCGGAAATGCCGCTCCGCCCTGACCGGCCTGCCGGAGTCGAATTCCGTCCAGCCGACCAGGTTGTGCAGATCCGCCACCACGCCCGCCAGCCGCCGGGACAGTGCCGCGGACATGATGCCCCGCCGCAGCGCCGCACCGTAGGGTTCCAGAACCCGCAGCAGTTCCCGGCAGGCCCCGCCGCCTTCCCGGTAGTCGCGCGCCCGAAGTGCCGCGATGACACCTTCGAGCCGGTCGATGTCGGAATGCCCGACCCGCATCGGGAGCCGGTCAATCACGGCGCCGCCCTTGGGCGCGCGGCACCGCCGGCGCGGTATCGCGACCGGACCGGACCGGGTCCGGGACGTGATCCCGCGGCACCGGCGGCCGATGGCCGTAAACGGCGTCGCGCCGCCGACGGTCTTCTTCGGGAATGACGACGGTGATTCGCACGCCCATTTGAGAGGTCCTTCCCAATCCACAACGATCAAAGCTCGTCGAGGTCCAGGACGGAGCCACGCCGGTCCCTGGAATTTTCACGAACGACGCAAGATGATGTTAACCACTGTAAATATCGAAACCATCCGCCGAATGGTGGTGCTGTTTTCATTCACCGGAATATGCACGTGCGGAATCTCCTTCTTTTGCACGGCTGATCGCATTTCCGGCTCGCTCACCGCACGTGGCCGGCGAAGACCGTCTGTGAGCACATGAGACACAGCTCTCAGCCGAACGTGTGAAAGTTGTCGACTGGGGTCACGAAAAGGCTTCACATTGCGTTATCCATGACTGAAGATCAACAGCAACCGAACGTAAGGGGCTGAAGAGTTGGACAAGGAAAACGACCTCATCCGGGGGACGATCGTCTTCGGTCTGCGCACTTTCGGTGCGGACCCCGTCCCCGTCCGGGCCGATGTCGAGTACGACCCCGAAGATCCCTACGCCGTCGTGGTGGCCTACCACTCGGGCGGCGGGACGGTCCGCTGGATGTTCGGCCGCGATCTGCTCGCGGACGGCCTCCTCACCCCATCAGGTGAAGGCGATGTGATCATCAGCCCGGCCGACGACGCCTCGATCGTGATTTTCGCGCTCAGCGCGCCCGACGGCTGCGCGGTCCTCGAAGCCCCGGCGCAAGAACTGGCCGAATTCCTCGACCGCACCTACGACGTGGTGCCCGCCGGTTCCGAGCCCGAATGGTTCGACTTCGACCAGGAGATCGGCAAGCTCGTCACCGAGTCCTGAGCCGGGAGGACGGGCAGCGGCGCCGCCGGGCACCGCCACCCGTTCCGGTTCAGCCGAGTTCGCGCAGCCCGGGGACGACCTGCTCGGAGAACGAGCGCAGGAACCGCTCCTGGTCGTGGCCGGGGCCGTGGAAGACGAGGTGGTCGAACCCGGCCTCGACGTACGGCTTGATTTGCTCGACGGCGTCGGCCGGGTCGGAGGTGACGATCCAGCGGCGGGCGACCTGCTCGATCGGCAGCGCGTCGGCGGCCTTCTCCATCTCCGCCGGGTCCTCGATGCCGGCCTTCTGCTCCGGGGTGAGCGAAAGCGGCGCCCAGAACCGGGTGTTCTCCAGCGCCTGCGCCGGATCCGGGTCGTAGGACAGTTTGATCTCGATCATCTTGTCGATGTCGCCGGTGCTCCGGCCGACCTGCTCCGCGCCTTCCGCGACCGCCGGGAGCAGCTTCCCGGTGTAGAGCTCCATGCCCTTGCCGCTGGTGCAGATGAAGCCGTCGCCCTGCTTGCCGACGTACTTCGCCATCACCGGACCACCCGCCGCGATGTAGATCGGCACCCCGCCCTCGGGGCGGTCGTACACGGTCGCGTCGGTGGTCTGGTAGTACTCGCCCTCGAAGGTCACGCGCTCCTCGGACCACAGTTTCCGCATCAGGTCGATCGCCTCGCGCAGCCGCGCGAACCGCTCCTTGAACGCTGGCCACTCGATCCGGGCCACCGCGACCTCGTTGAGCGCCTCGCCGCTGCCGACGCCGAGCAGGACCCGGCCCGGGTACAGGCTGCCGAGGGTGCCGAACGCCTGCGCCACCACGGCCGGGTTGTAGCGGAACGTCGCGGTCAGCACGCTGGTGCCGAGGACCACCCGTTCGGTGCGTTCACCGACCGCGGCCATCCACGCGAACGAGAACGGCGCGTGGCCGCCCTGATGCCGCCAGGGCTGGAAATGGTCGCTGACCATCACGCTGTCCAGTCCGACCTGCTCGGCGAGCACGGAGTACTCGACGAGGTCGCGCGGGCCGAACTGCTCGGCCGACGCCTTGTAACCGATCTTCAGTGCCATCCGGGGTACACCACCTGGGCTCAAGGGTTGTTCTCCCTCACCTTGGCACAGAGTCGATCAGGTCCGCCCATGCTTCGACCGCACGGAGAGTGTCGGGAACACCACCAGGTCAGCGGGCCAGGGAATGCCTGCGGAAGTCCGAGTCGGGTTCGGTGAATTCGAGCCCGTTCTCGTCCAGCGCGTTGAAGACGGTGAACCGGCCGTGTGGGAAGACGAAACCCAGCGCGACCATGCCCCCGGCCATGTCGCGGGTCACGCTCTCGAGGAGTTCGACGTCCAGGAGTTCCTGTCCCTCCAGAGCGGACAGTTCGGGGTGGACGTCGTGCCGCCACCGGAGCGGATTGGGCTCCGCCGGATCGCCCCAGAGCCAGTTCGCCTTGCCGTAGGGGTCGATCGTGTTCCAGGTGAGCGAAAGATCGTCGAATTTGAAGTGCCTGATCTCGAGTCGCTCGTCGCCGAAGTCCACCACGACCGGCGCGTCCTCGAGCCACTCGTCGTATTCGACGAACCAGGTCAGGTGGACATGCCGGAGTCTGCGCCCCACCAGGCCGCGCAGCCGGTCCCCGTGGGCCTGCCGGATGGTGCTCAGCCCGGAGAGCCATACGGGCTCGTACCCGTCGATGTCGAAGAAAGCCACGCGGCCAAGCGTGCCAGAACCCGAAAAAGGCCCGCACGAGCGGGCCTTTTTCGATAACTACTCACTCAATCGTAGGACAGCGCCTCGACCAGTTCGCCGCTGTCCGGGTTGGGCAGTGCCCTGGCCACGTCGGCCTGCGCGACGATCCCGACCAGCTTGTGCCCGTCGATCACCGGCAGCCGCCGGACCCGGTGGTTCGCCATGGTGCGCATGATCTCTTCGGCGTCGTCGTCCGCGCCGATGGTCACCGCCTCGCCCTGCGCCAGTTCCGAAGCGTGCAACGCCCGGGGGTCCTTGCCTTCGGCGAGCACCTTCACCACGATGTCGCGGTCGCTCAACATGCCCTGGAGCTTGCCGTCCTCCCCGCAGATCGGTAGCGCGCCGACCGACTCGGAGGCCATCTTCTTGGCCGCGTCGAGGATGGTTTCGGAACCGGATACACAGGTCACGTCCGCCGTCATGATGTCCCGTGCCGTAGTCATCGTTGACTCCCTTCGTGAGGATCTGCGGCTGTCGGATACCCGCTGTGCGCGGCCCGACACCTCAAGCAGCCGAAGGCTCCAAGAGGATCTTGACCGCGCCGTCCTGCTTTTTCTGGAAAATCTCGTAGGCGTGCGGCGCTTCCGCGAGCGGCAGCTTGTGCGTCGCGAAACCCTCGACGCCAAGCGGGTCGGCGTCGTCGGTGATGAGCGGCATGATGTCGTCGATCCAGCGCCGGACGTTGGCCTGGCCCATCCGCAGCGTGATCTGCTTGTCGAACAGTTCCATCATCGGCAGCGGGTCGACCATGCCGCCGTAGACGCCGCTCAGCGAGATCGTGCCGCCGCGCCGGACGCCGTCGATGGCCGCGTACACCACGCTGAGCCGGTCGATCGCGGCCTTCTCGGTGATCTTCGCGCCGATCGGATCGGGCAGGAGCCCGACGAGGTTCTGCGCGAGCCGCCCGACCGGGGCGCCGTGCGCCTCCATGCCGACGGCGTCGATCACCGAGTCCGCTCCCCTGCCACCAGTGGCTTCGCGGATGACGTCGCCGATGTACTTGTGTTCGCGCGTGTCATAGGTGACGACACCGGCCGCGGCCGCCTTCGCGAGCCGTTCAGGCACGAGGTCGATACCGATGACCTTGCCCGCGCCCCGGTGCTTCGCGATCCGGCAGCAGAACTGGCCGATCGGGCCGAGCCCGAAGACCACGACCGTGCCACCCTCGGGGATGTTCGCGTATTCGACCGCCTGCCAGGCCGTCGGCACGACGTCGGACAGGTACACGAAGCGCTCGTCCGGCGGGCCCTCCGGCACCTTGATCGGGCCGTACTGCGCCTGCGGGACACGCAGATATTCGGCCTGGCCGCCCGGGACCTGGCCGTAGAGCTTGGTGTAGCCGAGCAGCGCCGCGCCCTTGCCGCGCTCGGTGACCTGCGTGGTCTCGCATTGCGACTGCAGGCCGCGGTCGCACATGAAGCAGTGGCCGCAGGAGATGTTGAAGGGCACCACGACGCGGTCGCCGGGTTTGAGGCCGGTCACCTGGGCTCCGACCTCTTCGACCACGCCCATCGGCTCGTGTCCCAGGATGTCGCCTTCGTCGATGAAGGCACCGAGGACCTCGTAGAGGTGCAGGTCGGACCCGCAGATCCCGGTCGAGGTGATGCGGACGATGGCGTCGGTCGGTTCGAGCAGCTTCGGATCCGGCACGGTGTCCACCCGGACATCGCGCTTCCCGTGCCAGGTGACGGCCTTCATGGTGCTCCCTTCGGCGAAGTGGCCCCTGCTGACCGCCGGATGCCCGCATGCGCATCCGGCAAACCTCGCCGTCTGGTGGCACGGTGGAACCATGCGAACCCGGATGCTCGCCGTCACCGTCGACTGCCGCGAGGCCGAAGCACTGGCCGCGTTCTGGAAGGAGGCGCTCGGCTATCCCGAAACCAAGCGCTGGAAGGACAGCCACGGACTGACCTACGTCGAGTTGAAAAGCCAGGACGAGCCGAGCCTGCTCTTCCAGCCGGTGCCCGAGGAGAAGGCCGGCAAGAACCGGCTGCATCTCGACCTCGCCCCCACCGAACTCGAGCAACGCGAAGAGGTCGCCAGGCTGGTGTCACTCGGCGCCAAGATCGTCGACGACCCCGAGGGCGACGACTGGGTGGTCATGACCGACCCGGAAGGCAACGAGTTCTGCGTACTGCCGCGACGCTAAGCGCCAGTAATGACGGTCATCGAGGGGTAAGTCAACGTGGCGTGTCCGTGAAGGCCTCCTTCCCTACTTTCAGGGTAGGGAAGGAGGCCTTCACGAACTTCCTGGCTTGAGGCTTCCGGTGAGGGGTGGGCTGGGGTGGTCGTGAGTGGCGATTCGGGTTAGAACCCGAATCGCCACTCACGAGGTCAGGCCGCTTCCTCGCCGGATCGGCTCTCGGGCGCGGCGCGCAATCCGAGCATTTCCAGCAGCATCCGGCAATCGGTCGCGTCGCGGGCGTTCGCGACCACCGCTTCGGTCGCCTTGCGCAGCACCGCCGCGCGCACGGCCGTCTCCCCACCCTCGACCAGATCGGCGACCGGGCGCGGTTCCTCGTGCAGGTTCCCCATGACCCACCTCCCCTTCGTCTTCGTTGATACCTCATCCAGGCTGAGAAGGCCTCCCGTTTTCGTGCGGTTCCGGCGGCGCGCCCGCAGATTTCTCCCTAGACTGGCGCCACTCGAACGAGCGGACGGAGCGGGAACTGACCACCGAGTTGCGCGGGGAGATCGTGACACTGGCCCCGGTCACCGAAGCCCACGTCCCGGAGCTGCGGCGGATCATCGGCACAGCCGAGGTCAGGGCACGCTGGGGTTCGGTCGACGATTCCCCCACCTGGCCGTTCGACGATCCGCTGACGGCCTGCTTCACCGTCCTGGAGGACGGCATCGTCCGAGGTCTCGTCCAGTACGGCGAGGAGGAGGACCCGATGTACCGGCACGCGTCGGTCGATCTCTTCCTCGACCCGGCGGCGCACGGCCGGGGGCTGGGCAAGGACACCGTCCGCACGATGGCCCGCCACCTCGTCCACGATCTCGGACATCACCGGCTGGTGATCGATCCCGCCGTGGACAACGACGCCGCGATCCGCTGCTACAAGGCCGTCGGCTTCCGCGAGGTCGGGGTGATGCGCCGCTACGAACGCGACACCGAAGGCGACGGCTGGCACGACGGGTTGCTGATGGACTTACTCGCCGAAGACCTCATGTAGCGCGTCAGCGCGACGCCGGCCAGCACTATCGCCATCCCGGCGAGCACGCGCGGGCCCAGTTCCTCACCGAGCACGATCGCGCCCAGCGCCACCGAGACGACCGGCAGCAGGTAGCCGACGGTCGCCGCGGAGGTCGCGCCTTCGTCGGCGATGAGCCGGTAGTTGAGGTAGAAGGTGACGCCGGTGCCGAAGATCCCGAGTACGACGACGGCCAGCACCGCGGTCACGTTCAGCGGCCCCGTCGGCGCGACGTCGAACGGCAGCGCGAGGGCGCTCAGCCCGGTGGCGGTCAGCAACTGGGCGGCGGAGATCGCGATCGGTCCGCCCTCGCCGACGAGTTTCCGCCCCATGTAAGCGAAAGCGACGGCGTAACTGATTCCGGCACCGAGCAGGGCCAGCGTGCCCCAGCCGACCAGTCCGCCGCTCTTCTGCCAGGGCGCGAAGATCAGCAGGATGCCGGCGAAACCGAGGACCAGCCCAGCGACCCGGACCGCGGTGATCCCGCGTTCGCCGCCGATCCCGATGCCGATCAGCAGTGACCACAACGGAGTCGTCGCGTTCATCACCCCGGCGATGCCGGAATCCACGGTCAGTTCACCGATGCTGAACAACGCGAACGGCAAGGCGTTGCAGAAGAAGGCGGCGACGAGAAGCCTGCCCCAGATCCGGCGGCCACGCGGAAGGCGTTGCCCGGCCCAGCGGGCCAGTCCGAGAAGGACCGCCGCGCCGAGGGCGCAGCGGATGACGGTGAGCTGAACGGGCGGCAGCCCGGTCAGCGCGAGCTTGATCTACAGGAAGCCCGATCCCCACAACAGGGCGAGCACGCCCATCCGGATCAGGGTTCCCGGCGCGCCGATGCTCACGTTGGTCCTTTCGCCTTGCCGCTCGATACCTCTTCAAGCTGCCTCGGCGAACCCATCAGGACAAGTGAAAAGATCTACACCGACGTTAAGTGGTCCTACATGATCCGAAAGGTCACGGTCGTGGGCGCCGGGAAGGCGGCCACGACCGGCTCACGAGGAGATCAGTACTCGCCCGGTCGTACGCAAGGCGGAACAGGGCCTGCTCACATTTCGCGGTCGCGCATGACCCACCTCCCCTCTCGACTGGCGCACCGGTGGGGAACGGGGCGCGTTCTCGCTCAGTTTGCGGGCAGACTTTCCTCCTCCACAGACCCGGTTGCCGTGTTGTGACCGAGGTAATGGGAAGGTTGTCGCACGCGGAGCCATTTCGCCCAGCGGGGAATCGGCGGATGGCCCTGCCCGCCTTCGGACCGTTGTGGCACGATCTGCCGCGGAGCAGGGAGAAAGGTGCTTCTGGTGACCGAGAATTCCGGTTCGGCCAGATCCGGGGAGACCGGGAAAGCACGGGCGGAACCGCGGCCGGTTTCGACGGCGGCGTCGGCGTTCGGACGCGCGCTGCGGCAACGACGGCAGGCCAAAGGACTGGCGCTGCGCGAACTCCAGAAAATCGCCTACGTCGACAAAAGTCTCATCAGCCGGGCGGAACGCGGGCTCACCCCGCCGAGCGCGGAATTCGCCGAAGCCTGCGATCGCGCGCTGGAGGCGGGCGGCGCTTTGATCGTGCTCGCCGAAGCCGCCCGCGCGGAACCGTACGTTCACCTTCCGCCCCCGCCGGGCCATTTCGTCGGCCGTGAGCAACACTTCGCCCTGCTCGACGAAAAAGTGCTCACCGGACCGGCCAAAGTGGTCTTCGTGGCCGGTCCGCCCGGGGTCGGCAAGACCGCGCTGGTCCTGAAATGGGCGAACCGGCGGCAGGAGGAGTTCGACGCCGTCCTCTGGTCGGATCTACGCGGCTACGCGGCGGGTTCCCCCGCGCAGCCCGCCGACATCCTCGACGACCTCCTCCGCTGTGTCGGCGTCCGCCCCGACCGCGTTCCGGCCGAGGAACACATGCGGCTCGCGCTTCTGCGTGGTCTGCTGCGCGGCCAGCGCACACTCGTGGTGCTGGACAACGCGCTCGACTCGCATCAGGTGCGCCCGGTGCTGCCCGGCACCCCCGACACCACCGTGCTGATCACCAGCAGACGGCGGCTCTCCGGACTGGTCGTCGGCAGCGGCGCGGTCCAGGTTTCCTTGGAGCCGCTGGAAGAGCTCGAAGCGACGCGGCTCATGGCCGAGCTCATCGGGGACGAACGCGCGGCGGGTGATCCCGAAGGCGTCGGCGAACTCGTCCGGCTGTGCGCGGCGCTGCCGCTGGCGGTGAACATCGCCGCCGAACGGGTCGCCACCCACCCCCACCAGAGTGTCGGCGACCTCGCCGTCGAACTCGTCGCGGAGGGGCGGCGGCTGGAACTGCTCGCGGTCGACGACGACGCCGTCGGGGTCCGGGCCGCCTTCAGCTGGTCCTACCGCGCGCTCGACGCCGAGACCGCCCGCATGTTCCGGCTCCTCGGCCTCCACCCCGGCCCGCGCTTCACCGCCGGCGCGGCGGCCGCGCTGGCCGGACTGCCCGAACACGACGCGCGGCGACTTGTCGACAAGCTCGTCCAGGCGCATCTCGTCCAGCAGGTCGGCGCGCTGTACTACCGGTTCCATGACCTGCTCCGCGTCTACGCCGCCGAAGAGGCCGCCGCCGAACAATGGCGGGCCGAGCGGCAGGCGGCGGTTTCCCGGCTCACCCACTGGTATCTCCACGCGGCCAACGCGGCGAGCTGGACACTGACGCCCGCGCGCGACCACCACGTCGACCTCGGCCCCGCCCCCGAAGGCGTCGTGCCGGTGCGGTTCGCCACGTTCGACGAGGCCTACATCTGGTGCGCGTCGGAGATGCCGAGCATCACCGGCGTCGCCCGGCTGGCACTGGACCACGGGCTGTACGAGATCGGCTGGCGGCTGCCGGTCGAGATGTTCGACTACCACCTGCTCGGCAGGCCGTGGCAGACCTGGATCTCCAGCCATGACGTGGCGATCGAGTCCGCGAAGGCGGGCGGCGACCTCGGCGGGCTGGCGTGGTCGGCGATCAACCTCGCCGAGGCGCACCGGCGGCGCGGCGCCCTCGACCGCGCGCACGAGCTGTACAGCCAGGCCGTCGACATCTCCGATGAGATCGGCGAGAACCCGAGCCTCGGCTGGGCGCTGGTGGGGCTCGGCAACATCGCGCACGAACGGGAGGACTACGCCGAAGCCGTGCGGCTGGCCGAGCAGAGTGTGGCGGTGAACGCCCGGATCGGTTACCAGCTCGGCGAAGCGACCGCCCGGGTCCACCTCGGCCGGGCCTATCGCGATCTCGGGGAACGCGACCTGGCCCTCGACCACGGCCGTCGCGCCCTCGACGTCTACGCCAAGGACGCCGACCAGCACGGCATGGGTTTCGCGCTGGTGCCGCTGGCCAGGACCTGCCGCCGGTTCGGCGAACTGGCGCAGGCACTCGAGTACTGCGAGCAGGCGCTGACCGCCTACCGCAACTGCGGTGACGTCTGGGGGCAGGCCGACGCGCTGGACGAACGCGGCTGCGCGCTGGCGGCGCAAGGCCACACCGAAGCGGCGATGGCGGCGTGGCGTGACGCGCTCCAGCTCGTCATGGATCTCGACGACCGGAAGGCGAGGGTGCTGCGCGGCAGGCTCGAAGGCGCCGTCCAGGACACGACCTAGAGCTGGGTAAGGCAAATGTGGCGTGTCCCTGAAGGCTTCGATGCTGGTGGCAGCGGCGTTGTGTCGCGAAAGCCACTTTCGGCGCATGTGGTGTCCCCAAAGTGGCTTTCGCGACACGAGCAGCGGCCGCCAGCGTCAAGGGAACACGTACCGCAGAAATACCGGCCACGACACCTTTGCCTCACGCCCCTCACAACCGGGTCACCAGCCCTGGAAGCCCCCGCGCCAAGGCGCATTCAGAGGACTAAACGCGAGCGCCACCGCTCGTGACATCCGCGGCGAAGTCCTCGCGAGCACCGCGCACGCCATATTCGCCTTACGGCTCAATAAAGCTTCACCGGCAGGTTGTGCAGGCCTCGGGTGATCGCGCTCGGCCACCAGACGAGCCGGTCTTCGGGCACGGTCAGCGTCATCGACGGCGCGCGGCCGAACAACGTCTCCAGCGCCGCGGACGCCTGCATCCGCGCGAGCGCGGCGCCGATGCAGATATGCGGGCCGACCCCGAACGCGACGTGCCGAACCGGCCGCTCGCCCGGGCGGAACGCGAGCGGTTCGGGGTGGACGTCGGGGTCACGATTGGCCGCCAGCAACGACAACAGGATCGGGTCGCCGGGCTCCATCCGC
Organism: Amycolatopsis sp. NPDC034160; assembly: GCF_055575355.1. Classification (NCBI taxonomy): domain Bacteria; kingdom Bacillati; phylum Actinomycetota; class Actinomycetes; order Pseudonocardiales; family Pseudonocardiaceae; genus Amycolatopsis; species Amycolatopsis sp. NPDC034160. The sequence goes on along the minus strand of NZ_JBVISU010000004.1, from coordinate 113,628 downwards.
TGCCCGGCCAGTTCCATCGGTTCGGTGACGAACCGCCAGCTGGTGTTCTGCAGCGGGGTGTCGCGGCGCAGGACCTCCTCGATGACGAGCGTCAGCCGCGAGCCGTCGGCGCGGGCGCGGGCCGCCTCCTCCGGATGCGTGATGAGGGTCAGCGCGGTGGAGGCGATGAGGCTGATCGTGGTCTCGTGCCCGGCGATCAGCGAAAGGAACGCCGTCGCGGCGACCTCTTCCGCGGTGAGCTTTCCGGCGGCCTCTTGCGCGAGCAGGTCGCTGATCAGGTCCGCGCCGGGCTCGGCCCGTTTCCGCGTGACGACGTCGGCGAGCAGTTCGTCCAGTTCGTCGGTCGCCTTCAGCATCGACGGCATGTCGGTGACGTCACCGGCGGCGACCACCAGCGCGGGCGGGCGGACCTGGTCCAGGAGGGCGTCCGGGATGCCGATCAGCTCGCAGATCGACCGGATGCCCAGCGGGTAGGCGAAATCCTCGACGAGGTCGCCCGCGCCGCGCTCCAAAATCGGGTCGAGCAGTTCGTTCGCCAGTTGATGCGTGCGGTCGCGCAGGTGCTGCAGCCGTCGCGGCCCGAACGCGCCGGCACAGGCCTTCCGCAGCCTCGCGTGCTCGTCGCCCTCGACGTTGTTCATATGCCCGATGAGCGTCGGGCGGTGGTCGGCGGGCAGCCCGAGATTGGCCTTGCGCCAGTGCTCCGCGGCCACGGACGGGCATTTGGACAGCCGGGGGTCGGCCATCGCGGAGACGACGTCCGCGTGCCGGGTCAGCAACCAGGTCCAGGTGTCGCCCGGCAGCGGAAGGCGGAACGCCGGGGCGTTCGCACGCAGCCATTCGTAGGCGGGCGAGGGATCCCGGTCGAAGTCCGGGCCGAACATGACCGGGCCCGCTGCGGCGTCGTATGCGGCGTCTGGCATACAAGCCACCCTGCCAGCTTGTGGCGGCATCACGTACGGCGAACGCAGGCATTGCCTTGTCTCACGCGATCGTCAACGCGGTCCCCCTGTCACCCCCTTGTGGTGACCAGCAAGATCGAGGCGGGTGCGGTGTGTAACGGATGGAGGTGGCCCTCGTCAGCGACTTCGGGCTACGGGAGGAACTGAAGACCGCGAACCGTGACGTGGTCCCGGACCGGCAGACCGGTTCGGTGCGCGGGTTCGCGGACACCGTCGGGCTCGCCGCCGCCCGCGTCTGGCGGCTGCGAAGCCGTGCCTGGAACACCCTGCGACATCCGGCGGGCTGGGAACTGTGGCGGCTGCCGCCCGCGGCCGTCGTCTGGATGCTCGGCACCGAACTCGCTGTGTCCGGCTGGGCCCTCTACAGCGGTTCCAAGGCCTCCGCCACCACCACCGACCTCGTGCGCTTCGGCGTGATCGCGGGCTGCGCCATCTGGTACCTCGTCCAGACCCAGCATCCCGAAGAACAGCGGCGCGCCGACGACCGGCGTGGCGAGCACATCGACCAGACCGCGGTCTGGCTGGGCAGCGCGGCCGTCCTGCTGCCGCCCGCGTACTCGCTCGCACTGCTGCTGATGGTGCGCGTCCAGCGCTACTCCATCGCGCACAAGGCGATGACGACGTTCCTCTTCACCACCGCCGCGCATGCCGCGTCGATCCTCGGCGTGCACGCGATCACCGAACTGACCTCGCTGCACACGTGGCTCGAAACGGGCACGCTCCCCCAGCAGGCCGGCGACATCGTGTTCGCCGCCGTCGCGCTCGTGGGCGCCGCGCTCTGGTACTTCGCTTCGCAGACGCTCCTGATCAGCATCGCGCGCGGTCTGGCCTGGGGTGGCTGGCGCCGTCAGAAGCTGATCGGCAGCTGGGCCGACAACGCGGACTTCGTCTACGCGCTGCAGCTCGCCGCGTGCACCACCATCCTCGGCGCCGTCAACATCGCGCTGGTGCCGCTGGTGATGATCGGGGTCGCGCTGCGCTCGACCCGGCTCTCGCAGGCGCTGGCGGACACGATCGCGCGCAGCCAGCGCGACCGGAAGACCGGGCTGCTGACCGAGGATTCCTTCCACGCGCCCGCCGCTCTCCGGCTCATCGAAGACCAGACCGATCGGCGTCCGACGGCCTTCCTGATGCTGGACCTCGACCACTTCAAGCAATGGAACGACAAGTACGGACATTCCGGTGGCGACATCGTGCTCGGCTGTGTCAGCGCGGTACTGCGGCAGAACACGCGAGCCTCCGACGTCGTCGGGCGCTGGGGCGGCGAGGAGTTCGCGGTACTCCTCCCGGACACCACCCGCGAAGAGGCCATGCGGATCGCCGAGCGGATCCGGGTAGCCGTCGCGAAGACCGCGATCACCGGCCTGACGGAACTCGCCAGCGGACACGCCACCAACGAACCCCGCGCCGTGGGGCCGATCCACGGCTGCACGGTGTCGATCGGCGTCGGGCTCTCGCCCGAGCACTCGACGGATTACGGCGAGCTGTTCCGCGCGGCGGACGCGGCCATGTACGCGGCGAAGCGGGGCGGGCGGAACCGGGTCGTCGTGGCTCCTCCGGCTTCGGTCGCGCCCGAACCTCCCGCGCCGAGGGCGCCCACGTCGCCGCTGAGCCGGGCGGGAGACTGGCGTCGCGAGTGACCCGAACGCATTTAGAGGACTAAATGCGTTCGGGCAGCGTCAGCGGCGGGTCACGAGACGGGTCTCGAGCAGGTCGTCGACCACCCGGGTCTCCACCCCGGCCCGCCGTTCGAACGCGGATCCGCGCAGCGGCCACAGCGCGGCCAGGACGATCCCGACCGCGGCCAGCGCGGCCAGCACCAGCGCGGCGACGAACTGGGCGGCACCGGCGGTCGCGGTGTGCAGTACGGCGAACCCGATCAGCACGATGACGGTCGGCAGCACCGCGGCCAAGGCCACCAGAACGGCGGGGGTGCGGCGGAGGTCGCGGCGCCGGGTGGTCAGCCAGGCGGCGAGGAGGCAGGCGAAGGACGCCCCCAGCAGGCAGGCACCCGCCGTGTCACTCAGCCGGTGCCAGCCCAGCGCGACGGTCGACGACGCGACCCAGGCGACGGCGACGCCGCCCACCCCGATGATCGCCGGACGGAACCGTTGGGGCAGAACGAAAGCGAGGGCCATCAGAATCGCCATGGCGGCGCTGACGTGTCCGCTCGGGAAACTGTTGTGCCCGGGACCGTAACCGCCGTCGGGCAATTCGGGGCGGTCGAGCACGTACAGCTTGAGCAACTGCGCGGCGATGAGCGGGAGCACGAGGACGCTCAGCGCGGGGCCGAGAAGGCCGGGTTTGCGGCGAAGCAGCGCCAAGACGACCAGCCCGACGACGGCGGCGCCGATCACCAGCACCATGTCCTGGTCCCGCAACGGTTCCGCCCAGTCCATTGTGGACCACCGGCCGGACTGCGCGCTGCGGACGACTCCGTTCTCCGCGAGCTGCCCGGCCGACGTGTGCACGAAGAGGACGAAGGTCACGACGAACGCGGCGGCCAGTCCCAGTCCGGTGACGAGCTGGAACGCGGCCCTGGACAGGGTGCGCCTGGTCTCGGCGTGCCGTCCCGGCGGCGGACGGTGGGCGGGGGTCGGTTTCGCTTCCTGGGTGAGTACGGCCATGCAGCCCACTGTCCCCACGGCGTTTCGCGGTGAGGTCCGGACAATGTCATGGTTCTGCTACAAGATCGAGCCGACTCGCATCCGCGCGGCGTTGTCCGAATAATGGCGGCGTGGCCAGTGTCCTTGTGATCGAAGACGACGCGTCCGTCCGGGAGGGTCTGGAACTCGCGCTGCGCCGGCAGGCGCACACCGTCCACACCGCCGAGAGCGGTGAGCTCGGACTGGAGAAACTGCGGGTGTTCCAGCCCGACATCGTCGTACTCGACCTGATGCTGCCCGGGATCGACGGCTTCGAGACCTGCCGCCGCATCCGCGCGGCGGGCGAGGTGCCGATCATCATGCTCACCGCCCGCAGCGACGACTTCGACATCGTGGCCGGGCTGGAGGCGGGCGCCGACGACTACGTGACCAAGCCGATCGAGCCCCGCGTGCTCGACGCCCGGATCCGGGCGGTACTGCGGCGCGCGGTGAGCGAGAAACCCGCGAGCGAGGACCCGGCCGGCGAGCGGCACGGTGGGCTCGTCATCGACCGCGCCGGACTGGTGGTCACGAAGAACGGCGTGCCGGTCTCATTGACCCCGACCGAGCTGAAACTGCTGCTGGAACTGTCGCGGACGCCCGGCCAGGTCTACAGCCGCCAGCAGATCCTCTCCGCCGTGTGGGATCACGACTATCTCGGCGACTCCCGGCTGGTCGACGCCTGTGTCCAGCGGCTGCGCGCGAAGATCGAAGACGTGCCCGCGAAGCCCGATCACGTCCAGACCGTCCGGGGCTTCGGGTACCGGTTCGGCCGTTCATGAGGCTGCTCTCCGGCCTGCGGCCCCGGCTCATCCTGGCCTTCGCGGCGATGACGATCATCGGGGCGGCGGCCGCGGCGGGCGCCAGTTACGTCTCGGCCCGCAACGCCATCCTCGAAGCGGTCCAAGACGCGGCGATGAACCAGCTGAAGGACCGGGTCGCCGCGTACGGCCGCCCGCTGTCCACGCCACCGACCCAGGAACAGCTCAACGACTTCGCGGGCAGCCTGCGGTTGAACGCCGTCGCGGTCTACCGGGACCTGCGGTCGGTCGACGGCCCGGACCTGTCCACCTTCTCGGCCGAGCTGCGGAAGACGGTCGCCATCGACACCCGCATCCAGTTCCAGCGGCGAGACCGGGATGCCATCCCGGAACCCGTCCCCGAACTCCTGGTCGGTCTGCCGGTGCTGGCGCGGCAACCGAACGGGGCGATGGGTGCCACCGGCGTCGAGGTGTACTCGCTCACCTCCCTCGTCCAGCAGCAACAGGCCATCGAGGAACTGGCGAAGTCCGCGTGGCGGATGGCCGCGCTCGCGCTGCCGCTGGCCGTCGCGCTCGCCTTGCTGGCCGCCCGGCAGGTGCTACGGCCGGTCCGGGCGCTCAACACCGCCGCCGCCCAGCTCGGCGAGGGCAGGCTCGACGTCCGGCTGCCCGCCAAAGGATCCGACGAACTGGCCGAACTGGTCACCACCTTCAACAACACGGCCGCGGAGCTGGAACGCACGGTCGGCGAGCTGAGAGCCATGGAGGCCGACGCCCGCCGGTTCGTGGCCGACGTGTCGCACGAACTCCGCACCCCGCTCGCGGCGATGAACGCGGTCACCGACGTCCTGGACGAGGACGCCGAGAAACTGCCACCGGACACCGCCGTCGCGGCGCGGCTGGTCTCCGGCGAGACCCGCAGGCTCACCCGGCTCGTCCAGGACCTGGTCGAGATCTCCCGCTTCGACGCGGGCCGCGCCGAACTCGCGCTCGACGAATGGGATCTCGCGACGGCGATCCGGGACAGCCTCGACGCCCGCGGCTGGCGTGACGGCGAAGACCTGGTCACCGATCTGCCCGAAGGCGTCCTCGCCCGGGTGGACCGGCGGCGGCTCGACCTGATCGTGGCCAACCTCGTCGGCAACGCGCTCCGGCACGGCGCCGCGCCGGTCGAGGTCCGCCTGCGCGCCGACGACGAGGCCGTCACGCTGGAGGTCGAAGACCACGGCCCCGGAATCGACCCCGAGGTCCTGCCGCACGTGTTCGACCGGTTCACCAAGGCCGACACCGCCCGCGCCCGCTCCGAGGGCAGCGGGCTGGGGCTCGCGATCGCGCTGGAGAACGCCCGGCTGCACGGCGGCGACATCACGGCGGCCAACACCGGGCACGGCGCCCGGTTCGTCCTGCGCCTGCCGCACCGGGCCGAAGGAGGGACGCGATGAGGAAGACGTGGCTGCTGCCCGCACTCGCGGCCGCGGCACTGGTGACGGCCTGCGGTGTGCAGCCGACCGGCGTCGTCCCGGCCGGACCGGGTCCGTCGATCCGCGCCACCTCGGGGCCCGCCGTCCTCGGCGGCCTGACGCTGTATTTCGTCTCCGACGGCCGGGTCGTCCCGGTGACCCGGGCCAGCGAAGGGTTCATCTCCCCCGAGGGCGCGGTCACGCTGCTGCTGAAGGGACCGACGGAGCGGGAAGCCGCGCAGGGGCTCACCACGTTCGTCCCGCCCGAGGTGGGGCGGGTCGAGGTGCACTCGGGTACCCCGACCGCCATCGTGCTGCCGTTCAGTATGCGAAAACTGTCCAACCAGGCCATCAACCAGCTGGTCTGCACCACGATCGCGGCCTCGGCGGCGACCACGCGGGCTCCGGGCTCCCCGGGCGTGAACGTGACCTCCCCCGACGGGGACGTGTACTTCCAATCCTGCAAAGCGGACTGAATTCGTCACTCACCGTGCTCACATAAAAGCACTTCTAGTGTCTGTACGGCTGTGAGCCCTGTTCGGTTCACCGATCAAGGTAACTGTGGGCGAGCACACTCGCGCGTGACTTTGCCGTGTCCATTTCGTAATGTTGCCCGGAGCTCGCGGCCCCCGACGCGAGTTCCCGTCCCCGAAGTGGTGAGTGATCAGAGAAATGGCCGGCAGACATCGCAAGAACAAGGCTCCGCAGTGGAAGCTCCCCGCGGGTATCGCGGCAGCCGTCGCCACGGCGCTCCCGGCGTCGATGTGGCTGACCACCGCGGGTTCCCCTGACGTCGAAGCGGCCAGTGCCGCGCTCGCGCTGCAGGCTCCCCCGGTCTCCAGCTCGACTCCCCCGCCGTCGACCAGCACTACCCCGCCCTCCAGCTCAAGCCCGACTCCGCCTCCCTCGACCACGCCGGCTCCCCCGAAGCCGACGACGTCGACCAAGGCTCCCGCCCCGGTGAGGAAGACCGTCCCCGCCGCGACGGCCTCGTGTTCGACCAGCCTCGCCGGCACCAAGCCGCATGTGGCCCAGGTCGGCAACCACATCAAGGCGAAGTTCGGCGTCACGAACATCGGCGGCGTCGCCGGCCGTGCGAACGCCAGCGACCACCCGTCCGGACTGGCGCTGGACTTCATGGTGGACACCGCCACCGGCAACGCCATCGCCGACTACCTCCTGGCCAACCAGAAGGACTTCGGCGTCACCTACGTCATCTGGCGCCAGCGGTACAACGACGGCAGCGGCTGGGACACCATGGAGGACCGCGGCGGCGCGACCGCCAACCACGAGGACCACGTCCACGTCTCCTTCGCCAAGAGCGCGAAGGTCAGCGTCAACTGCTGACGACGCCTTTTAACGACGCCGAGCGGACCGTTCGCCGGGCTGGACCACGGGTCGGCCCATGGCCTCTTCCACACCTTTGACGGCGAGCCGGTCCGCTCGCTCGTTCTCCGGATGTCCCGCGTGGCCCTTGACCCAATGCCATTCGACGTCGTGTCGCGCGGCGGCTTCGTCGAGGCGGCGCCACAGGTCGGCGTTCTTGACCGGCGTCTTGGCCGAGGTCATCCAGCCGTTGTTCTTCCAATTCCGCACCCAGCTGGTGATGCCGTTCCGGACGTACGTGCTGTCGGTGTAGATGTCCACGGTGACCCGGCGTTTCAGGCTTTCCAGCGCTTCGATGGGCGCGGTCAGCTCCATCCGGTTGTTCGTGGTCGGCCCGGCATCCCCGCCGTAGATCTCCTTCTCGACGGTGCCGTACCGCAGCACCGCGCCCCAGCCGCCGGGACCGGGGTTCCCGCTGCACGCGCCATCGGTGTAGATCTCGACTTCCGCCACCCGGACACCCTAGCGACGGGGCTCAATCCGGCAGGAGCGGCACCCACGGCTCCTCGGCCTGCCCGAGATGCACCGCGCGCGTGATGGACTTCGCGCCGAAGCGGTCCCGGACCGTGTCGAGCGTCGAGTCGAGCGCGTCCCTCGGCTTCGCCTCGAAGGGCAACGCCAGCTGGATCGCGTCGTCCTTCGAGAGATTCGTGAGCGCGAGGCCAATCAGGGTGAGCCCACGTTCGTCGATCAACGGTCTCGCCGCGGCGAACAGCTCGCGTGCCGCGGTGACGATCGCGCCGGTCTGTTCGGTCGCCTCCAGCAGCGTGTGCGAACGCGTCGCCTTGGTGAAGTCGCCGAACCTCATGCGCAGCACGACCGTCCGGCAGACCCGGTGCGCCGCGCGCAGCCGCCGCGCGAGGCGATCGGCCAGGGTCAGCAGCATCGCGTCCAGTTCGGCGGGCGAGCGTGGCCTGCTGCCGAGCGCGCGCTGCGCCCCCATGGACCCGCGACGGCGTCCGGTCCGCACCCGCCGCGGATCGTCGTTGTGGGACAGGGCATGCAGGTGGGCACCGACACCACGGCCGAGCAGGCGCACGAGTTCCTTCTCGCCGAACCCTTCCATCTGCCCGACCGTCGTGACGCCGCGCTCGCGTAGTTTCCGCGCGGTCACCTCGCCGACGCCCCACAGCCGTTCGACCGGCAACGGGTGCAGGAACTCCAGTTCCTTGTCGTGCGGTACGACGAGCAGTCCGTCCGGTTTCGCCACGCCGCTGGCGACCTTCGCGAGGAACTTCGTCCGGGCGACGCCTACGGTGATCGGCAGGCCGACCTGCTCCAGCACGTCCCGGCGCAGTTTCGCGGCGATCCGGCTCGGTGTACCGGCGATCTTCCGCAGCCCGCCGACGTCGAGAAAGGCCTCGTCGATCGAAATGCCTTCCACCAGCGGTGTCGTGTTGTCGAAGACCTCGAAAACCGCTTTGCTCGCCTCCGAGTACGCGTGCATCCGCGGCGGGACCACGACCGCGTCCGGGCACAGGCGTCGCGCCTGGCCGCCGCCCATCGCCGTGCGGACGCCGTACGCCTTGGCCTCGTAACTGGCCGCCAGCACGACCCCTCCGCCGACGATGACCGGCCGCCCGCGCAGGCTCGGGTCGTCCCGCTGTTCGACCGACGCGTAGAACGAATCCAGGTCGGCGTGCAGGATGGGCCCCTTGGTCGGCATAGAACATATGTTCGCATCAAGCCGCCCGGCAGGCCAAGGCCCGGCTCGGTCGGACCGTCAGACCGGCGAAGGCTCCCGGCGCGAACCGAGGCGGGCACGCACGAAGTCCGTCACCGATCGTCCGCCCGCGAAACACCAGATCGCGATCACCGGGTCGCAGATCGCGCAGCCGAACGAGGAATCGTGCGCGAACGGGATGATCGGGGCGCCCTTCAGATGGTGCACGACGTCCCAGCCGGTGTGCAGGAGCCAGGCGATCCCGATGAACGTCCATGATTCGAGGCCGCGGTAGGCCACGTAGGTCACCACCGCGGCGAACGCGAACTCCCAGCTGCCGAGGCCGCCTCCGCTGAGATAGGCGGCGCCGGCGCCCGCCACCATGATCGCGTTGAAGCGGCGGCGGTGCGGCTCGTGGATGAGCGACATCAGGACGACGTAGACGAGGCCGACCAGAATCGGCGCGATGATCATCATGACTCGACGCTAGAACCGGGCCTCGCCCGCGCCCAGTGGCGTGAACGACGCCTTCCAACGGGATCCCGCCATCGGCGCGGTAGGTTCCGGGTATGCACACCGTCGCCGTGCTCGCGCTCGACCAGGTGATCCCGTTCGACCTGTCCACCCCCATCGAGGTCTTCACCAGGACACGGTTGCCGGACGGCGGCGCCGGCTACCGGGTACTCGTCTGCGCCGAAGGACCGGACGTCGACGCCGGGCATTTCACCTTGCGCGCGCCGTGGGGACTGGAAGCGCTGCGCGAAGCCGACACCATCATCGTTCCCGGCACGGCCGAACCCGCCCGGCCGTTGCCGCGGGCCGTCCACGACGCGCTCACCTCGGCGGCCGCGGCGGGCACACGGATCGCCTCGATCTGTTCCGGCACCTTCATCCTCGCCGCCGCGGGTCTGCTCGACGGCCTCCGCGCCACCACCCACTGGCTCGCGGCCGAACCACTCGCCGAGGCCTACCCGGCCATCGAGGTCGACCCGGCCGTGCTCTACGTCGACAACGGGCAGATCCTGACGTCGGCCGGAGCCGCCGCGGGCCTGGATCTGTGCCTGCACCTGATCCGCCGCGACTACGGCTCCGCGATCGCGGCCGACGCCGCCCGGCTTTCGGTGATGGCGCTGGAACGCGAAGGCGGCCAGGCCCAGTTCATCGCGTTGCGGCATCCCCCGGCGCCGCGTGGTTCGGCGCTGGAACCCACTTTGCTCTGGATGCAGGAAAATCTCGCGCGCGACCTCAGCCTCACCGACATCGCCGCGCGGGCCGGGATGAGCACCCGCACGCTGATCCGGCACTTCCGCGAACAGACCGGCACGACACCGCTGCAATGGCTGCACCGGACGCGCGTCCGGCAGGCGCAGCATCTGCTGGAGACCACCCAGGACGCCGTCGAGCGGATCGGCGCCGAGGTCGGGTTCGGCTCACCGACCTCGTTCCGTGAACGGTTCAAGCGCACGACAGGTGTCAGTCCGGGTACCTATCGACGCGCTTTCCGTTAAGCCGTAACACATTCAGGCGGCCAAAGCGGCGTCGGCACCGGCTCGCATCCGGGCTTGCTCGGCGAATCGCCTCCGGGCTACGACGACTCTGATCCATCGTTCGGAGCGCTCGGCGTCCAGACCGGAGGTGGCGCGGGCGAGCACTTCGGCGGCGTGCGCGGCGGAATCGATCTCCGCGGCGGCGCCGAGGTAGTCGCCGGACTCGATCAGCTTGTACGCGTGGCGCATCTCGGTCTGCGCGGTCGAGTAGATGGCGTAAGCGGCCAGGTTGTGCGCCAGCGGCCCCAGTGAATGCGACATCGGATTCTCCGTCCTTGTCTTCCTTGCCTGTCTACTGACACGTCGAACGGTGGCGTCGCGGTTCGACATCACCACGGATATTTTTCGAACTTCCTCGCAGGGTTGCGTGAAGCGGGCGCTTCACGACAGCCTGAAGCGCATGCCAGCCCGAGCGGCGTCGTTCCGCAGCGTCTTCGCGGTCGCCGAGTTCCGCCGGATCTGGCTCGCGCATCTGCTCTCGGTCGCCGGGGACCAGCTGGCCAGGGTCGCGCTCACGGTGCTCGTGTTCGATCGGACGTCGTCGGCGGGCTGGGCATCGGCCGCGTACGCGCTGACGTTCGTGCCCGATCTCCTCGGCGGCGCGCTGGGCGGCATCGCGGACCGGTTCTCGCGCCGCACGGTGATGGTGGCCGCCGACGTCGGCCGCGCGCTCCTGATCGCGCTGATGGCGGTGCCGGGGCTGCCGCTGCCCGCCGCGGCAGCCCTGTTGTTCCTCGTGCAGCTCATGGCGGGACCGTTCTACGCGGCACGGCAGGCGATGCTGCCGGACCTGCTCGACCCGGACCGGTTGGTCGTCGGGCAAGCTGTCATCTCGTCGACGTATCAAGCCGGGCTCGTGGTGGGCTTCGGCGCGGGCGCCGTCGTCGTCACCGGCCTCGGTGTGCCCGGCGCGCTGCTGATCGACGCGGGCACGTTCGCGCTCTCGGCGCTCATGCTCCGCTTCGGGCTCAGGCCGTACCCGCCCTCGACCCCACGCCACCACAAGCACCCGTCCCTGCTCGCGGGCTGCCGCCTGGTCGCCCGCGACCGCAAGCTGCGCTGGCTGCTGCTCATCGCCTGTTGCTGCGGTTTCTACGTCATTCCCGAGGGTCTCGCCGTCCCGGTCGCGGCCGAACTGGGCGGCGCGGATGCTCTGCCCTGGCTGCTGGCCGCGAACCCGGTCGGCTCGGTGCTCGGCGGGATCCTGCTGAGCCGCTTCCCGCGCGAACGGCAGGTCCGGATACTGGGCGCGCTGACGGTGGCGAGCAGCCTGGTGCTGATCCCGACCGGCTGGGTGTCAGGCCTGGTCCCGATCGTCGTGCTGTGGACGATTTCGGGTGCGTTCTCCGCGCACGACATGATCACCCAGACGCAATACGGCCTCGCCGCGCCGCCCGGCCATCGCGGTCAGGTGATCGGTGTCGCGATCGCCGCGTTGCGGGCGGCACAGGCGGCGGGGATCACCGCCGCCGGGCTACTGGCGCAGGTCGTCGCGCCGACCACCGTGATCACCGTCGCGGCGGTCGCGGGCGTCGTGGTCGCCGGTGTCGCCGGCGTCGGCTGGTCGCGTGCGGTGTCGTCCCGCCGGGGCCCCGGGGATCACGTGGGTCCGGTCGGCGGGACGACACCGGTTGGTGAGCACGGTTCCTGACAGCGGCCGATCATCACGTCCAGTTGTTGTCACGACGGGTCGTCCAGTTGTTGTCACGCACTACGTTCACCTCCCTTCGGGAATCCGAGCGCACGCCCGTGGGGCAGATCACTCACGTCCAGTTGTTGTCACGCCGAGTGGTCCAGTTGTTGTCCCGCATGCTGTTCACCTCCCTCGAAATAGCGATGAACCCGGCAAATCACTCACCAGTTGTTGTCCTGCATCGGTGCACCTCCCGCATTTCGGTTGGGCTGTCCGGGGGAATTCGCGGCCGCGCTTCTTATCGTCCGGGCAACGAGGGTCGTCGCAGTCCCGGTTCGATTACGGTGTAGATCACCGACGGAAGAGGGTGCGTGGACGGACGACACGGTGGCGCGCTGCGGAGGCTCAGGGCCTGGCACCTGTGGAGCCTGCCGCGACCTGTGCGTTCCTACGTGCTGGTCGTGAATCTCATCGCAGTCCTCTCGACCGCCGCCACGGCCCGGCTGGTCCCGGTCACCGGCACCGATCTGGCCCGCTTCGGCATCCTGACGCTCTGCGCGGCCATCGCGATCGAGGGCACCCGGCAGATCGAACGCCAGCGGGAGTACGACAGGGCCCCATCGGTCGCCTACGTGGACACCAAGGCGGTCTGGAGCGTCGCCGCCGTCATCGCGCTGCCGCCGGTGCTCGCCGCCGCGATGGTCGTCGTGACCTACACCATCGCATGGCTGCGGATCTGGCCACACCAACGGCCGGTACTACCCCATCGGTGGATCTTTTCCGCCGCGACGGTGCTCTGCGGCACTCAGGCCGCCGTCGTCGTCCTCAGTCTCGGCATGCGCCACTACCCCGGTTCGCCCGACTCCGGGCTGCTCGCCGGACTGGGCGACCTCGCCGTCATCATCGTCGCCGCGGCCCTGCGCTGGGCGATCAACACCGTGCTGGTGATGATCGCGATCGCGCTCTCGTCGCCGCCGAAATCGATCGGCGAACTGTTCTCCGGCTTCGGTGACCAGATCCTCGAAGCGGGCGCGCTCGGCCTCGGCCTGGTGACGGCCGTCGTCCTCGTACAGGCCAATCCACTGGTCCTGGTCGGCGTCGTCATCGCACTGGTCGCGCTGCACCGCGGACTGCTGCTGACCCAATACCGGCGCGACGCGCACACCGACGCCACCACCGGGCTCGTCACGAAACGCCGCTGGCGCCAACTGGCCGAAGAACACCTCGGCCGGACACGCGCGGGCCGCAAACTCGGCGTGCTGTTCCTCGACCTCGACAACTTCAAGACGATCAACGACACCTACGGCCACCCCAACGGCGACCTCGTCCTGCGCGCCGTCGGCGACGCCCTGCGCGCCGAGATCCGCGAACAGGACGTCTGCGGACGGTGGGGCGGCGAGGAGTTCGCGATCGTCATCCCGGACGTCCACAGCGAGGAAACCCTGCGCCAGGTAGCCGAACGGATCCGGCACCAGGTCGCGATGGTCTCGGTCACGCTGCCCGATCGCGACACGGTGCTGACCGACCTGACCGTCTCGATCGGCGGCGCGCTGTACCCGGCCGCCAACGTCTCCAGCGTCGACGACCTCCTCGTCGCCACCGACACCGCGCTCTACCGGGCGAAGCAGGGCGGGCGCAATCGTGTGGAACTGGCCCCGCCTGTTCAGTAGGGCCTGCTGACATTGCCGGAATTCGGTAACGCCGCTGCGGCTTTAGCCTTGACTGTTCGTTCATAGGTAAAAGTTTCGCCCATATTCTTCGGGTGGAAGCGTGAAGTCGTCGGGTCGTTCGGCGCGCAGCCGGTCGTAGCGTCGCTGGAACTCGTCGATGGATTCATGGAGGCTGCAGCCCAACTCGGCGTTCAAGAGAACCCGACTCGCGTTCCCCCGTTGCCGAAAAACGGTAACGCCTCACGGTGTTCGCGGCATCGGAAACTGTCGGTGGCCGGTTGTACGGTTCTTGGCGTGGATACCTACACGGCCGCGTCGGCGGCGCTTCTCGAAGAACTCACCGATCCCCACCTCTTGGAGTTGGTCAATACTTCCGTGGATTCGTTGGACGACAAGGATTCCGTCGCTGTGGCGAAGGTCGCGTCGGCGGGGATCGCGCGGTTGGAGGCGGTGCGGTTTCGGGCGTTGGCTCAGTTGAGTCGGCATCGTGGGGGTGCGGGGAGTGTGATGCAGGAGGTCGCGTTCGAGTTGTCTCTTGTGGACAGTCACGCGGGTACGATGGTGGCCACCGCGGAGGCGTTGACGACGCGCCTGCCGTGCACTCTGGGTTTGATGGATCAGGGGAAGTTGTGTGGTTTCGGTGCGATGAAAGTCGCCGCCGCCACCGCGCGGCTCTCCGATGAGGACGCGCGTGCCGCGGATGCCGTGTTGGAGGATCGGTTGCCGGGCAGGAACTCCGAGCAGATCCGAAAAGCGGCGAATCATGCGGCGATCACCGCCGACCGTGAGGGCGCCGACAAACGTACCGCACATCATCGCGGTGGGCGGCGTCTGACGTTGCGACAGGGTGAGAGCGGGGTGGCGTCGATCGAGGTCGAAGACGGGCCCGTGGAGAAGGTGACCGCGGCTTACCGCCGGATCGACCGTGAGGCCCGCGCTTTGCGGAAAGGTGGGGAGACCCGGACGTTGGATCAGTTGCGCGCCGATGTGGCGCTCGATCTGCTGCTGGGCGGACAGGGCGGCCCGAGTGAACGCACCGAGGTGTTCCTGTACATGGATTTGTTCACCTATCTCGGGCTCAACAACGATCCCGCCGAGCTGGCCGGGCACGGCCACATTCCGGCGGGGTTGGCCAGGCGGATCGCGACGGGGCCGGACACCGTGTTGCGGCGGATCATCACCGACCCGTTGTCGGGGCAAGTCCTGGATTTGGGGCGGGATCGGTATCGGCCTACGGCGGGGTTGGGTGAGTTTGTGCGGGTGCGGGATCGCGAGTGCCGGAGACCGGGGTGCGGGCGTCCCGCGCAGGCCTGCGATCTGGATCATGTGGTGCCGTGGCAGTTTGGCGGCCACACCGCCGCCGAGGAGTTGGTCGACCTCTGCCGTCGTGATCACCGGCTCAAAGACGAACCCGGCTGGACCTACCACCTCGCGCCTGACGGGACGCTGACGGTCACTACCCCGACTGGACACAGCTACGACAGCACACCCCCACCGCTGCACGATCCCCGCCCGCAAAGCCCTCCGGCAGACGAAGAGCCGCCACCGTTCTGAGCCTCGTTGCCGGGAAACGGCGACAGTGCCGGTTCGCGGGCAGGTAGGTCTCTTCTGCGACGCCGAGTCTTGTCGCCGGATAGTGGCGGCAGTTTCGGGTGACTGACGTACCCCATTGCCGATCTATGGCGACGGCTTCGGCAGGGTTTCTTGATGTGCGAGAACGCGCCGGGATCCCGTCGCCGAAAGACGGCAACAGCCGATACGGTGCGAAAGTTGTTCGTGACGGACCGCGTATCCGGTCGGCATGGTCTATGCGCGGGAAGTCGTTCATCGGATCACTCGCCACGGCTCGAAGACGAACCCGGCTGGACCTACCGCCTCGCGCCTGACGGCACGCTGACCGTCACCGGCCACAGCTACGCCAGCACACCGCCGCCGCTCCATGAGCCTCGCCCGCACACTCTCCGGGGGAGGAGGAACCGCCGCCGTTCTGAGCCTCGTTGCCCAGAAACGGCGAGGTAGGCGCGGTGGTCCGCCAGACGACGTCCCAGGCGCAGGCGTCGTGCGTGTCTTCTGAACCGTCGCCGGGAAACGGCAACGCCCGCCCCGCCCGATGAAACCGGCGTGAACACCTGGTGACACCTCACGACCCCGGCCACCGAGCCGAGCCCGAGATTGTCCACTTCATCACCTCATTCGCCCCCTCGGCGAGGTGTTCCAGGACACTTTTTGGCGGGTTCCTACAAGACCCGGCCCTCGGCATGCGCCACCGACGACATTCTCGTACCGGCCGGTAAGAGGCAGGCTGTAAACAGGTACAGGTGACTGTCCCGCGCGTGATCCGGCGGGCTGTCGCCTGTTGTGCTGCGTACTTTGGGAGGCTCAGTCGGTGTTCAGTCGTGTCGCCATCGTCAACCGCGGAGAAGCCGCGATGCGGCTCATCCATGCCGTCCGCGAGCTTTCGGCGGAGACCGGACAGCGGATCGAGACCGTCGCTCTCTACACGGATGCGGACCGGTCGGCGACGTTCGTGCGGGAAGCCGACATCAGCTACAACCTGGGGCCCGCCTCGGCACGTCCCTATCTGGACTTCGCCGTGCTGGAGCGGGCGCTGACCGAGACCGGGGCCGACTCGGCTTGGGTCGGGTGGGGTTTCGTGGCCGAGGATCCGGCCTTCGCCGAGCTGTGTGAGCGGCTGGGTGTCACCTTCATCGGGCCGAGCCCGGACGCGATGCGCAAGCTCGGTGACAAGATCGGCGCGAAGCTGATCGCCGAGGAGGTCGGCGTTCCGGTCGCCCCGTGGAGCCGTGGCGCCGTCGCGGATCTCGACGCCGCCATCAAGGCCGCCGACGAGATCGGCTACCCGCTGATGCTCAAGGCGACCGCGGGCGGTGGCGGGCGCGGTATCCGCGTCATCACCTCGGCCGACGAACTCAAGGACGCCTACGAGCGCACCAGCCTGGAGGCCGAGCGCGCCTTCGGCAGTGGCGTCGTGTTCCTGGAGCGCCTGGTCACCGGCGCCCGGCACGTCGAGGTCCAGGTCATCGCCGACGGCCAGGGCACCGCGTGGGCGCTCGGCGTCCGCGACTGTTCCGTGCAGCGCCGCAACCAGAAGATCATCGAGGAGTCCGCCTCCCCGGTGCTGAGCCCCGAGCAGGCCGACGAGCTCAAGCGGTCCGCCGAGCGGCTCGCGCTCGCCGTCGGTTACCGCGGCGCCGGCACGGTCGAGTTCCTCTACCACCCTGGCGACAAGCTGTTCGCCTTCCTCGAGGTCAACACCCGCCTCCAGGTCGAGCATCCGATCACCGAGCTGACCACCGGCATGGACCTGGTCAAGGCCCAGTTGCACGTCGCGTCCGGTGGCAAGCTCGAAGGCCTCCAGCCCGCCGAGGCCGGTCACGCCGTCGAGGCGCGACTCAACGCCGAGGACCCGGATCGCGACTTCGCCCCTTCGCCCGGCCGCATCGCGCGCCTGGACCTGCCCGCGGGCCCCGGCATCCGCGTCGACACCGGGGTCAGCGAAGGCGACACGATCCCGGCCGACTTCGACTCGATGATCGCGAAGATCATCGCCTACGGCCGCGACCGCGACGAGGCGCTCGGCCGTCTGCGCCGCGCGATGGCGCAGACCACGGTCATCATCGAGGGCGGCGCGACCAACAAGAGCTTCGTCCTCGATCTGCTCGACCAGCCCGAGGTGATCGACGGCAGCGCCGACACCGGCTGGATCGACCGGGTCCGCGGCGAAGGCAAGCTGGTCACGCACCGCCATTCGGCGATCGCGCTCGCGGCCGCCGCGATCGAGGCCTACGAGGACGAGGAAGCCGTCGAACGCCAACGACTTCTCTCCACCGCGCACGGTGGCCGTCCGCAGGTCCAGCACGAGAGCGGCCGCCCGCTCGACCTCAAACTGCGCGGCGCCGCGTACCGGGTGAGCGTCGCCAGGATCGGCCACCGCCGATTCCGCGTTGGCGTCTCCGCCGCCGGCGGCGACATCCACGCCGCCGACGTCGAGGTCGACCGCTTCGACGAGCACACCGGTCAGATCACCGTCAACGGCACCCGATTCCGCCTGGTCACCGGCACGCACGGGCCGATCCACCTGATCGAGGTCGACGGCGTCACCCACCGCGTCAGCCGCGACGAGGGTGGCGTCGTCCGCTCCCCCGCCCCCGCGCTCGTCGTCGCGACACCGCTCGAGGTCGGCGCGGAGGTCGAGGCGGGCGCACCGGTGCTGGTGCTGGAAAGCATGAAGATGGAGACGGTGCTCCGCGCGCCGTTCCGCGCGAAGCTGCGCGAGTGCGTCGTCTCGGTCGGCAGCCAGGTCGAGACAGGCGCGCCGCTGCTGCGGCTCGAGCCGCTGGCGGAAGAGGGCGCCGAGGTCGTCGAGGACACCGGCGGCGTCGAGATCGAGCTGCCCGTGGAACCGGACAGCGCGTCGGCACCGCAGCGGATCGCCCGGGGACAGCAGGATCTGCGCAGCCTCCTGCTCGGCTTCGACGTCGACCCGCACGACGAGCGCCGCACGCTCAGCGCGTACCTGGCCGCCCGTGCCGAAGTCGAGGACAACGGCGACCGCCCGCTGGAGGGCGAGGTCGAACTGCTGACCGTGTTCGCCGACCTGTCCGAGCTGATCCGCAACAAGCCGGCGGGTGAGGAGACCAAGACCGACACCCGGGTGCACAGCGCCCGCGAGTTCTTCCACACCTACCTGCAGAGCCTCGACGTCGAACGCGCCGGCCTGTCGGAGTCGTTCCAGAACAAGCTCAAGAAGGTACTGGCGCATTACGGCGTCAAGGATCTGGAGCGGACGCCGGAGCTGGAGGAGGCGGTCTTCCGCATCTTCCTCGCCCAGCAGCGGGCGGCTTCCGACGTCGCGATCGTCACCGCGTTGCTGCGGCAGTGGCTCACTGAGGCGCAGCCGTTCGAGGCGATGCGCGAACCGGCGGGCAAGGCGCTGGAGCAGCTCATCGCCGCCACGCAGGTCCGCTTCCCGGTGGTCAGCGACCTCGCGCGCAGCGTGGTGTTCCGCTGGTTCGCCCAGCCGCTGCTGCGCCGCACCCGCGCCGAGGTCTACAGCGAGGTCCGCAAGCACCTGCGCCACCTCGACCGGCACCCGGACTCGCCGGACCGCGCCGAGCGGATCGCGAGCATGCTGGCCAGCGCGCAGCCGCTGGTACGCCTGCTCGGGCAGCGGATCGGGCGCCCCGGCACCGACCACACCCCGCTGCTCGAAGTGCTGAGCCGCCGCTACTACGGCAACCGCGCGCTCACCGGCGTCGGGCAGGTCACCGTCGGCGACTGCACCTTCGTCACCGGTGACTACGCCGACGACGGCGAGCGGTTCCACATGGCCACCACCGCCGTCGACCGCGCCGGGCTGCCCGGGGCGATCAAGGCGGTCGCCGATCTCGCCGCCGGCCTGCCCGCCGACACCGATGTCGAAGCGGACCTCTACCTGACCTGGGACGACGAGTCGGCCGACGACGACGCGATGGCGGCCGGGCTGCGCGAGGTCCTCACGGCCGAGTCGCTGCCGAGCCGGATCCGGCGCGTCACCACCACGGTCGCGGGGCACAGCGGCGCGGTGATGCACCACCACTTCACCTTCCGCCCGTCCTCGACCGGTTTCAGTGAGGAACGGCTCATCCGCGGCCTGCACCCGCTGATCGCCCAGCGGATGCAGTTGCAGCGGCTGGCGAACTTCGACCTCACGCGCTTGCCGTCCGGCGACGAGGACGTCTACCTGTTCAAGTGTGTCGCGCCGATGAACCCGGCGGACCAGCGGCTGGTCGCACTGGCCCAGGTCCGTGACCTGACCCCGTTGCGGGACAACGACGGCAAACTGCTGGCCCTGCCCGCGGTCGAAGGCACGCTGGCCGGTTGCCTCGACGCGATCCGGGAAGTGCAGGCGAAGCTTCCGCCGAAGAAACGCTTCGACACCAACCGGATCATGCTCTACGTGTGGCCGACGAGTGAGCTCACCGGCGAGGAGCTGAACACGGTCGCGCAGCGCGTGCAGCCGTCGACGGCCGGCGCGGGTCTCGAAGAGGTCCAGTTCCTCGGCAGGCAGCGCAACCGCGCGACCGGCGAGGTCAACGAGGTCGCCGTGCGGATCGGCTACGACGTCAGCGGTGGCGTGCAGATGTCGCTGTCCGAGCCCACGACCGGGCCGATCCTGCCGCTCGACGACTACCACCAGAACGTCCTGCGCGCCCGGCGCCGGGACACGGTGTACCCGTACGAGCTGACCAAGATGCTCGGTTCGTTCACCGAGTACGACATGGACACTGAGTCTGATTCGCCCTCGGCGGAAACGAGTACCTCGAGCGGCAACACCCTCGTCCCCGTCGAACGGCCGCTGGGGCGGAACAAGGCGGCGATCGTCGCCGGTGTGGTCACCACGCCGACCGAGCGGTATCCGGAGGGCGTCAAGCGGGTGGTGCTGCTGGGCGACCCGACGAAGGCGCTCGGCGCGTTGTCGGAGCCGGAGTGCTCGCGGGTGATCGCGGCGCTGGACCTCGCCGAGCGGATGCGGGTCCCGCTGGAGTGGTACGCGCTCTCGGCCGGTGCCCGGATCTCGATGGAGTCCGGTACCGAGAACATGGACTGGGTCGCGGCCGCGCTCAAGCGGATCGTGCACTTCACCCAGGACGGCGGCGAGATCAACATCGTCGTGGCCGGGATCAACGTCGGCGCCCAGCCGTACTGGAACGCCGAAGCGACGATGCTCATGCACACCAAGGGGATTCTGGTGATGACGCCGGACTCCGCGATGGTGCTGACCGGCAAGCAGTCGCTCGACTTCTCCGGCGGTGTCTCGGCCGAGGACAACTTCGGCATCGGCGGCTACGACCGCGTCATGGGCCCGAACGGCCAGGCGCAGTACTGGGCGCCGAACCTCGCCGCGGCCCGCGACGTGCTGATGGCGCACTACGACCACACCTACGTGGCACCGGACGAGCCCGGTCCGCGCAAGGCGGTCACGAACGACCCGATCGACCGGGACATCTCGTCGTTCCCGCACGCGGCCGTCGACAGCGACTTCACCACGGTCGGCCAGATCTTCTCGCGTGAGGCCAACCCCGACCGCAAGAAGCCGTTCGACATCCGCACCGTGATGCGCGCGCTGTCAGACCAGGACCACCCGGTGCTGGAACGCTGGCCGGGCATGGCCGACGCGGAGACCGCGGCCGTGCAGGACGTGCACCTCGGCGGGCGGCCGGTGTGCCTGCTCGGTATCGAGTCGCGTTCGGTGCCGCGCCGCGGCTTCCCGCCCACCGACGGCCCGGACACCTACACCGCGGGCACGCTGTTCCCGCGGTCGTCGAAGAAGGCGGCGCGGGCGATCAACGCGGCCAGCGGCAACCGGCCGCTGGTGGTGCTGGCGAACCTGTCCGGCTTCGACGGCTCACCGGAGTCGATGCGGAAACTGCAGCTGGAGTACGGCGCGGAGATCGGCCGGGCGATCGTCAACTTCGAGGGCCCGATCGTGTTCTGCGTGATCTCGCGGTACCACGGTGGCGCTTTCGTGGTCTTCTCGAAGGCACTGAACCCGAACATGACGGTGCTGGCGCTGGAAGGTTCGTTCGCTTCCGTGCTCGGCGGCGCGCCCGCCGCGGCGGTCGTGTTCGCCGGTGAGGTCAACGCGCGGACCGCGGCGGACGAGCGGGTGCGGTCGCTGACGGAGAAGCTCAGCGGGGCGACCGGCGCCGAACGTGCCGCGCTGGCCGCGGAACTGGCCGAAGTTCAGTCGTCGGTGCGGTCGGAGAAGCTGGGCGCGGTCGCCGCCGAGTTCGACGGCGTGCACAGCATCGAACGCGCGGTGAAGGTCGGTTCGGTGGACGCGATCATCAGCGCGGCGGAGATGCGGCCGCGCATCATCGAGGCGATCGAACGGGGCCTGGCTAAAAAGTAGTACTCAAGTGAAATGAAGGGGCCTTTCATTGCGAATTTTGCAATGAAAGGCCCCTTCATTTCATCGGTCGGCAGGCGGCTCAAGCCTTGGGGTCGGCAGGCGGCTCGGGCGGAAGGTCCCCGAAGTCCTCCGGCACGATCTTGTCCAACGCCGCCCTGAACTCCTCCACCTCCCGTTCCTGGTCGACCGGGTCGGATGGCACCGTCGGCAGTTCGGCGTCGGGCCCGGACCCCACGATCTCGACCCGCACCGAGGCGACGTCCAGCACGGAGTCGGCCACCTTGATCCCGACACCGGCGCGCAACCCGATCGCGACCGCGTCACTCGGCCGGGCGGAAATGCGGATATCGGAGTCGAGTACGAGATCCGCGAAGAAAATCCCGTCCCGGAGCGCGGTGACCTCGACGCCGGTGACGTGGTGCCCGAACGATTCCACCACCTGGCCGATCAGTTCGATCGTGCCGGGACGCGGTAAGTGGATCTTCTCCTGCGCGAGCGCCACCGCGCTCGCCTCGGGGCCACCGATCGTGATCGCCAGCCAACGGCGTTCGCCCTCCCGCTCTCGCAGCAGCATCACCGGTGCGGCTTCCGGAGCCAGGACTGCCATCCCCTCGACATCCATCGGGATCATGCGCGGTACCTCATTCCTTCGGTGAGCCGGTGTCGTCGTCCGCCAACGCCTTGTCCGCCACCACTTCCGAGGGTGCGGGCTGGTCGCGGCGCTGGAACGGGGTCGTATGCCCCTCGGCGCGCAGCCGAGGGATCATGTGCGGATAGTGGAGTTCGAACGCCGGTCGTTCGGACCGGATCCTCGGCAGGTCGAAGAAGTTGTGCCGGGGCGGCGGGCAGGTCGTCGCCCACTCCAGGGAATTCCCGTGCCCCCACGGGTCGTCGACCTCGACGACTTCCCCGAACCGGTAGCTGCGGACGACATTCCAGAGGAACGGCAGCACCGACGCGCCGAGCAGGAACGCGCCGATGGTGGAAATGGTGTGCAGCAAGGTGAAACCGTCGGTGCTCAGGTAGTCGGCGTAGCGGCGCGGCATACCCTGGTTGCCGAGCCAGTGCTGGACCAGGAACGTCAGATGGAAACCGATGAACGTGGTCCAGAAATGCAGTTTCGCGAGCCGCTCGTCGAGAAGCCGCCCGGTCATCTTCGGGAACCAGAAATAGATCCCGGCGAAGGTGGCGAACACGATGGTGCCGAACAGCACGTAATGGAAATGCGCCACCACGAAGTAGGTGTCGTGGATGTGGAAGTCCAAGGGCGGTGCGGCGAGGATGATCCCGGTCAGCCCGCCGAGCAAGAACGTCACCATGAACCCGATCGACCACAGCATCGGCGATTCGAAGGTCAGCTGTCCCTTCCACATGGTGCCGATCCAGTTGAAGAACTTGATCCCGGTCGGTACCGCGATGAGGAAGGTCATGATCGAGAAGAACGGCAACAGGACCGCGCCGGTGGCGAACATGTGGTGTGCCCAGACGGCGAACGACAACGCGGTGATCCCGATCGTCGCGAACACCATGAGTTTGTAGCCGAACAGCGGTTTCCGGCTGAACACCGGGACGATTTCGGTGATGATGCCGAAATACGGCAACGCGACGATGTAGACCTCGGGATGGCCGAAGAACCAGAACAGGTGCTGGAACAGGATCGCCCCGCCGTTGGCCGGATCGAAGACGTGCGCGCCGAGCCGTCTGTCCGCTGCCAGCCCGAACAGTGCCGCGGTGAGGATCGGGAAGACCGCCAGGATCAGGATCGTGGTGAACAGGATGTTCCAGGTGAACAGCGGCAACCGCCACATGGTCATCCCCGGCGCGCGCAGGCAGAGGATCGTGGTGACCATGTTGACCGCGCCGAGGATCGTCCCGAGCCCGGAGACGATCAGGCCCATGATCACCAGATCGGCGCCGACGCCCGGCGTGTGCGCGGCGTTGGAGAGCGGCGTGTACATCGTCCACCCGAAGTCGGGCGCGCCGCCCGGCGTGAAGAACGAGCTGAGTGCCATCAGCCCGCCGAAGAGATACAGCCAATAGGAGAACGCGTTCAGCCTCGGGAAAGCGACGTCCGGTGACCCGATCTGCAGCGGCAGGATGTAGTTGGCGAAGGCGAAAAGGTTCGGCGTCGCGTACAGCAGCAGCATGATGAGGCCGTGCATGGTGAACAGCTGGTTGTACTGCTCCTGCGACAGGAACTGCATGCCCGGCCTGCCCAGTTCACCGCGCATCAGCAGCGCCATGAACCCGCCCGCGAGGAAGAACCCGAACGAGGTGCACAGGTAGAGCAGGCCGATCGTCTTGTGGTCGGTGGTGCGGATGACGTTGAGGAACACACTGCCCTTGGGGGCACGCCGGCGTCCGCCGAAGCGGACGGCCTCCGGCCGGGGCGATGTCTTCACGGCGGTCATGGCCACTCCCAGCACGAGGACACACCTTCTGGCAGCTGGTACCCCTCCAGGAGAGTCCCTACACACCGGCTTTTCAAGAGCTGGAGGAGGATTCGTCCGTTCGCCGTCAGCCGCGAGAGCTCCGGGAGCGGACCGCGAGCGCCAGCAGCGCGGCGGCCGGTCCGGCGAGGCGCCGCCCGGCGGGCCACACCGCCCGCAGTTCCCGGCCGAAATCGACGCCCTCGACCGCGACCTGGACGAGCCTGCGGTCGGCGACGTCCCGTGCCACGTCGAGTTCGCTGATCACCGCCGGTCCGGCGCCCGCGACCACGGCGTTGCGGACCGCGGAGGCGGACCCCAGCTCCAGCAACGGTTTCGCCGGGCCGACGCCGGCCTTGCGCAAGGCGGTGTCCACGGTTTCCCTGGTCCCCGAGCCCGGCTCGCGGACCACCAGCGGTGTGACCGCCAGTTCGGCCGCGGTCAGCGGGCGGCGCCTGCGCGCCCAGGGATGGCTTCCGGCCACGACGAGGACCAGCCGATCGGTGGCCACCCGCTTGGCCGAAAGACCCGGCAGCGCGCCGGGCGACTCGACGAAGCCGAGGTCGACCTTGCCCTCCCTGGCCAGTTCCGCGGCCTGGTCGGAGTTCGTGACCTCCAGCCCGAGGTACAGCCCCGGGTTTCCGCGTTTGAGTTCGCCGATCCAGCCCGGTACCAGATGTTCGGCCAACGTCATGCTCGCGGCGACGCGCAGTTGCGCCTCGTGCTGGGTGCGCAACGCTTCGGCGCCGTCGAGGAGCCCGTCGAGTTCGGCCAGCACGCGGTGGGCCCAGCCCGCGATGACCCTGCCGTCGGGGGTGAGGGCGGACCCGCGTCGCGTACGGTCGACCAGCACCAGTCCGAGCCGTCGTTCTACTGTGGACAGTCGTTTGCTCGCCGACGGCTGGGCGATCCCAAGCCTGGCCGCGGCCTGCCCGATACTGCCGAGCTCGTCCACGAGCACCAGCAGGCGCAGGGAGTCCAGATCGGGGGTGGTCATAGCCCAAGTCTATGACCTACCCCTCGTATTCCCCGCTACCGAGGCCGACCCGTCGCGGCGATGCTCGGATCATGAGCACCACGCACGCGAGACCGACCAAGCCCTACTTGACCGCGTTGGCCATCACCGGCGCCGGAGTGGCCGCCGCGTACCTGGTCGGTACCGCGGTGCCGGTCGTCAGCGCGCTCACCATCGCCGTCGTCCTCGGCGTCCTCGCGGGTTCGCTGCCCGCGCTGTCGGACGAGACCCGGAAAGCGATCTCCGGCGTCACCAGGAAGCTGCTTCGCGCCGGTGTCGTGCTGTTGGGCCTGCAGCTCTCGCTCCCCTCGGTGCTGGCGCTCGGCCCCGGCACCCTGCTCGCCGTCGTGCTCACGGTGGGTATCACGTTCCTCGGCACGATCGGCCTCGGCAGGCTCCTCGGCGTGCCGCGCGGGCTGGCGATGCTGGTCGCCACCGGATTCTCGATCTGTGGCGCGTCGGCGATCGCCGCGATGGAAGGCGTCGTGAAACGGGAGGACTCCGACGTCGCGACCGCGGTCGCACTGGTCACCTTCTACGGCGGGCTCGCCATCGCGGCCGTCCCGCTGCTCGGCGGCTGGCTGCGCCTCGACGCGGTCCGGATCGGTGAATGGGCTGGGCTCAGCGTGCACGAGGTCGCGCAGGTCGTCGCCGCGGCCACGCCCGCGGGCAGCGCCGCCGTCGCGGTCGCCATCGTGATCAAACTCAGCCGGGTGGTCCTGCTGGCCCCGATGGTCGCCGCGGTCGGCGTGCACGAACGCCACCGACCCGCCGACGGCGGCAAGCGTCCGCCGCTGGTCCCGCTGTTCGTCATCGGCTTCCTCGCGATGGCCGCCGTGCGCAGCACCGGGATCGTGCCGGGCGTCGCGCTCGACGTCGCCAAGGTCGCCTGCACGCTGTCGCTGGCCGGGGCGTTGTTCGGGCTCGGGTGCGCGGTCCGGATCGGCACGCTGATCCGGACCGGCGGCCGCGCCCTGCTGCTCGGCCTGCTCTCCACCCTGCTGGTCGGGACGACCGCGCTGGTCACACTCGCCGTGCTCGGCTGAGGACCACCGCCGCGAGCAGCGCCACGACGCCGCCCGCGAGCATCACCGCCGGGACGGACACCGCGTCGACGACGAATCCGCCCAGCAACGCGCCCGCGGAAAGGGTCGCCTGGAACGACGAGGTGAACAGCACCGACGCCGCCTCGGGAGCGTGCGGAGCCGCCTTCGCGAACCACGTGCCCGAGCAGACCGGGACCGCCCCGTAGGCGAACCCCCAGAGCACCAGCAGCGCCAGCGCGCCTGCCGGGAAACCACCGAGGAACGGCAGCGCGCACGTCGCCACGCCGATCGCCCCCGCGGCGGCGAGGAAGGTCAGCCGGAGATCGCGGGCGATCGCCGCCCCCGCGACGAAGTTGCCCACGATCCCCGCGGTGCCGTAGACAAGCAGGAAGACGGTGATCAGCTCAGGGCTCACCCGGGTCACGTCCCGCAGAAGCGGCGTGACGTAGGTGTAGGTGCCGAAGTGGGCGAGCACGACCAGCATCGTGACGAGCAGGCCGAGCCGGGTCGTCCGCCCGCGCGTCAGCTCACGCAGGACACCGAGCCGGGTGGTGCCCGCCGAAGGCAGCGGAGGCAGCGACACGGTGAGCAGGGCGAGGACACCGATCGTGAAGACACCCAGCACGGCGAAGGCCGCCCGCCAGCCGAACAGGTCACCGACGAACGTCCCCGCCGGCACACCCAGAACCGAGCCGAGTGGCACGGCCGAGAAAATCACCGCCGTCGCCGTACCCGCCCGTGCGGGACCGACGAGCCGCGCGGCGAGCCCGGAACCGATCGCCCAGAACGCGCCGATCACCAGCCCGACCAGGATCCGGGAGACCAAGACCGCCCAGTAGGCCTGCGCGGTCGCCGCGACGACATCGGCCAGTGCCAGCACCACCATCAGGGCGCACATCAAGGCCCGCCGGTCGATCCGCCCGGCGGCGACGGTGACGGCAGGCGCGGCGAGCGCGGCGAGAAAGCCGGGAAGGGTCATGGTCAGGCCCGCCGTCCCCGGCGTGATCCGGAAGTCCTCGCCGATCGGGGTCAGGAGGCCGATCGGCAGGATCTCCGTGGTGACGAGGGAAAAGATCCCCAGTGTCACCGCGAGGACGGCGAGCCATCCCTTCAGCGGGGTCCGGGCGGAGGTGTCGAGAGTCGAGGCGGTCATCTACCCCAGCCCATCACCGCGCGGACACCGCGGTCTGGCGGAATCGCGACGTGGCTGTGGAGCTAAGCGCGTGAGCGCTGGGTCACCACGATGCAGGCGACCACGATCAACGCCGTCACCGGCGCGGCCGCCGGAAGGTGCTCGCCGAGCAGCAGGACCGCCCAGACCAGCGTCAGCAGTGGCTGCGCCAGCTGCAACTGGCTCGCCCGCGCGACCCCGATCTCGGCCATTCCCCGGTACCAGACGAAGAAGCCGCCGAACTGCGAGATGAGCGCGACGTACAACAGGCCGACGATCGCCTCGCCGCCGAGGTGCAGCGGTTCGGTCAGCGAGCCGAAGACCGTCAGCGCGGCGGTGACCGGCAGCGCGAGGACCAGCGCCCAGGCGATCACCTGCCAGCCGGCCATCTCCCTGGCCAGCCTGCCGCCCTCGGCATATCCGAACGCGCACAGCACGAGCGCGGCGAACAGGAACAGGTCCGCTGTGGACAGTCCGCCGCCGCTCTGGCTCACGGTGAACACCACCACCGCGAGCGCGCCCACCGCGGCGGCGAGCCAGAACCGGCGGGACGGCCGGTGCCCGGTGAGCCTCGACGAGACGACGGCGGTGGCCATCGGCAGCATGCCGATCACCACCGCGGAATGCGCCGTCGACGACGTCTGCAGGGCGAGGGTGGTCAGGGTCGGGAACCCCAGGACGCAGCCGACGGCGACCACGGCGAGGCCGCGCCATTGTTCGCGCTTCGGCAGCGGGACCCGGAACGCGCGGAGAAAGGCGGCGGCGACCAGTGCCGCGAGGACGCATCGTGCCCCGGTGGCGGTCCACGGGCCGAAACCCTTGAGCGTCCAGACGGTGGCGGGGAACGTGAAGGAGAAGGCGAAGACACCCAGCGCCGCCAGCACCGTCCCGGAGCGGACCGCTATTGCCCGGTCCGCGATAGCGCTATCATCCAGTCTCATGTCCGATGGTAGCAGCGTCGCCAGCCTGGTCAAACAGCTGCGTTCCGAGCTAGAGCGCTATCCGATCGAAGGAAAGCTCCCATCCAGCCGCGAGCTCGTGCGGCAGCTGAAGGTGAGCCCGGTGACGGTGTCGCGCGCCATCGCCGCACTGGCCTCGGAAGGTCTGGTGATCACCCGCCCCGGCGCCGGTGTCTTCCGCGCCCCGCCGCGTCGCGAATCGGTGGTGACCGGCGACGTCTCGTGGCAGGAGGTGTCGCTCAGTTCCCAGTCCGGCCTCCGCGCGATCGACGCGACCGGGGTGCTGACCGCGTTGAGCGACCCGCCGTCGGGCGTCATCGACCTCAACGGTGGCTACACGCATCCCAGCCTGCAACCGGAGCGGGAACTCGCGGCGGCGTCGGCCAGGGCCGGCCGTCGTCCCGGCGCCTGGACCCGGCCGCCGATCTGCGGCCTCCCCGAATTGCGGGCCTGGTTCGCCCGCGACATCGGCAGCCCGGTGAACGTCGAGAACGTCCTGGTCACCGCGGGCGGGCAGAGCGCGCTGACCACGGCGTTGCGCGCGCTCGGCGCCCCCGGCGCGCCGGTGCTGGTGGAATCGCCGACCTATCC
Organism: Amycolatopsis sp. NPDC034160; assembly: GCF_055575355.1. Lineage (NCBI taxonomy): Bacteria > Bacillati > Actinomycetota > Actinomycetes > Pseudonocardiales > Pseudonocardiaceae > Amycolatopsis > Amycolatopsis sp. NPDC034160. The sequence goes on along the minus strand of NZ_JBVISU010000004.1, from coordinate 84,775 downwards.
GGGGATGCTGGCCATCGCGAGGGCGTCGGGGCTGCGGCCGGTCCCGGTGCCGATCGACCGCGACGGCGTCCGCCCCGAACTCCTCGCGGACGCCTTCCGCGACACCGGCGCGCGGCTGTTCGTCTGCCAGCCCGCCTTCCAGAACCCGACCGGCGCGGTCCTGTGCGCCGAACGCCGGGCCGAGGTCCTGCGGATCGCCCGTGACGCGGGTGCTTTCGTCGTCGAGGACGATTTCGCGCGGCTGATGGCGCATCCCGGCAGTCCGGCTCCCCCGCCACCGCTCGTGGCCGATGACCCCGACGGTGTCGTGGTGCACATCCGGTCGCTCACGAAACCGGCGTCACCGAGCCTGCGGATCAGCGCGCTGGCCGCCCGCGGCCCGGCGCTGGAACGACTGCGGGGACTCCACGCCGTCGAGAGCTTCTTCGTACCCCGGCCCTTGCAGGAAACCGCGCTGGAACTGGTGAGTTCTCCCGCCTGGACGCGCCATCTGCGGACACTCGCCGCCGCGTTGCGCGAACGCCGCGACGTCGCCGTCTCGGCTCTGCGGGAGTTCCTGCCCTCGTGGCACACCGTCCCGGTCCCGACCGGTGGCTATCACCTGTGGCAACCGCTGCCCGGATCCGCCGACGAAGTGACGTTGACCAGCGCTGCTTTCCGCGCCGGAGTAGCGGTCACGCCCGGCAGGCTCTATTTCGCGGCCGAGGCACCGGGGCCCTATCTGCGCCTGAGCTACGTCAGCGCCGCGACCGGCGCACAGGTTCGGGACGGTATCCGACGCCTTTCCCAGGCATACCAAGAGCTCCCCGCTTAACACCCGGCGCGGTCTGCTCGTACCATCGCCCACGGAGGCGACGAGAAGGCATGACACAGCCGGCGGCGGAGCCGCACGATTCACCCGGCAGGCTCTGGGAGCTGCTCGACGACGTCGAGCGCAAGGCGCTGCGCGCCGAAGCCGAGCTGCGCCGGTACCCGGCCGGCACGGTGATCATCCGCGAGGGTGACCGGTCGGACTGGGTGCTGATCCTGATGACCGGGCGGGTCAAGATCACGTCGGTGTCCACCGGCGGTTACGACGCCGTGCTGGCCGTCCGCGACCCCGGCGACATCATCGGCGAGATGGCGTCGATGGACGGCAGCCTGCGGTCGGCGACGGCGGTCGCCGTCGAACCGGTCACCGGGCTGTGGCTGTCCGCGAGGTCGTTCAACTCCGTGCTCCGCCGGCACGCCGGTATCTCCGTGGTCCTGCTCCGGATCATCACCTCCCGCCTGCGTTACGCCAATTCGCGCCGCACCGAATTCGGCGACAGCACCGCCGCCGAGCGGATCGCCGCGATCCTGGTCGACCTCGCCGAGCGCTACGGCGTCGCCGTCCCCGACGGCACCCTGATCGCTTTGCGGATCAGCCAGCGCGACCTGGCCGGTCTCGCATCCGCGTCACGGGAAGCGGTCGCGCGGACCCTGCGGACCCTGCGCGCCGACGGACTGCTCAGCACGGGCCGCCAGCGGCTGGTCGTCCGGAGCCTGCACGACCTCAGACAGCTCACGCCCGACGACCACTGAGCCGCCGGTCGTCATACGGCGATCCGGGGAGCCCGGCGGCGGAGCAGGGTCCGATGCCGCTCCACCCTCGCACCGAAGCGAGTGAGCACCTCGCGCACGCCCGGATCGCCGGGGTCGAACATGACGCGGGCACGGCACAGGCCGCCCAGTTCGGCGACCAACGGGTCTGCGAGGTCTCTGTGGACCTTGAGGATCGTCAGCGAGACAAGACCGGTCCGATCGTTGTTCCAGCCGGCGACATCGACCCGCTCCGGTGCCTTCCGGAACCACCGGACAGCCCGCGCGGCGGACCCCGCGACGACCTGCGCCAGCATCTCCAGCAGCCGAACCGGCACCAGCACCAGCCCGAGGAGCAGATAGAACGGGAACTCGACGAGCGCTTGCAGGAGGAACACCACGCCCATCAGACCGATGGCCGCCTTGTCCACGGGACCGTCCTTGGCGCCCTCGCGACTGTCCTCGCGGTCGTTGGGCAAGTCCTTGAGATACAGCGTCCAGTCCGCTGTGATCCGGTAGTGCCGGTAGCCGCCCTTGAGCAGCGCGAACGGCTGTACCCACCGGCGCCACGGCGCGAAACGGCGAATGCTCTCCCACTGACGCCCCTCGGGATCGATCACCTTCATTCGGCCCTCCCCTTCCGATGTCACGCCGTGGCCGGCTGAAGGAACTCTGGCAGGAAAAGCGCCGTCGTTCTGCGTCACCTGACACAGAACGCGAAACCGGGTTGTACGCGCCTTGTACGACAGGGAGGGACTCTGCTGTCCCGTCACCCGGAATCGAATCCAGGACGGAGCACTCCCGTGAAGATCACTCGCGTCGCACAGGGCCTGTTCGCGGCCCTCGTCGCCATCGCGGCGGTCGGCGCCATCCCAGCCACCTCACTCGCCGCTCCCGCCGCGACGGCCGCCGTCGGAAACACGGTGGTGTACAAAGAGAAAACAGAAGGTTACGACTGCTTCAGAATCCCCGCCGTTGTCAAGGCCAACAACGGTGATCTGCTCGCGTTCGCCGAAGGCCGCAACGGCGGCGCCAGCTTCTGCAATGACAGCGGTGACATCGACCTTGTAGTGAAACGCTCCTCCGACAACGGGAAGACCTGGAGCGCGCCGAAGGTCGTCATCGAAGGTTTCGGTGACACCAAGGGAAATCCCACGCCGATCGTGATTCCTTCCACCGGACGGATCGTGCTGCTCTCGGTGATGGAATGCGTCAAGAACCCCGATTGCAACCGGATTCCGCGAGTTTCGCTCAGCGACGACAACGGCCAGACCTGGACCGCGCCCAAGGTGCTCACCACCCAGCTCGGATTCAGCACCGCGCCGGGATGGCTCGCGACCGGCCCGTCGCACGGCATCGTCCTGACCCGCGGCGCGCACGCCGGCCGGATCGTCGCCGGGATGAGCTACACCATCGACGGAAAGAACAGCGGCGCGCTCGTCTACAGCGACGACCAGGGCGTCACCTGGAAGCGCGGCGCCACCGACACCCCGGCGACGTCGGCCGCGCTGAACCCGCAGGAGATCAGCGTCACCGAACTGCTCGACGGCCGGGTCTACGCCGCGGCGCGCAACCAGGCCAACAACGGCGACAAGTGCCTCAGCGGTGGCGCGAGGAACCGTGCCTACGCCATCAGTTCCGACGGCGGAGCGAGCTTTTCCACCAAATTCACCTTCGAGGAGGACCTGATCACCCCGGTCGTGCAGGCCTCGACCGCGCGGATGACCGCGACCGACAAGGCGGGCAAGTACAACCGGATCTTGTTCGCCGCGCCGTCGGTCTGCGACCGTCGTAAGGAACTCGTCGTGCGATCGTCGTTCGACGAAGGCGCCAACTGGCAGGGCAACTCCGCCGGAACGCTGGTGTGGAGCGGCGACGCCGCGTACTCCGACATGGTCCAGCTGTCCTCGGGTTCGGTCGGCGTGCTGTACGAAGCGGGCCCGGCGGGCAACGCCAACGAGACCATCCGCTTCTCGACCGTCACCGAGACCACGCTCGGCGCCCCGGTGTGCGGTGGCGGATACGGCGTCATCGATTCGGCTCCACTCGGGACGGCAGGCACGGTTTACCTGTCCTACAACGCTTCCAACGGGCAGAACTGTGTCAGCACGATGAAGAGCACGGCCGCGGGCAACGCGACGGCGACGTCGGCCTACCTCGAGGTCCAAGGCGCGTCCCGGATCACCGACTCCGGCTCGTTCGCGTGGTTCGCCGGTCCGGTCCGTGCGTCCGCCGCGGACAAATGCGTCCGGTGGGGCGGTTCCGCGGGCGGTGTCACGTACAACAGTCCCTCGGAACACTGCGGCTGAGCACGCGGTCTCGTGAGTGGTAATGACGGTTCTAACCGTCATTACCACTCACGAGGTCAGGCGCGACGCGACACCAACCAGAGCCTTGCTCCCAGCACCACCGCGATCGCGGCGGCGGCGGTGAGCCACCAGAACGCCGCCCGGAACGCCATCTCCGTCCCCGACGGCAGCAGGTTCGCCAGTACGACGGCGAACAGCGCCGTCCCCGCCGCCCCGCCGACGCGGGTGACGATGTTGATCTGCGCGGCGGCGTCGGGCATCTGCTCCTTGGTGACGGCCGCGTAGCCTGCCGTCGTCGCGGGCATCAGCAGGAAGGCCACGGCGAGACCCCTGGCCACCAACAGGATCTGCACGACGACACCGTCCGGGGGGAAGCCGCCGATGGCGAACGGAACCGTGGTGGCGAGCGTCGCGACACTCCCCCATGCCGCGATGAGACCGGCACCGTACCGGTCGGCGAGCCTCCCGGCGAGCGGCAGCGCGATCGCCGTACCGACCCCGAGACTCATCAGCAGCAGCCCCGTCTCGACGACCCCGTTTCCGCCGAGAACCTGGAAATACAGCGGCAGCAGGAAAAGCGCGCCGAACAACGCCGGGGCGGCGAAGAAGGAGAGGGCGGCGGCCGCGGTGTAGACCCGGCTCCGGAACAGGGTCAGATCCATGACCGGGTTCTCGCGGCCCCACGAGCGCCGGATGAACAACGCCAGGAACACGGCCCCCGCGACGAGGGGCACCAGGATCCTCGCGCCGAATTCTTGACCGCCCTCGCCCCACATGGTGAGCCCGTACAGCAGCGCCGGGATCGCCGCGGTCACCAGGAGGAAGCCGAGCCAGTCGGGACGCGTCGCCGCGCCTTTCTCGCCACGGGGAACCAGGCGCAGTCCGAGTACCAGCGCGACCACTCCGACCGGGATGTTGATCAGGAACAACCATTCCCACGACAGCACGCGCAACAGGACACCGCCGAGGAGCGGGCCGAACGTCGGGCCGACGCTCATCACGATGCCCAGCGTCCCCATGACCCGGCCGAGCCGGGCGGGTCCGACGGCCTGGCCGAGCACCGTCTGCCCGGCGGGCAGGAGCAATCCGGCGGCGAGGCCCTGCAGCACACGCAACCCGATCAGCCAGCCGATGTTCCCGGCGAGGGCGCACAGCACCGAAGCCACGGTGAACGCCGCCAGCGAAACCAGCCAGACCCGGCCGGCGCCGAAGCGGCGGCTGAGCCAGCCGCACAGCGGCAGCGCGACCGCGAGCGCCACCAGGTAGGCGGTGAAAACCCATTGCACGGAAGCGATTCCGGCGCCGAACTCACGGGTGAGCGTCTCGGCGCCCACCGCGAGGACCGTGGTGTCCAGCATGGTCATGAAAGCGCCGAGCACGATCACCCAGGCCATCCGCCAGGTCTCGGCCGGAACCTTGTCCGGCGGCGGGGCCACCTCCGCCCGCCGTTGTGCCGAAACAGCCATCGGAATGTTCTCCTCACGTGCCCGGGGATCTTGACCCGGCTCACGCTAAGATCTCGACCTAACTCGAGGTCAAGCGAAGAACATCCGCGTCACTTCGGCGGACGCAGCCGCGGGGAAAGCTTGGTGAGCGCCAATTTCTCCAGTTGAGCGGAGATTTCCGCCAGTCCGGCGTCGAACCGGTCCAGGTCCACACCACGCTCGGACAGGTCGGCGCGGACGTGCTTCTCGACCTTCGCCCAGTCGTTGCGATACCGGGTGGCGAGTTCCTTCCACGGCACGCCCGCCAGTTCGGCGGCGAGGTCGCGGTCGTAGGTGAGCACGCCGCGCTCCATCAGGAACGCGATGCCCGGATAGCCGAGATACCCCTGCCAGTACGACCCGTTGTCGTTGGCCGTGATCGAACCCGCGACCGGATCGTGGCGCACGTCGTACGTCTTCGCCTTGTCCGACGACGCGACGCGCGCCGCGTCACCGTCGACCTCGACCCGCCCGTCGGCCACCGCGCCGAGTGCCTCGTAGATCTTGATGACCGGGGACGGTTTCCATTCCGCCGCCACTCAGCCCTCCAGCCGTTCGAGCAGGACGACGTCCACGGTGTCGCCCTCTTCCTTGCCGATCGCCTTGCGCACGTCGGCCTTCACCGGGAGTTTGTGGGTGCCGTCGCCCAACGCCATGAACGAACTCCGGAACGGATGTCCGTCGATGGTCCCGCGCACCTTGACCAGCCCTTGGTGCCGAAGAACTCGGCGGAGCCGGGCATGACCACATACGTCCAGCCGCCCTTCTCCGGGCTTTTGAGCAGCGTCGCGGTGAACCGTTTGTCCATGGCGGCACCCTACGTCAGGGCACCGACAAAACCGTCTTTCAAAATGCGACCCGGCTACGCACGCGGCGGCCGACGTCGCGCGCCCAGGTCCGGATCGACGGCCAGTCGCGGAAGTCACCCGCCCAGGGGCCCGCGGCCATGATCTTCCAGAACAGGCCCCGCGCGGTGGCCGGGGTGAGCCTGCCCCCGAAGGTGGCCGTGCGCTCGGCGTCGATCCGCGCGGCGAGCAAGGCGACCCCGGCGGGCAGGCTGACCCGTTTACCCGCGGCGAGCGGCCCGCAGGGCCCGCTGTGGAACAGCCAGACCGGACGGGTCCGGAGCGCCTCCTCGTGCTCGGTGAGCAGGCGCACCGCCTCCGGCCGCCAGCGCCGGTGGTACAGCGCGCTGCCGACGATCACCGCGCCGTACGGTTCGACGTCCTCGACCTCGGCGGCGTCCAGCAGATCGGCCGTCAGACCGGCCTCCCGCAGTTCGGCGGCGATCACCTCGGCGATCTCCCTTGTCCCGCCCGACTTCCCGGCGTGGGCGACGAGTACTGCGGTCATGTCCCCATTGTCCGCGCGGCCGCAACCCGTACCGCCGCCCGGCTCATCGACACGCCGCATTCGGTTCACCTCTTCACCCGTCGGGGCGTCGTTCATCCCGGTGGCAGGAAAGCCGGTCTCAAGGCCGGGTCGGGTTCGTCGTAGTAGCGGTGGAACACCGCGGTCTGCCCGCCGGACAACGGCGGGACGATCCAGCTCCACTCCGCCTGGCAGCGGCGGCCCGCGCGTTCTTCCTTGGCGATATGGGTGAGGAACCGCCGCGACTCGGTGTGGTGGTCGGCGATGGTCACCCCCGCCGCGTCGAAGGAGTGCTGGACGGCCAGCGTCAGTTCGACCAGCGCGCGGTCGCGCCACAGGGTGCGCTCCGACGCCGTCGACAGGCCCATCAGATCCGCGATCACCGGCAGCAGGTCGTAGCGGTCGGTGTCGGCGAGGTTGCGCGCGCCGACCTCGGTGGCGAGGTACCAGCCGTTGAACGGCGCCGCGGGATAGGTGATCCCGCCGATCTCCAGGCGCATGTTGCTGATCGCCGGTACCGCGTGCCAGCGCAGCCCGAGTCCGGCGAACCACCGATGGTCGGGATGCGACAGCGGGACCTCCAGCACCGCCTCGGACGGCAGCCGGAACAGGCGCCGCTCCCCCGCTTCGGCCTCGATGAGCAGCGGGAGCACGTCGAACGAGCCCTTGCGCTCGGGCGGGCGCCAACCGTGCGCCTGGACGGACTCGGTGAAGTCGGCGTAGCGCGGATCGCCCAGTACCGAGCCGTCGCCGAGCCGGTAGCCGGCGTATCGGATGAGCTGGTCGTTGTGGATCTTCGGCCCCGGCCCGGCCGGGCCGTCCGGCGCGAACACCGTGACGGTCGAGCGGATCCGGCCGCCCCGGGTCGCTTCACGCAAATGGGTGACGCACTCCTCGGCGATGGCGGCCGCGCCGGTGACGTCACGACGGTCTCGCACCTTCAACCCCTGCCAGTACAGCCTGCCGATACAGCGCGCGGAATTCCGCCAGGCCACCCGTGCGCCGAACTCGACTTCGGCCGTGGTGTGGCGATAGGCGCCGGTCTCGTGGATCTCGGCGCGGACCCGGTCGAGCCGCTCGCGCAGCCGTGCTTCCCCGGCGCCCCCTTCGGCGTGGAAGAGCCGGAGGAAGTCCTCTGCCTCGGCCACGTCCACGCTGCGTCCCCGCGAGTCCGTCTCCGGAGGCAAACGGGGGATGTCCGTCACCCGCATGGACGCCGTCTTCACTTCGGCTTCCCACTCTCCGAATTCGACGCCGGCACCGGCGGCGGGAACGATCACCATTCCTCCTGCACTTCGGGAAATGCCCGGAGGGGCACGCCTGATCGGCGAGGTGGCCGGGTCCGGGACCAGACGAAGGACGATACCCCACAGAAACACCGACACTATCCACCAAATGGCAGAAGCTCCATGTCGGAGCCTGTTTACGCAGGCAGAAAGCTTGCCGACGACAATATTTGGAATTGTGTGCGACTTCGCGGAAGATTCACCGAATTACGCCCGGTGAAATGATCACGCATTCCCAAGATCTCTTTTATGATCTTTCGACCGATAGCGCCGGTCACTCCTTCGAGTGCTTTTACTCGTTCCTTCTTCTGCTTTCTCCCCGGACCGGTGTATTGCCCCCTGCTCGCCGTCGCTAGAGTGCGGGGACCTCCGACGGAAAGGAAGCTCGTGGTCGACAGGCGGATCCCGGTCATCCTGGTCGCGGGCTTCCTCGGTTCCGGGAAGACCACCCTGCTCAATCACCTGCTGGCCAACCGTCAGGGTGCGCGGATCGGCGTCGTGGTCAACGACTTCGGCAGCATCGCGGTGGACGCGATGGCCGTCTCCGGCCAGGTCGACACGATGATGTCGTTCGGCAACGGCTGCCTGTGCTGCGCCGTCGACGCGAGCGGGCTCGACGCCATGCTTGCCAAACTTTCCGAGGCCGAGGCCGGCATCGACGTCATCGTGATCGAAGCCAGCGGCCTGGCCGAACCGCGTGATCTCATCCGGCTGATGATCGCCAGCGAGAACCCCGCCATCGCCTACGGCGGTCTGGTCGAACTCGTCGACGCGGCCGAATTCGACCAGACCAGGGCGCGCCACCCGGAGCTCGACGAACACCTCGGATTCGCCGACCTGATCGTGCTCAACAAGACCGACCGGGCCGACGAGGACGCCTTGGCCAAGCTGCGCGGCACGATCGACGAGATCGCGCCCGGCACCCCGGTCATCGCGACCTCGCACGGCCGGATCGACCCCACCCTCTTCTTCGACGCCAGGCCGCGCGAACGGGTGGGCCAGCTGTCGTTCGACGACCTCCGCGAGGAAGAGCACGACCACGAACACCACTTCCACACCGCCTACGACAGCGTCGCCTTCACCGCCGAGCGACCGCTGGAACCGCGACGGCTGATGGACTTCCTCGAACAGCGTCCCGGTGGGCTCTACCGGATCAAAGGCTTCCTCGACTTCGGCCCGAACGGCCCGCGGTCCCGCTTCGGCCTGCACACGGTGGGCTCGTTCATCCAGGTGGAACGGTCGGCGTGGCCGTCGGGCGCGCCGCGCCGGAGTGAACTGGTACTGATCGGCTCGGGGATCGACACCGAGGCCGTCACCGCGCGTCTCGAGGAATGCGTCGCGGACGATCCCGGCGTCGTCGACGAGCGGGGAATGCTCCGCGTCCTGCGCTTCGTCCAGGACTGAATCCGGCTCGACACGCCGAAAGCCGAAATACCGGGAATCGCCGCGTGTCTCCTTGACACTGATTCCCGGAAGGAATCTCGAGCTGGACCACCTGTATCGGGAGGACAGTTCCATGACGAACACCGCCGGACGCTGGTATCTGGTCGGCGCGCTGCCGGAGAATTCTCCCGCCGCGCATCTGATGACCCGCTCCGAAGACCTGCGTTATCGGCGTTCCGCCTGCGGGGACAAGGAAGCTCGCCGGTGGACCCCTGTCGATCTCACCACCACCGACGTCGTTCCATGCCCGCGGTGCGCCGCGACCCTGCCCGGCCACCGGACCACACGCAAGGCCGAGCCCGCCGCGAACACGCAACTCGCCTTCAACCTGCCGCTCTAGAACGCGTATCGTCCTCTAAACGCGCTACTACCGCATTTAGAGGACTAAACGCGTTACTTCTTCGCCCGGCTCGGCGCGACGCGAGGCGGCTCGTTAGGCATCTTCGGGTACACGGGCGGCCATGGCGCGTCCATGAGCCCGTTCTCCATGTCCTTCTCGGACATCTCCAGCAGCGGCTCGATCGACTGCGGTTTCGTTTCCGCCCAAGGGTCTCCGCGTTCGGCGAAGCGAGCGGGCACAGTGGACAGCGTGAGCTTGTCCGGCTCGACGGTCTCCAGTTCATCCCAGCCGATCGGCGTCGACACCTGCCCGCCGACCCGCGGCCGCACACACCACGCGCCGAACACCGTCTTGTGCGGCGCGTTCTGATTGAAGTCGACGAACACCCGCGAGCCGCGTTCTTCCTTCCACCACTGCGCCGTCATCTCCTCCGGGTGACGGCGCTCCAGTTCGCGGGCGAGCGCGACGGCGGCGGCACGGACCTCGTAGCCCTCCCATTTCGGTTCCAGCGGCACGTAGAGATGCAGGCCGCGTGACCCCGACGTCTTCAGCTGCGCGGTGATGCCCAGTTCCCCGAGCAGCGCCTTCGTCAGGACCGCACCGCGGCGCAACTCGGGAAAACCGATCCCGGGCGACGGGTCGAGGTCGATCCGCAACTGGTCGCTGACGTCCGGCGCGTCGGCCCGGTTCGGCCAGACGTGAAAGCCGAGGCAGCCCTGGTTGACCGCCCAGATGACATGCGCGAGGTCCTTCGCCACGAGCGCGTCCGAAGTGGTCCCGTTCGGAGTGGACACCACCGTCGTGGTCAGCCACTCGGGCGCGTTCTTCGGGACCCGCTTCTGAAACCAGGATTTGCCGCCCGCACCGTCGGGGTAGCGCTCCAGCAGCAGCGGCCGTCCGCCGAGTTGTGCCAGCAGCGGACCGGAAACCGCGCGGTAGTACTCGACGAGGTCCAATTTGGTCTCGCCGTTCTCCGGGAAGTAGACCTTGCCCGGCTTGGACACCGTGAATTCGACGCCGTCGAGATCCAGCGTGACCGGTTCCGACTTCATGTTTCCCCCAGCTCGGTGAACATCGTGGCCAGCTCGGCGGGTGGGACCTCTTCCAGCTGCGCGTAGGTGCAGGAGGCCGGGTCGCGGTCGGGACGGAAGCGCACGAGCCTGCCACCGTGACGGAACCGCGTTCCCTCGACGTGCTCGTAGCGGACCTCGGCGACCCATTCGATGCGGAGCGGCTCCCAGCTCAGGTCCTTCTTCGGCGCCCATCGGCTGCTCGCGCCGGGCATCCGGCCACCCGCCTCCTCGTGGGCCTCGGCCCACTCACGCCAGGGGTGGTTCTCCAGCGCGTTCTCCCGCAGTGGCGCGAGTTCGTCCACCAGTTCGCGGCGCCTCGCGGCGGTGAAGCTGCTGGCCACCCCCACGTGCTGCAGGGCGCCTTCGTCGTTGTAGAGGCCGAGCAGCAGCGACCCGACACCGACACCGTCCTTGTGCCACCGGAACCCGGCGACGACGCAGTCCGCGGTCCGCTGGTGCTTGACCTTCCACATCACCCGCTTATCCTGTTCGTACGGCGCGTCGGCGGGCTTGGCCATTACGCCGTCGAAGCCCGCGCCCTCGAAGCGGGTGAACCAGTCCTGTGCGACATCCGGGTCCTCGGACAGCGGCGTGAGATGGACACGGGCGAACTTCGTGTCGACGACGCTTTCGAGCAGCTTCCGCCGCTCCCCGAACGGCTCCGGCGTGAGATCCCGGTCGCCGAGGGCGAGCAGGTCGAACACCACGAAACTGGTCGGCGTCTCCGCGGCCAGTTTGTGCACCCGGGACGCCGCCGGATGCAGCCGCAATTGCAGCGCCTCGAAATCGAGCCCGCCCTCGGTGACGAGCACGATCTCGCCGTCGACGACGCAGCGCTCGGGCAGCGCGTCCTTGAGCAGGTCGACCAGCTCGGGGAAGTACCTCGTCAGTGGCCTGTCGTTGCGCGAGCCCAGCACGACCTCGTCACCGTCGCGGAAGACCACGCAACGGAAGCCGTCCCACTTCGGCTCGTACAGCAGGCCCGGCGTGCGCGGCAGTTCGTGCACGGCCTTGGCCAGCATCGGCTTCACGGGTGGCATCACGGGCAGTTCCACGAAGCGATCCTAAGCCGGGCCACCGACAAAAGCTCCCGGAACGGACGAGGTCAAAGCCCCGCCAGCAGGAGTCCGCTGCGTGGTTTCGGCGTGAAATAGGTGGCCTTCCTCGGCATCCTCAGCCCGGCCGCGTGCACGGCGAGCACCTCCGCGTACGGGACCGGGGCCAGCAGCAGCACCGCGTCCGCGTCTTCGGGCACCGCGGCGCCCGGCAGCAACGGCCGCACACCCGGCCCCTCCGGATCGACGCCGAGGGCTCCGCGGAGCAGCTCCTGCTCGACCACGGCGTGGTCGCCGCCCGCCTTTCCGAGCACCACCCGCACCGCGGACTCCCCCGCCAGCACGGTCACCTCACCGGCTTCGGACGGCGGTTCCGGCGAGCCGGGGTGGACGTCGAACCCCGCCTCCGTCCACCGCCGCACCAGTGTGGCCGCGTCGAGACCGGTGCCGGCGAGCACCCGGTGAATGGGCCCGATCCGCAGTCCCGGTCCCCCGGTGACCAGCGCCAGCAGCGCGCCACGCCCCGACGCCGCGGCGGCCGCGACCCGGTGGTTGCCGTCCGCGACCAGGAGATCCATCTCCGCCAAGGCCGCCAGCAGTTCGTCTTGACCGTCGCCGGGACCGGCGAGCCACAGTTCGTGCTTCCGACCCACGCCGTCCACTGTGGACAAGGCGGGTACGTGCCCTCGGCAGCTGCGTTCGATCAGCGCGGTCAGCTCGCGGCCGCCCGTCGCGGGGACCAGCATCGCGGCGCTGGTCGCGACGCCGAGCCCGGCGAGCATCGCGGCCCGCTCCGCGACGACGTCCGGGTAGACGTCCTCGGTGTGCCGGACCCGCGTCATCCCGTCGTCGCGGACCGCGGCCGGGTCGACCAGGCACACCACGCCCAGCGCGACGCCGTCCGGGCCGTCGATGCGATAGGGCGCGACGACCGCCGACACGGGGCGATAGTGCTGCTCCCGGATGCGTTCGAAAGTGGCCCTGGCCTGCGGCAGTGCCTCTTCGATCGAGAGGCCGCCCGCCAACGCGGCCGGGGTCCTGGCCGGATGCTGGACCGCCAGCAGGCTGTCGCCCTGAGCCCCGGCGAGCGCGGCGACCACCCGGTCCGGGTCGGCGAACTCGTCGACGTCGGGCCCGGGGACGGTGTCGCGGACAACCCAGCCACGGGCGATCGGGCGGATCCAGGTGTTCATCTGCTCCATTTTGCGGGAAAGCTCACGGAAGAAATCAGTCCCATGACCGGGTGTCTCCATGGAATGCTTACCCATGCGAAGGAGTTGACGCCTTTCATGGACGCGAGGAGACCGCCACAGATGACCACCCCGGCCCCGGTCACCGCGAAGAAAGGGGTCGGTTTCCGCTCCGAACGCGGCCCCGTCCTGATCGCCGTGATGCTGTGTTCCGGCCTGATCGCGCTGGACTCGACCATCATCGCGACGGCGGTGCCCTCGGTGGTCGCCGATCTCGGCGGCTTCTCGCAGTTCCCGTGGCTGTTCTCGATCTACCTGCTGACCCAGGCGGTCACCGTGCCGCTGTACGGCAAGTTCGCCGACCTGTTCGGCAGGCGACCGGTGATGTTCTTCGGGATCGCGGCCTTCCTGTTCGGTTCGGTGCTCTGCGGCGCGGCGTGGAGCATGCCGGTGCTGATCGCCGCCCGCGCGGTGCAGGGCATCGGCGCGGGCGCGATCCAGCCGATCGCGCTGACCATGGTCGGTGACATGTACACGGTCGAGGAACGCGCACGGGTGCAGGGCTATCTCGCCAGCGTCTGGGCGGTCTCGTCGGTGGTCGGGCCGACGCTGGGCGGGGTGTTCGCCGAGTACCTCGACTGGCGCTGGATCTTCTTCATCAACCTGCCGCTCGGGGCGCTGGCGGCGTGGATGCTGTTCCGGAACTTCAGCGAGCGCGTCGAACGCCGCTCGCACCGCATCGACTACCTGGGCGCCACGCTGCTCACGCTCGGCTGCTCGCTGCTCATCCTCGGCCTGCTGGAGGGCGGGGTGGCCTGGGGCTGGGCGTCTGCGCCGAGCCTGGCGATCTTCGCCGCCTCCGTGGTGCTGCTGGTGTCGTTCGTGCTCGTGGAACGCAAGGCGGAGGAACCGGTGCTGCCGCTGTGGATCTTCACCAAACGGACGTTGATCGGCGGGAACCTGATCGCCGTCGTCGTCGGCATGCTGCTGATGGGGCTCACGTCGTACCTGCCGACCTTCGCGCAAGGCGTGCTCGGCACCGGCGCGCTCGTCGCCGGATTCGCGCTGGCGGCGCTGACCGTCGGCTGGCCGATCTCGGCGTCGCTCGCCGGGCGGGTCTACATGCGGATCGGTTTCCGTGACACCGCGCTGATCGGCAGCGGGATCGTCATCGCCGGCGCCGCGATCACCGTGTTCCTGGCGAGCGGTTCGTCGATCTGGCTGGCGGCCGGTGCCGCGTTCGTCCTCGGGCTCGGGCTGGGCCTGGCGTCGAGCCCGACGCTGATCGCCGTGCAGTCCACCATCGGCTGGGAGCGCCGCGGCGTCGTCACCGCGACCAACATGTTCAGCCGCTCGCTGGGCAGCGCCGTCGGCGTGGCGATGTTCGGCGCGATCGCGAACGCCACCCTGGCGAACCGCTTCGCGAACCCGCCCGCCGGGGTCGTCGGCCTGCCGTCCGGGGTCGACGCGACCAGTGTCGTACTGGAAGGCAAGAGCGAGCCGACACCGACGACGACGTTCGTGCGTGACGCCCTCGCGGACGCCACGCACCACGTCTTCCTGGCGATGCTGGTGGTCGCCGTGCTCAGCGTCGGCGCGCTGCTGCTGATGCCGCGGCGGACCGAAGAGCTGAAGTTCGACTAGCTAGTTCTGCATCGGGAGAGCGTGCTCGACGAAGTTCTCGATGAACCGTTCGATCGGTTCCGGACCGGCCGGATAGAGCACGAACTTGCTGAGCCCGGCGTCGATGTACTCGGCGACCAGAGCGCGGGCGGCGCTCCAGCTGCCCGCGATCAGCCGGGACGGGTCGGCATCGGAGCGTGCCGCGACCGAGGCCGCGAGCGCGTCCGGGATCCCGTCCTCGGCGACGACGAGGCTGATCCCGAAGTGGTCGGCCTCGACCTCCCGGCCCCCTTCGGCCGCGGCCTTCTGGATCGCCTCGCGGCCGGCACGGGCTTCCTCCGGAGTGATGAAGCTGGCCAGCCAACCGTCCGCGAGCCTGCCGACTCGCCGCAGCGCGCCCGGCGCCTTCCCGCCGAGCCAGAGGTCGAGCCGCTTGACCGGCCGCAGGCCCAGCCCGGCACCCTCGACGCGGAAGAACTCGCCCTCGAAGGTCACTTCCTCGTGTTCCAGCAACGCCCTGATCAGCCGCAGCGATTCGTCGAACACCGCCGCCCGCCTGCCCTGCGGCACCGGGAAAAGCGGCAGTTCCGCGTCGCGCGCGGGCTTCAGACCGAAGACCGGGAGCACCCTTTTCGGCGCGAGCGCGGCGAGTGAGGCGAGCTGTTTGGCGACCAGCACCGGATCGCGGCCGGGCAGCACCATCACGCCGGTGCCGACCTTCAGCTTCGAGGTGCGGGCGAGCGCGTGCGTCAGTCCGACGACCGGGTCGATCCTCGGCGAGTACACCGCCTCGGGCAGCCAAAGGGAATCGATGCCCGTCCGCTCCAGCAGGTCGACCGCGGCACCGAATTCCTCCGGTGCCGTCGCGGTCCCCAGCCCGACGCCGAGCCGGATCTTCGGGTCCTCCGCCACACTCGCTCCCTTCCGCCAGTTCTCGAGCTCGTGAGTGATTCAGGTCGTTAGAACGACCCAAATCACTCACGAGCCCTCCGCACAACCATGGACTCGGCGCGCGAATTCCCCGTAGATTCCGTTGGTGTGCGGGCCGTTCCCGCGCGGATTGGGGGATTCTCATGGCGGTACCGGCTTTGCGCGCCTGGACACGACGCTTCCACCCGGCACCGGCGGCCGGGACCCGGCTCGTCGTGTTCCCGCACGCGGGCGGGTCGGCGAGCGGGTACCGGGCGCTGTCCGCGGCGCTCTCGCCCACCGTCGAGGTGCACACCGTGCAATACCCGGGCAGGCAGGACCGTCTCGGCGAGCCGGTCATCGACGATCTGCACGTCCTCGCCGAGCGGCTGGTGGACGTCGTTTCGGCGATTCCGCAGCCCTTTGCCCTCTTCGGGCACAGCATGGGCGCCAGCGTCGCCTTCGAGGTCGCCCGGCGGCTCGAAACCCGCGGCGTCGTCCCGGCGGCGCTGTTCGTCTCGGCCCGCCGTGGTCCGGACGTGTACAAGGAGAAAATGCACCACCTCGCCGACGACGCCACGTTCATCGCCGAGGTCAACCTGCTCGGTGGCACGAACGCGATGGTCCTCGCCGACCCGGACCTCCGCGACCTCGTCCTGCCCGCGCTGCGCGGCGACTACAAGGCCATCGAGACTTATCGCTACCGGCCCGGGCCCGACGTGACCTGCCCGATCGTGGCGCTCACCGGGAACGCTGACCCGGTCCTGACCACGCCCGACGTGGAGAACTGGCGGGAGCACACCACCGGTCCGTTCGAGCTGGAGGTCTTCGAGGGCGGTCATTTCTATCTCGACGACCATCTCGACGCTGTCGTCGCCAGGATCCTCAGCACGCTGACCGTCAGTCCCTGACACCTCAGGCCCAAGCGGACAACTCCTTGGCCAGCGCGGTCGGTCCGCCGGCGGTACGCAGCATCGGCGGGCCGGGCCAGCAATCCTGGTGGTCGCCGGTGCGCAGCGTCTCGGCGAAGCGGGCCACCCGCCGCGGCTGCGGCGCCACCGTCCGGCCACCGAGATAGCCGACGACGACGTGGTGATCGTCCCCTGACCGCGTCGCGACCGCCGCCGACCAGCCGTGCTCCTCGTGCCACAGCAGGTCGACGTCACGCTCGGGGAAGCCGGGGAGACGCCAGTTCAGCCGCATGCTGGCGGTGACCGGGCCGGTGAGGTCGGCCATGCACGAATCCATCCGTATCCCCAAGGCTGAAGCCACGTCCTCCAGATACGCGTTCAGCCTGGCCGTCAGATCCAGACCTGCTTCCGTGGGGGCGGGGGTCGAGGTGGTCACGGGCCCTCATCTTCCTGTCATCTCCAGTTGGCGAGACGGGAAATACCCACCCGCACCCGGCTTCACACCCTCATTTCGTCACACCCCGGTTTCGGTTCGCTCAAGCCGTGGCTTCGATGACCCGGGTCAGTGCCTTGTGGAGCGCCTCCAGCTCGGAGACCTCCATTCCGAGTTTCTCCACGACGCGGTACGGGATTTTCTCCGCCTCCGTCCGCAACGCGCGACCCGATTCCGTCAGCTCGACCGTCAGCAGCCGCTCGTCCTCGGCGCTGCGCCTGCGCGTGACGTAACCGATCGACTCCAGCCGCTTGAGCAGGGGCGACAGCGTCGCGGGTTCGGCGCGCAAAGCGAGGCACAGCTCCTTCACCGCCTGCGGTCCCCGCTCCCACAGCGCCAGCATGACCAGATACTGCGGATGGGTGAGCCCGTGCGGCTCCAACAACGGGCGGTAGATGGCGATGACGCTGCGCGAAGCGACCGACAGCGCGAAACACACCTGACGCTCCAGCGCCAGCGGGTCCTCGCCCAGATCGATCGACTTCATCTCCGGCCCTTCCAAACTCATGCCACCGATCCTAGCCGTGACCTCGGCAACGCTAATGATTAGTGTACTAACCATTAGTGTACTGTCTCAGCTGTCGATGGAAGGAGCCACCTGATGCCCCGCAAGCGCCCGGACCCGATCCGCTGGCTGTGGTACTCACTCGGCGGCAAACTGCCCGAGCGCTACCACGACTGGATCCTCCACGACGCGACCACCGGAAGCTGGCGCTGGCGGCACGTGGCCCGCAGCACGGTGATGATCGCGCCGCTGTGCGCGGTGTGGCTGCTCCTGCCGGGACCGCTCGCCCTGAGGCTGGCGATCGTCCTGATGGCCGCGCTGGTGGCGTACTTCTACTCGACGGCCTACATGGAGGAGAGCATCGAACATCGGCTCGCCAAGAACGGCTTCGAGCCGGGCACCGGCCGCCGGACCCGCGCGGAGGCCACCGCGATCGCCGAAGCGGAGATCACCGAGCGCTATC
Source organism: Amycolatopsis sp. NPDC034160 (assembly GCF_055575355.1). Taxonomy (NCBI): domain Bacteria; kingdom Bacillati; phylum Actinomycetota; class Actinomycetes; order Pseudonocardiales; family Pseudonocardiaceae; genus Amycolatopsis; species Amycolatopsis sp. NPDC034160. The sequence continues at coordinate 66,760 of NZ_JBVISU010000004.1, read as the reverse complement.
TGGCCCGCTACCGCGACCAGGCCGAATCCTGACGTGGTGAAAGCCGGCGGGAGCGGACTCGCCCACGAGGCCCAGCCACGCTCTGAGCTGGTTGTGGGCCCTGAAGCCGAGCCGGCGCCAGAATCAGGCCTGCCCTACTCGACTTGCTTCGGCTCCGTTCGCAGTCGGCTGTGCCGTGGAGCAACGCGGGATCACGGGCCACTCCACGGCTAGAGTGCGCGGTGATGAGACGCAAGCTCCGCCCGCCGCTCCCGCCCCGCCACGGGCTCGATCCCGCGAGGCTCAAAATGCCGGCCGAGGGGCCGTGGTCGACGTTGCGGGAGCATCTTGTCGAGCGTCTCCCCCGGGTCGCACCCGAGCGGATCGAGGAGATGCTCCGCGAGGAGCGCATCGTCGGGCTCGACGGACCGCTGGGTGTCGACGCGCCGTTCGTGCCGGACTCGTTCATCTGGTTCCACCGCGACCTGCCCGACGAGGTCGAGGTCCCGTTCGAGGTGTCCGTCGTGTATCGCGACGAGCACATCCTGGTCGCCGACAAACCGCATTTCCTCGCGACGATCCCGCGCGGGCAGCACATCCTGCAGACCGCGCTGGTCCGCCTCCGCCGGCGATTCGACCTTCCGATGCTCAGCCCCGCGCATCGGCTCGACCGGGTCACCGCCGGGCTCATCCTGTTCGTGATCACTCCCGAACTCCGCGGCGCGTACCAGACTATGTTCCGGGACCGCTTGGTGCACAAGGAATACGAGGCCATCGCACGCTACGATCCCGCCATCGCGCTGCCGCGTGAGATCAGCAGCCGCATCGTCAAGGAACGCGGGGTCATCGCCGCACAGGAGCTCGACGGGCCGCCCAACGCCGAAACCCGCGTCGAACTGATCGAGCATCGCGACGGCCTCGGCCGTTATCGGCTGCTTCCCGCGACCGGCCGCACACATCAGCTCAGGTTGCACATGAGCGGCCTCGGATTGCCGATTCTCGGCGACGACTTCTACCCCGAGCTGACCGAAACCCCGCTCGACGACTTCACCGAGCCCTTGCAGCTGCTGGCGAAGGTCCTGGAATTCACCGATCCGGTCACCAGGGAACGCCGCCGCTTCGAAAGCGGGCTGACGCTCAAGGCGTGGACGGACCTCGACGCCTGGCGCCGAGGTCCGTGACCCGGCTCACTTCCGCCAGAACTTGATCCCGCTCCAGGTCACCTTGACCGGTCCGGCGCCGCTCGCCGTCCGGTAGGCCCCGAACTTGTCGTAGTAGCTGCCGGCACTGCTGCTCACGGTCTGCTTCAGCGAGCCGTTGATGTACACCTTGTGCGTGCTGCCGACCTGATGCACGGTGTTGACCCGAACCGACGTCCCGACAGTGGCGCCGCTGCCCACGGTCTCCCCGCCGTGGACGGCGTAGAGCCGCCCGCCGCGTTCGACCGCGAGCATGAAGTACGGACCGGCCGTCGGCGCGTCGCGGAAGGTCTGCTTCAGGCTGATCCGGGTGCCCGCCATGCCGGCGATCCGGAACGAGCCCTCGAACTGCCTGGTCCCGCCCGTGTAGGTCACGTAGCGTCGTTCCGCCCGCTGGTCACCGCTCCCGGTGGAGCAGGTCAGTTCGAAGCTGAGCCCGTCGACGGTGCCGCATCCGCGTTCCTGGACGTTGAACGACGGGTTCTCCGCCGTCCACGGCCCGGTTCCGACCTGGGCGCTCGCCGGCATCGCCGACACCACCAGGCCGAGAACGGCCCCTGCCACCACCACGGCGGTCCGAAGTCGTCTCCGCATCCTGCCTCCTGCGTGTTCAGGGCGGCGGTGGTCCAGACCAGGACCCGGGTGCGACTGTACGAGCACGAACCGTCATCGGACAAGAAGCCGGCGCGCCGATGTCCCGCTGATCGGTTCCCGGCCTTGAATATTGACAATTGCTTGAAGGTACATCCAAAAAGGGAAGAATGAATCTCTTTTCTGTTTGTTTTGTTCGGAAGCGGCTTGTTACCCGGCGGTTCAGACGACAATTTCCACTCGTCGTGATCGATCGGCTACCGTTATCGGTGTCGAGGGTAGGCACGAGGGGACACGAGCAGCCGTGACACAACCAGACAGACAACTGAATCCGTGGTTGACAGATGTCGGTTTCACGATCAAAGAGACTGGACGCGGCTACGAAACGACCACCGAATACGAATCGGCGGGCCTCGACGGCGGAGGAGGCTACAGTCTGGCTCCGGCCGCGGCGAACGACATGCTCGGTCAAGCCAGGTCGGCCTTGGAAGACCTGCAGAATCTGCAGCGACGCGCCGAAAATCTCAGAAGGTTGGAGCCGCCCGCGAAGGATCCCGCGAGCGTCGCCTACAACGCCCGGTTGGTGAACGGGTCGGGCGCGTTCGATCAGGGAGTCGACCACATCACCGGGGAAATCGCCTATCTGAACGAACTGATCGGCAAGATCGAAGAAGCGTTCAAGAAGATCACCGGCCAGGACGCGACCGCCGCCACCGACGTGACCGAGGCCGGGAACCCGCCGGGGGAATCGCCCCAGCCGAGCAAGGAAGGGGCAGCCGGATGAGCAGCCGTTCGCTGTCCATGGGCGCGCTCGTCGCGGTGGCGCTCGTCGCGTCCGCGTGCACCGGGAAAACGGCGGGAAACGAGCACCTCCCCGCACCCCGAATTCCTTCCGCGTCCCCTCCGTCTTCCGGCACACTCTCCGGGTTGCCGTATGCGGGAGCACCGAAGGTGGCCAACCCGTTGCCCGCGACCGTTCTGTCCGGCGACCCCTGCTCGGACGCGCTCACCGCTGAACAGATCGACACCCTTCTCGGCGCGCCCGTGCACAGCAAAGGCGGCCAAACGCCCGGTGTCGGACCCGATTGCGGATGGACGAACAGCACGCGGGGCTCACAAATCGGCGTCGGCTACGACATCAGCACCCATTCCGGCCTGAGCGGTGTCTACCGGAACACTAAACCCAACGCCGCTGTCTGGAAACCACTCTCCGGTGTCCAAGGGTTTCCCGCCGTCGGTCATGCCGGTCAAGCCGGCCGCACACCGCCCGCTGACTTTTGCGCTGTCACGGTCGGCATCGCCGACGATCTCGCCGTCGACGTATCCGTTTCGTTGGGACGGGCCAAGATCGGCGACGTCGAGCCATGCGACGTCGCGGCTCAGGCAGCGGACGCGGTCCTGACCACGTTGAAGACCAGGGCGGGGGTGTGACGATGTCGCTGTTCGAGCGATTGGGGAACACCGCCGGGGCTCTGGTGAACGAGGCGGAGAAGATCGGCACCGCGGTGGTGAAGACCGCTCGGGAAGCGATCGGATGGACCGGTAACGTGCTTCAAGGAAACGTCGGAACACAGCCGGTATCGATCCCCGAAGTCGTTTTCGAGATGATGAACGGGAACAGCTCGAGTTGGGCCACGGGCGGCGACACCGCCTATCTCGCGTCGAACGCGCACAGCAATGTCGCCGCGAAGCTGTCGGCGATGCTCAACAATCTGGAACCCGCCTGGACGGGTAAGGCGTCGGAGGGCGCGCGAGAGCGCACCAAGATCTTCACCAAGGCGATCGATTCGGCAGGCGAGTCGTTCAACCACAACGGCAACAACGTTTCCGATGCCGCGAACGGGTTCAATCAGGCCAGAGACGCCATGGAGCCGATGGGTGACCGGCCTGACAAGAGTTTGCTGGACGTGGTCGCTCCGTGGGACACCGACACCGAGCAAGCGATCGAGCGCTACAACAGGAGAGCGGAAGCGAACAAGGACATCTATGACCGGTATGCGGCCCACTTGAATGGTCAAGGCGCGGGCCTGAGAACCGACTACGGGGAGATATCCCCGGGGTTCGGGCAGTCGTCCGCGGTCGCTTCGGGTGCGGCGGGAGGATCCGGGTCGCACGGTGACAGCGGCGAGGTCCACCAGGCGCGCTCGGGCGGTCATCCGGTGACGCCGAGGGTGGACGGCCCACCGGCTCCGGGGCCGGTGGGTGGTCCTGGTGGGCACACCGGCTCCGACCCGGCGAGTGGCCCCGGTCCGGTGCCTGTGCCTGCCGCCACCGGTGGTCACCCCGGCGACGACCGGACTACGGCGGCGGGCTACCACCCGCTCGAGCTGCGTACCGGCCTACCGCTGCCCGGCGCTCCCATCCCTGGTGCCCCCGGGTCGAGCGGCGGCAGTGGCCCGGTCACGGGCGGGGTGAACCCGGTCGGCGGTCCGGGCGGTCCGGGTTCGGTCGGCGGGTTCGGGAACCTTGGCGGGGTGGCGGGTGGCGGTCGCCAAACCGGCGCACACGGCCTTGCGGAGGAACCTGGGCGTGGTGGTGCGGGAGCTGGGCGGGGCACGGGTAGCCGTCCCGCGAGTGGCCTCGCGGGCATGGCCCCGCCCGTCGGGCGTGGAAAACCTGAAGAGGATACCGAGCACAAGCGGAAATACCTTCAGGACGAGAGCGGCTTGTTCAGCGACGAGGACCGGGATCAGGTGGACCCGACGACCGGTTTGCCTCCGGCGCCGCCGACGATCGGCCTGTGAGCACTGTGGCCGTTCTCGATCACCCCGTCGTCCTGCCCAAGATGATGTTCCTGGCCGCGTGGAACATGGTCGACGCGGGCGCGCTGCCTCCCGCCTTCGGCACGAACCTGCACTACTGGACCAGCGACGACGCGAGGCGGATGTTGGAGGAGCGCACGTTGGCGTCTCTGTCGGAGCTGGGGCTGGCTCGTAACGGCAGGCTCAATGTGTTGTGGCGCAACACGTTGACCGTGCTCGCCGGCGCCGACAGCGAATACTACGCGTTCTGCGATTTCGCGGACGGGCACAGCTGTTCGATCTTGATAGCCACGCGAAGCGGGGACGCGCTCCGCACGATCATCGACGACGACGTGGTCGCGCTAGAACCCGTCGACGACAAGTGGCATGCCACCGCGCTGTGGGAGACGTTGCCGGAGGTGCCCGGTGCGGCCTTACGTCCGGTCACGGTGTCGAAAGCGTTCTACGACGATCCAGAACACGACCGCGGCGGTCCACTCGCCGAACCGATCGACACGACCGACCGGGACCACCTGCGCGACGTGATGGCGCGGGAACGAGCGGCGGTCCATCAGATCTACGCCGCCAGACGCGCCGTCGGGCGACGATTCCGCAGCACACCGATCACCGCGATAGACCTCGCCGACGGCCAAGGGCGGGTGCTGACCTACGCCACCGCGGACGAGCACATCGTCATGCTGCCGGCGACCGGCCGGAACTGCGTCATCGCCGTCAACGACACCATGAACAGCCTCGGTGGCTAGGTCGTCCGTGCCTCAGCGAGAATCCCGGGAGAACGCGCCGAGTTCCGGTATCCCTTGAGGACTTCTTCGGCTTCGGCGCGGTACGGCGGTTCGAAGACCGACAGCCGCGCCATCGGCCGTCAGCCCGGCGACCAGCGGTTCGTCACCGTGCCGATCGTTGGCGGCGCCCGCCACGACGACGACCACCGGCGAGCCCCGCCTGGCGGCGCAGGTCTTTCATCCACTCGAACACGCGTTCGACAAACGGCGGCGGCCGGGGTAGGTTCGGTTGCCATGACACCCGCGCTTCAGGCCTCGCTGTTCGACGAGTGCGCCGCCCTCGGGCTCGGCTCGCTCGGCGCGCTCCGGCGCACCGAGCTGACCAGGGGCGCCTGGATCGACGTTCTCCCCGGCTGGCTCACCGGAGCGGACGAGCTGTTCACCCGGCTCGCCGAGGACGTGCCGTGGCACGCCGAACGACGGCAGATGTACGACCGTGTCGTCACCGTGCCCCGGCTGCTCAGCTACTACCGCGAAGGCATGCCGCTTCCCCACCCCATCCTCACCGAGGCGCGGGAAGCACTCTCGGCGCATTACGCGGACGAACTCGGCGAACCGTTCGTCACCTCGGGTCTGTGCTTCTATCGCGACGGACGCGACAGCGTCGCCTGGCACGGCGACGACACCGGCCGCTCCCGCACCGAGGACACCATGGTCGCGATCGTCTCCGTCGGCGCCGCCCGCCAGCTGGCTCTCCGCCCGCGTGGCGGCGGTGAGACGATTCGGCACGCCCTCGGCCACGGCGACCTGATCGTCATGGGCGGAAGCTGTCAGCGAACCTGGGAGCACGCCGTCCCCAAGACCGCCAAACCGGTCGGGCCCAGGATCAGCATCCAGTTCCGCCCGCGCGGTGTCGCCTGAGGTTTCAGTTCAGGAGCACGGGCAGCGCGTCGACGCCGTAGACGATCGAGACCTTCCGGAACTCCAGCGCGTCCGGTTCGATCGCCAGCCGCATCTCCGGGAACCGGCGCACCAGCGCGGGGTAGCGGTGCGCAGCTCCATCCTGGCGAGTTCGGCGCCGATGCAGCGGTGGATACCCCAGCCGAAGGCGAGATGTGACGTCGGCTCGCGGGTCGCGTCGAACCGCTCCATGTCGTCACCGAGGACGCCGTCACGGTTCGCGACGCTGAGCGAAACCAGCACGATGTCGCCCTTCGCGATCCGGACGCCGGCGACCTCCATGTCCTCCTTGGCGAACCGCGGGAAGGCCATCTGCACGACGGTCAGGTACCGCAGCAGTTCCTCGACGAACTTGTGGACGGCCTCGTCGTCACCGCGGACGGTCTCGAACAGCGACCGGTCCTTCAGCAGCACGAGGGCGCCGAGCGCGAGCATGCTCGCCGTCGTCTCCAGCCCACCGGTGAGCACGCCGTCGGCGAGCCCCGCCAGTTCGCGATCGTCGATCTCGTCGCCGTGCTCCTTGATGAGCATGCCGAGCAGACCGTCGCCCGGGTTCTCCCGCTGTTTCTTGACGATTTCGTCCAGATAGGACAATGACTCGCCGATCGCTCCGAGCGAGGCGCCCGCGCCGCCGAACAGGTCGAAGCGCGCGGTGCTCAGCCGCTGGAAGTCGTCGCGATCCTCGTACGGCACACCGAGAAGTTCACAGATCGTCAGCGACGGGATCGGCAGCGCGAAGGCTTCCCACAGGTCGACCGGGCCGTCCGCCTTCTCCATCGCGTCGAGCTGCTCGGCGACGATCTCGTCGATGCGCGGGGTGAGCCGCGACAGCCGCCGCATGGTGAACTCCGGGGTCAGCAGACGCCGCAGCCTGGTGTGCACCGGTGGATCGGCGAACCCGAGCCCACCGGGGTTCTGGTCCTCGGTGACGCCGGCGTTGCCGACCAGGTTCGTGAAGTCGCTGCTGAACTCGGTCACCTTGCCGAGCACGGCCTTGGCTTCGTCGTAGCCGGTGACCAGCCACGCGTTCATGCCGAACGGCAGATCCAGCTTGCTGATCGGCGCTTCGGCGCGGATCCGGCCCAGCTCGGCGACCGGGTCCAGGCCGTCGCGTTTGAGCGGCAGCAGGGCGTCGTCCGGCAGGATCGACAGGTCGAAGCCGTTTTTCTGCTGACGCGCGAGGTAGCGGCGGCCGATCCATGCCAGCACGCGCGAGCGAATGCTCCCCATGTTTCCCACCCTACTCCAGCCGCGTAGCGCCTGACCTGGCACAACAGGCCGTCCCAGTCGATTTGTCACGTCCAGGAGGTCGCGCGCGGGCCGCACGGGGTTCCCAGCGAGTGGGAGACGTCGATCACGCTGGGTCACGGCCGGCCGGGATCGCATCTGACATCCGGGACGCGTCGTGAAACTGTCGGACCTTACTGGGAGGATTCGGACATGTCAGCCGCGCTCATCGGACGAGACCATCCCGCGGGGGTACTCCGCGCGGAGATCTCCCGTGCCGCCGAAAGCCACGGGGGGCTGGTCCTGGTCACCGGCGAGGCCGGGATCGGCAAGACCACACTCGTCACCGGCGCGGCCGAAGAGGCGAAACGGCTCGGCGCGCTGGTCCTCAACGGATCCTGCTGGGACTCCGCCAGCGCACCCGGCTACTGGCCGTGGACGCAGGTGATCCGCGGGCTGCGGCGCGCGGTCGAGCCGGGCCGGTGGGCCGCGATGGCCGACAGCGAACTGGACGTCCTACTCGGCGAAGCCCGCGGCGACGGCGCGACGGACGGATTCCGGCTCTACGACGCGGTGACGAGCGTGCTGGTGACGGCGTCGCAGGAACAGCCGATCGTGGTGGTGCTCGACGATCTGCACTGGGCCGACGCGGCATCGCTGCGCTTGCTCGAGTTCGCCGCCCAGCACACCTGGTTCGAACGGTTGCTGCTGATCGGCACGTACCGGGACGTGGAGGTCGAAGCGACCGATCACCCGCTTCGCTCGCTCATGCTGCCCTTGCTCCCGAAGGCCACTTCGGTCACTCTCACCGGCCTCGAACCCGACGAGGTCGGCGCGCTGATGGCCAGGACGGCGGGCGCGGAACCGGACGACGTGCTGGTCGCCGAGGTCCACCGCCGCACCGGCGGCAACCCGTTCTTCGTCGAGCAGACGGCGCGGCTCTGGCACAGCGGCGGTTCCGCCGAAACCATCGCGCCCGGCGTGGCCGATGCCCTGCAGCGACGGCTTTCCCTGCTCCCCCAAGCGGTTCTCGAGCTGCTGACCACCGCGTCCGTACTCGGCAGGGAATTCCACCGCAGATTGCTCGCGGGGGTGGCGTCGGCACCCGTACCCCAGGTGGACCGGCTGCTCGACCAGGCCGTCGCGGCACGACTGGTCGTGGTGCACGGGCAGGGCCGGTTCGCCTTCGCCCACGACCTCGTCCGCGAGACGCTGTACGCGGCCTTGTCCGAACAGGACCGCCGGAAACAGCACGCCGCGGTCGTCGCGGCGGCCCGCGAGACGCCGTCACGGGACAGGCTTTTCGCCGCGGACATGGCCCGCCACGCGTTGCTCGCCGGACACGAACTCGATCCGGGCGAGGCCATCGACCTGTTGCTGGCCGCCGCGATCGACGCCACCGGCCGGATGGCGGTCGAGGAGACCACGACGCACTACCGGCGGGCGATGGAGATCGCCGAGGACTCGCGACGGCGGGCGGTCATCGCCCTCGAACTGGGCGCGCATCTGACCCGCCATCACGAGACGGACGAAGGCAGACAGGTCCTGGACGAGGTCTCCGCGCTCGTCCACGAACTCGACGACGACGATCTCCTCGCCCGGCTGGCGCTGACCTTGGTCCGCGCCGATCACAAAAGCCTCCGGATCGACGAGACGGTCAAGGTGCTCACCGAAGCGCACGCGCGACTTTGTGGCCGCGAGCCCGGACAGGAACTCACTGTTCAGGAGATGACGCAGGAACTCTCCGCGCGCGTCATGATGACCGCCCGCGACCACCAGGACGATTCCGCTCTGCTCTTCGGGCTGTGGGCCCGGCACGACGCGATCTGGGGTCCGGGCAGCGCCGCGGAACGGGAACGGCTCACCGACGAACTGGTCGTGGTCGGCCGCCGTACGGCGAACCCGGAATTGGAGCACTACGCGGCGTCGTTCAAGTGGGTGGCCCTGCTCGAACAGGGTGATCCCCGGTATTTCGAGCAATATCAGGAATTCCTCGCACTGGCGAGCACCGGCCGCGCCCCGAGTTCGCAGCTGGCCTCCCGGATCGACCAGAGCATCATCGCCACGCTTCAGGGCCGGTTCACCGAAGCCGAGGCGTACATCCAGCAGGTGATCTCGGAGCACGAGGGGCCCGAGTATGCCCATTTCGGTGACCTGAATCAGCTGCAGCGGTGGGTCCGGTGGTGCCTCGAGGGGCGGTTCGACGAGCTCGCCCAGCTGCACCGCGAGATCTCCCGCGGCGGGTACTCCTTCAGCCGGCTGATGGAGGCGATCACCGCGGCGCAGCGTGAGGACGTCGGAGAAGCCGTGCGGCTCACCGATCTCGCGGCAGAGGCGAGACCGTACCCTCGCGATCTGGAAGCGATGTGGCTGCGCTGCCAGGCCCAGACGGCCGCGGTCTCGCGGGATCCCGAACGGTGCGAAGCCGCACGCGCGCTCCTCGCGCCCTACAGCGGGGAATGGCTGGTTTCGCTGTACGGGTGCGAGATCTCCGGCCCGGTCGACCTCTGGCTCGGCAGACTCGATCTGGCCCAGGAACGGTGGAACGACGCGGTGGACCGGCTGCGCGGCGCCGTGCTCTCCGCGGACCGGCTGCGGGCCACGGTCTGGGCCACCGAGGCCAAGTCCTGGCTGACGGCGGCTTTGCTCGGCCGAAACCTCGAAGGCGACGTAGCCGCCGCGGCGACACTGCTGTCCGAAGTGGACGAAGAAGCCAAGGCGTTCGGCATGCGGCAGGTCAGGAGCAGGGTAGCGGAAACGCGGAAGGGCCTGCGGGCTCCGGCGGCACGGTCGGCCGAGTTCCGCCGCGACGACGCCGTGTGGACCCTGTGCTTCGACGGCGTCACCACCCGTCTTCCGGACTCGAAAGGCTTGCGGGATCTGCATTTCCTGCTCGGCCGACCGGGTTCGGACGTGCCGTCCGTGCGGTTGCTCGATCCCGAGGGCGGCGAGGTCGTGGTCGCCGCCAAAAGCCTCGGCGGCGACGCCGTCCTCGACGACGAGGCGAAGGGCCGCTACCGCGCGCGGCTGGCCGAACTCGACGACCTGATCGACACCGCGACCGAGCTGGGCCAGGACGCGCGCGCCGCGGCGCTGGACCGTGAGCGCGACGCGCTACTGGCGGAACTGCGGTCCGCCGCCGGACTGGGTGGCCGCACCCGGCGGCTCGGTGACGAGGCCGAACGCGCCCGCAAGACGGTCACCGCCCGGATCCGGGACACCCTGCGCAAACTCGACGAGCAGCATCCGGCGCTGGGCGCGCACCTGCGCGCTTCGGTCACCACCGGGTCTTCGTGCCGTTACGCGCCGGACGACAAGGTCCCCTGGCGGCTGTGAGCCACCAGGGGACCTTGTCACCCCCAGCTCATTTCCGGTTGTAGAGACGCATCGTCAGCGTTCCGAACACCGCGAGGATGACCGCTCCGGCGATCAGCACCCAGGTGATCTCGCCGCCGTCCCAGTCGCCGTCCATCATCGACCGGACCGCCGCGACCACGTGGGTCACCGGGTTGACATTGACGAAGGCCTGGAGCCAGCCTGGCATCGTCTCCGGGTTGACGTAGATGTTGCTGAGGAAGGTCAGCGGGAACAGCACCATCATGCTGACCCCCATCACCGACTTCTCGCTGCGCAACAGCAGACCGAACATCGTCCAGATCCACGAGAACGCGAACGAGAACGCCAGCAGCAGGAGGATCGCCGCGGCCACGCCGCCGACCCCGCCGGCGGGACGGAAGCCCATGATCAGGCCGACCCCGAGGATCACCAGGGACGCGATGAGGTAGCGCAACAGGTCGCCGAGCAGATACCCGACCATCGCCGACGGCCGCCAGATCGGCAGCGTGCGGAACCGGTCGAACACGCCCTTCTCGATGTCGGTGTTCACCGAGATCCCGGTGTACATGGTGATCATCAGGATGCTGCTCGCCATGATGCCCGGCAGCAGGAACTGCAGATACTGCGTCGGCGAACCGGACAGCGCGCCGCCGAACAGGTAGGTGAACATCAGCGTCATCATGATCGGGAACGCGGTGACGTCGAACAGTTGCTCGGGCACGTGCTTGATCTTCAGCATCGCGCGCCACCCGAAGGTGACCGAAGTCGACAACGCGCTCGGACGCTGAGGGCGGTTCTTCGCGATCAGGACGGCGGCGAGGTCTTCGGGCTTCGGCGCCGCGAGGACGGGTTCGGTTTCTTTGACGGCTGTGGTGCTCAAGCTGCACTCTCCTCAGGCGTGGCGGTGCGGTCGGTCAATGCCAGGAAGACCTCGTCGAGGCTCGGCTGGCCGAGGGAGAAGGTGTCGACGACGATTCCCTCGCGGGCCAGTTCGGCCAGCGCCCGCGCGGCGTGTTCGGCGGCGCCCTGTTCGGTGCTCTCACCCGAAAGCCGGGCGGTCAGCGCGAGTGGGTCCGATTCGAGCACCACCTGCGCTTGCAGAGTGCGGATGAGCAGTGTTTCGGCCTCGGGACGCTGATCGGCGTCGCGCAGCCGGACGTGGACGGCACCCGCGCCGACCGACGCCTTCAGCTGGCCCTTGGTGCCTTCGGCGATGACCTTGCCGTGGTCGATGACCGCGATCCGGGACGCCAGTTGGTCGGCCTCGTCGAGGTACTGCGTGGTCAGCAGGACGGTGGTGCCGTGCCGCACGATCGCGCGCACGATGTCCCAGACCTGGTTGCGGCTGCGGGGATCGAGTCCGGTCGTCGGCTCGTCGAGGAAGAGCACGTCCGGGGTGTTGAGGATGCTCGCGGCGATGTCGATCCGCCGCCGCATCCCGCCGGAGTAGTTCTTCACCTGCCGCCCCGCGGCCTCGGTCAGGCCGAACGCCGCGAGCAGTTCCTCGGCCCGTGCGCGGGCGGCCGGTTTGCGGTGCCCGGTCAGCCTGCCGATCAGCACCAGGTTCTCGGTCCCGGTCAGATCTTCGTCGACCGAGGCGTACTGCCCGGTCAGGCTCACCATGGACCGGACGGCGTCGGCCTCACGGACGACGTCCTTGCCGAAGACGCGAGCCTCGCCGCCGTCGGGACGGAGCAGGGTCGCGAGCATCTTCACCGCGGTGGTCTTGCCGGCGCCGTTCGGCCCGAGGACGCCGTACACGGTGCCCGCGGGGACCTTCAGGTCGATCCCGTCGACCGCCCGGTTCTCCCCGAACACTTTGACCAGCCCCGAGGCTTCGATGGCCAGTTCACTCATTTTCGTTGTTCCTTTCAGAAGCTTTCAGCAGACGTACGGACGGGCGGCGCGTGCCTCGCGCAGAGCGAGTCCCCACCAGAGGAGTTCATCGAGCAAGGTGGTCACGGCCTGTCCCTGCCCGTCGCTGTCGAAGGGGGTGCCGTCGCGGGCGAAGGAGCCGTCGAGGAGGTTGAAGGCGACCGTGTCCCGCATCGTCACCGTGTGCAGCTCGGTGAAGATCGAGCGAAGCTGCTCCACCGCGTAGAGGCCCTGCGATCGGTAGCCGTAGGAGACGAAGCCGACCGGCTTCGCGCGCCACTCGTCGTAGGCGCAGTCGACCGCCTGTTTGAGCGACGCCGGGAAGCTGCGGTTGTACTCGGGGGTGACGACGATGTACGCCTCAGCCTCGTCGATCCGCGTGGTGAACCGCTTCATCTCCGCGGTCGCCTGCTCCGGCAGCCCGGCGGGCAGCTCGAAGTCGATCAGGTCGAGCACGTCGAGGAAGAGGTCGTCCCGGTCGTCCGCGCGGCCGGTGAACCACTTCGCTACGGCATCCCCCACCCGCCCTTCGCGGGTACTGCCGATGATCACCGCGACTCGCAGCGGGCTGTTGTTCATGACCGACCTCCCCTCGCCTCACCCTTCAGGCGCGAGAAAGCCGCCGGGCGTTCGCTAGATCGGATCTAGCGAAAGCCCGGCGGCTTCGGTCGGTGATCGCCTGTCTGCTACGCGGCGTCCAGCGCGATCGCGATCGCGCCCAGCAGGGAAGCGTCCTGGTCGAACTTCGCCGACACCAGTTCGGGCGGGAACGGCACGGCCTGCGCCAGCCGCTCACGCAGCGCGGGCAGCAGGACGTCGGCCGAGCGCACCAGTCCCCCGCCGACGGCGATGCGCCGCGGGTCGAGCGCGATGGCGAGGTTCGCGACATGCATCGAGAGTTCGTCGAGCGCCGCGGAGACCAGTTCCTTGGCCTGCGCGTTCTCCCTGGCGAGGGCGAACAGCTCACCCGCGGTCACCGGGCGGCCGAGCAGCACACTCGCCCGGCCGCCCAGCCCACGCCCACCGACGGCTTCCTCCAGCGGCGCCGCTCCGCTGGCGAACCCGTCGGTGTCCTGCGGTGAGAGGAGGTTGTACCCGATCTCTCCCGCAGCGCCGTTCGCGCCGGCCAGCAGCCGGCCACCGACCAGGACCGCCGCGGCGATCCCGGTCCCCAGTGAGAGGAACACCGCCGGGTCGGTGTCCGCGAGCGCCCCCCACCGCCATTCCGCGAGCGCCGCCGCTTTGGCGTCGGTGCCCACTTCGATCCCGACGCCGCCGAACTCGTCCGCGACGAGTTCGGCCAGCCGCAGTTCCTCCCAGCCCGGCACGTTGGGGGCCAGCAGGATGCGGTCCTCCAGCACGATGCCGGGACTCACGACGCCGATCGCGGCGAGACCGTCGGTGGCCCCTTCGTCGGCGAGCAGTTTCCGCGCGGCGGCGAGCGCGCGGCTCACCACCTGTCCGGCGCCCGCCTGCGCGTCGGTGTCGAGCCGCCGGGTGGCCAGCAGGTTCCCGGTCCGGTCGGCCAGCCCGATCGCGACCTTCGTCCCGCCGAAGTCGATCCCCAGAATCAGGTCTTCCCCCGTCACTTCCCAGTCCCCTCTGCCGCCCCTGCGAACGATTCCTGAATCCCCTTGGGCCCGAACGGCCACACGCGTTCCGCTCTCGCGTAGACGAGGAACGCCGCCACGCCGAGCGCGATCCAGCCCACCGAAAGCCCGATCGAAAGCCAGGTGGCGGAGAAGTAGATGTAGACCCAGCCGAGCAGCGCGATGATCGTGGGGATCGGGTAGAGCCACTGCCGGTACGGCCGGGCCAGCTCCGGCCGCCGCCGGCGCAGCACCACGATCGCCGCGACCTGCGCGAGCGACTGGACGATCACCAGCACCGTCACCGCCGCGTTGATCACCGCGGTCAGGGTGAACAGCGACCCGATGGCGGTGATCAGGCCCATCGTCAGCACGCCGGCGGTCGGCAGGTGCAGTTTCGGGTGCAGTTTGGCGAACACCGGCAGGAACACCTTGTCGCGCGCGGCCTCGAACGGGACCCGCGAGCCGCCGAGCAACCCGGCGAACACCGAACCTATCGCGGCGATCACGATGAACACGGTGATGACCTTGGCCGTGCCCGTGCCCCACGCCTGTTCCAGCACGGTCGAGGCGACCGACGTGGCGTTCTTCAGCTCCTCCAGCGGGATCGAGCCGAGCACGCCGAGCTGCAGCAGGAAGTACAGGCTCATGATGCCGAGGATCGAGAAGACGATCGAGCGCGGCAACGTCCGGCCGGGGTCGCGGACCTCGCCGCCGAGGTAGGCGCTGGTGTTGTAGCCGAGGTAGTCGTAGATGGCGATGATCAGGCCCGCGCCGAGCCCGGCCCAGAACGCGCCGCCGTCGAGCGAGAAGGCGCCGGGCGTGAAGGCGAACGCTTGCGCGCCGTCGAAACGCGTGAACGCCGCGACGATCACCGACAGCGCGGCGAACAGCATGACCGCGAACAGGACGGTGGTCAGCTTCCCGATCTCGCCGATCTTGCGGAACAGCGCCAGCACGATCAGGACGATGACACCGAGGCCGATGATCTTGCCGAGTCCGGTGGTCCCGCCTTCGTCCGCCACCCCCGGGATCAGGTACCCGAGGTACTGGACGAGGCCGATGATGCCGGTGGACATGATCAGCGGGATGAACAGCACCGCGCTCCAGGCGAACAGGAACGGCATGAGCCTGCCGGTCCGGAAGCCGAACGCCTCGCGCAGGTACACGTAGGTGCCGCCGGCGCCGGGGAGCGCGGCGCCGAGTTCGGCCCAGATCAGACCGTCGGCCAGCGCGATGACCGCGCCGATGAGCCAGCCGAACATCGCCTGCGGACCGCCGAGGGTCGCCACCATCGCGGGGATGGTGACGAACGGGCCGATCCCGCACATCTGGGTCATGTTGATGGCGGTCGCCTGCAGCGGCCCGATCCTCCGCTCGAGCCCCGGCTGCGGGGATGAACTCAAAACGCGCCTCCCTATTAGTTAGTAAAGTTTCTTAACATAATTTCCGGCGTGTCGGAAGGCCAGGCGGCGAAGTTGTCGCGCACCGGTCCGGTTGGCACTGCCCGAAAGGGCGGAATCGCCGAAATACCCCTAAACGGACCAGTGCGGGACGTATCCGGGGGCCGTCGTTCCGCGTCCTTATCCGAAAGGACGTCTTCCCAGGACGGTGAGGTCCATGAAACGGCTGATCAGCACGGTGACGGCGATCGTCGCCCTTGTCTGCGCCGCAGGCTGCGGCGGAGCGTCGACTCCCCGCGACACCGCTCCGGCGGATTTGACCACGGACAGCGCGGTGACGACGGAGACCGCCCCGACGGCGTCTTCCGGCACGCCCCCGACCGACGGGACCGCACCAGGCCCCCGCCGCACCGAGGAACCGCGTCCGCCCGTCGTCCCCGGAAGCCCCATCAAGTACAACAGCGACCTGCTCGGCACCGACCCCGCCACCGCCAAGAACGCGATCGAGCGGAACCTCGCGGATCTCTGCAAGAGTCCCCGGCGGTGCGGCGTCTCGGTGGAGATCAAGAACGCGAGCGCGGGTGACTGCATTCTCAGTATCGGCCCGAATCCAGTCCCACCTGGCGGCAGAATCGTGATCCTGGCCAGGGCGTGCAAAACCGAGACCACGAGGGAAAGCTCTGCGCCCCCGAAGTCGCAAAGCACGAAGCCGAGCCAAACCACGAGCGGATGACCGTCCGGCGGCCACTCCGTCGAGGCCTCCGCAGACCTGAGCCCGCCGCCGAGCCGGCGGCGGACCCGTCGCGCGCGCTCAGGCTGATCGGCACCGCACTGGCCAACACCACCCTGCTCACCGCGTTGCTCTACTACTTCGGGCTCGTCTACACCCAGACGTACTTCATCTACTTCCGCGTGCACTACACGCTGCTCGGCCAGACACCGGACGAGATCTTCGGGCGAGGGGTCGACGGCATGCTCCTGCCCCTGACCGGTGCGGCGGGCGCGGTGCTGCTCTTCCTGATCCTGACCCGGTTTCTGAAGACGCGGCTCGGCGATGGGACCTGGAACCGCCTGCTGCGGATCTGCACCCCGGTGGCGGGCGTGCTCGGCGTCGCGCTCCTGGCCTCGACGACGGCGATCATCCTCGACCCGGAACCCTTTCGCGACCATCCCGGCGTTCCCGGCCTCGGCTTCGCGATCGGCGTCCTGATGACACTCTTCGCCTGGCGCCAAGGGACTTCAGGTAAGACGGGAAACACCCGATCGAGTGTCGCGGAGCTGGTGACCGGTTACGTTCTGGTGAGCATCGGCCTCTTCTGGGCCGTCGGCGACTATTCGGGCGCCGTCGGCACGAGCCGCGCCTTCGAGGCCTCGCGAGTGATCCCGACCAGACCGGCCGCGACCCTGTACAGCGCGGAAAGCCTCAACCTCACCGCGAACGGTGTCTTGCAGGTGAAATGCGCCGATCCCGCGGCGGCCTACAAGTACCGGTACACCGGACTGAAGCTTCTGCTCCAGTCCGGTGGCCAGTACGTTTTCCTCCCGGCGAACTGGCGGCCCTCGACGGGTACCGCCTTCGTGATCCCGAAGACCGACAAGCTGCGCCTCGAATTCGGCCCGCCCCGCTCGGCGCCGCCGCCCGGCTGCTGACGCGGGTCAAAGCAGGTGGCGCGCCAGCCACTCGGAGACCAGCTCGTCGACGACCTTCGCGATCGGCAGTTGCGGCGCGGGATCGATCCCCGGCTCCTCGGCCAGCGGATGCGCGAGCTCGGGTACCCGGTTCAGGCGGACGTCGTCCGGACGGGTGTACTGCCCGCGAAGCGCGGCGACGAAATCATCGGCATCGGCACGCAAGGACGGGTAATCCTCCTCGCCGCTGACGAGCAACAGCGGAACCTGCTTTTCCCGCGCCGATATTTCACCCGATCGTGCGACGAAGTCGAGCTGAGCGGCCGCCTGATTTGCTTCGTCGTTCCACGAATACGCCTGCCCCAGCATGTCTTCCACCAGGCCGATCACCGAACGCGCCCGGATCGCGGGGTTGACCAGCGCCGCCGCGCGGACCGGGATCTCCCGCGTGGCCAGGATCGTCAACGCCACGGCGCCGCCCAGCGAACCGCCGACGACGGCCATCCGGGAGGTGTCGAAGCCGAAGCGTTCGCGCAGTCGGGCCAGCGCGGCGGGGAACTCCATCGCCGCCTGCGCGACGACCGGGTCGACGTAGGCGAGCATCGCGTCACGCCGGGCGCGCTCGAGCAGGGCGTCCATCGAGCCGTCGACCATTCTCGCGCCGCACAACGGCATTCCGAGGTACACCCGCCACGCCGGCACCCCCACCAGCGGCAACGCGGCCGCGAACGCGGCGTCGGAGCGGGGCGCGTCGATCATGTGCCAGGCGACGACCACCGGCGCGGGGCCGCTGACCTCGGCCGATGGCGGCAAGACGGTGAACGGAACCCCCGAGGCCGTGCCGGTAACCGGTTCTCCCACCGCTGTCCTTCCCCGTGCGCTGTCGATCTCCACGATATCCAGGACGTGGCGGAGGTGGACCTCGTTCCGCCACAAGCGAAACAGTATGCCCACGAGGTCACCCCGACGCGCCGCGGAGGTGGTTGCGGACGTCCGTCGGCGGCCGAATAGTGTTGCGGCCCGGCCCTTTGGAGGTGAACCGCCCGTGCCCGATGTCGACTACTACGAGGTGCTCGGCGTGGGCAAGGCCGCCTCGGTCAACGAGATCAAGACCGCCTACCGGCGCCTCGCGAAGTCGCACCATCCGGACACCGGGGGGTCCGCGCTCACGTTCCAGCTGGTCCGCGAGGCCTACGACACGCTCAGCGATCCGCTGCGGCGCGCGGGCTACGACGCGGGCGGGCGCTCCGTACGCGCGCCGATCCGGCCGCGGCCGAGACGTCGCTTCGGCGACGAACCGGGTTACGAGCCCGAGCCGGTCGTGATCGATCCGGAAGACCTCGAATGGTGGGAATTCGCCGCGCAGGACGAACGCGTGCGCCACGGACGGCGGCGCGGCCCCGGGCATACGCCGGTCGTGGCGGCGGTCGGCGGGATGGTGCTGGTCCTGCTGCCGGTGCTCACCGGCGTCGGATTCTCGGCCCCCACCCTGATCGTCTGGCTGATCCTGACCGCCGGAACGGCCCTGCTGGTGCAACGGCTCGCACGCGGCTATCTCGCCGCTTCCCGCGCCAGGACCCGGTTCGCCGCCGAATTCGGCGGGAAACGCGTGTTCGGCACCCCCGGCACCGAGACCGACGAACTCGCCGAACGGCTCACCGCCGACCTGCTCGAACGCTATCTGACCCGCCTGCCCGGCGCGCGTATCTTCCACGGCCTCTCGTGGCCGGACTCGGTCTTCGCCGACATCGACCACGCGGTGCTGTGCGGCAAGCGGCTCGTGCTCATCGAATCGAAGCTGTGGCTGCCCGGGCATTACGAGACCGACGACGACGGCCGTCTGCTGCGCAACGGCCGCGCCTTCCGCGGCGGAGGGAGCAGGCTGACCGAAAGCGTCGCCGAATACCGGCGAATCCTGCCGGGAGTCGCGGTGCGCGGGGCGATGATCGTGTACCCGAGCCGGACCGGCGAGGTCACCACCGAGCACGAGGACCCCGCCCCCGCGCCGCCGATGACGCCGGAGCAGTTCCTACACGAGATCGGCGGCTGGCTGGCGGCGGAGCCGCCCACTGTGGACTCGGCGACGATGCGGACCGTGCGGGACCGCGTCGTGGGCACCGTCTAGCGGCTGCCCGCGTTTCGTCCTCTGAATGCGGTAGTTCACGTTGCCAACTACCGCATTCAGAGGACGAAACGCGATGCACGTCCAGCGCGTGAAGGCCCCCTTCCCCCAGCTGAGCCGGGGGAAGGGGGCTTTCACGCGCAAAGAAGAACTACCGGACCGAGCGCTCCTTGTTCGCACGCGCGGAACGGGTGCAGACCTCACCGACGTCGACCGTCTGGCCGCGGTCGAGGTAGACGTCCGCCAGCCCGACGAGCTTGCCCTTCGGCGACGTACAGGTCAGCTGGTACGCCTCCTTGGGGCCGTAGGTCGGCGGGATCGGCGACTGGAACGAGACTCCGCCGGTCCAATCGTCCACAGTGGACGGGTTGGCCTGCGCGTAGTTGACCAGCACGGCCGTGTACTCCCCGGCGGGCGGGTCGTACAGGATCGCGTGCTCTTCCGTGGTCGAACCGTTCGCCGACGACGAGACCATGTTGCCCGCCGCGTCGAAGACGTACAGGTCCCAGTCGGAGTCCTGGCTGGCCCACTTGACGTCGACACTGAACTTCCCGTTGTCCACCTTGGGGAGCCCGTCGACGCGGAACTTGAAGCTCTCGGACGTCGGGTCGGTCGGGTAGTTCGTGTTGATCGCCGGGACCCCGGCCGGGTTGGCCACCTGGATCGCGGGCTGTGCCGGGCCCTGCGGCTCGCGGCCGTAGCGGCCCGCGACGTAGGGCCGGGTCGACGGGTTGACCGACCACGCGAACCGGCCACCGGTCGAGGCCAGCGACGAGTTCAGGTTGTCGGTCACGTAGATCGGCGGCTTCGTCGAGCCGTCCGGCTGCACCACCGGCGAGGTCGGCGTCTGGAAGGTCTTGTGCAGCTTCAGCTGGTAGCCCTTCGGCGCGGTACCGATCAGCGTCGAGTGTGCCGCCGGGTCGGCGGTGTTGGCCAGCATGTCGATGAAGGCCGCACGGTTGCCGCCCTTGCCGGCGCCCGCCGCGGGGGCGGAACCGGTGTACTCGGCCACGACACCGTCGGAGAACGGCGGGTGGAACTCGTTGGGGCCGACCTCGAACGTGAAGCCCCAGCCACCGGTGGCCCAGTACGACCAGTCCTCGGTCGAACCGGTCGTGTCGTAGAGCGCCCACGACGGCTGGCTGGTGTATCCGTTGCGCGAGGCCATCTTGTCACCGAGCGCCTTGTACGCCGGCTCGTCGAGCGGCGGGCGGACGGCGGCGACGCCCGGGACACGCAGCACCAGGTTGGAGTAGGTGTGCAGCGTGATCAGGTTGGTCACCTGGCGGTTGGACACGATCGAGCGGATGTTCTGCGTCTCGGGCTCGGAGAACGGGCCCGCGCCGCGGAAGGTGTCGCTGCGCCACAGGGTGGACGCACCGGCGCCGCCCCAGAAGCCCGCGTAGTTGCGGTTCGGGTCGGTGCCACGTTCCCGGCCGGCGGGGTTGGCCTTGCAGACGCCGGTCGCGAACTCCTTGGGCGAGTCGTTGACGTTGCAGTTCTTGCGCTTCATCTCGTAGTCGAAACGCGAGAAGTCGCCCCTGGGCTCGGCTTCACGGGAGATTTCGAAGCCGTCGGGGTTGACGATGGGCACGATGATGTTGCGGGTCCGGCCGACCAGGCCACGGATTTCGGCGTTGCCGCCGGTGTAACCCTTGACCAGTTCGTGGGCCCATTCCATGGCGTGCTCGCCGGCGGGCCACTCCCTGGCGTGGTGCACGCCCATGGTGAAGTTGACGGGCTTGCCGTCGGCGATGTTCTTGACGTCGGACGCGATCTCGAGGCCGAGGACGTCGCGGCCTTCCCAGGTCGGCTGCGGCAAGGTGAACGCCGTGACGAGCTTGGGGTTCTTGCGGGCCAGTTCCTTGACCTCGAACTGGTAGTCGTAGAGGTGCCGGTAGCTCGTACGCCCGGACGGCAGGCTCGAGACCTGTGTCTTGGCGTCGTACTCGCGGTCGGTCTTGGCGTTGTCGATCGACTTCGCCGAAAGATCGGGCTCGATCACCTTCGACTTGAAGCCGGTGTCCGCCAGCGTCTTGCGGTCGGCGTCGTTGGCGAGGACGACCTCGACACCGGTGGCGTCGGCCTTCTCGGTGACGTCCAAGCCGAGCCGGAGAAGCTTGTCCTTGTCCTGCTTGGCCGGGGTCTCGACCCGGACCAGTTCGGCGCGCTGTGGCGCGGACGCGGCGCCGGTCGGGGTGCCCTGCGGCGTGAGCGCGAGGAAATCGACACCGAGCATCGCGTCGCGCGTCTGCCCGTCGTACCGGCAGGTCTGCACGACCAGCTTCTGGTCCTTCTTAACGAACCCTTCGGCGAGCTCGTGACTGCGCAACGCGGCGGAGGCCGCGACCACGGCGCCGGTGGCCTTGTCGAAGACCGCGAGATCCCAGTCGCCCTCACCGCCGCCACGAGGCGCGATCCGCGCCTGCAGCAGACCGTCTACTGTGGACGTGAACTCGCGACGATCGGCGCCGGACGTGCCCGGCTTCTGCAACGCGGCGAAACAGGACCGCGCCACGGCCCGGTCGGCTCGCACCACGTTGTCCGCGGCCCCCGCCGTCGTGGCCGACGGAAGTGCCACGAAAGCGCCGGCGAGCACCAGTGTCGCCGCCGTCCATCCCGCTCTTCGCCGGTTTGGTGAATACCCCACAGACTGACCTCCTTGGACAGTCCGGTGACCGGGTGAGGTCACCGGTAGCGAGACCCTAGACCCGAGACCCCACCCGAGGGACCCGCCACAAGTCGCGTACGCCCCTTTCGGCCCAACGATCTCACCGACCGTGCCGGAACGATCACCACCGACCACGCCGTGGAATGGGATTTTCCTGTCGACCCCGACAGGTTGGCCTAAGAAAACCCTCAGGTTCGGCGGTTACCTTTCAACCATGACGACGTCCCAGGTCTCCGCCAGGTCACCGCTGGCCCTGCTGACCGCCGTGGTCTCGGTCGCCGGCGGAGCGCTGCTGATCCTGCTGCTGCAGGTACTCCCCGCCACCAGCGACATCAGCCCGGTCCGCCGCACCATCAGCGAATACGCGCTGAGCGAGCACAAGTGGATCTTCGACGTCGCGGTCCTGCTGGTCGCGCTCGGCTCGGCGATCGGCTTCGGCGCGCTCATCCGCCGCAGGCATCTTCCCGCGCTGTCCGTGGCCTCGATCTTCTGCGCGCTCTGGACGGTGAGCCTGGTGGTGATCGTGGCGTTCCCGAAGAACAACTGGGCGATCGGGCCGAGCACCGGCGGGACGGTGCACCGCATCGCGAGCGTCGTCGCCTTCATCGCACTGCCGCTGGCCGTGTGGTTCGCCGCGAAAGCCGTCTTCCCCACCTCCCCCGCGCGCCGTGCGGTGACGCGTGTGCTCGCGGTGGCGGCGCTGGCCTGGTTCGGCGTGATCCTCGGGGCGATCGTGGTCTCGATGAACGGCGGCAGGCCGTGGTGGCAGGCGATCCCGCTGGGCCTCGTCGAACGCGCGATGGCGCTGACCGGGCTGATCGCGCTGGCGTCGCTGCTCATCCCGGCACGGGTGGCCGCCGCGCCGGTGACCGAGCAGGTGGCGGCGTTGGAACCGACCTCCTGAAAGTTCTTTCCGGCGCCGTGTCCATTTGACGGTCTCCCGCTCGTAGTGATGTCGTGCGGCAAGCGGGTTGCACGGAAATCAGAATGGGAGCACCACCGTGAAGTACATGTTGCTGATCCAGGCCGCGACCGGCGACGCCGAGCCCCAGTGCACTTTCGAGGACTGGATGGCCTACGACAAGCAGGTCAAGGACGCGGGCATCTGGTCGGCCGGCGAGTCACTGGCCGACCTGGTCACCGCGACGACGGTCAAGGTCGATCGCGACGGGAAGAGGACGGTGACCGACGGCCCGTTCGCCGAGACTCGTGAGGTGCTGGGCGGCTTCTACGTCATCGACGTACCGGATCTCGACGCCGCGCTGGACTGGGCGGCCCGCTGCCCCGGCGCGCGGGACGGGTCGGTCGTGGTCCGCCCGGTGGCCGACTTCGCCGCCTGATCGTGGCCGAGCGGAGGCCTGACGCCGGAATGGCGTCGGTGGAGGCGGTGTTCCGCGAGGAACGGGGACGGCTCCTGGCCGCGCTCGTGCGCCGCTTCGGGGATCTCGACCTGGCCGAAGAGGTCACGTCGGAGGCGATCGAAGCGGCGCTGGAGCGCTGGCCGTCCGAGGGAGTCCCTCCCCGGCCGGGCGCGTGGCTGATGACCACCGCGCGTCGGAAGGCGGTCGACCGGTTGCGCCGGGATCAGGCCTACGCGGCCAAGCTCGCGATACTGCAGGTGGAGGCCGACCGCGCCGATCCCGCCCCCGCGGCCGACGTCGGTGACGGCCTGTTCGACGAACGGCTGCGGTTGTTCTTCACCTGCGCCCACCCCGCCCTGGCGAGCGAGGACCGAGGTGCGCTGACGCTGCGGTTCCTCGCCGGACTGACCACGCCGGAAGTGGCGCGGGCGTTCCTCGTCCCGGTGGCGACCATGGCCAAGCGGATCGCGCGGGCGAAGAAGAAGATCAGCGAAGCTCGCATCCCGTTCCGTGTTCCGGCGCCGGACGAACTTCCGGAGCGGCTGCCTGCCGTGCTCCAGGCGATGTACTCGATCTTCACCGAGGGCTACGCGGCCAGTTCGGGGCCACGGCTGCAGCGGGTCGACCTGGCCGAGGAGGCCATCCGGCTCGGGCGGATCCTGCGGCGGCTGATGCCGTCGGACCAGGAGGTCGCTGGGCTGCTCGCGCTGATGCTGCTCGTCCACGCGCGGCGCGACGCCCGCACCGGCCCGGACGGCGAACCGATCCTGCTCGAAGATCAGGATCGCGGCCGGTGGAACCGGGACCTGATCGAGGAGGGCGGCGGCCTCGTGGTCGCCGCCCTGAGCGGCGGTCCGCCCGGGCCGTACGGGGTGCAGGCGGCGATCGCGGCCCTGCACGACGAGGCCCCCGACCTCGCCACCACCGATTGGCCGCAGATCGTGGCCCTCTACGACGTCCTGATGGCGTTGGCGCCGTCGCCGGTCGTCGCGCTCAACCGCGCCGCGGCCGTCGCCTTGCGCGACGGCCCTGCCGCGGGGCTCGCGCTGCTGGACGAATTGACCAGCGAGCCGATGCTGCGCGACTACCCTCCCTTCCCGGCGGCCAGGGCCGATCTGCTGCAGCGGCTCGGCAGGCACCGGGAAGCCGCCGATGCCTACCGCGAAGCGCTGGACCTGGCCGCGACCGAACCCGAACGAGCGGGGTTGCGGCGACGGCTGGCCGCACTCGAGACGTCATCGGAGACACCACAGTGACCGAACAACTCGCCCGCTTGGCCCGAGGCTGGGACGAAGCCGCCGACGGCTACGAGGCCTACTACGTCCCCCGGTTCGCGCCCTGGGTCGCGGCGGCGACGCGGGCGCTCCCCTCGGACCTGCCCGACGGCCCCGTCCTCGTTCCCTGCTGCGGAACCTTCCCGGAACTCGACGTGCTCGTCGAGCGGCTGCCCGGCCGCGAGATCGTCGGTATCGACCTGTCCTCGGGCATGGCGGCCAGGGCACGGGAACGTGCCGCGGGCAATTCACTCGTGCGCGTCGTCGAGGGCGATGCCTCGGAATTGGACCCGGCCTCCGCCGCCGCGGTCGTGTCGGTCTTCGGCCTGCAGCAACTGCCCACACCCGACACCGCGCTCCGCTCTTGGGCGCGGGCGCTGCGTCCGGGCGGACTGCTTTCGGTCGTCTACTGGCCGCACAGCACCGAACCGGGCGGGCCGTTCACGGTGCTGTCCGACGTCCTCCGGGCCCACGTCCCGGCCGGCGACCGCTCCTGGGAGGACCGGCTCGTACCCGCGTTGGAGGGCGCCGTCGTGGAGCGGGACGAACAGGTGTCGTTCCCGATGGTCCACCCGGACGCGGACGCCTTCTTCACCGCGCACACCCTTTCCGGTCCGATGCGGCCGTTGGTGAACGCGCGCGGTGAAGAGTTCATCGCGAGGCTGCGCGAGGAGTTCGTGCGCCGTGCCCCGGAAGGCGAATGGCGGCACCGGCCCGCTGCCCGGCATATCGTCGCGCGGGCGCCGGGTTAGGCCGTCACCGGCAGGCATTCGTCGAGCAGGCCGACGATGTCGCGCCACGCTCGCCGCGCGTGCACCGGATGGTGGCCGACGCCGGGGAGCACGGTCTGCTCGACCGGTGGATGGTGGAAAGCGTGCAAGGCGCCGCCGTAGACGACGAGACGCCAGTCGACGCCCGCGTCCTGCATCTCCGCGGTGAACGCCTCCCGTTGCGACGGCGGCATGATCGGGTCTTCCGAGCCGACCCCCGCCCAGACCGGGCAGCGGATACGCGCCGCCTCGCCGGGACGGCCCGTGGTCACCGCGTTGATCGTCCCGATCGCGCGCAGGTCGACGCCGTCACGGCCGAGTTCCAGCGCGATCGCGCCGCCGGTGCCGTAGCCGATGGCGGCGATCCGCTCGGGGTCGGTCCGCGGTTCGGCGCGCACCACGTCGAGGGCCGCGTGACCGATTTCCCGCATCCGGCCGGGGTCGGCGAGCAGCGGCATCACGTACGCCAGCATCTCCTCGGGGTCGGTGAACCACCGTCCGCCGTTGATGTCGAAGGCCAGCGCCACATACCCCAGTTCGGCCAGAGCGTCGGCTCGCCGTCGCTGAAAATCGTTCAACCCCGTCCCCTCGGGCCCGATCAGGACGGCGGGCCGCCGTCCCTCACCCGCCGGGAGCGCGAGATGCCCGACCATCGTCACGCCATCGGCCGGATACTCGACCGTGCGCGTCGTAACCGTCGTCATGAAAGCGGACTGTAGTGATCGCCGAACCCGGTGACGGCCGTGTTCACCGCGGGCGGAACACCGCCCGCGGCGAGGTGACTCCAGTCACACACACAAAGTCCCCGAGTCTCTCTATAAACCGACCGCTTAGTACGGCAGACTCGGCGTCAGTTCAACTCGACGATGAGGAGTCACCCGTGACCGAACACCCTTCTCGCGTAGCGATCGTCACCGGGGCCGGCCGTGGCATCGGCGCCGCCGTGGCCAAGCGGCTCGCCGCCGACGGATTCGCCGTCGGCCTGCTGGACCTCGACGAGGCAGGCGTCAAGCAGGGAGCCGAAGCGATCGTCGCCGAGGGCGGCAAGGCCGTCGGCGTCGCGCTGGACGTCAACGACGCTTCGCAGGTCGAGGCCGCGGTGACCAGGGTGGCCGAGGAACTCGGCGCGCCCACGGTGCTGATCAACAACGCCGGCATCACCCGCGACAACCTGCTGTTCAAGATGACCGAACAGGACTGGGACTCGGTACTGGGCGTGCACCTGAAGGGCTCGTTCCTGATGACCCGTGAGGTGCAGAAGTACCAGACGAAGGAGAAGTGGGGCCGCATCGTCAACCTGTCGAGCACCTCGGCGCTGGGCAACCGCGGGCAGGCCAACTACTCCGCGGCCAAGGCAGGCATGCAGGGCTTCACCAAGACCCTCGCGATCGAACTGGGCAAGTTCAACGTCACCGCGAACGCCATCGCCCCCGGCTTCATCGCCACCGACATGACCGCGGCGACCGCCGAACGGATCGGCATGTCGTTCGAGGACTTCAAGGCGGCGGCCGCGTCGCAGATCCCGGTGCAGCGCGTCGGCACCCCCGAAGACATCGCCAACCTCGCGTCGTTCCTGGTGAGCGACGGTGCCGGCTTCATCTCCGGCCAGGTCATCTACGTCGCCGGCGGACCGAAGGACTGAGCCATGCGCGAATTCGCCTCCTTGCAGGACTTCGAGAACGCCGTCGGCGAGCACTTCGGGTACAGCGAATGGATGACGCTCACCCAGGAGCGGGTCAACCTGTTCGCCGACGCCACCGACGACCACCAGTGGATCCACGTCGACGTCGAGAAGGCCGCCGAAGGCCCGTTCGGGGCACCGATCGCCCACGGTTTCCTGACGCTGTCGCTCATTTCGGGCTTCGTCGGGAAGATCTACCGGGTCGACGGGCTCAAGATGGGCATCAACTACGGCCTCAACAAGGTCCGCTTCCCCCAGCCGGTCAAGGTGGGTTCGAAGATCCGCGCGGGCGCCGAACTGGTCGAGGTCACCGACGTCTCCGGTGGCAAGCAGGCGGTCGTCCGGTGGACGATCGAGATCGACGGCGAAGCCAAACCGGCCTGTGTCGCCGAAATGGTCGTCCGGCTCATCGCCTGACCAGGTGACCTCCGGCACCTCGCCGGGCCACCACTACCCGACATACCGACTGGTCGGTACTGTAACCGGAAAGCGAGACGCTGGAGGCGCGATGAACCAGACCGACCTGCCGGGCCTCGACCTGGCCAGGCTCAAGGCCCACCTGGACGAGCAGCGGCCGGGCCTCGTCCAGGGCGACCTGAGCGGCCAGGTCGTGGAAGGGGGCCGGTCCAACCTCACCTACATCGTGAGCGACGGCCGGTCCCGCTGGGTGGTCCGCCGTCCGCCGCTCGGCCACGTCCTGCCGACCGCGCACGACATGGGCCGCGAGTTCCGGGTGATCTCCGGACTGCGCGACACCGCCGTCCCGGTACCGAAAACCGTGTTGCTGTGCGAGGACGCCGACGTCATCGGCTCGCGGTTCTACGTGATGGAATTCGTCGAGGGCACGCCTTTCCGCACGGACACCGAACTGGCCGCGCTCGGCCCCGCCAGGACGAGGGCGATCGCCGACGAGCTGGTCGACACCCTGGTCGAGCTGCACGCGGTCGATCCGGAATCGGTGGGCCTCGGCGATTTCGGCCGTCCGGAAGGGTTCCTCGAACGCCAGTTGCGGCGCTGGAAGAAGCAGCTCGACGGCAACCGCAGCCGCGATCTCCCCGGTGTCGACGAACTCCACGACCGGCTCGCCTCGTCGGTCCCCGAATCGGGGCGGCCGTCGATCGTCCACGGTGACTACCGGCTGGACAACGTGCTGGTGAACGCCGACGACCGGATCACCGCGGTGCTGGACTGGGAGATGTCCACTCTCGGCGACCCGCTGACCGACCTCGCGCTGCTGGTGGCCTACGCCGAACGTGACAAGGTCTCCTTGCAGTTCGTGTCCAACGCCAGTTCCGCGCCCGGCTATCCGGGCAACGACGAGGTCGTCGCGCGATACGCCGAACGGTCCGGCCGGGACGTCTCGCGGCTCAACTGGTACGTGGGCTTCGCGTTCTTCAAACTCGCGGTGATCTTGGAAGGCATCCACCTTCGTTACAGCAAGGGCCAGACGGTCGGCGCCGGATTCGACGGCATCGGCGCGGGCGTCGTCCCGTTGATCGCGCATGGCAATGAGACTCTCAAGGAAGAGGGATAGAGAGTGCACCCCTGGCCCGACGCGCGCGGGTCGCGAGTGGCGATTCGGGCTCTATAGAGAGGTAGGCAAACATGACTTGCCGAAGTCGGAGGCGGATGCAGACCCGCCGAAGAGACCAGACGACCTCAAGCCTGTCCACAAGGGACATTTTTCGCAGTAAAGGCGCCCGTTTCGGGACTCTTGCTCGAATTCGCAAGAGGGTCGTGAGTGCCAAATAGCGTTCTAACCCTACTTGGCACTCACGACTTCGCTCGAAACCGCACATACCAACATCAATCGGACACCGAGTCGGCGGACAGTGTCCCTTGTGGACATTGAGCGCGTGGCTGACTCCGTCGCCCAGTCCGGAACCCTGCCACATTTGACTTACCCCTCGATAACCCGAATCGCCACTCACGACCAACCGCACCGGCCCATCACCAGGTCAGACTCTCAAGGAAGAGGGATAGCAAGATGGACTTCGCCTTCGACGCGAAAACCGAGGAACTGCGGGGAAAACTCCTCGAGTTCATGGATTCGCACATCTACCCGGCCGAATCCGTCTTCGAGCGGCAGCTGGCCGAGCGCGACAGCGAGTGGAGCCAGCCGCCGATCGTCGAAGAACTGAAGGCCGAGGCCCGCAAACGCGGTCTGTGGAACTTCTTCCTCCCCGGTGACCACGGCGCGGGCCTCACGAACCTGCAGTACGCGCCGCTGGCCGAGATCACCGGCCGCAGTCTCCGGCTCGCCCCGACCGCGCTCAACTGCGCGGCGCCGGACACCGGCAACATGGAAGTCCTCACCATGTTCGGCACCGAGCAGCAGCAGAAGCAGTGGCTGCGGCCCTTGCTGGACGGCGAGATCCGGTCCGCCTTCGCGATGACCGAGCCCGACGTAGCCTCCTCCGACGCGCGCAACATCGCCACGAGCATCCGCCGTGACGGCGACGAATACGTCATCAACGGCCGCAAGTGGTACATCTCCGGCGCGATGAACCCGAACTGCAAGATCTTCATCGTGATGGGCAAGACCGATCCGGACGCGCCTGCGCACAAGCAGCAGAGCATGATCCTGGTCCCCCGCGACACCCCCGGCATGACCGTGAAACGCGGCATGCGCGTGTTCGGCTACACCGACGGCGACCACGGCGGGCACGCCGAGGTGATCTTCGAAAACGTCCGTGTACCCGCCGAGAACCTCATCGCCGGTGAGGGCGATGGGTTCGCCATCGCGCAGGCCCGGCTCGGCCCCGGCCGCATCCATCACTGCATGCGTGCCATCGGAATGGCCGAACGCGCGCTGGAACTGATGTGCCGCCGCGCGCTTTCCCGCGAGACCTTCGGCAAGCCGATCGCCGAACAGGGCGTGGTGCAGGACTGGATCGCCGAGGCCCGGGTGAAGATCGAACAGCAACGGCTGCTGGTGCTCAAAACCGCATGGCTGATGGACACCGTCGGCAATCAGGGCGCGCACACCGAGATCCAGGCGATCAAGATCTCCACGCCGATCACCGTCGAGTGGATCCTCGACAAGGCCGTGCAGCTGTTCGGCGCGGGCGGGGTCAGTCAGGACTTCCCGGTCGCCGAGATGTGGGCGCAGGTGCGGACGCTGCGGCTGGCCGACGGTCCGGACGAGGTGCACAAGCGTTCGCTGGCGCACCGTGAACTGAAGAAGTACCGCGGGGAGGCCCAACGGTGACATTCGAAAACATGACCACTGTGGACGATCTCAACCGGCGCGTGGCCGAGCTGCTGGCCGCGTATCCGCCGGAAAGCACACCACGCCAGGACTTCCTCGACGCGCGATTCGACGCCGGGCTCGCGTGGATCCACTTTCCCGAAGGACTCGGCGGACTCGGCGCGCCGCGTTCTCTTCAGTCCGTCGTGGACAAAGAGCTCGCCGCGGCGGGCGCGCCGGACAACGACAAACGGCGGATCGGGATCGGTCTCGGCATGGCCGCGCCGACCATCCTCGCCTTCGGCACCCCGGAGCAGCACCAGCGCTTTTTGCGTCCACTGTGGACCGAACGGGAGGTGTGGTGCCAGCTGTTCAGCGAGCCGGGCGCCGGATCCGACCTCGCCGCGCTGGGCACCCGCGCGGTCCGCGACGGCGACGACTGGGTGGTCACCGGGCAGAAGGTCTGGACGTCCGGCGCGCACAAGTCACAGTGGGCGATCCTGGTCACCCGCACCGATCCCGACGTGCCGAAGCACCGGGGCATGACGTACTTCCTGTGCGACATGACCGCGCCGGGAGTGGAGGTCCGGCCGCTGCGCCAGATCACCGGCGAGGCCGAGTTCAACGAGGTCTTCCTCAGCGAGGTCCGCATTCCCGACGCGCACCGTCTCGGCGCGGTCGGCGAGGGCTGGAAGGTCGCGCAGACCACGCTGATGAACGAACGCGTCGCCATCGGCGGGACCGAGTTCCCGCGTGACGGCGGCATGGTCGGCGTCGTCACGGAAACCTGGCGCGAGCGACCGGAACTGCGGACTTCGGAACTGCACGATCGCCTGCTGAAACTGTGGGTGGAGGGCGAGAGCCTGCGGCTGGTGAGTTCGCGGCTGCGACAGCAACTGGCCGCCGGCGCGCCGGGGCCGGAGGGTTCGGCGGTCAAGGTCGCGTTCTCCGAGCTGAACCAGGCCGCTTCCGGGCTGGAGATCGAACTGCTCGGCGAGGAAGGCCTGCGCTACGACGACTGGACGATGCGGCGGCCCGACGGCGTGAACTTCCTCGGCCGCGAAGCCGGCTACCGCTATCTGCGCGCGAAGGGGAACTCCATCGAGGGCGGCACCTCGGAGGTCCTGCGCAACATCATCGCCGAACGCGTGCTGGGACTCCCGTCCGAACCGCGGATCGACAAGGACGTCGCCTGGAAGGACCTGCCCCGATGAGCGACCTGCTGTACTCCGAGGTCGAAGAGGACCTTCGCGCGAGCGTCCGCGACCTGCTCAAAGACCGCGCGGAACCGGCGTCGCTGATCGCCAGGACCGAAACGGCCGAACCGTACGACCTCAAGCTGTGGCGGACCCTCGCCGCCGATCTCGGCGCGGCGGGCCTCGCCGTCCCCGAGGCGTTGGGCGGGCACGGTGCTTCGGCGCGCGAAGTCGCCGTGGTGATGGAGGAACTCGGGCGCAGCGTCGCCCCCGTCCCCTATCTCGGCAGTGCCGTGCTGGCGACGACGGCCTTGCTGGCGACCGACACGACACAGGCGGAAGTGGCCGAACCACTGGGGAAACTGGCCGCGGGCAAGCTCATCGGGGCGCTGGCCGTACCGCTGTCGACCGCACCCGGCACCGACTTCCCTTCGACGGTCACGGCGGCCGCGGACGGCACGCTCAGCGGTCGGGTCCGCAGTGTCGCCGACGCCTCGGTGGCCGAACTGATCGTCGTCCCGGCGGTGGGCCCCGACGGCCCCGGGCTCTACACGGTCGACGCCGCTTCGCCGGGGGTGACGGTCACCGAGGCGATCTCACTGGACCTGACCCGGCGCATCGCCGACGTCACCCTGGAGAACGTGACGGCGAAGCGGGTCGCCGACTCTTCCGCCGCACCGTCCGCTTTGGACACCGCGCTGGTGACCGCGGCGGGTCTGCTCGCTTCGGAACAGCTCGGGATCGCCGAATGGGCGCTGACCGAAACGGTGCGCTACCTCAAGGAGCGCTACCAGTTCGGTCGTCAGATCGGCTCGTTCCAGTCGCTGAAGCACCGACTGGCGAACCTGTACACGGATCTGGTCAACGCCAGGGCGACCGCCCGCTACGCCGCCGACTGCCTGGCTTCCGGCGACGACATCGCGATCGCCGTCGCGGTGGCGCAGGCCCGCAACTCCCCCATCGCCGTCCACGCCACCGAAGAAGCGATCCAGCTGCACGGCGGGATCGGGATGACCTGGGAGCACCCCGCACACCTGTACCTGAAGCGCGCGAAGAGCGACGAGATCGCTTTGGGCACTCCTGGGCGGCATCGCGCGGCCCTCGCCCCACTGATCGACCTGCCCGCCTGATCCCCCGGCGGGGTCCGCCCCGGAAAGTGTCGGACCCCGCCGGTAAAACCTGTTCGAACATCAGAGCGAACAGGGAGTCACCATGAAACTGCTCGTGGCCACCTCGAAGACCCAGGGTGCGCGGGAGAACGACTTCAACGACTGCGTCGAAGGCGAACTGATCTGGATCGCCCCGTGCTGCGTCGAAGGCGACACGTCGCCGGATTCCGCCTGCGGCTGCGGCCGGTCGTTCTGCGGACTGAACTCGCACGAAGGGACGACGACGGCGCTCGTCGCCGAACTGCCCGACTTCACCTATTCCGACTATGCCGAAGCGATGCGGTCGAGTCTGGCCGCACAGGGCTGGCCACCGGAAGCCGCCGCCGAAGTCGCGAGAGGCATGCTGGTCTTCACCTCCGGATGGGAGGTGGGAACGGTGCTCGAACGCCGCCGCGACTTGTTCGCCGAACGTCTCGTACCCGCACCACCGGGCTGAGCCCCTCCGATCCCGGTGCTCACCGGGATCGCCGCTATTCGGGTCGCAGCGCGGCCAGCAGGAGATCCGCGTAGTGGTCGCCGATCTGGCGGGCCGAGAGCGCGCCACCGCGCCGGTACCAGGAGCCGAGGTGGTGCACCGAGCCGAAGAAGAAGTCGACGATCACGTCGGCCGGTTTGTCGGCGCGGAACTCGCCGGACTCCTGGCCTTCCTCGATCAGCGTGCGGAACCGTTCGTGGTACTTGCGGCGTTCCGCGCGGACGGCCTTCTGCTTCTCCACGCTGAGCTGGTGCATGGACTGCATGAAGATCGTGTTGTCGTCGAGGTTGTCGATCGTGCTGACGACGACATCGGAGGCGGCCGAGCGCAGCCGCTCCCGCAGTGGCGCCTCGCTCGAAGCCACCTTTTCCAGTTGCTCGGTCTGCGCGCGCAGCACCCGGGCGTAGATCTCGTAAAGGAGGTCGTCCTTGGAGCCGAAGTAGTGGTACATCGCACCCTTGGTGACCCCGGCCGCCTCGACGATCTCCTGCACGGAGGTGCGGTCGAAACCCTTCTTGGCGAAGAGTTTCGTGGCGTGGGAAAGCAGCCGTCGCGGCACGGCGGCCTGGTCGTCGCCGCTCGACTCGGCCGTCCCGGCCCTGCGGGTGGTCGCTCGTGTCATGGCCGGCTCCTTTTCGTGCGGACGCTCAGCATACCGGCCGGTTTGTCGAGGTCCGGGGAACGGGACCCTACGCGCCGGTGCGCTCGAAGAACCGGCGGGGGTTGTCGACCAGCATCGTCGTTATGTCGGATTCGCTGACGCCACGCTCGCGCAAGGCGGGCAGGACGTCCTGGGTGATGTGGAGGAAATGCCAGTTGGGTGCCATCTCGGCCATCCGGTCGCGATCGAACCAGTCGATGAAACAGGAGGCGTCATGGGATAGCACCATGCTTTCCGCGTAGCCGCGCTCGCACATCGCCGCCACCGTGCCGACGCGCTCTTCGAACGACAGCAACGGGTCCAGTCCGAACCGGTCCATCCCGAGCAACGAGCCCTTGTCGGCGATTTCGGTCAGGTAGGCGAGGTCGGTGCTGTCCCCACTGTGCCCGATCAGCACCCGGCTCAGGTCGACGCCTTCGGCCTCGAAGATCGCCTGCTGCTCGAGTCCACGCCGGGTCGGTGCGTGCGTATGGGTCATGATCGGCGTTCCGGTCTCCCGGTGCGTCCTCGCGACCGCGCGCAGCACCCGCTCGACGCCCGGGGTGACCCCAGGCTCGTCGGTCGCGCATTTCAGCAGGGCCGCCTTCACCCCGGTGCCGGCGATCCCGTCGATGATGTCGCCGGTGAACAGGCCGATCAACGGGTCTTCGCCGTCGTCGAAGATGAGGCCGGGCCCGCGATGGTGCAGGTAGTGCGGAACGTCGTTGTAGGTGTACAGGCCGGTCGCGACGATGATCCGGAGCTCGGTTTCGGCCGCGACCCGCCGCACGCGCGGGATATAGCGGCCGAGCCCGAGCACGGTCGGGTCGACGATCGTGTCGATCCCGGCGGCCTTCAGTTCGTTCAGCCGCCGGATCGCGTCGGCGACGTGTTCGTCTTCGCGGAAGCCGTCGTGTTCGGGATGGTTCGCCATGAACTCCGGGCTGAGCACGAACAGGTGCTCGTGCATGAGGACGCGGCCCAGTTCGGCGGTGTCGGCGGGACCGCGGACGGTTTCGACCAGGCTCATCGGCTCAGCCCCTGGCCCGGAGTTCACGGCGGAGGATCTTGCCGCTCACCGTCTTCGGCAGCTCGTCCAGCACCTCGACCACCCTCGGGTACTTGTACGCGGCGAGGCGCTCCTTGCAGTACGCGACGAGATCCTGCGGGTCGGGCATGCTGCCCGGCGCCGGGCTGATGTAGGCCTTCACGGTCTCGCCGCGATAGTCGTCCGGGACACCGACGACGGCCGCTTCGCGCACCGCCGGATGCGTGTACAGGACGTCCTCGACCTCGCGCGGCCACACCTTGAAGCCGGAGGCGTTGATCATGTCCTTCTTGCGGTCGACGACGTAGACCCAGCCACGCGGGTCCATGAAGCCGATGTCGCCGGTCAGAAGCCTTCCGCCGGGAAGGGCGGCTTCGGTCGCCTCTGGCCGGTTCCAGTAGCCGGGGACCACCGTCGGCCCTTCGACGGCGATCTCGCCCGCCTTCCCCAACGGCAGTTCCTCGCCGTCCTCACCGAGGATGCGCACGACGGTGCCGGGTACGGGCAAGCCGATCGAGATCGTCCCTGACTCCTCGTCGATGGGCGCCTCCAAGCTGCCCGGCACGACGATGCAGCCCGCGGACGTCTCGGTGAGGCCGTAACCGTTGTGGATGTAATGCCCGAACCGCTCGCGGAACACGTCGACGACGGCCGGCGGCAGCGCGGCCCCGCCGGAGTACAGCAACCGGAACGACGCGAAATGCGCACGACCGACGTCGGGTTGCGCCATCAAGGCCATGTAGGCCGTCGACGGGCCGACCGTGTAGACGGGTTCGTGTTCCAGGAAGGCGTCGAGCACGACACCGGGCTCGAACCGGTACGCGAGCGCGAGCGTGCCGCCGATGTCGATGGCGGAGGCGATCTCGCAGACCATGCCGGTGATGTGGAACAGCGGCGCCAGGCCGAACAACGTGGCGCCTTCGCCGAGACCGCTGAAAATGCGAAGGACGACCCCGCTGGCACCGAGGTTGCCATGGGTGTTCATCGCGCCCTTCGGCGTCCCGCTGGTGCCCGAGGTGTAGCTGATCAGCGCGACGTCGTCCAGGCCGAGGCCGAGGTCCGGGGGCGGATCCCCCGCGGCGGCCCGCGCCACCTTGAGCAGGTCGGCCGCGCCGGGAGTCGGCTCCCGTACGACCCCGCCGAACACGCGTGCGTCGTCGCGGGTCTGCAGATCGAGTTCACTCGTGGTCAGCGCGATCTTCACGCCGCTGCCGGGAACGAGCGGGGCGACACGGCGGTTCCACCCGCTCTGCGAGCACACGACCGCGCTCACCCCGGCGTCGTCGAAGACGTGCTGGAGTTCCCGTTCGCGGTACATCGGGTTGACCGGGACGACGATCCCGCCCGCTTTCCAGGCACCGAGCAGGGCCAACACGAACTGCGGGATGTTCTGCAGGATCACGGCGAGCCGGTCACCAGGAGCGAATCCGGAAGCGATCAGATGCCGCGCGATACCGTCGGAAAGCTCGTCGACCTCGCGATAGCTCATCCTGCCGTCGAAGTAGGCGATCGCGGTGGCGTCCGGCGAATGCTGAACCGCGCGCCGGAAGGACGCCGGGACAGTGGTCGCCTCCGGTGTCGCCGCGGCCTTCATCCGGTCGTCGTAAGCGGCCAGCCACGGCTTCGCATCGTAGGGGCTCATGCAGGCGTCCTCCTTGACAATCCCCACACCGACCAGTCGGTACGACAGACCGTATGAGCAGGTATCAGTGCGCGTCAAGGGCTCGACGAAGACCTAAGCATCCGCTTAGTATGGCTATGAGGCAAGGAGGCCGACGTGACTCAGTCCAATTTGGACACCGTCCGGTTCGCCGTCGACGGCGCCGTCGCCAAGATCACCTTCGACAAACCCGAGCGCGGCAACGCGATGGATCAGCAAATGCAGATCCGCTACGGGGAACTGCTGGGCGAGGCGACGGCCGACCCCGCGGTGCGCGCCGTGGTGGTCACCGGCAGCGGGCGTTCGTTCTGCCCCGGCGCCGATCTGGGCCTGCTGGCCGACGTCTCCTCCAGCACCGCGGCCTCACCGGGCCACGAAGGCTTCCGCAACGTCCTGGCCGCGGCCTATGCCGACGTGCCCGTGGTCGCGGCTGTCAACGGCGGCTGCGCCGGCCTCGGTTTCGTGATCGCCTGCGCCGCGGACGTCCGCTTCGCCGCCGCCGGAGCGAAGTTCACCACCGCGTTCGTACGCCGCGGCCTCATCGCCGAGTACGGCGTCGCGAAACTCCTGCCGGAACTCGTCGGCCGGGGCCGGGCGCTCGACCTGCTGTTGTCCGGCCGCACCTTCACCGCCGAACAAGCGTACGAGTACGGCCTGGTCCAGGAAGTCGTGCCGCCGGAAGAACTCGCGTCACGCGCGCACGCGTACGCCGCGGAACTGGCCACCTACAGCGCGCCTCGCTCGATGGCGCTGATCAAACGACAGGTCACCCGAGAAGCCGGTCTCTCCCTGGAAGAATCCGCGCGCGAAGCCACCGCCTTGATGCACACTTCCTTCACTTTTCCCGAACTGCCCGAGGGCCTGGCCAGCTGGAACGAACGCCGTCCGCCGAACTTCCCGCCCTACCAAGGGGATTAGGTCGCCCGGGACCACCCGCCCCGGGCGACCATCCTGATCAGACCTTGTTGTAGTGGGTCCAAGTATTGAAGCGGGACGAATTCAGGTCGCGCGTCGGTGGCGATGCGGACTGTCCAGCCGGAGTGGCCATGAATGACCAACTCCCGCAAAACCACCGCGTAAGACCCGCTTTAGGTAACCCGATTCGACCGCCGGTCAGAAAAGCCGTGAAGACCCCCTTTCTCGGATCAGCCGAGGAAGGAGGCCTTCACAGCCCCACCCCAGAACCGGCTCACTCGCCGAAGGCCTGCTCCACCTTCCGCTGCAGTTTGTTCATCCCGCCGAGCCAGCGATCGGTTTGCGTGGCCCGCGCGGCGTAGTAGTCCGCGACCTCGGGATGCGGCAGCACCAGGAACCGCTTTTCGGCGATGGCCTCGAACAACGCGTCGGCGACCTGCTCCGGCTGGATCGCCGCCGCGCCCATGAGCAGTTCGCCCGCGGGCCCGCTGTTCTCCAGCATCGCCGTCCGCACGCCTTGCGGGCAGATCGCCTGCACGGTGAGCCCGCGGTGCCGGTAGGTCGCCGAAAGCCATTCGGCGAAGGCGAGCGCGCCGTGTTTCGTCACCGAGTACGACGCCGAACCGAGGCTGGTCAGCAATCCCGCCGCCGACACCGTCGAGATGAAGTGCCCGCGGCCGCGCTCCAGCCACGGCGGCAGCAACAGCCGCGCCGCGCGGACGTGCGCCATCACGTTCACGTCCCAGATCCGCGCCCAGTCCTCCTCGGGCGCGTCAACGCCGCCCATCGGCGCGATGCCGGCGTTGGCACAGAAAATGTCGATCTCGCCGAGGGTTTCGCGCGCGGTCTCGATCAGTGACGCGACACCCGCCTCGCTCGCGGCGTCACCGGCGACGGCGGTTCCGCCGATCTCCTTGGCGATCTCGGCCGCGGCATCCCCGTTCAGGTCGCCGACGACGACGCGGGCGCCTTCGGCTGCGAACCGGCGGGCGAGGACGGCGCCGATGCCGCCGCCTCCGCCGGTGACGACGACACCGGATCCGCTGAGCGACGCGGTCACAGGCCACCCGCCAGCGTCACGCCGCCGTCGAGGACGACGGTCTGCCCGGTGATCCAGCCCGCCTCATCCGACAGCAGGAACGAGACCGCGCTCGCGATGTCCGCCGGGACCCCGAGCCGCTTCATCGGGTACGACGCGGAAACCTCTTCCTCACGGCCTTCGTAGAGCGCGGTCGCGAACTTGGTCTTCACCACGGCCGGCGCGACGGCGTTCACGCGGATCTTCGGGCCCAGTTCGAAGCCGAGTTCCTTGGTGAGCCGGATCAGCGCCGCCTTGCTGACGCCGTACATGCCGATCCCGGGCGACGCGCCGAGCCCGGCGACGGAGGCGACGTTCACCACCGCGCCACCGTGCTCCCCCATCCACGCGTCCCGTGCCCGGCGGGTCCACGAAAGCGGCGCCAGCACGTTGACGGCGAAGATCTTGGCGGCGGCTTCGGGGTCGATGTCGAGTGTGGGCCCGTACACCGGGTTGATGCCGGTGTTGTTGACCAGCATGTCCAGTCGCCCGAAGGCCTCGATGGTCTTGGCGACGGCCTCGTCCTGGTGCGCGGTGTCGTCGGCCTTGCCGGGGACGGCGATGGCCACACCGGGGCCACCCAGTTCGTTGACCGCTTCGGCCAGCGGTTCCGGCTTGCGCGCGGTGATGCACACCTTCGCGCCGCGCTCGACCAGGTCCTTGGCGATCCCGAGACCGATACCCCGGCTCGCGCCGGTGACGATCGCGACGCGGTCCTTGAACGAGTTCACTCTTCGATCTCCTCTGTGTTCACTGGCGACCGCAATCACTAAGCGAGCGCTCACTTACAATGGAAACGTCCGGCGCCGGTGTCAAGCCCACCATCCGGTGCGAGCCTCTGAGAGGATCTGCGGATGACCATGTCGCTGTCGGCCGAACTGTGGCCCGACGTCCAGCCGGAGACGGCACGACGGCTGATGCTGGCCGGGGTCGAATCCTTCGCCCGGCGCGGCTATCACGCGACCACCACCCGGGACATCGCCTCGGCCGCGGGCATGAGCCCCGCGGCGCTGTACGTGCACTTCCCGTCCAAGGCCGCGCTGCTGTTCGCGATCTCCAAATACGGCCACGAGCAGACGCTCTCACTGGTCGAGAGCGTCGTGGCGCGCGAGACCGACCCGGTCGAGCGGATCCGGCTGCTGGTCGAGGACTTCGTCGCCTGGCACGCTCGGCGGCACACCGTGGCGCGCGTCGTGCAGTACGAACTCCACGCGCTGCCGGACGAGGAGTTCGAGGTCGTCGCGAAACTGCGGCGCCGCATCGAGCGGGTCGTGCGCGAGGTCATCGCCGAAGGCACGGACGCGGGCGTGTTCACCGTCGGCGATCCGCGCACCGCCGCGCGGGCCGTGCTCTCGCTCGGCGTGGACGTCGCCCGCTGGTACACCGAGCGCGCTCGCCAGACGCCGAAGCAGCTGGCCCAGGAGTACAGCGAGCTGGTGCTTCGCATGCTCGGCACGAAACTCTCCTGACCAGTATTGATCGACCTCCGTCGGCGATACCGCCACCAGAGTGACATACCAACCGGTCGGTATCGAGAATTACCCGATGAGACGTTGACCACATACTAAGCGGTTGTTAACTTGCCCGGACCTGCATCGCCGCAGCAGCGCCGAGGGAAGGGCATCCAGATGGCCGACAGTGCACAGCACGCCCCTGAAACCGCCCCCGAACCGACGATCACCGTGTCCCAGCGAAGGAGGGCCGCCACCGCCGCGGCACTCGCCTCCTCCGTCGAGTGGTACGACTACTGTTTCGGCAAGGCTGTGACCAGGGGGTTTACCCAGACGCGCCCATTCTGACCTGCTCAAACCCCCTCAGGGGTACTCAACGAGACTCACCCTGGTTCGACCTGCGACGGCCTGGCGACAGCCTGGGCACCACCGCCTCACGGGATCAACAAGCCGTCCAACGTTGCAGGTGACGCAACCGAATCCCGACCTACAGGTACAACCTCACCGTCGGCCGCATCCGCTC
Organism: Amycolatopsis sp. NPDC034160; assembly: GCF_055575355.1. Classification (NCBI taxonomy): domain Bacteria; kingdom Bacillati; phylum Actinomycetota; class Actinomycetes; order Pseudonocardiales; family Pseudonocardiaceae; genus Amycolatopsis; species Amycolatopsis sp. NPDC034160. The sequence goes on along the minus strand of NZ_JBVISU010000004.1, from coordinate 26,264 downwards.
GGGTTGTGACAGACAGTGTTCAGAAGGCTGCGCGAGCAGAGCTGTTGCGGTTCAGAGTTCCTGATTCCCGGCGGGCAAAGCTTGAGCTCGATCCGGTCCAGCACCAGGCAGCGTTAAGCCGACGGTGGCATCCACAATTTTTGAGAGAGCAGTTCGGTGGATTCGATCGGTACCAGTCCGTCGTCGAGTCCGCGCAACCGCCCGTACAGCCCGCGCCATTTCACCACGATCTGCGATCATGTTCTGACGAACCGCCAGCTCCAGAACCGTGGTGGTGTTCATCAAGATGAGCGAGCCCACCACGTCGCCGCGATCGCGCATGCGCTGGAGACGGACTCGCTCGAACTCGGCCGTCTTTGCACCGTTGCCGTCGTCGATGAGGACGCGAACATCGTCGCCGGATTCAGCCGCCACAACTGCGTGAGCGACCACCATCAGCTCACCCAGGTCTTTAGGCTGCCGAAGGCGCTGACTCATCGGCAGCGTCGTGATCCGCTGGACTACCTGTTCCAACTGCGGCGTCGGATTATCGGGCAGAACTTCGATCAACTTCTGCGGGAGCTTCCTCCACACGGTCGCAGCCGGAGCGAAACGCTGGTCGCGCAACGCCTTACTCAATACTTCGCCCTGGACGCTCTCCGGTGCAGCGAGCGGACCCACCACTGCAAACAGCAGCCGTTCTCGACCAACGGAGAAGAAGTTCAGGCTCGGGCCAGCATCGATGATCGGCCGATGACTCATTCAGCCCCACGATCGTCGGACTGTTGCGACTCATCCAGCGCACCGAGGATGGCGTCCAGTTCGGCATGGTCAACGTCCACGACGGGCAGATCAGCCGGATTGGCCCACGTCACAGGTCGATCTACAGAAACGACACCAGCAGCCCGCAAATCCTCCTCGACTTCGGCCAGCGGAGCACCTCGCAGCGTGGCAATCGCCTGCGCCGATACCACGGACTCGGCGTAGCCCCTGATTGCGCGAGCAAGCAGACGTTGCGGCGCCCGTCGATGATTGGCTTCCTCTTGCAAAGCCTGGTACTGATCACTCCACCCGAACCGAGTAGCAAGCTCAGGAGTGGTCACACGTATCCACTCCCGCTTGGTCTCAACATCGATGTGCCCGCCCTCGCACAGCTGGATGGCCGCCAACGCCGGTGAGACGAGGAAGCGCTGCACCACAGTCGACAACGTCACCTGTGAGACTGCGCCCTGTTCGGCCAGGAAATCAGCCAGGCCAGCAAGCGGGACCAGCAGATGCCGAGCGAACACATCGGCCCGCCGCTCCACGTCGTCCCGAACTCCCCATTTGACGTCTCGCGGCTCCACCCAGTCGCCGAAGATCACATGGCCCAGTTCATGTCCGAGATTGCTGCGCTGGCGCATCGGGCGGAGACTGCGCGCGACACCGATGAAAACGGCACTGCGCTGTGGGTCACGCATCGTCAGGCCGTGTTCGTCAGGACCCGCATCCAGCACTGCGACATCGACGCCTGTCGTCTGCTCGATCAGCGCTACCAGGTCACCCAACGGCTGGATGCCCAGGCTATGCGTGGCACGGAACTCCTCGGCCGCGGCGCGACCTTCAGCTTCAACGTCCATCTCGTGTCAGCCAGTCACACCGTCGCCGGAACAGCCTGGTCATCCAGATAGGCGTCCAGCTCCAGGAAGTGCAGCAGCGTCGTACGCATCTCCTGCATGTCCGATTCGTTCGTCGATCGTGGCGCGCACTGCACCCGGTCAGCCAATGTCCCAGTGCCAGTCAGCTCAGCGATGGTATGACCGGTGGCCTGCGCGATCGCTGCGATCTCCGGCAGTTTCGCATCCCTCTCGCCGGCGACAATCCGCGACAACGTCGACTGCGAGATACCCGTCGACGCCGCGAGAGCACGCTGGGAGAGACCCGATTGCTTAAGGGCCCGTTCGATCAGTGCCCTGACGTTGGCCATCACAGCCCCCTCCGAGGTTGAATCGTGCCTTAGGCCTGTGATTCAGTGTAGAGGTAAACGTGCCTCAATGCCACCCAAAAACCAGTGGATGGCAACACGGTCCTGTCACGCTCCACGACCGCACTAGCCTCTGTGACCAGCGGTTTTACCTCCGACCACTGTTACCGTCGTAGCACAGCACAGCAATGGTGAGCCCCGTCGCATGCCGCGCCCCACGTGGACAGCATCGCAGAGCCTAGCCCCGGCGCGGTCGTTCTTCCTGCGCATCCGCTTCGGGTGCGACCGCATGCTGCAATGACAGCCAGCGCCCAGCCCGATATCCCCGACCGGGCATCCCGGCGGGTCGCGGCATACCGCGCCTGCGGTTGGTGCTCCAAACCGCACATCCGGTACGGATGGCGTCGCCACCGTTATGTCCACCGCACCGGGCGCAGCCAGTTCGCGTGAGTAGTCCAGCTCAGTCCACAAACTCGGGTCAGGTCGCCGACCGGACACGCCGTAACTGCCTCGGCTGCTTCGAGTGCATGTGGATCGCGGTCGGCGGCCGCGGTGCCACCGGCGCCGGTTGAGCGGCGCGCGGACCTGGCCGGGCGCGGTTGCCCGATTCACCACGCCATCACCGGTCGGGTCAGCAGCGTGGGGAGTCGGCGGCCTGTGTTTGAGGCCCAGCTGAGTCCAGCCGCGACGACGGCAAGCCCGGAGAACGGGTGCAGGATTTGCTCGGCGGGGTGACCGGACATCTGCAGCATCGTGCCGAGACCGAGCACTGCGATAGTCAGGAGTGTGGCGGCCGCGTGGCGGAATCGCTGCGGGAGAGCGACACACGTGCACGGGGCAGGCGGGGAAGGGGTCCATCTGGTGAGGTTCATCGTCGTGTCCTTTGTCCCATAGGTGTTCCGGTTAGGTCCGGACTGCTTCTGGCTTTCGGCGGTGAGTTTGCCCCGCGCAGCGTTGGCTCTACTGTGTGCGCCGTCGGATCCGATTCTGTTTCGAGTCAGGCCCTGGATGATCGGCGGAGCGGAGAACCGGGCTGTCTCCCGCCTTCTCCACGCAGGGCCGTTTTCGTGAACCGGCGCCGCTCGCTCTCCACGACTCCCTTGTCGAGGATCGCTGATTCTTTCCTGGGGCCGCTGTTGCCTAGAACTCATCTTCCTTGACCATCGTCCGGAGACGCGCGAGCGCGCGGTGCTGCGTGACCCGCACGTTGCCGGCGGAGATGCCGAGGGACTCGGCGGTCTCCGCTGCGGAAAGGCCCACAGCGATCCGCAAGGCGAGGATCTCCTGCTGAACCCGTGGCAGTGTGCGGAGCAGCCGGCTCAGTCTTTGCCCGAGATCAAGGTGCAGTGTCTTGGCTTCCGGGCCTTCGCCGATGGAGGGCCGCTCCGGCAGTTCCGGCACAGGCTCGGCGCGTTCGGCGGCGACGACCCGATAGGCATCGGCGACCTTGTTGGCCGCGATGGCATGAACCAAGTACAGGAACGAACCACCCCGGTCGCGGTAGCCCGGAAGCGCTTTGAGGATCGCCATGCACACTTCCTGCGCGACGTCATCGGCGGCGAGGTAGGCCAGGTCGCGTCCTCCCATCCGCGCACGGCAGTACCGGACGACGACCGGCCCGATCATCCGGAGCAAACTTTGGATCGCGGCGGGATCACCATCGCCGGCGGTTTCAACCAGGGGGTCCAGATCCTCTTTGAGGAGCCTTCCGCCGGGCCGGGGCAGGGTTTCCGGTGTGGTGTAGCCCGGGATTCTGTCCGGCGCCGCGTCACCGGGCACGGCCGGTGGGACGGTGGCGCTGTCGATGCGGTCGAGTACGCAGGCCACGGCGTCGGGGTCAGCGCGGTCCGCGAGTTTGCGGGCGCCTCGGGTCCCAACCGAGGAACGGTTGACCAGCCGTTCGGCGGACTTCCCTGACAGGACGGCGGTGGCGCTCATGCCTGGCCTCCCTCGAGTTGGTTCTTGGCCTGTTTGCGGTAGCTACTGAGCATCGTGCGGACGGTGCTCGCGGTGTAGCGAGCGGCCTCGCTGCTGAACATTTCGGCGATCTCGGTCGAGTGATAGCCGAGCACGGAGTAGGTGACGACCAGGTCGACGACGTCGGCCGGGTACTGAACTGTGTTCTTGGCCTTCGGTTTGGGTGCGAGGATGGTGCCGAGCCCGATCCTGGCCAAGGCAACCCGTTCGGCCGACGGTACCGCGGCGTCCCAGGCGAAGTCGGGGATGAAGACGTCTTGATCGCTGCGTTTTCGCTGGTCGAGCTGGCGACGGCACAGGTTGGCGAAGCACAGCACGCATGCGCCGATGAAGTAGGTCGACAGCCGCGCTCCCCGCAGTGGATCCCAGTCGTTGCCGATCAACCCTTTCTTGAGGAACATGTTGATCCCCATGGTGACCGAGTCATTCGCCAGGGCTTGTCGCTCGTCGCGGGTCAGCACAGGTGAGGGCGGCTCGACCGGCCTGCCTTTCTCCGCAGTGCGCCGGTAGATCTCGCCGTTGCAGATCCAGGCGCCGATGATGCTCAGCCCGTAGCCGGCGAGGCGATGCGACAGTTCCGACCAGGTGAATCCGTCGAACCCCTCCTCACGCAACGCCGCCAGCAGCTCGTGGTCATGGTGTGCCAGGGCTGTGGGTCATCGGCGTCCGGAACCATGTCGGCTGTGAACCCTGCGTCTGGCAAGACATTGGATAACAGCTCGTGCAGCTCCAGCCGCCGGCGTGGCAAGTCCTCTGGTCTGGAGAGGACCTCATGTGGATGCGATCGACCCCGCACCGGATGGGGAACGCTGGGCTTATCGGGCTTCATCGGCTGTTCCTTCGCGGGGGACCACAATTTTCACTCGGGAGAGACTCCATGCCCCTCGGCGAACCCGGACAAAGCCTTATAGGTGCGGTCTTCACTGAACTGCACCAACTTTCCGAGAATCCGCCCTCTCAGGAGGGCACGCCATGGCCTGACCACTAGCACCCCCCAGGAAATCCTTGTCAAGATGCGGAGTACACGACAAGGGCCGTACGCCCCTGCTCGAGGCGCTCCACGCTGGCCACAGTGAGCATGCGCGCGTCGGGGTCGGCGGACCGGGAGAGACCGCACCCTGCACACGATGGCTCACGATCGGGAGCGGAGGGTGTCGTGAACGTTCGTCAGGCTCGCCGACACCTTGGTCGCTGATTTCGACATTTCCGAGTCCCTCGACTTCCCGGCCGAGGAGTGCACGGATCTACTCGGCGTGACGGCGGCCGGGTGATCTTGCTGAATCCTCAAGGGGGTCTTGAGGTCGCGGTGACCTCCACCCAGCAGGCGGTCTGCCGGAGCTTTTCGCCGTCGAGACCGATGACGGTCCCTGCGTCGACTGAGTCCGCAGTGGAACAGCGGTCTCCGCGAAGACCTGCGCGGCGAGGCGCACCGGTGGCCGAGGTGACCCTCCTCAAGCGAGCGCATAAGCGACACGGGACCGAATCCGCTTCGCTTTTCGAAGGTCTGGGTGAACTTGCCATCGCCACCGTTTGACCGAACCGGCCAGAACGCCGAAAAACGTATGCGAGGCGCCCTGGGCCTCATCGCCCGACCCATAACCGCAGCCGCCGAATACTTCGAAAATGGCGAAATTCCGGCCGCCTCGATTCACAGCTACCGGCGATAGTCCGCTTCAGCCGATGCGGACTGAACAAGACCGAGTCCTCACGAATCGGCAACAATCGAGCTTGGGAAATATCAGGAAGTGATCTTTCCGCCTTCCCTCCACAACTGCCCCCGAGGGGGCGGAGGAAAGCCTTTGTCGTCGTCGTCACCAGAACTTAGTACGTTCATAGGACTCTCCCGTGACTTAAGTAGGACGGCAGGCTCAGAGACAGTCGATCTTTTCGAAGTCGTGGCGACGGAAGCGATGCACGTAACAGAGACGAGCCTGGACGCGACCCTCTTGCCGTCCGCCAAGAAGTAAGTAGCGAGCGATTCACGCCGAGCCGGACTCCCTCGGCAGCTCATTGAAGAACACCAAAGCGCCAGCGCACGAGGGGTCACGACGAATCCGTACAAGTCCGTACGTGGTGCACGAGCCGGGGTGAGCATGGCATCGAAGGATGAGCGGTCCACAGAAGTCCGTACCCGAGAGGGATTCGCGAAAGAGCTGACGCAGCTGCGGGAAAGGGCCGGCCGGACGATCCGGCAGGTGGCCAAGGATGCCGACCTGCATTTCAGCACGGTCGGTGGCTACTTCAGCGGTAGACATTTGCCACCGCTGAGCCAGCCGGACGTACTGCCGAAGATCCTCGCCGCGTGCGGAGTCGACGACATCGAAGAAGTACGTCGGCTGAACGAAGCGTTGATCCAGGTGCGGCGGTCCGGGCACAGCACACCGGAAGGGACATCCCCTTATCGAGGTCTCGCCGCCTTCGAACCGGACGACGCCGAGTGGTTCTTCGGGCGAGAGGGCCAGATCAGCAGGCTGGTCGCGCAGGTGACCGAGCTGCGGAATTCCGGTGGCGTCGTGCCGGTGGTGGGGGCATCCGGGTCGGGCAAGTCGTCCTTGTTGCGAGCCGGGCTCGTCTCGACCCTGAGACCGGGCTGGCAGGTTGTGCTCACGAGCCCCACGCAAGCACGACCTGAACTCCCGGCCGAGCGGCCGGCGTTGATCGTCGTCGACCAGTTGGAGGAGGTGTTCGGCGGCGAGGTGACCGAAATGCAACGACGCGCCTATCTCGACTGGATGGCGGGCCTGCCCGGATCAGGCGTGGTGGTCGTGTTCGGTTTACGGGCGGACTTCTACCCCCGTGCGTTACGCCATCGATCGCTGCTGGAAGTTCTCCAGCAGAGGCAGCACTTGGTGACGCCGATGAGTCATGACGGTGTGGTCGCGGCGATTACCGGCCCCGCGGACAAGGCAGGCGTAGCGGTCGAACCCGGCTTGGTCGATCTGCTGCTGCGGGATCTCGCTCCGTCGACCCGGGACCCGGATGGGGTCGCCGCCCACGAGGCCGGAGCTCTGCCCCTCCTGTCGCATGCGTTGATGCAGTCCTGGAAGCACGGACCGGCCACGGCCTTGACGGTGGCCGACTATCTGGCGATCGGCGGCATCGAGGGAGCGGTCGCGACTACCGCGGAGGCCGCCTACCAACTGCTGAACCCAGCGCAGAAGGAGCTGGCGAAATCCGTCTTCCTGCGGCTGGTGCATATCGGCGACGGTGTCGCGGACACTCGTCGGCGGGTGGAGGTCGACGAGTTCCTCGGTGGCGCGGACGAGGCCGACCTCGCCCAGGTGCTAGAAGTGTTCGTCGAGCAGCGCCTGGTCACCACCGACCGGGACAGTGTCGAAATCACCCACGAGGCGTTGATCTCCGCTTGGCCACGGTTCCAGTCGTGGCTGGACGAGGACCGGGCGGGCCTCCTGGCCCACCGCAGGCTGACGGTCGCGGCGACGCAATGGCATCGGCACGGGCAGGATCCTGCCTCCACGTTGCGTGGAGTACCCCTCGCACAGGCTGTCGCGTTGCGTGACTCCGCCCGGTTTTCCTTGAGCTCGGAGGAGCTGGCGTTCCTCGCGGTCAGCGAGGAACAGGCAGCAGACGAGCAGCGCCGACGACGCCGGGCAGGCCGTCGGCTACGCGCGCTCACCGTGTTCCTCGCACTGTTGCTGGTGATCGCCAGCGTGCTGGGCGTCGACGCCACACGGCAACGAAGCGAAACCGCCGCACAACGTGATCTCGCGTTGTCTCGCCTACTGGCGCTGCGGTCGGCGACACTTCTGCCCTCGGATCCCGCGCTCGCCGCACAGCTGGCGGTCGCGGCATACCGGACCGCGCAGACGGTGGAGGCGCGTTCCGCCGTGCTCAGTACCACCCGGTTGCCCACGGTGTCACGGCTGACGGGACCGTCGGGAGTGGCGCAAGCCGTGGTGACGCTCAGGGGCGGCCAGGTGATCGCCGCGGCCGGAACCGATGGGCGAATCTGGATGTGGCAGCGCGATGACCAAGGACGCTATCGGCGGCTTCAGGCCTCCACCGAGCCGCACGGCGAGCTCTACGCGCTCGCTGTCGACCCCGGCGGTACCACCCTGGTCGCCGGCGGTCTGGCCGGGATCGTGCACCGCTGGACCGTCACCGACGATCTTCGTCTGCTCGAGCGGCCCGCGCTCCCCGGTTCGCCCGCGCCGGTGCACGGATTGGATTTCAACCGCGACGGCACGACGCTGGCCGTCGGCCTGAGCAACCACCAAGTGCGGCTCTACCAGGCCGACGGGAAGCTCTCGAGCACGCTCGACGCGGGGACCGAGGTACAGGCGGTCCGGTTCGCACCGGACGGAAAGCGGCTGGCCGCCGCCGGAACCGACGGCGTGGTGGTCAGCTGGAAGGCCCCGGGCGAACCGAGCATCAGGCTTCAGGGACCTGCCACCCGGACCTATCGCTCGATCGCGTTCAGCCCGGACGGGTCGACCGTGGCGGCGGGCAACTCCGACCAGTCGGTGTCGATGTGGCGAATCGGTGACGGCGGGCTGGTCCGGACCTTCAGCGGCGGGACCAGCTGGGTCAACGCCATCGAGTTCAGCCAGGACGGACGGTTCGTCGCGCTGGCCAATTCGGACAACGTGGTCCGGTTCGCGGATGCCGCGACCGGTGCGGTGGCGGTCTCGCTGCCGCATCCCGGACCTGTGACCGCCGTTCGGTTCGCGGACGGCGGGACCACCGTGCTCACGGCGGGAGGGGACGGGATCGTGCGGGCATGGCGCGTGCCGGGCCCCGCCTTGGAGGCACCGGGCGACGGCGTGTTCTCGGTCTCGGCAGGCGGCGGCCGAGTGCTCGCCGGGACGAGCGCGACCGCGATGTTGGCCGTGGCCTCCGCGGCCGACACCCTCCGGCCGATCGGTCAGGTCACCGGAACCGCCGGGGCGAAGAGGCTGTCCGGCGCGTCGAACCTGGCGCCGGACGGCCTGCTGGCGACGGTCGCCAGAGCCGATGGGACGGTCGAGTTGTGGGACGTTCGCGATCCGGGGCGTCCCCTGCTCGTCGGATCGCCGTCGCCACCGACCGGTTCAGTCACCCAGATCGTGGGGTTCAACCGGAGCGGCACGATGATCGCCGCCGGCGGGGACGACCACCAGATCCGGTTGTTCGATGTACGGGGAGCCGGGACCAGCCGGCCCGCGGGAGTGCTCCGTGGCCCCTCGGCAAGCGTCTATGGGGTCGCGTTCAACCGGGATGGGACGGTCGTCGCGGGTGCGAGCGTGGACAAATCCGTGTGGTTGTGGGATATCCGCGATCCGGCCGAACCTCGACGGCTGGCCGTCATCTCCGCGCACACGAACTATGCCTACAACGTGTCGTTCAGCCCGACGGCGGATCTGCTCGTGACCGGCAGCGCGGACAAGACGATCCGCGTCTGGGATGTCTCGGATCCACGCGCCCCCAAGGAAACCAGCGTCCTCACCGGCCCTGGCGGCCCGATCATCACCACGGCCATCAGTGAGGACGGCACGGTCCTCGCCGCGGGCGGCAAGGACCGGCAGGTCTGGCTGTGGACGATCACGGACCCACTACGGCCGGTGCTCTCCGCCGCACCGGCCACGGCCGGGGACATCTACTCGGTCGCCTTCACCGAGAGCGGGAAATCCCTCGCTGTCGGCACCTACGATCACCTCGCCTCGTTGATCGTCGCCGACGTGCCCACCGCCATCGGCCGGATCTGTGCCGCTATAGGCGATCCGATGACCGCGGCTGAATGGACCACACATGCACCGGGTACTTCGCCTGCCACCCCTTGCCCGTGAACCTGGTGGTGCGCGGAACGCACCACCAGGTCCGGCGGCTCAGCGGTCGGACAGCTCACGGACGAGCTTGACCACGGCGAGCGCGATGCCGGTCAGCGAGGCCGCCATCCGGACCGCTCGCTGGCGAGGCGGGCGGCGATCCTTGTGCTTCTTCCTCTCAGGGCTCACGAGCGGAGGCCCTTGCCGGGGTCGATGTCGTCGTCTCCGCCGTACTGGATGTTGCTGATGGTGAAGGTCATGACCGGCTACTTCCTTCTCCGTCGCCCGGGGCGAGCCCGGGTTCATCGGGTTGTCGTGAAGAAGGCCGAAGACCTGCGAACGGCGGAAATCCGGCACGAATCATCGGTATGTGCCGGGCGTTCCGGCGGGCAGCCATCCGTCAAGGTGGTTGTGGAGCGGTTCGCCGCCGATCGACCGACGTCAGGAGCCGGTGCATGACCACCGCATGGAACGGTTATTCCACAGTGGACTATCTGCGGGACGAGCAACGACTGCTGTTCACCGTGACGACCCCGGAACCCACCGTGTACCAACGGTTCCATGACGGGCTCGCGGCGATGTTCGTCGCCGACGACCCGGACGGCCCGCCGACGTTCGTCGACATGGACATGCGAACCGATCACGGCGGTGAACTGCCCTGGCTGCTCGGCAGCAGGCTCACCTCGTTGGCGCTCGCGGTGATCAACGGCGAATCACGAGGCGTCATGCTGCAACTCGGTGTCGAGGAGCTGGCCGAGCTGGCCGAACGCTGGGCTCCCTACCGCGCGAACGCGCTCGCCGAGAGAGACTCACAGAAAGGCGCGAGGGCGCGAGCCGGCACCTGGGTACACGGGCTGTGGACCCGTCTCGCGGGCGGAGACCTCTTGACCGCCGTGGCCGCCGCGCTGATCGCTCCCCCGCCGTCGGTCGAACGGAGTTCACCGGCAGGGCGACAGGAGTGGCGAACCGTCGAATTGCCACCGGAACTCGCCGCCCAGGCCGGTGTGGAGCCGACGATGCGCTGGCGGACACTGACCGTGCGCAAGCCGCGGATCACGTTACGGATCACGCGGGTGGACCCGGCACACGAACCCGAGCTGGAACTCGTCGCAGGCTTCGACGACGGCCGTTCGCCATGGGTGCCGTTCAGATCCGAGGCCGATCCCGCCGTGCTGGACGCGGTGCTCGGCATCAGACCGGGCCACGACCGGACCGGTATCCGCTTGCGTACCAGGAGGATCGGCGATGCCTGAGTGGATCGGAGAGTGTGTGGACCAGGTGCTCGCCCTGCTGACGGCCACCGAGCCCGGCCGCTACGAACTCGACGGCTACGCGAAGGAGGAATTCGCCACCGCCATGGCCGAACGCGCCGTGGCGACGGTCCGATACCTGGGGAACAAAGGCACACGCATCGCGCCGAAGGACCGGCCGCTGCTCGTCGCGGCCACCCTGATCCACGGTGAAGCGCGAGGGCGCGTCTACTCCGAAACAGACGACGCGGCGGAGCGGTACGCCGCGTTGCGCGAGCGACGGCGTGCGCACCCTGATATCGACTTCGGCCTGCTCGTCCGGGCGGACGGCTTGACCGATGAGGGGATCGCGCGGCTCAGGGCCGCGAGCGAGGTCGTCGAGTCGCTGAGGTCCCGGACCGTTGCCGATCCACTGCGGCTGACGATGGTCGCCTCGGTCGTCGCGGATCCGGCGGCGACCGCCGCGACGACCGCCGCCACGGTGCTCGATCTGATGGACAGGGCACACGCGGAGGCGATGCGGTTCATCGCGAACGGCAACGACATGACGATCGTTCACCGGGTCTTCAAGAACCTCGGCAACCCCATCTTCTTCGCGGAGACCGTCGCGCTGAAAATCGCCATCGATCGGATGCGTGACGGCTCGACCGGCTCCTTCGACCACGGCGAGATGGCGGCGCTCCTCATCGAGCTGGCCAAAATGTCCAGTGCTTCCGCGATCAGGGACACCAAGCGGTGGGACGGCGGCCAGGACGCCGTTCGCGTGGTGTTCGCGCAGGCGCGGTTCCTCGGCGGGAAGGCGGACGGCGAGCAGGCCGAGCGGGTCTTTCTCGCACTGCATCCGACGCTCGACGGGCTCGTGCTGCGCCGGGCACCTCGTCCGAGGCCCCGCACCGTCGCGATCGCGGCCGTCACTCTGACCAACGCCATGAAACATCACCAGGACGGCATGCTCGACGATCCCGACCTGGTCACACGCCTGGTCGACTGGACCATGGCCGAGCTGTACGCGGGCATCGGCAAGCGCTCCGAATGCCTCTGGATACGACAGTGGATCATCCCCGACGACGCGAGCGGGAAGCCCGGCGCGGACGTACTTATGTTCCGGCTCGACCGGCTGCGCAGGCTGGTCGACAGATTCCTCGAACTGCCGGACACGCCGCCCGTGCTGAACCTGCCGAGCCACGACGACGACGGGGTGATCGAGGTGCGGGAAAGGCTGACCAAGCTGATTACGGCGGCTGTCGGGGACGGGCTGGGCAACCGGGCGATACCAGACGTGGTCGTACCGCCGCTTTGGACGACCAGGGCTTCCGTGATCATCGCCGTCTCACGCAAGCTGTACGCCGAAACCGGCCGCAGGTCACCGAGCGTCGAGGCCAAGGCGAAGATCGCCGCGGCGTTGGCGGTTCGCGCACCACTCCAGTTGAACACGAAGACCGGTGCCGCCGGCCGCGACGGTCCGTGTGACTGCGGTGCTCGCGGGCGCGGCGGATCCGCGCCGTCGGAGGCCGGGCCGTCCGCGGCCTGTCCGCATCGTGGCTGGGAGGACAAGGGCGTCGTCGAGAACTACGCGACATTGAGTCAGCTCGCCGGCATGACTCCGGGCGCGGTACGCCATGCCCTGACCGCCTATTCCGGCCCGGGGGCCGACTGGGTGGCCACAGCGTTCGACGGATGAACAGGATTCACTCGATCGCGGAGGCACGGTCCTTCAACGCGACAAAGCGTTCATACAGGCTCGACTCCTCCGCCGAACCCTTCGTCAACGTGCCAAAGGCCTCCTCGGCAGACTTGATCATCAAGGTCAGCCATTCCCGCGCGCGCACAGGCGCCGGATGCACATCGAGCTCCACCGTGAGCAGGAGTGCGGGCGCGACGTTGAGCACCAGCGGGATCGTGTCGGCGGACGGTTTCGCCAGGAGTTCCTGGAAGTCGGGTTGCCCGAGCACCCAGTCGAGACGCTCGGGTATTTCGGCGAGCAAGCCGTGGGCGTCGGTGATCCGGTTGTCGGCGACGGCCAGTTCGGCAAGCCGGGTGGCCGTGCTGGCGGCCAGGTAGAGCGCCCTGCCGTAGGCGATCGGGGCACCGACCCGGTCGTCAAGAGCTTTGCGAAACGGTATGACGAACTCTTCGAACAGTCGGCGGGACTCGCTCAGGTCCGCCACGGAGTCCGGGTGCGAACCGAGATAGGTCGCGTAGTTGTGGACCAGGAAGCCGAGTCCTTCGTGCTGTCGCGAGTCCAGCGCCGCGAAATCGATCTCCAAGGTCTCGGCGAACGTCCCCCACAGCCGCCTCACCTCCGCGTCCAGCCCCGCCGCCTCGTCCGCCAAGGTGTGCCTCGCGGCGTTGAGTTCGATGCAGGAGGCGGACAGCAGGTCTGCGACGACACCGCGGTCCAGCTTTCCGGCTTCCCTCATGGCCGTGCCACGCTTGATGTGCTCGCGCAGATCCCTTACAGCGGCCGGTATTTCGGCGTCCCTGCCGTGCCGGACGATGTCGAACCGGATCACCGCGAGCCGCCACCTCGCGGTGACGGCGACGGGGTCGTCGGGATCGAGTGTGTCGATGACGGTGACCACACCGTCGAGCTCGGCCGCGAACTCGTCGACGCCGATCGCCTCACCGACGACCGCGCGGTGCCGGCGCACGATTCCGACGGCCGCGATGACCAGCACCCGCTTGGCTTGTACGGACAAGCCCGCGAGTTCAGCCGACTCGGGCAGCCGTAGCGGGGTCAGCTTCTCCTTGAACGCTTCGGCCAGCCGTCCTTGCGAAGCCAGTACCCGGGACAGCAGCACTCCGACGATCGTGTCCGACGGGAGAAGTGCCTCGGCGACAACCTGGTCAGGGCTGCGCTCACTCAGCCAGACATAGCCGATTCCTGCCGTCTCCGCCGCGTCGAGCAACAGGTCGATCAGCCCCTCGGCGAGCGCCGACCGCAAGGTGTGCACGTCCATCCGGCCGGCGCCGATCTCGTCGAACGACGTCCGGGTGTTGCGAGGTGGCCGTACGGCCAGCACTCCCAGTGTCTCGTCGAGCAGCCGCAGGTCCCGCGGACTGGTCGCCGGGTTCGGTTCCGCGGAACCCGTCCCGCCGGTGATCTCCGACCTGGCCATCCGCAGCTCCCGCAGCCGGTCCGCGCGTGGAAACCGTTGGTCGGCCAGCAGGATCCGTTGAATGGCCCTGGCTTTGAAAGCGGCGATGGCCAACGCGGGTTGCGAACGGAAGGTCTCGATCACCACGGTGGCCCATCCGGTGATCGCGTGCGCCGGGTGCACGGTCCCGCCCGCCCCGCGAAGCAACGGCAACGCGTGGAGCATGGCCTTGGTGATGGGCTCGAACAGCACATTCGCCGCGGTCAGCAGCACGGCCGACTTGGTGTGCGGGCCGTACCGGTTCATCGTCGCGTTGACGATCTCGTTCGGCAGCGCGGGTGAGGTGCCGGACACGACCGCCCGCTGGTGAAGGAACCAGGGCTCAGCCGGTTCTCCGGCCGTCTTCCGCAGCTCCGCCAGCTCGGCACGGGTCGGCGACGGCGCCCCCCGGGAGATCTCGGCGAGCGTGATCGTGTTGAAGTCGCACACCCACGTGGTCCGCCCGAAGGGGCTGTCCTCCCACCGGACACCGAACAACGGAGCCACCTGGCGAGCCAGCCTGGCCGGGACGAGCTCCGACCTTCGCACGGTCGGCGGCGGGACGACGGCCGACAGCAGGGCCATGGACTCCTTCTTTCCTCTGCGCTCACGTACGTCCTTGATCTACCACACAGGGCGATCCAGGCAACCAGATCGCCGGTATACCGTCTGAAATATCCAGAGGTTGCAACTTTTACCTTCTGAAGTATTGCCACATATGCTCGTTTACTCTTTACTAGCTGCTAACAGAGCTAGCAAACACATTTAAAAGTATGGCAGGACTCATGATCATTGACAACCCGCAGGTTGCGGAAGCGATTTGGTACGAGGTGGTGAACGAAGCACGACCCCTCCACTCGCGTACCGCCGACCGGTGTGACACCGAGCTGCGCACCGGAGATCTGCGGTGCGCACGCTTCGGCGTCCGCAGAACGCCGAAGGGCCCGGCCGGTGACCGCAGCCTGGCGGTCACCGGCGACTGCCCCTGTCGCGATCTCCTGGTGGACGCCCTAGTGCTGGCCGATCACTACCTGAACAGGAGGCCGGATCTGATCAATCCCGGCGGAGCGGTGCGCGAACATCTGCGACGCAGATTTCGTGACCTGCACAGGGCCGCCAGAGCGCGGCGTGGGGCACTCGCCAGACCGCGGACGGTGGCGACCAACCGCTACGGCCGCGCCCTCCGCGACGAGTTCGATCGGCTGGTGTTCGAGCTTGTCGCCGACGAGGCGGGCAAAGCCGAACCGCTTGACGATCAAGCACACCTCCACCGCACGATCGCGGTACGCCTCTGCGGTCACCTCGGCGGAACGGTCACCGATCACCTTGGCCGCGTCGACGCCGCGCTCTCCGTCGTGGAGCGCGCTTGCCGGACCGGGCGGCGCGTCAATGTCGGCACCGGCACCCACCCCGAGCTGGTCTCCTTCTGGGAGGCCCACATAGAGCGCCCGCTCGGTCGCAGGCGTCCGTCGGCCTGCCGGCTGCTCACCGGCCTGGACGACTTCGGCCGGCTCGCCACCGCGACGGCGGACCCGGCGGCCGCCGCCGAGTTCGACCGGGCCGCGCTGCGCGCCTCGGTCGCCGACCTGATCACCGACTCGGTTCGCGACCGGGAAGCCCCCTTAGTCGCCGTGTTCGTCAACGCCGTCCGACAGGCAGGCCCGGGAGGCGAGGAAGCCGCGCTGCGTCGCGTCGCCACCGAACTCGTCGCGCGCGGCCTGCTCCCCACCCGCGCGGCGACCGCCCTGCTCACCGACCGGCGCCGCATCGAGACCACGTTGACCTGCCTGCGCGAACTGTCCGGCATCGGGTCGGACGACGCGGGCCAGGAGAAGAACCTCACTAAGGAGCTCCCTCGATGACGCCTCCCGGTCCCCGCCGGCGCCACTGGTCGCCCACTCGCCTCCACGGACGGCTCCGGCTGCTCGGTTCGATCATCTTGGCCGCCTGCTTGACCGGCTGCGAGGCCGGCGAACCACCGTTCAACGGCTCGATCGCGTATGTCTACGACGCACACGCCAACTCCCGGCAGGGCGTGTACGACAAGCTCGTCGACCAGGCCGTGGACGACCAGCGGCAGCTCATCATGGTGCCGCTGGACGGCTCCCCCCGGCACCTGGCCACGGTCGACCTGCGGTCCTGGGCGAACAACGGCCCCGGGCGAGAGGAGGAGCGCGCGGGTTTCGGCACGCAGATCCGCGCCATGCTGGCTTCGGCCGAGCCGAAGGTCCCGGAAGTGGATCTGCTCGGTGGGATCCACCTGGCTTCGCGGGAGCTGACCGTGGAACCGAAGCTCATGACCATCGACTCGTCCTGCCTGTCCACCAAGGGTTCCCTGCGGTTCCAGGAGGACGGCATGCTCTACGCCGAGCCGAAGGACGTCGCCGACTCTCTCGAGCGCAGCAAGCGGTTGCCCGACCTGCATGGGATCAAGATCACCGTGCGGGGATGCGGCGACGTCGCCGCCCCGCAGGCGGAACTCGACATCGCGACTCGGGCCAACCTGATCGCGATCTGGGTCGCCGTCCTGGAACGGGCGGGTGCCGAGAAACCGGTCGTCGTGGACAAGACCGAACGCAAGGGCAAGGCGTGGCCCCATGCCCCGTATGTGACACCCATCGAACCGGCGAAGATCGCCGAGCCGGGCCCGCGATCCGCCGTGGCGCCGTTGCCCGCCGCGGCGTTCTTCAAGCCGAAGGAGGCGACGCTGATCGACCGGAACAGGGCGATCGACGCCGTGCGGCCCCTGGCCGCCCACGTACTCGAAACCGGCGACCTGGTCAGCCTGCTCGGCACGACGGCGAGGGACGGGGACAAACAGGGACAGGTCGATTTGAGCCGGCAACGCGCGGGGGTGATCCGCGAGCTGCTCATCGGGCTCGGTGTCTCGGCCGATCGGGTCGGCGCCGACGGTGCGGGCAGCTATTCCTGCAAGTACGTGCCGGATCTCGACGCGGCCGGGAACCTGGTGCCGGAAAAGGCGGCCCAGAACCGCGCGGTGCACGTCGCCGTCCACAGTAGACAGACGAAATGGGACTTCTGCCAGAGCGGGAGGCGTTGACCGGTGCGTGGCGATCAGCGGGAGAAGACCATGCCGGGTCCGGCAGGCGCGCGGTGGTGGTGGCGGCCGCGTTGGCTGATGGCCGACTTCCGGATACCGGCCCCCAAGATCACCGGTATCGCCTACTCGAAGCGGCTGCGGGCGAAGTGCGACGCGGCGATCTCCTCCGGCGCCGTGGACGCCGGCACCGGTGCCCTGTTCGACCGGCAGATCGACGCCGATCTCGGCAACGACCAGGCCCTGATCAAGGACCAAGCACGACGATACGGCCAGCGCACCTACCGGATCGCGCAGCGGCACCGCCTCCGCGAGGAGAAGGCCGCGGGCCGGGTCGCACACGTCGCCGACGACCTGACCGCTGAAGAGAGCAAGCTCGGCGACCTCGACAAGCAGATCGAGGAGCGCCGGGATCCCCCGCGGAATCCTACTGAGAGCAAGATGTCCGAGCGTGCGCGGCGGTTGCGGGCGAGTCTGCGCAACGTCGGCGACAGCCCGTTCGCGGGTGCCTTCGCCCGGCTGGTGTTGATCGCGCTCATCGTCGTCGACGTCCCGGTGCTGCACACGATGCTCGGCAGGGCCGACTACCGGTCCGGCGAGTTCACCAACTGGTCGATCGCCGCCGCCTCGGCGGTCGCGCTCGCCCTCGCCGCCGGCTACGCGTGCGATCTGCTGCTGCGCTGGCTCGAGCATCGTTCGGGGGTGCACCGGTTCTTCTCCGTGGTGCTCTACTTGTGCTGGGCAGCGGGTATCGGCGTGGCCACCTGGTTCCGCTTCAGCCGCCCTAACCAGTCGGGCCCCAGGCTGGAGATCACCAGCGGCTCGGCGCCCGGGAACGCGGCGGGTGAACTGGCGGCAGGCACCGTCGACGTCGGGATGGCGTTGCTGCTCAGCGGCCTGCTCCTGCTGACCGGCGCCGTCGCGATGGGCATCGTCGTGCTCGACCACGATCCGCTGCAGAAGGAACGGCGCCGGAGCGCGCGGCGCCGATGGCGGCTGCGCTGCTTGCTGCGGCACGCCAACCACGTCGAAAACCGCCACCACAAAGCCGTCAAGGTGCAACAGAGCGTGCTCGAAGGCCTCGACGGACAAGCCACCGACGCCGCGAAGCAGGCCTTTTTCACATCGGTGAGTCTCAAGGAAGACGTGCGGCACTGGATGGCCAATTCTCTCGGTGACCCGGCCGCGACTTCGGCGCTCATGGAACACCCACCGGAAGAAGATCTGCAAGCACAGGGAGATCGCGCATGAGCGGGAGAGCACGCAAATCCTTGGCGCCCGGGGTGTTCTCGTGGTTGCGAATCGGCACCCGGGAAGAATGGCGGCACCGTTGGCACGGGCGACGCGACGGTAAGAAGGGCATCCCGGTGCTCGACGACAACGACGGCGAACTGACGCCGGTGCGCCCGACGCCGCATACGCGCACCCTCCTGAGCCGCCGCGACGAGGTGATCGCGCGGCAACTGGAGGCGCTCATCGGCATGGTCGGCGAGACCTGCAAAAAGATCGACGGCGACTACGAGCGAGTGGCCATCCTGACCGGCGAGCTCGCCGAGGCACGCCGGGACCTTGCCGAAGCGCAGACGTCGGCGGCGAAAGACGACCTTTCCGCACCTGGTGCGGGTGAGCGGAAACTGCCGGTCAGCACGATCACCGCCCGACGGCGAAACGAGCAACGCAAGCGATTGAAGCCGTTCCTCACCACGGTCGCGGCGAAGGAGGAGGAAATCAAGACGATCTCGGTGACGATCATCGAGCTGGAGGCCGAAGTCCGCGACCACCTCCGCGAAGTCCAGCGTCGCGCCGACACCTACGAGGCACACGTCGTCGGTCTCGACATGCGTTACTGGCGCGCATTGACCCGGGTGCACGAACGGAAGAAGCAACTGCTCACCCGGCCGCGGGAATGGTCCCCGCCCGCGCGGTGGACCAAGGAACCCGACTACCGGGCGGCCCTCGATCTCGGCCCGCCACCCGGCATCGGAGTAACGCACCGCCGGGACGGCGCGACTGGTGATAGCGACACGGCTTCGCGCAGCCATCCGTCAGCACACTGACAGCGGGATCTAAGACCCACCAGACATGAGGTGTCCGCCGGAATTCCACGGACGCCGGGTCGAACACGTCCGAATTTCGCCGAGTGCGGAGGAAGTTTCTTGTCCACAGAGGACGAAATACTGGAGTTCGCGGCCGGCTACGCGGCCAGGATCACCACCGATCCATCCACAGTGGACCCGGCGGTAGCGGGCGATCTGGCGGGCGCGGTGCTGGCGATCAGGGACGAGAGCCTCGGTCTGCACCTCCCGGTGGTCATGGCCTTGCTGCATTACGCTCTCGGGCAGGCTGGCGAGCATCCGGAAGCCGCCACGTGGAAGTGGGATCTCGGCCGGGTCTACACCGAGCGTGCCTACTCCGCCGACCTCGCGGAGGCCGCGAACCGCGAGGAGTCGGTGGCCACCGTTCTCCAGGACTGGGACGACGCTGTCCGGTGGTCGGACGCCGCGCTGCGCGACACGTTGGCGGGTCGATGGCCCACGCTCGGCGACGGTGAGTTGTTCGAGTCACTCGTACTCGACCTCGTCAACATCCGCTGGGACAGGCTGTCCGTGCGGTCCGAGACGGCACGCGGCCCGGGCGAGCTCGCACACGAGACCGAGGCGCTCATCACCGAGCTGGAATCACTGGTACAGCTGGTCAAGTCCCCTGGACGGCGGGCGGAGATCATCGCGTTCATCGGGCTGGCCTGGTACGCGCACCACGAAGAGACCGGCCAGAAGAGCGCGCTCCACCAAGGAATCGAGACGCTGTCCGCCGCCGTGGCGGATTTGCCTGACGGAGATCTCGTGGCCGCGGCTCAGGCGAGCCTTGGCGATCTGCTCGGCAGGCGCTATCTCGACGACGACCAGCCGCTCACCCTGGATGCCGCGATCGCCGCGGCATCCAGGGCCGTCGAACTGTCGGCACCAGACTCGCCGACTTGGATCCACCGCAACTGGTTGCTGGGGACGAGCCTGTCGACCCGCTTCAACATCTCCGGCGAACCGGTTCCGGCGGACCGCGACAGGGCGATCGATTGCCTGACGATCGTGAACGAATCGCTCGATCGTCCCGAGGACGATCCGGTCGTCTGCGGCGCACTGGGCTTCCTGCTCGGTGTGCGCGGCGCGGACGACGACCGCGTCGACGACCTGCGTGCCGCCATCCCCCTGCTGCGCGTCGACGCCACGGCACGCCCCGATTGGCTTTCGTGTGTGACGCTCGCGACGGCATGCCGCGAACGAGCGGTCCGCACCGGGGAAGACGCGGACTGGGCCGAAGTGCTGACGACGGCGACGGACACGCTCGCCCACGGGGCTCCCGAACCCGGGCTCGCCCTGTTCGAGATCTCCGGTCGCCTGCTGGCGGCGGCGCATCTGTCGGGCTACGAGATGCGGACCGTGTTCGAACGCAATCCGATAGCCGACTGGCTCGACCACGACGTCGAGCTGATCATGGCGGCTTCCCGGGACCACGCCGCCGATCGTGAGCACTTGTCGACGGCCGCACTGCTGTGCTCGATTTACGCCGCGCTGCGGGCCTCCGAATTGATCCCGACTTCGACCACGGGATTCCGTGCCAACGCCGACCGGGCACAGGCTCTGCTCGCCTTGGTGCGACCGGATGACTTCGCCGGCGAGCCGGACTTCATGTTCCTCCGGACGATGGTACGCGGGCTGCTCGACACGGTGACCGCGATCGCCGATGACGCGGCCGAAGGCGCCGACACGGACGCGTTGATCACCGGTTTGCGAACCACCGCCGATCAGGAGATACGGGACCTGTTGACCGATCTGATCACGCTCTCGGGGAGTGTGCACGGCCTTCGCGACGGAAGTCTCGCCACCTTGCGAACCTCCGATTCGGAGGCGCGACGCCAGGGGAAAGGCTCGTCCAGTGCACAGGACGCGGCGGACATGGACATCTTGGCCCGCCTGTTCACGTTCACGTCCAACACGATGACCGGCATGAACCCGGTTGATCGGGACAGGGAACTCGCCGAACTGACGGAGGGGCTGGAGCGGTTCTCCTTTCCGAGCATCTCGACGCCCTTCGCCGCGATGCTGGCGGCGATCAGGAACCTCATCGCCACGGAGGACACCGGCATCCCGCCGTCGGACGCCACCCCGGTGTCACCGGACGACCCGACCTACTTGGTCCGGCGTCTGGGGATCCTGATCCCCTCCTTGACACTGGCCGCCAAGAAGCACCAGGCGAACGAGGTGGCACGCATCGCGGCCGACTTGGACGGCCTGCGCGGGAGCATCGACCACACGCACCCGATCCTCGGCCCGGCGGCGACCTGGCTGTTCACCGTCGCGGACGGCTTGTTGAGCACGTTCAGCCCGGGCGACCGGGCAAGGCTCGACCAAGCGATCACCGAGTACGAGCACTTGATCGCCGCCTACGGCCGTGAAAATCCGTTCCTCGTCGAGTCCACGGCCGCCACCTTGGGCAGCCTGCTCCGTGCTCGTGACGAGCCTGGCGACCGGTACAGGAGCCGGGAAGTCTCCATCGCCGCGATGACGGCGCTGACCTGGCGGGTGCTGGTGCAATCCGGTACGACCGACGCACTCGCGGTGGCCACCAGCGCGATAGCGACCACTGACAAGATCCTGACCTGGTGCGTCGAGGACGATGCGCGCGAGGATCTCGTTCGCGTCCTCGAAGCCCAGCGTGGTCTGGTCCTGCATGCGGCCAACTCCAACCGTGACGTGCACACCCGGCTACGCGCCAGGGGCGAAACGGAGCTGGCCGCGCTGTGGAAGGAAACGGCGGGCACCGACCAGCTCGAACTCCCGGTTCTGTCCCACGCCGGCACGCTGCCCACCAACCTGCGGGTCCGGGTCCTGCGCTCGCTCGGTGACACCCTGCTGAACCCGCCACCCGTAGGCGAAATCCGGCAGGCACTGGCCGCGCACGGCTCGGACCTGCTCGTGTACCTGGTGTCGCCCGGCCCGGGCAGGTCTGCCTACGCCGTCGCCGTGCCACGCGAGGGCGAGATCGAACTCGTCCCGTTGCGCGGCCTGACCACGCACGCCGGTTCGCCGATCGCGGACTACGTCGCCGCCTACACCCGCTGGTACGAAAAGCCCGAGGGACCCGAACGAGCCGCGGCCGAGGCGGACTGGCGCGTCGAACTCCGCGAGCTGTGCGACCACGTTGGCCGGACAGCGGGCACGGAACTCGGTCGCCTTGCCAGACGTCATGCACGCTCCGGCAACGTCCCGAAGCTCGTGCTCACCCCGATGGGAATACTCGGAATGGTTCCCTGGCACGCGATCCGCGTGCCGACCGGAACCGGTGCACGCCACCTGCTCGAAGACGTCTGCGTGTCCTACACACCTTCGGCCAGAATGCTCGCCGAGGTGACCTCGCGCGCCCCGATCGCGGGAGGAACGGTGCTCGTCGGCGACCCGGCAGGCGGTCTGCCTTCGAGCGGCCCCGAGGCGAAGTGCCTTCGGGAATCCTTCTATCCCGAAGCGAAGTTCTTCGGCGGTATCGGCGAACACATGGACGAGGTCTCTCGTGAACGGGCGCCCGACGGGTGGGGCACCGCGACCGAGGTGAGCAATGCTCTTCGCGACGGAGCAGGTCTGTTACACCTCGCCACCCACGCACTGGCCCGGATCGACGCCCCCCACCAGTCGTATTTCGAGCTGGCCGCCGACACCGAGCTGACCGTGGAAGCCCTGCTGAACCTGAATCCGACCGGCGAGCTGCCCCTCGGGATCGTGGTACTCGCCTGCTGCATGACCAGCCTTTCCGGCAGTGACTACGACGAAGCGATGAGCCTGGCCAGCACGATGCTGGTCATCGGTGCCCGCTCCGTCATCGGCTCCCTCTGGTCGCTCTTCGACCGCAACGCCGTCTACCTGAGCTACCAGTTCCACAAGAACCTGACCGCGGGCATGAATGTCCCGGAGTCGTTGCGGCAGGCCCAGCTCTGGATGCTCGATCCGAATTCTGACACCTCGGCGCTGCCTGAGCTGATCACTTCGCTCGATCCGCCGGACGCCCCCAAAGAGGACATCGCCGAGTGGGCGGCCTTCCTGCAGATGGGCAGCACATGACCACCGATTCGGGACAACTTGCCGAAAACCCGAAGACCTTGCGATCGGAGTCTCCATGACCGGCACCAGGCAAGAATTCGACGAATTCTGCGAAAAGATCGTGTGTTCCCCCCTTCCGGGCATCGGCCAGGAAGCCTTTGGCGTTCCCTCGCGAAACACCGGCGGGTTCTTTGTCCCTCCAGTCCTCCTGGAGAAGCTTTCGAGCCCGACCGCCGCCGTAACCTTGATATCGGCCAGGGGTGCGGCGGGCAAGAGCACCACCGCGTTCGAAACGGCCACACGCCTGGGCGCGCCACTGTGGAAACTGGAGAAGGATCAGGCCGTCGGCGGCACCTCGTTCGAATACATACTGGTCAAGTACCTTGGGAGCCACGACGTCGCGGGCAGGCTGCCCACCACTCCCCCGGCGCTGGTCGTCATCGACTCGCTCGACGAAGCACGCTCCCGCGTTTCAGGCAAGTCCTGGGAAGAGTTCGTGGCTTCGCTCGCGACGTGGACGAAGCAGGGGCTCCGCTTCGTGCTCTTGGGCCGCGAGCGGACGATCGAGGACGTCTGGGTGATGCTGGAAGATCGCGGCGTCGAAGTTGCATGGTGGGAGATCTCCCACTTCGCGCGGCAGCAGTGTGTCGACTACGTCGACCAGGTCGTGGCTCGCCGTGATCCCCACGCGGACCGGACCAGTGCCGAGTATCGCGGCGCCCGGGACGCGTTGATCCACGCTCTACGCAAGTCCGCGGAAGGCCGCTACGGTGAAGAGTTCGTCGGCTACGCGCCCGTCCTTGACGCGGCCGCCGCCATGTTGATCGGCAAGCCCAACCTGCTGTCGATCCGGCAGCGGTTCGAACAGCATGGTCAAGAGACCGGTGACCTCGTCGACCTGCTCGAAACGATCCTCGTGCGTCTGCTCGAGCGCGACCAGGCGAAGGTCGAGCTCCTCGCCGGCTCGCTGGGCCTGAAGCCAGGGCAGGCCTACCGCCCCGAAGAGCAAATACTCTGGCTCTGTCATTTCCTTGAAGAAGGCAAAGCACCGAGCCTGCCGTACCTGGACGCCGTGGAAGCCCGGCAAGAATACATTCGCAAGGTCACCGAGTTCGCGGGCGAACACCCGTTTCGCACTGAACGTGGCTGGGCCAGTCCGATCTTCGAAGCGTACGTCGCGTCGAAGGTCTTCGACGCGTGTTGCCTGTCGCCATCCAGACTTCTGGAAATCGGCCACCAGTCCGGTTTTCTGTTCGACTTCATGAATCGACACGAGTCGCTCGTGCTGACCGAGTCGCAGTTCGCGGCGTTGCACGCCTCCCTTATCGCCTCCGAGTGGAGCGAGTCGGCGGCGAGCGCCGGCTTGACACAGGTCGTCGGCGAGAGCCACTACAACGGCTCGCTGTCCACCAGCGCCGCGAGCAGGGTGACCAGTTTTAGCTTGCTCACCGAAGGTGACCACACACTCAGACTTCTCGGCCCACTGTCGGAGCTTTCCGTTCACAGCCACCGCACGGTCGTGCTGCAAGGCGGTCCGCAAGGAGCCGAAATCGGACCCGACTTCTTCGTGCGCGCGGCCGAGATCGTCGTCGAAGCCGCGTCTCTCGAATTCGCGCGGCGCCCGGGAGGCACAGCCGACGACGAACCCTCTGTCGTATTGGAAGCCACCGACCGGCTCGATCTGCACGCGGATTCGGAGCACCTTCCGCGGCCGGGCGAATTGGAATTGCGGGTTCCGGCCGGTTTCAAGCTATCCTACCCCTGGTACGAGTACCGCGCCGAACTACAAGAAGAGGAAGACCTCGACTACAGGGTGATCCGTTTCCTCAACAAGGTCATGAACCTCACCCGTAACCACGGTCATGAAGGTGAGCGAGGAGTGTTCATCAAGAAGCTCGAAGGCCGTCAGCCGTTTCCGCCGGAACAGTTTAACCGCGCCCTGGGGGCACTCGTCAGTGAAGGCGTGGTCCACGTTGAGGGCGACATGGTCTTCCTCCGCACCGCCTGGGAACCGTACCGCTACAGCGGAAAAGCGCTTCCCGGTCAGCAGCAGCTCGAAGACGTCCACCACATCTGGGCGCCCGTGATAAGGCGTATCCAGGAATCCTTGTAGAGCCTCTGCTGTGATCCCGGGACCGCCCCTGCCAGCAGCTCGACGCTGTTCTGCTCGATTCCCAGACCGTGTGCTTGTCCTCGTCGAGCAGGTACCAGATACGTCCACTGCCGGTGCCAGGCTTCCCTTGAGTTGGTGGTGACGCTCGTCGGGATCCTGGCCTGGCCGAATACGCATGTTCGCGGGCGGAAGGTGTTGACCAGGTGTCCATGACCCGCTGGTGCTGTGTCCATGATCGTTGGCCGGGTTGGTGACACGCCGGTCGATGTTCGTGGTGGTTGGTCGTTGGGTGTCAGTCTGGGTGGATGGCAGAACGAGTTCGAGCGCGTCGGCTGACCGATCAGGAGGGACAGCGTTTGCAGCAGATTGTGCGCAGAGGTACCGGGTCGTCGGTCCGGTTGCGGCGGGCGATGGTGATCATGGCCTCGGCCAGCGGAAACACCGTCCCCGCCATCGTCCGGTCGGTCCAAGGTGACGAGGACGCGATCCGCGGGGTGATCCACCGGTTCAACGAGATGGGCCTGGCCTGCCTGGACCCTCAGTGGGCGGGTGGCCGTCCCCGCCTGATCAGTCCTGAGGACGAAGCGTTCATCGTCGCGACGGCCACCACGCGACCGGAGACACTCGACCAGCCGTTCACCCGATGGAGCCTGCGGAAACTCTCCGGCTATCTGACGCACAACCGTGGACCCGCCGGGTGACGGTCGGGCGGGAACGGTTGCGGCAGTTTCTGCGCAAGCACGGGATCACCTTCCAGTGCACCAAGACGTGGAAGGAGTCCAACGATTCCGACCGCGATATCAAACTCGCCCGGATCGAGCATGTGTCCAGCAACTTCCCGGATCGGGTGTTCGCGTTCGACGAGTTCGGCCCGCTGACCATCCGGCCACATCTCGGTGCCGGCTGGGTGAAGAAGAACCATCCCGACAGACT
>NZ_JBVISU010000003.1:617760-646701 GCF_055575355.1 Amycolatopsis sp. NPDC034160 | reverse complement strand
CTCCACGACCACCCCGACCACTTTGGCCCGGCGATTGCCGAGAGCACCGCGCGCGACAGAACTTTGGGTGCGGTCTCGTGGGTGGTAATGACGGTTAGAACCGTCATTACCACTCACGAGACCGAAGGCCCAGCTGAGCTCAGCGATGCGGAACCGCGGCAGGGGTCCAGCCGCGGTAGTTGTTGAAGTAGTGCACGCTCGAAGCGTGGCCGATCTTGCCGCCGATGCTGGAGGCGTAGATCCCGCCGGAGCCGTCGGCGATGCCGACGTGGCCCCACTGGCTGATGTTCCAGTACACGAAGGCGCCCTTCGGCGGCGTCCCGGTCGTGTGCTTCGGGCTCGCGCCGTTCCAGTGCGCGTTGGCCGAGGCCCAGACGCCGGTGGTGCCGTAAGCGTTCTCGACGGCCTTCTCGCAGAGGCCCTGGTACGCGGTGGAGCCGGCGTGGTTCTTGAACCACTGGACGGCGCCGGCGGGAGTGCCGTCCCCGGCGCCCTGGATCGAGAGGTCGCCCTCGGGCACCGTGGTGAAGGTGCCGGCCGCCGGGTTGATGTCGGCCGCGGTGATGGTGGCGCTCGCGTCGTGAGCGGCCGGAGCGGCTCCGGCTACCGGTGCCATGGCGAGGGCCGCGATGGCCAGCGCGGCGATGGACGCCGGCTTCGCCACCTTGGCGAGGATGGTGCGCATGATCAGCCCCTCCTGTTGAGGAATTACCAACAAGAGGACCTTCGCGTGATCAAGTACAAATTTCGTACAACTCCGCGTCGATAGTTGATAACTCAACGTGTTGGAATATGCCAGGGGAGGGGTGCGTTAACCTCACTGCCAGCGCATCTGGCAAAATCATCCGCTGAAGTCCGGCACCGGTTCACCCCGCACTGGGGACCCGGGGCCAACGAGAGAGGACACCATGAAGAGCGGTATTCACCCCGAGTACGTTGTCACGCACGTCAACTGTGACTGCGGCAACGAATTCACCACGCGCAGCACCAAGACCTCCGGCAACCTCCACGTCGAGATCTGCTCGAACTGCCACCCGTTCTACACCGGCAAGCAGAAGCTCATGGACACCGGCGGCCGCGTCGCGCGCTTCGAGGCTCGCTACGGCAAGCGCAAGAAGGCCGAAGACGCCAAGTAGCTTGAACGACGGCGCCTACCCGCATGTCCGGGTAGGCGCCGTTTTTCATGGTTTCGCAGGCGTTCGCCTTGTCCGACGGCCGTAGAGAGGTGGAGTGGTGGATTCGAGTTCGCTGAAGGGTCTGCTCGAGGAGCACGCCCAGCTGGAGAAGCAGCTGGCCGACCCGTCCGTGCACGCCGACCAGGCGAGGGCACGCAAGCTCGGCCGCCGCTACGCGGAGCTGAGCCCGGTCGTGAAGACGATCCGCGAGCTCGGCGCCGCCCGCGAAGACCTCGAAGCGGCGAAGGAGCTCGTCTCGGAAGACGCCGCCTTCGCGGCCGAGGCCGAGGAGATCACCGCCAAGATCCCCGCGCTCGAGGCCAGGCTTTCCGAACTTCTCGTGCCGCGCGACCCGTACGACGGTTCCGACGTGGTCATGGAGATCAAATCGGGTGAAGGTGGCGAGGAGTCGGCGCTGTTCGCCGGCGACCTGCTGCGCATGTACCTGCGCTACGCCGAGCGTCACGGCTGGAAGGCCGAGGTCCTCGACTCGGTCGACTCGGATCTCGGCGGTTTCAAGGACGTCACCGTGTCCATCAAGAGCCGCTCGGCCGACGTCGACGGCGTCTGGGCCCGGCTGAAGTTCGAAGGCGGGGTGCACCGCGTGCAGCGCGTGCCCGCCACCGAATCGCAGGGCCGCATCCACACCTCCGCGTCCGGCGTGCTCATCTACCCCGAACCCGAGGACGTCGAGGTCGAGATCGACCCGAACGACCTGCGGATCGACGTCTACCGCTCGTCCGGCCCCGGTGGCCAGAGCGTGAACACGACCGACTCGGCGGTGCGCATCACGCACCTCCCGACCGGTGTGGTCGTCTCGTGCCAGAACGAGAAGTCGCAGATCCAGAACCGGGCCCGCGCCCTGCAGGTGCTGCAGGCCCGCCTCCAGGCGATCGCCGAGGAAGAGGCCGCCGCGAAGGCGTCGGACGCGCGCCGCTCGCAGGTCCGCACCGTCGACCGCTCCGAGCGGATCCGCACCTACAACTTCGCCGAGAACCGCATCGCCGATCACCGGGTGAACTACAAGGCCTACAACCTGGACCAGGTCCTCGACGGCGACCTCGACAACGTGCTGGACGCGCTCATCACCGCGGACCGCGAAGAACGACTCGCCGCCCACGGCGGCTGACGCCCGGTGTCGGGCGACATCTTCCTGGACACCGTCGAGCCGTCCCATCCGGATTTCTGGTGGAACGCCTCGAGCGGGGTGATCGGCTGGGTCATCGACGTGCTCACCGAACGCGTGACCGATCCTGAGCTGAGGGCGGAGCTGGTCGAATACCGCGGTTTCACCCTCTTCGGGATCGGCGCGTTCGAGGAGCGGGCACCGGAACTCATCCGAGTACTGCGCACGGAGCTCTACCCGGCGGCCGAAAGCGCGGTCGCCGCCGGTGACCTGGCCGACTGGATGCTCCCGCGCGTCGCCGAACTGGCCCGATACGCGGACTGGTGGGCGGAGCTGAACTGGGCTTCCGCCGAGCCGATGCCGGGGCGATCCCCGCTGGGATACTTCCTGTTCTCCGAAGAAAGCCGACCGGAGTCCTGGTGGATCGCGCCGCGGGAACTGGTGCTGTGGGTGCTGGATGTGTTGCTGGAGAACGCTTCCTCGCCTGGTCTCGGGGCGAAACTCGGTCAGCTGCGCGAGGCGAAGCAAGTCCTTTTGGCGACGCTTCTGTTCGACGGGGAACAGCTGGCGGAGGTGCTCGCGATCCTTCGGTGGCGGCTCCGGCCCGCGGCCGAGCGGACGTTCACCGATCAGCGGCGCACCGATGTGGAACGGTTGGCCTCCCTCGCCGTCAAGTGGAAGGCGCGCTAGCGACGTCGTGAGTGTTTTGGGTCGTAAGAGCCAAGGGTGTCTTAGGACCTACGTGGTTCCGGCTGCGGGTTGATGCCACACCATCAAGACCGCAGGCCACGAGTAGTTACCCAAGGGAAGGTTCGTTAGAACGACCCAGAACACTCGCGAGCCTCGCTAACCCGGTTCCGTGGAGAACGGATCGTCTTCCAGTCCGGTGTGGATGGCCCGGACGGACATGTCGACGTGCGAGAGGCGTTCGGTCACCTCGTTCGTGACCCGGCTGAGTGCCTCATCGCCACTTTCGCCCGCGACGGCCGGAAAAGCCGACATCAGCACCGCTTCGCACGGCCCCGCGTCGGTGTTGATCCGGACCAGCGACGCCGAAAGGTCGGTCGCCGGTCTGCCGCAGAGCCCCACGGCCTGCCGCAGATCGCCGGTGGGGACGTAAAGATGCACTCGCGAGATGACATCGGTTTCCGCGCGCGGGGTGAAATCGTGCCGGGGGACGTAGGCGGGTTCACGCGGATCGGTGCCGCCGACGCTCGCCATGAGCGAATAAAGCGTGTAGCCGTCGCCTTCGGTGTCGTAAGCGTCGTAACTTCCGTATTGACCGGTTTCCGGTGTGCCGTGGATTTCGAAGAATTCCGCGTTGAGGCCGAAATGGAAAAGCGCCGGTATCACGGCACGGTGCAGGGTGTCGGCGAGCTCCTCGCCGTCCGCGGGCGGGGTGCGATAACCGACGGAAACCGCGTAGCCCTTCCAGCCGCCTTCCGGGTCCGCGCGGCAGATCTCCAGTTCGGTGGCCTCGAACTCGCCGATGAAGCGTTCACCCAGCGCGGCCGCCGTCGCGAAATCGCCGGTATCGATATTCGCGGATATCCGCGTGACGACTTCGGTTTCTCGGAGATCCATGACCATTTCGCGGGGCCCTTCGGCGACAACAGGTGCGACCAGCCTACTGTCGGCGCCGCGGTTCAGCCCGGCTGGGAGCCAGGCTGGACGACCGCGGGTTCGGCTGTGCTCTGCCGGAAGACGATCTTCTTGTACAGCAGGTAGTTCCACACCATGCCGACCGCGATCGCGCCCAGTTTCGGGATGAACACGTTGATCCCGGGGAACAGCTTGGTGACCGCGAAGATCACCGCGGCGTGCACGACCCACAGGCCGAACGCGGTCACGGCGAAGAAGAGGACGGCCTGACGCCGGATGTCGCCGTCCTTCGCGCGGAAGGTGAAATTCCGGTTGAGCGTGAAGCTCAGGAGCATGCCCGCCGTGGTCGAGATGAAGTTCGCGACGAACATCGGGACGCCGAGTGTGGCCAGCAAGGCGTATCCGAGCGCGTCGACCGCGGTATTGACGACTCCGACGACGCCGAAGCGGACCTGGGTGCCGCTGATCGGCTTCACCGTGCGGTGTTTCCGGACTTGGCGGCCGCGAGGTCGGGCGAACCGGTGCGGACCGACGCGACGCCGTAGAGCGGGCGGTTCTGTACCTGGGAGTACGTCCGGCCGATGTAGCTGCCGAGCACGCCGAGCATGATGATCTGGATACCGCCGAGGAAGAACATCGCGGCGGTGATGAAGGCCCAGCCCGGCACGGCGGTGGCCGGCGCGAAGAGTTTGACCCCGAGCACGTAGAGAATCCCGAGGAAGCTGAGCAGCGAGATCAGGTACCCGAGCCGGCTGATCATCCGCAGCGGCGCGACGGAGAAGCCGAGGATGCCGTCCGCGGCGAAGCGGAGCATTTTCCGCAGGGGGTAGCCGGTCACGCCCGCGTGCCGCTTGTCGCGGTCGAACAGGACCGCTGTCTGCTTGAAGCCGACGTAGCTGACCAGCCCGCGCAGGAACCGATCCCGTTCGCGGTATTTCCGCAGCTCGTCGACGACCTTGCGGTCGATCAACCGGAAGTCGCCGGTGTTGCGGGGAATGTCGACCGACGCCATCTTCCGGAGAAACCAGTAGAAGGCGCCGGCGGTGAACCTCTTGAACACCGAATCCTGGCGCGAGCGACGCTGCGCGTAGACGACGTCGAAGCCTTCTTCCCACTTCTCGATCAGTTCCAGTGCCACCCTCGGCGGGTCCTGCAGGTCGCTGTCCATGATGATCGCCGCGTCCGCGTCCACCAGGTCGAGTCCGGCGGTGACCGCCAGCTGGTGGCCGAAATTGCGGGAAAGCTCGATCACGGTGACCCGGTCGTCGCGCCTGCTCAGCGCGGCGAGCACGTCCATCGAACGATCGCTGCTGCCGTCGTCGATGTAGACGAAACTGAAGTCGTATTCGTCGACGAGCGCCGTGATCGTCTCCTCCACCGTGCGGTGGAGGAGTTCGATGTTCTCTTCCTCGTTGTAGATCGGGAAGATGAACGCGATTCGGCGTCTGTCGTGGTCCGCGGGCACTGAATACCCCCCTGGTGCGGTTTACGAGACAAGGCGGTGAGTGAGTCTCACGGCCAGAACGGAGTTGATTCTAGGAGATCGGCGGAATGGCTTTCCCCCGGCCCGCAGGTGTTCTCAGCCTGCCCAGTGACCGGCTGCGAAGCGGATGAAGATCGCGCCGCAGATCAACGAATTGAAGTACAACGTCGCGTAAACCGCGCCGCGCAGTTTCGGTCGCCGTTCGGCCAAAAGCACCAATGCGAGGTACATGACCAGACAAGGGAGCAGGTACCGGTGCACCGAGACGACGTTGCTGTTGAGCGTCAACATCACCAGCGAGGCGATCCCGAACAGCGCCAGCGGCAGGCCGTTCGATCGCAATGCGACGAAGAAATAGACGGAAGCCGCCAAGAGCAGGACCAGGCCGAGTGTCGGCAGCACATGACTCATCAACGTCCACGCGGTCATCGGAGTGTGTCCGAGAAGGGCGCTCGCGGTGATCCTCGATTCCGTCAGCGCCGTGGCGAGGACGTTCGGGTTGAACTTGTGGTACGACCAGGTGCCGGCACTCTCGAGCGCGGTGAAGCTCGCCGTCGCGCTGCCGGTCTGCAATTTCATGTACAGCATGTGCGCGGCGAGGCCGAGATAGGCGACCGGGAACCAGAGGATCGTCCAGGACAGCAGGCCGCGCGGTTTCCAGCCGACGGAGCGCCAGAACTCGAGGAAGCACAGCCCGATGAACACCGCGGCGGTGATCCGTGACGCGGTGAGCGGGATCAGGCACAGTCCCATCCACAGCCATTGGCGCCGTAACGCGAAGAGGTACGACCAGAAGCCAAGGGCGCAGAACACCGCTTCGCTGTAGAACGAGTGCAGGAAAAAGGCGGCGGGCGCGGTCAGGAACGCGGCGACGACCAGCCAGTGCGAACGAGTGGCGGTGAGGAAGAACCGGGAGATCTTGAGCAGTGCGACGCAGGCCAGCCAGGTCGCGATCAGGTTGACGATGAACCCGGCCGTGAGCAGCCCCAGGGTGCCGAAACTGAGGGTCTTGACCAGCCATACGCAGAGCGGGAACACCGGGTAGAACGCGCGGACCGGCACGAAACTGCCCGTGTACGCGTGTTCGGCGATCTCGCCGTAGTTGCCCGCGTCCCAGCGGTAGGTGTGGGAGAGCGGGCTCGGCGTCGAGCCGATACCTGTCTGGGGAATGCCCTCGCTCGATGGAGTGGAGGGACCGAACAGCCACGCCAGAGTGGTCAGTGCGACATTCCATACCAGGACGGCCAAAAGGACTTTGCCGTAGTCGCCGGCCAGCCAGCCGGATACTCTTTCGCGCCCGCTTCTTCGTTCGATCGAGTCTGTGGGAGCCGTCGAGACGCCCTCCGTGGTGGTGCCGGTCATGACTGAATTACTACAGGGGTGACGCGGTGTCACGCGAACGGGGTGTCGATGCCCCGTTGGGCGGGACGAAAAGTAGCGAGCCCAAGGTGGGGATACCGCTTGTTCAGGAGACCGCGACCGCTGTCTTTGTGTTCCGAAGCTTCT
Organism: Amycolatopsis sp. NPDC034160; assembly: GCF_055575355.1. NCBI lineage: Bacteria > Bacillati > Actinomycetota > Actinomycetes > Pseudonocardiales > Pseudonocardiaceae > Amycolatopsis > Amycolatopsis sp. NPDC034160. The sequence goes on along the minus strand of NZ_JBVISU010000003.1, from coordinate 639,809 downwards.
CTTCGCGATCCAATTCGTTGTTTCGCCGGGGCAGGAACGAAAGCGCGGCGAAGGCGGCGGCCAGCAGGGTCGGGTAGATCGTCAGCTGCTGGTGCTTGACGTTCTCGATGCCTTCCGCGAGCCCGGAAACCAGAATCTGGCCCATCGCGAAGAACAGGAACATGAGCACCACGATGCCGACGTCGCGGCTTCCGGTGCGGTTGCGGAAGGCACGGAGCCCGGCCCAGCCGATGAGCAGCCAGATCGGCAGCAGGGCGAACAGCCCCAGCGGGGCGATCCAGCCGGTGATCCCGGACAGGACCGGAACGCGGTACTCCTTGGCGAGCGGCGGTTGCCCGGCGTGCTCGCCGAAGCTGCCGAGGTTCGGCACCCGCGCGGTCAGCGTCTCCTGCGCGGACCGGTGCAGCATCTGGACCACCCGTCCCGGGTGTTCGAGGTAGTACTGGGCGACGTTGCGGCGGCTGATTTTGTCGCGGTACTGGCCGTACGCGGGGTCGCGCCAGGCCGCGTTCGCGCTCCACCAGCCCGTGCCGACGTATTTCGCGAACTCGGGCGGGAGGCCCAGCGCGGCGAGGTCGCCGGTGGTGTCGTGCTTGCCGTCCACGATCCCGTTGAAGATGACGTGGTAGATGTTGGCTTCGCGATATTCCGCGTTGGCCGAGTCGCCGGCGCCCTGCACCAGGGCGGTACCCGTGCCGACGACGGCGAGCACGGCCAGCGGCAGCGCCCACCGGGCCAGGCCGCGGCTGCCTGCCGGGCGGACGAACAGCAAGGCGAGCGCGAACAGCGGGATCAGCAGCAGCGTCTGTGACTTCGCGTTGATGCCGATCATCGCGCCGAGGACGGTGACGGCGGCGCCGGTGTAGCGCCACGGCCCGGTGCGATGCATCAGCAGGAGCCCGCCGGCGAGCAGGAACATCCCGATGAAGGCGGCGCCCTCGCTCAGCACGGAGGCGAAGTAGCCGAAGAAGGCCGAGTCCGCCGCGACCAGCAGCAGCGCGGCAGTGGCGATGAAGCTGTCGCGGGCGGAAAGACGCAGGCCCGCGACGATCGCGGCGATCCCGCCCGCCACCAGCAGACAGCCCAGCACCCCCAGCACCAGCAGGTTCAGGATCGCCGACGAGCCGAGCAGCTGCCCGATCTCACCGGCGATCTTGTCGATCCAGCTCTGGCTGGAGATGTATTCGCTGTTGCAGGCGGGGGCGGGACCGTAGGAGAAGCGGACGAAGGTTTCCGAAGGCCTGTCGGGCTCGCGGGCGCCGAGCCGGCACAGGATGCGCCAGCCGTCGCCGTTGTCCGCCATGCCGATCGGACGCGGGACGAGGAAACGCACGAGCAGGACCCCGAGCGCGGCGAAAAACACGCCGAGGGCCAGTCGGATTTCCCGGATCTTCACCCGCGCCACCATAGAAGACGCCGGAGGGTGATCAGTTCGCACCCTCTGGATCGAGTCGCAACGGCGGCGCGTGAAGGCCCCCGGTACTGAGGCGGGAGGGCGGCGGTGGGCCGTCGGTCCGGGTGGTCGTGAGTGGCGATTCGGGTTGTTGAGGGGCAAGGCAAACGTGGCGTGTTCGGGTGGGATGGTGGTCTGGGTGACGTGGCGCCGCACTCGCGTGCTCAGAGACGAGTCTCACGTGCTTGGAGGCGGGACACGCGAGTGCGGGAGCCTGGCACGCGAGTTCCGTGTCTGAGCACGCGAGTTACGCCTTCGCGCTGCCCGCCACCCCGACGAACAGGCCGCCCACGATCACGACACGTTGGGCCTTCTTCTCAAAGAGAACCCGAATCGCCACTCACGACCTCGCGGAGAGGAACTTCTGGATCGCGCCGAGCCATTCGTCGCGGGCTTCCACGCCGATACCGTGCCCGGCCTCGATCTCGACCAGTTCGGCGCCGGGGATCCCGGCCGCGAGTTGGCGGGAATGCGCGGGCGGGGCGAGGCCGTCCTGCGTCGTGGCGATGACCAGCGCCGGTACCGAGATCCCGGCGAGTTCGGCGCGGGTGTCGACGCTCGTGACCAGTCCGACGTGCTCGGGGCTGCCCTCGGGGATGAACTCGGCGAGTCCGTCGATGGCGGCTTCGAGTCCGGCCGGGGTGAGGGCGTTCAGATAGGTCTCGCCGGTGGCGGCGAAGGTGAGGAACTTCGCCAGCAGCCTGCGGTCGCCGTCGAGCAGTTCGCGCCAGATGTCGACGGCCAGCAGCAGCCGGTTGTCCGGCTTCGTGAACCCCGCGGTCAGGATCAGCCCGGTGACCCGCTCCGGATGCCGGGTCGCGATGCGCACGGCGACGCCGGTGCCCAGGGAGTAACCGAGGATCGCGAAGCGCTCCAGCCCGGCGTCGACGGCGATGGCGACGAGTTCGTCGGCGACGGAGTCGAGGTCGAGCGGGCCGGTGGCGCGCGGGGTGGCTCCGGCGCCGGGGTAGTCGGGTCCGACGACGGTGTGGGTGCGGGCGAGTTCGTCGACAATGCCGCCGAAGTTGCCCTCGACGCTGCCACCGCCACCGTGGGCGAGGAGCAGCCCGGGACCGGAACCGCGGACGATGTGGGCGAAATGATTCGTCATGCCGCCGACGTTAGGTACTGACATCGGTGTGAAGGTCAATCGCGGATGATGGGGGTCACATGCTGATCGGCGAGCTCTCCCGGCGGACCGGCGTGAGTCACCGGCTGCTGCGGTATTACGAGGAACAGGGACTGCTGGTCTCCCGGCGTGACGGCAACGGCTACCGCACGTTCGAAGACGACGCGGTCACCACCGTGCGGCAGATCCGCGCGCTGCTCGCGGCCGGGCTGAGTACGCAGGTCATCGCCAAGATGCTCCCGTGCGCCAAGGGCGAACTGCCCGAGCTGGACATGTGCCCGACCGTGGTGGCGGAGATCCGCCGCGAACTGGCCGAGATGGACGACCGGATCGACACGCTCCGGCGGCGACGGGGGACACTGGCCGGATATCTCGTCGTCGACGCATAGAGGAGCAGCGTGGAAGCCCTGGCCAAATTCGGGTTCGAACTGGGTGTGCTCAAGCGGATCCGGCGGGCCGGGTGGTGGCAGGCGGGGGTCCGCGATCCCGAATCGGTCGCCGAGCACACGACACGGGTCGCGCAGCTGGCCGGCCTGCTGGCGGCCGAGGGCGGCGCCGACCCGGCGCGGGCGGCGTACCTCGCGCTCTGGCACGACACGCAGGAGACACGGACGGGCGACCTCCCGCACACGATCAAGGGCTTCGTCGAGAAGCCGGACCCGCGCGCGATCACGGCCGCGCAGACGTCGGCGCTTCCCGGCGCCGCTCGGGACTCGGTGCGCGAAGCCGTCGATGAGTACGAAACCGCGGAGAGTCCGGAGGCGCTGTACGCGCGCGACGCGGACAAGCTCGAGATGCTGCTTCAGGCCGTCGAGTACCGCGATATCGGCGTACGGAACGTCGACGAGTGGATCGCTTCGGCGACGAAGAGCCTTCAGACCGACCTCGCGCGGCGAGTGGCCGAAGCGGCGCTGACGTTGTCGTCGCTCTCGTGGCGGGTGCGCTGAAGGGAATCGATACCCTGAGCCCGCGTGTATCGCCCCCGGCACGCATGCCTTGTGTGTCAGGCTTGACTCTGTGAAGGAACACCAGTGAACCGGCAGCCGTTGCGCCTCGCCATCATGGAAGCGACCCGGATTCTCACCGAGGCCGGGGTGGCGTCACCGCGCTCGGACGCGGAGATCATCGCCTCCCATGTCCTCGGCGTCGAACGCGGCCGCCTCCCGATGGTGCCGCTGGTGGACCCGCCGGTCATCGACGCGATCGGCCAGCTGGTGAACCAGCGCGCCAAACGGATCCCACTGCAGTACCTCACCGGCTGGGCCGCGCTCGGCGACATCACGGTCAACGTCGGCGCCGGGGTGTTCGTCCCGCGCCCGGAGACCGAACTGCTCCTGGAATGGGGCCTCAAACTGCTGCACGGGCGCGAGTACCCGGTAGTGGTCGATCTGTGCACCGGCTCCGGCGCGCTGGCGCTGGCCGTGCAGCACGCGCGTCCGGACGCCGTCGTCTACGCCGTCGACATCGACGCGCAGGCGCTCGCCTGGGCCCGGCACAACGCCGACGTCCACGCCGACGCGGGGGACACGCCCATCCGGCTGTACTCCGGCGACGTCGCGGACAGCACGATGTTCGCCGAGCTCGACGGGCTCGTCGACCTCGTCCTGTGCAACCCGCCGTACGTGCCGGAAGGCACGCCGGTCCCGGCGGAGGTCGCCGAGCACGACCCGCCGCGGGCGGTGTTCGCGGAGGAGAGCGGGCTGGCCGTGATCCGGCACGCGATCGCCGCCGCCGCGCGGTTGCTGCGGCCCACCGGCGGGATGGCGATCGAGCACGACGACACGCACGGCTCCGCCGTACCGGCGCTGGTGCGGGCGCGGCGGGTGCTGACCGACGTACAGGGCCACCTCGACCTCGCCGGACGGCCGCGTTTCGTCACCGCTCTGCGCGTCTCCTGACGTCCTCCTCGCGTTTCGTCCTCTGAATGCGGTACTTGCACGCGCAACTACCGCATTCAGAGGACGAAACGCGGGAGTGCGGGACCGGGTAGTTAGCGGGACTCACGACTTCCGGCGGTGCCCAGGGCAAAGCCCACCTCCTAACGTCGGACGAGGCCGCCTGCTCGGCGGTCCGACTGGGAGGTGTACCCCGATGCGATCGTCTCTCCGACGAGCCCCACTCAGAACACTCGCCGTCCTCGCCACCGTCGCGCTACTGCCGGGTCTGGTCGCCCAACCCGCGTCCGCCGCGGTGCCCGTGAAGGGCTGGCCCGCCCCGATCGACGGGTCGACCTGGGAGAACCAGGACCACATGACGTGGGACGACTACCGCAAGCCGCCCGGCACCAACTGGGCCGATCCCTCGCTGAAGCCGACGAAGCGGACGTTCAAGGGCGCCGTGGTGCTCGCGGATTACCCGGATCAGGAGTTCGCCGTCACGCAGCCGACGCATTCGACGGTGTTCGGCAACCCCGGCCCCGCCGCGAGCAACATCCCCCGCGGAGGCGTCGCGAAGTTCTACCAGGACTTCCTCAACAAACCGCAGGCGCTGAACCAGGGCCACACCATCAACGAATACTGGATGGAGGACTCCGGCGGCCGGATGGGCGTCGAACTGACCGCGTTCGGGCCGTACCGGCTGCCGGGCAAGTCCTTCGAATACGGCATGGAGTTCCAGCCCGACGCCTGTCCGCCGGGCGCGAACTGCAAGCGTGACCTGCGCGCGGACGCGGGCGCCGCCTGGCGGGCGGACGTCGGTGACGTCGCCAAGCAGTTCGACTTCATCTTCTATCTTTCCGCGGGCCAGGACGAGAGCGCGACCTGGCAGGAATTCGGCGTGATGAAGTTCGGCGAGCCGGGGAACGTGCCCGACGCGTTCGGCCCCGGTGTCGCGGGAATGCCGAACGCCGCGTCCACCCGCTATGTCCCGTGGACGTCGTGGAAATCGGCGGCCAGTATCTGGCCGAACGCGGTCACCGGTTCCTCGACCCAGGCCGAAAGCTCGGGTCAAGCGGTTTACGCGCACGAATTGAGCCACATTCTCGGCATCGGCGACAACTACAACAACCCGTTCGGCACCCCGCTGTCCAGGACCTACACCGGTCCGTGGGAGATGATGTCGCGCGGCAGCTTCAACGGTCCCGGTGGACCGCACACGCGCTGGCAGATCCCGGCGACGCAGGGCGGCTCGATGGGCTCGCACCACATGCTGCGCACCAAGATGAAGCTGGACATCATCGACCCCGAAGACGTCCTCAAAATCGACCGTGACCAGCTCGCGAAGAACGGGCCGGTGTCGGCAAGGATCACGGCGCGTTCGGTCCTTCCGGGACAGGGCGCCTACAGCGGCATCAACATCGCGCTCAACGGCGGGGATCTTTCGCCGAAATGCGATCGCTCGAAGGACCCGTTCTGCGACGGTGGCGGCTACGACAACTACACCGTCGAGGTCGTCGACCGGATGGGCAGCGATTCCTTCGCCCCCGATTCCGGCGTCATCATCGCGAAGACGAAGAACCAGGACAACGCGCCGTTCGAATGGATCGTCGACGCGCATCCGGCCGACATCGGCATGACCGACTACAAGAAACCGGACGGCACCGCGGTGCCGATCACGATCGGCGACTACCGCCAGCTCAACGACGCCGCGTTCAAGGCGGGCACCGGTTCGGCGAGCAAGTACGAGTACACCGACGAGGCGAACAAACTGAAGTTCCTGGTCTCGGACGTCGAACGCGACCGCAAGGGCGTGCTGTCCTACGTGGTCACGGTGGCCTCGCTCGACGGCGCCGGCACGCGGGCCAGGGGTGTTTCGCTGTGGCCGTCGGCCCCGGCGTTCGCCAAGCAGGGGCTCGCGAGCTGCTCGTTCCCGGTGTTCAACACAGGTGACGCGAAGGGCGCGGCCGCCCCTTTCAACACCGACACCTACCGCCTGAGCGCGTCCACCACCGCGAAGGGCTGGGAGGTCCGGCTGCCGAACGAGCTGTCCACCGTCCCGTTCGGCGGGCGGTCGTCGGCGACGGCGCACGCCAAGCGAACCGGGGGAGGTGACCACGTCGCGCACATCAAGCTGACCGCGACGTCGATCGCCGATCCTGGCAAGACGGCGACGTCGTACTGCACCGCTTTCGCCTTCTGACCCAGCTTGCCTCGTGAGTGGTAATGACGGTTCTAACCGTCATTACCACTCACGAGGCCGCAGGCTAGGCTGAGGCGCCATGAGCGCGGTGTACGACTGCAGCAAGCGTGAAACGCGGGCCGACGGGCTCGCCGCGGCGGCGAGCGCGGTGCGCTCCAGCCGCCTCGTCGTCCTTCCGACCGACACGGTCTACGGCATCGGCGCGGACGCCTTCGACGGCGGCGCCGTCCAGTCCCTCCTGCGGGCCAAGAACCGCGGTCCGGACATGCCGGTCGGCGTCCTCGTCGGCTCTTGGTCCACTGTGGACGGACTGGTGCTCGGCACCCCGCCGCAGGCCCGCGCGCTCATGGAAGCCTTCTGGCCGGGCGACCTCTCCATCGTCCTGCCGCACGCGCCGAGCCTGCAGTGGGATCTGGGCCAGTCACGCGGAACGGTGATGCTGCGCATGCCGCTGCACCCGGTCGCGCTGGAGCTGCTGCGTGACGTCGGCCCGATGGCGGTCTCGAGCGCCAACGTGTCCGGTCAGCCGCCCGCCTCCACCGCGCAGGAAGCGGTCGACCAGCTCGGCGACAGTGTCGCGGTGTACCTCGACGGCGGATCCACCGGCGCGCCCGTTCCGTCCACGATGGTCGATCTCACCGGCGACGACCCGGTCATCCTGCGGGAGGGCGCGGTCAGCCGCGCCGCGGTCGCGGAAGTGCTGGGTGTGCCCGCGGAGTCACTCGCCTGATTCACCGGGTGTCAGTACCGTTGGCCGCCGTATCCCCCCAGCGCGGTAGCGTGTTCGAGTGACTTGGACCTCGGCGGCGTAACGCATCATGCCTCCTACGCAAGGTCTCCCGATCCGGGAGTACATCCTCGTCGCCCTCACCGCGGCGGCCGTTACCTTCCTGCTCACCGGCGTGGTGCGCCGGGTCGCCATCCGGATCGGCGCGATCGCCAACCCGCGGGCCCGTGACGTCCACGTCACCCCGATCCCGCGGATGGGCGGGATCGGCATCTTCCTCGGCGTCGCCGCCGCGATGGGGCTCGCGCACCAGCTGCCCGCGCTGAGCCGCGGCTTCGACTTCTCCTTCGACTCGCTGGGCGTCCTGCTCGCCGCCGGGGTGATCTCCCTGATCGGCGCGCTCGACGACCGGTTCGAACTGGACGCCTGGACGAAACTGGCGGGCCAGGTCATGTGCGCCGGGATCCTGGTGATCTTCGGCGTGCAGTGGGTGTCGTTCTGGGTGCCGTGGGGCGGCGGTGGCGAGTCCTTCGGCCAGGTGCTGGTGCTGGACAAGAACCAGGGCGCGCTGCTGACCGTCGTGCTGGTGGTCGTCATGGTCAACGCGATGAACTTCGTCGACGGCCTCGACGGGCTCGCCGGCGGTCTCGGTTTCATCGCCGCGGCGGCGACGTGCTCGTTCTCCCTCGGCCTGCTCGACTCCTCGGGTGGCGACGTCGGCGCGTATCCGCCCGCCCTCATCGCGGCCACGCTCGCCGGGGCCTGTCTCGGCTTCCTGCCGTACAACTTCCAGCCCGCGAAGATCTTCATGGGCGACTCGGGTTCGATGATGATCGGGCTCATGCTGGCCGGTGCGACGACGTCCGCGTCGGGCCGCGTGCCCTACCCGCAGTTCAGCGGTAAGGACGCGCTCGCGCTGCTTTCGCCGCTCGTCGTGGTCGCCGCGGTGTTGTTCGTGCCGCTGCTCGACCTGATCATGGCGGTCGTCCGCCGCACCCGTCGCGGCGAGAGCCCGTTCGCCGCGGACAAGATGCACCTGCACCACCGCCTGCTGGAGATCGGCCATTCGCAGCGCCGCGCGGTACTGCTCATCTACTTGTGGGCGGGCCTGCTCGCGTTCGGCGCGGTGTCGGTGACGCTCTTCGACGACGCCGCGGTCTTCTGGGTCGTCGGTTTCGGTTTCCTGCTGGCGACACTGGTGTCGGTCATCCCCCGGCTGCGGTCGCGGAACCGAACCGCCTGAAAGAGCCGATCCGCGCGGGCCTACACTGGCGGGCTGAGACGACCAGGGAGCTTTCTGTGAGCGAGACCGAGAAGACCGTCGCGGCGGAGGAGAACCCCCACGCCAAGGTGGTTCTGCAGGCGGCCAACGCGATGACGAAGGCGTCCCTGCTCATCACCCCGCCCGCGGTTCTCGTGTGCATCGTGCTGTTCACCGTCCTCAATGGAATGCCCGGGCTCGTGGGCTCGGTCATCGGTGGCGTGCTCGCCATCCTGTCTTCGCTCGCGACGCTGGGCATGATGCGCTTCAGCGCGGGGATGGACCCGATGTTCGTGATGGTGATCGCCCTCGGTGGTTACGTCCTCAAGATCCTCGTCCTGTTCGGTGCGCTGACGCTCTTGCGAGGTGTCACCTGGCTGCATCCGATGTCGCTCGGTATCACCATGATCGTCGCCATCCTGCTGGCCGCCGGCGCGGAGTTCGCCGCGTTCCGCAAGACCAAGATCCCGACGATCATCCCCGCTTCCCGCTGATTCCCGGGACCGAGGTCCTGACCTGGGACGGGACCTAGGTCCTCGGCCGATCGGGGGCAATGTAGTACGCCTGTACGGCCCGCCGGTACCTGCTGATATGGTCCGCGTATGGGCGGCGGCCTCGGCTGCCGGCTCCCGATGACGAACCCCGAACAGCAGTGTGGCGACGGTGTTGAATCGTCCCTTCTTACCCGCTGGTAGGCGTCTGTCTCCCGGGAGCACTGCATCGAGAATCCTCGTGTGCGGAACGTGAAACCGTGTTCAGCACATCGTGGGGTGGCCGCCTCCGACGGCCCGATACGTGTCGGGTACGTTAAGTCCAGATCGTGACGATTCCCCCGGCGGAGTGAACGCCGGCCGGGAGAACCGGAAGGAGCCCAGTGGGCGCGCTGGTACTAGCCGAGGGTGCGGAGTTCACGCCGCCAGGCGTCAAAGACTTCAACCTACCGCCGTTGTTCGGCTCCGGCTATTGGTTGAGCTTCACCAAGCCGATGTTGCTGGTGGTCATCTCCCTGATCATCATCGTCACCTACTTCATGGTGACGTCGCGCCGGTTGAAGGTCGTCCCGGGTAAGGGACAGTTCATGGCCGAATCGATCTACAACTTCGGCCGCAACAACATCGCGCGGGAACAGATCGGCTCTGCCGACTTCAAGCCGTTCATCCCGTTGATTCTGGGACTGTTCAGCTTCGTGCTGGTGAACAACCTCTTCGGGATCATCCCGTTCTTCCAGTTCCCGACCATGGCGCGAATCGGGTTCCCGGTCGCTCTCGCGTTCCTCGTCGTTTACCCGGTGTACCACTACGTCGGGTTCAAACGCCACGGCTTCAAGGGTTACCTGAAGAAGGAACTGGCTCCGGCGGGTATTCCCGGATTCGTTCTGCCGCTGTACTCCACCATCGAGTTCGCGCAGAAGTTCTTCATCGCACCGGCCACCCTGGCCATCCGAGTCTTCGCGGCGATGTTCGCCGGGCACCTGATCATCATGGTCTTCACGCTCGGCGGGAGTTTCCTGCTGACCGAGGGCGAAGGCATCGTGAAGGTCGCGTCGCCGGTGGCGTTCCTCTTCGCCATCGCGATGACGTTCCTGGAGGCCTTCATCCAGATCCTGCAGGCGTACATCTTCGCACTGCTGTCCGCAGGGTACATCGGCGCCGCGCTGGCGTCGGAGCACTGAGAAACACCAAAAGCCCCCGATCCGCGTGAGTCGCGCGGACCGAGTTTGAAGGGAAACGCACGTGAGCAACATCGTTCTTGCGCAGGCTGCCGAGGCCGCTTCCAACATCAACCCGGGTCTCGCCGCCATCGGCTACGGCCTCGGCGCGATCGGCCCCGGTATCGGTGTGGGTCTCATCTTCGCCGCCGTCATCAACGGCACCGCTCGCCAGCCGGAGGCGCAGGGCAAGCTTCAGGGCATCGCCTTCTCGACCTTCGTGCTGACCGAGGTGTTGGCGCTGATCGGTATCGTCATCTACTTCCTCGCCTCCGGCGCCTGAGTTTCCCAACTCAATCTCGCTTAAAGGAGACGTTGTGCTGAAGACCGATTTGGTGTTGGCCGCCGAGGCGCCCAACCCGATCCTGCCGCACATTCCCGAGCTGATCCTCGGTTTCGTCGCCTTCCTCATTCTGCTGTGGGTGCTCAAGAAGTACGTCGTTCCTCGTTTCGAGGCGGCTTACGAAGAGCGGACCAAGCTGATCGAGGGTGGCATCGAGCGAGCCGAGAAGGCACAGGCCGAAGCCGAAGAAAACCTCGCGCAGTACAAGGCGCAGCTGGCGGAAGCCCGTTCCGAGGCCGCGAAGATCCGCGACGACGCCCGGCTCGAAGCCGAGCAGATCAAGGCGGAGCTTCGGACCGAGGCGGAGGCCGAGTCCCAGCGCATCGTCGCCCAGGGCCAGGCTCAGCTGCAGGCCCAGAAGGCGCAGATCATCGCCGAACTGCGCGCCGAACTCGGCCGTAACTCCGTGGAGCTGGCAAGCCGCATCGTCGGCGAGTCGCTCGCGGACGACGCGCGCCGTCACGGCACCGTGGACCGGTTCCTTGCCGAGCTGGAGACCGCCGGTGCCTCCAACGGAGCGGGAAAGTAGACCAGAATGACGCTGCATGCTGCGAGCCGTGAAGCGCTCGACCTCGCCGAGAATCGTCTCGGCGAGGTACTGGCCGCCGCGGGTACCGACCCGGCGACGGTCGGCGACGAGCTGCTTTCGGTCGTCGCCCTGCTGGACCGGGAGATCGGCCTGCGCCGGGCCGTCGCCGACGGTTCGGCGACGCCCGAAGCCCGGATCGGCCTCGCTCGCGGGATCCTCGCGGGCAAGGTTTCCGAACCGGCCCTGCAGGTGCTCGACTCCGTGGCTGGCAGCCGCTGGTCGAGCCCGCGCGAACTGACCGACGGGCTCGAGGCCCTCGGCCGCTCGGCGCTGCTCACCAGTGCGGAGAAGTCCGGGAACATCGACGCTGTCGAAGACCAGCTGTTCCGGGTCACTCGTATCGTTGCGGGTGCGCCGGAGCTCGAACGGGCCCTGGCCGACCTGACCGCTCCCGCCGAGGCGAAGCGGACCCTCGTCCGCACTCTGTTCGCCGACAAGGTGGACGTGGTCACCAAGACCCTCGTCGAGCAGGTCGTCCTGCGCGCCAAGGGCCGCGGGGTCGCCAACGCCCTCGAGCGGCTGGTCCAGCTGGCCGCGGAACGCCGTCAGCGCTCGGTCGCCCAGGTGACCAGCGCGAGCGCGCTGTCCGACGAGCAGCACGCTCGGCTGAGCGAGAAGCTCAACGCCCTTTACGGGCGGCAGCTCGCGCTGCACGTCGAGGTCGACCCGTCACTGGGCGGCGGACTCGTCGTCCGCGTCGGCGACGAGGTCATCGACGGCAGCACCGCGGGGCGCATCGACGCCCTGCGTCGCCGGTTGGCTAGCTGACACCCACAACAACGACTTTGCACACTGGCACGAACGAAGCGAGAGCGGGATTGAAATGGCGGAGCTGACGATCTCCTCGGATGAGATCCGTAGCGCGATCGAGAACTACGTCTCGAGTTACGCCCCGGACGTGAGCCGGGAAGAAGTTGGCGTCGTCATCGACGCCGGTGACGGCATCGCCCACGTAGAGGGCCTGCCCTCGGCGATGGCCAACGAGCTGCTCGAGTTCCCCGGCGGGGTCCTCGGGGTGGCGCTGAACCTGGACGCGCGCTCCATCGGTGCCGCGATCCTCGGTGACTTCGAGACCGTCGTCGAAGGCCAGGAAGTCAAGCGGACCGGACAGGTCCTGTCGGTTCCGGTCGGCGAGGGCTACCTCGGCCGCGTCGTGAACCCGCTGGGCGCCCCGATCGACGGCCTCGGCGAGATCGAGACCTCCGACCGCCGCCCGCTGGAGGTCAAGGCCGCTTCGGTGGTCGAGCGCCAGCCGGTGTCGGAGCCGCTGCAGACCGGTATCACCGCGATCGACGCGATGACCCCGATCGGCCGTGGCCAGCGTCAGCTGATCATCGGTGACCGCAAGACCGGTAAGACGGCCGTCGCGGTGGACACGATCATCAACCAGAAGGCCAACTGGGACTCCGGCGACCCGAAGAAGCAGGTTCGCTGCATCTACGTCGCGGTCGGCCAGAAGGGCTCCACGATCGCCGCGGTCAAGAAGTCCCTCGAGGACGCCGGCGCGATGGAGTACACCACCATCGTCGCGGCACCCGCGTCGGACTCCGCCGGCTTCAAGTGGATCGCGCCGTACACCGGTTCGGCCATCGGCCAGCACTGGATGTACGAGGGCAAGCACGTCCTCATCGTGTTCGACGACCTGACCAAGCAGGCCGACGCCTACCGCGCGATCTCGCTGCTGCTGCGTCGCCCGCCGGGCCGTGAAGCCTTCCCCGGCGACGTCTTCTACTTGCACTCCCGTCTCCTCGAGCGGTGCGCGAAGCTCTCGGACGAGCTGGGCGCGGGCTCGCTGACGGGTCTCCCGATCATCGAGACCAAGGCGAACGACGTGTCGGCGTACATCCCGACCAACGTCATCTCGATCACCGACGGTCAGTGCTTCTTCCAGTCGGACCTGTTCAACGCCGGTCAGCGCCCGGCCATCGACGTGGGTATCTCGGTTTCCCGCGTGGGTGGTGCCGCGCAGGTCAAGGCGATGAAGTCGGTTTCGGGTTCGCTCCGTATCGACCTGTCGCAGTACCGCGAGCTGGAGGCCTTCGCGGCCTTCGCCTCGGACCTCGACGACGCGTCGAAGGCGCAGCTCGAGCGTGGCGCCCGCCTGTACGAGGTGCTCAAGCAGCCGCAGTACTCCCCGATCCCGGTCGAGGAGCAGGTCGTTACGGTGTACCTGGGCACGAACGGGCACTACGACTCGGTCCCGACCGAGGACGTGCGCCGCTTCAACCACGAGTTCATCGACTCCGCCCGGCGTAAGCACGGCGAGCTCCTCAAGGACATCCGCGAGTCGGGCAAGTTCTCCGACGAGACCGCTTCCGGGCTGGTCGACGCGGTGAACGAGTTCAAGAAGGAGTTCACCACCGCCGAGGGCAAGAGCCTCACCGAGGTCTCCGACGCGATGGACGCCGAGAAGGTCGGGCAGGAGACCGTCAAGGTCAACAAGCCCGCACCGAAGAAGTGAGCTGATAGCTCATGGCCGCACAACTCCGAGAACTCCGGTCGCGTATCAAGGCGACCAAGTCCATCGGCAAGATCACCAAGGCGATGGAGCTCATCGCCACCGCGCGCATCACCAAGGCGCGGGCGAAGGTCGCGGCGTCCCGGCCCTACTCGGACGAGATCACGAACGTGCTCTCGGCCCTGGCCGGCGCCTCGTCCAACCTCGACCACCCGCTGCTGGTCGAGCGCCCCGACCCGAAGCGCGCGGCGGTCCTCGTGATCACCAGCGACAAGGGTCAGTGCGGTGGGTACAACTCCAACGTGCTGAAGGCGACCGAGGAGCTCCTCACGCTGCTGCGTGAGCAGGGCAAGGAGCCGGTGCTTTACGTGACCGGCAACAAGGGCCTGAGCTACTACCGGTTCCGCGGCCGTGAGGTGACCGAAAGCTGGACGGGCTTCTCCGACCAGCCCGGTTACGTCAACGCCGCCGAAGCCGGTGAGCTCATCGTCGAGTCGTTCCTGAACGGCGCCGACGACGAGGCCGGCAACGCCGACGGCATCCTGGGTGTGGACGAGATCCACGTCGTCTACACCGAGTTCGTCTCGATGCTGACCCAGCGTCCGACCGCCAAGCGCGTCGCGCCGCTCGAGGTCGAGTACACCGAGGGCGAAGAAGAGAAGCCGGAAAGCCTGCTCCCGAGCTACGAGTTCGAGCCCAGTGCCGAGAAGCTGCTCTCCGCGTTGCTGCCGAAGTACATCAACACGCGGATCTTCGCGGCGATGCTCGAGTCGGCGGCGTCCGAACTCGCGGCCCGCCGGACCGCGATGAAGGCCGCGTCGGACAACGCGAACGATCTGGTGAGCACGCTGACGCGGGAGATGAACCAGGCCCGTCAGGCGCAGATCACCCAGGAGATCTCTGAAATCGTCGGTGGCGCGAACGCGCTCACCGCAGCAGGAAGTGATGACTGATGACCAGTACTGAAGCCCGTGCCAAGGGGCGCATCGTCTCGGTGACCGGCCCGGTCGTCGACGTCGAATTCCCGCGCGGTTCCGTTCCCGACCAGTTCAACGCGCTCAAGGTCGAAATCGAGTTCGAGCAGCTCCGCAAGACGGTGACGCTCGAGGTCGCCAGCCACCTCGGTGACAACCTCGTCCGCACCATTTCGCTCCAGCCGCAGGACGGCCTGGTGCGTGGCGCCGAGGTCACCGACACCGGTGGCCCCATCACCGTTCCGGTGGGCGACAAGGTCAAGGGCCACGTCTACAACGCGCTCGGCGAGTGCCTCGACGAGCCCGGCTACGGCGACGACCTCGAGCGCTGGGGCATTCACCGCAACCCGCCCTCCTTCGACCAGCTCGAAGGCAAGACGAAGATGCTGGAGACCGGCCTCAAGGTCGTCGACCTGCTGACCCCGTACGTCGAGGGTGGCAAGATCGGCCTGTTCGGTGGTGCCGGTGTCGGCAAGACGGTGCTCATCAAGGAGATGATCACCCGTGTCGCCCGGAACTTCGGTGGCACCTCGGTGTTCGCCGGGGTCGGCGAGCGCACCCGTGAAGGTAACGACCTCTTCCTGGAGATGTCCGAGGACGGCGTCATCAACGACACCGCCCTCGTCTTCGGTCAGATGGACGAGCCGCCGGGCACCCGTATGCGGGTCGCGCTGTCCGCGCTGACCATGGCGGAGTACTTCCGCGATGTGCAGAACCAGGACGTGCTGCTCTTCATCGACAACATCTTCCGGTTCACCCAGGCCGGTTCCGAGGTGTCGACCCTGCTGGGCCGCATGCCTTCGGCCGTGGGTTACCAGCCGACGCTGGCCGACGAGATGGGTCAGCTCCAGGAGCGGATCACCTCGACCCGTGGTCGTTCGATCACCTCGATGCAGGCGATCTACGTCCCCGCGGACGACTACACCGACCCGGCCCCGGCCGCGACGTTCGCCCACCTGGACGCCACCACGGAGCTTTCGCGTGGCGTGTTCCAGAAGGGCATCTTCCCGGCGGTGGACCCGCTGGCGTCGACGTCGACCATTCTCGACCCGGCCATCGTCGGTGAGGACCACTACCGGGTGGCCTCCGAGGTCATCCGGATCCTGCAGAAGTACAAGGAGCTGCAGGACATCATCGCGATCCTCGGGATGGACGAGCTCTCGGAAGAGGACAAGCTCACCGTTCAGCGCGCGCGCCGCATCGAGCGGTTCCTGTCGCAGAACATGCTGGTCGCCGAGGCGTTCACGCAGATCCCGGGCTCGACCGTGCCGCTGTCGGAGACCATCGAGTCCTTCGACCGCATCACCAAGGGCGACTTCGACCACTACCCGGAGCAGGCGTTCCTGGGTATCGGTGGCCTCGAAGACCTCGAGAAGAAGTACAAGGAAATCACCAAGAAGTGATGTTCCGATGAGCGGCGGGATCAGTGTCTACTGTGGACGCTGGTCCCGCCGTTCGCATAGTTGGAACTTTGACTATTAGACTCGGTGGCAGCACCTGAGGTGAAGGGAAGCTACGTGGCTGAGATTTCTGTCGAGCTGGTAGCCGTCGAGCGCCGTCTCTGGTCCGGTACCGCCACGTTCGTGGTGGCGCAGACCACCGAGGGCGAGATCGGCATCATGGCCGGTCACGAGCCGGTTCTCGGCCAGCTCGTCGAGGGCGGCGTCGTGAAGGTGACGACCACGGACGGCGAGACCGTGACCGCCGCGGTGCACGGCGGCTTCCTGTCGGTCACCGCGACCGGCGTGAGCATCCTCGCCGAGAGCGCGGAGCTTTCGCACGAGATCGACGTCGACGCGGCCAAGAAGGCGTTGAGCGGCGAAGACGAGCAAGAGCGGGCTCGGGCAGCCGCCCAGCTCCGCGCGGCCGGTCAGTCAGTCTGACCGGGCGAAGGACAGGGGCCGGGCCGTGGAAATCGCCGTGGGTGTTCTCGGGGCCCTGACCATCCTGGCCGTGCTCGCGGCCTGGTATTCGTTGCGATGGGTCCGGATGCGCCGCGGTGGCGGCGTGAGTGTCGCGCTGCGGTGGCGTCCGGACGAGGCGCGGTCCAGCTGGCATCTGGGGCTGGGCCGCTACGAGGGCGAGCAGTTCGTCTGGTTCCGCGTCTGGAGCCTGCGGACCGGCCCCGATCGCGTGTTCCAGCGCGTGAGCATGGAGATCGCGGACAGGCGCGACCCGTCCGGCACGGAGGCGTACGCCGTCCCCGAAGGTTCGATCGTCCTGCGGTGTGAGTCCGCCACGCAGGAGGCGATCGAGATCGCGATGGGCCCCGGTGCCCTCACCGGCTTCCTCTCCTGGCTGGAGTCGGCCCCGCCGGGCCGTCGGCTTCCGCGCGCTTCCTGAATCGGTTCCGCCGAGACGTCGTATGCTCGCGGCGTGACCATCGTCGACATCCCCGGTTCGAAGTCGATCACCGCCCGAGGGCTGTTCCTCGCGGCCGCCGCGCACGGCACGACAGTGCTGGGCAGGCCACTGCGCTCGGACGACTCCGAGGGCTTCGCCGAAGGCCTGCTCAAGCTCGGCTATCAGGTCACCCGTTCCGATGGTGAGTGGACCATCGAGGGCCGTCCCGAGGGGCCCGCCGTCGACAGCGCCGACGTCTTCTGCCGCGACGGCGCCACCACCGCACGTTTCCTCCCCGCGCTGGCCGCCGCCGGCCACGGGACCTTCCGATTCGACGCTTCCGAGCAGATGCGTGCCCGGCCGCTGGGGCCGCTCACCGACGCGCTGCTCGAACTGGGCGTCGACCTCACCTTCGAAGGCTCGCCGGGGCACCATCCGCTGGTGGTACGGGCCGACGGGATCAAGGGCGGGGCGCTCACGCTGGACGCGGGGCTGTCGTCCCAGTTCCTGACCGCGTTGCTGCTGGTCGGCCCGCTGACCGCCGAGGGACTGCGGATCACCGTCACCGACCTCGTTTCGGTGCCGTACGTCGAGATCACCATCGCGATGATGCGGCGCTTCGGCGTCGAGGTCGTCCGGGACGGCGACACGTTCGTCGTGCCGTCCACGCCGTACCGGGCCTGCCGCTACGAGATCGAGCCGGACGCTTCGACGTCGAGCTACTTCTTCGCCGCCGCCGCGCTGACCGGGCGTTCTGTGACGATTCCGGGGCTGGGCGCGGGCGCGCTCCAAGGGGATCTGCGGTTCGTCGAGGTCCTGCGGCAGATGGGCGCCGACGTCGAGGTGGGTTCGGACGCGGTCACCGTGACCGGAACGGGCGGTCTGCGCGGTGTCACGGTGAACATGCGCGACATCTCCGACACCGTGCCGACGCTCGCGGCCATCGCGCCGTTCGCGGACGGGCCGGTACGGATCGAGGACGTCTACAACACGCGGATCAAGGAATGCGACCGGCTGGCCGCCTGCGAGGAGAACCTGCGCGCGATGGGCGTCGCGGTCGAAACGGGGCGGGAGTGGATCGAGATCCAGCCGGGTGTGCCGACGGGGGCGCTCGTGAAGTGCCGTCGAGATCACCGGATCGCGATGGCGTTCAGCGTCACGGGGCTGCGTACGGCAGGGATCACGCTGGACGACCCGGGTTGCGTGAAGAAGACGTTCCCCGGCTTCCATGACGCCCTCGCTGATCTTCGGACCACCTGGGGCGTTTAGTCCTCTGAACGCGCCGGCGGAAACATGGGATCATCACGAAGCGGCATTTCTACCGGGTTTCCGACGTGATCCACGTCTATCCTCGGCCTATGACTCAGAGCGAGGACGCGAACCGCTGGAGCCACCTTCCCGAGCCCGTGTCCATGGAGGACACGATCACGATGAAGGCGATCGACCCGGGCAAGGACGGCACGCCCGAAGTCGACCTCGAGCGCTATTGGGCAGCACGGGAACAGGGCTGAGCGTGAGCTGAAGGACGCGGTGAAAGCGTCCTTCAGCTCGCCCCGCCGGGCTGCCACAGGATGTCGCCGTCCGGGTTCGCCAGCCGCGACAGAATGAACAGCAGGTCCGAAAGCCGGTTCAGGTACTTGATCGCCAGCTGGTTCGTCGTGGCCTGCTCGACCTCGTACAGCGCCCAGCCGGACCGCTCGGCCCGTCGGGCGACCGTGCGGGCCTGATGCAGGAAGGCCGCGCCCGGGGTGCCACCCGGCAGGATGAACGACGTCAGCTTCGGCACACGCTCGTTGAACTCGTCGCACCAGCCTTCGAGCCGCTCGATGTACCGCTCGGTGATGCGCAGCGGTTCGTACGGCGGGTTCTCCACGATCGGCGCGCACAGATCCGCGCCGACGTCGAAGAGATCGTTCTGCACCGCACGCAGGACCTCGGTGATTTCCGCCGTCAGGCCGCCCATCGCGAGCGCGAGCCCGATGACGGAGTTGGCTTCGTCGACATCGGCGTACGCCGACAGCCGCGGCGACGTCTTCGGCACCCGTGAGCCGTCGCCGAGCGCCGTGGTGCCGTTGTCGCCGACCTTCGTGTACACGCGGTTGATGCGAACGACCATGAAACCGACTCTACCGGCCCGGCGTAAGGCAAATCGGGACGAGAGGGCATGATTGGCGCCCATGAGTGAGCACTTCGACGTGCACGGCGGAGCACGGCTGGTCGGCGAGGTCGACGTGGTCGGGGCGAAGAACAGTGTCCTGAAATTGATGGCCGCGGCCCTGTTGGCCGAGGGCACCACCACCATCACGAACTGCCCCCAGATCCTGGACGTCCCGCTGATGGGCGACGTCCTCCGCAGTGTGGGTTGCGACGTCGTCATCGACGGTGACACCGCGAAGATCACCACCCCCGCCGAGCTGTCGCATCGCGCCGATTCGGCCGCGATGGGCAAGCTGCGCGCGTCCGTCTGCGTGCTGGGGCCGTTGGTCGGCAGGCTCAAGCAGGCCGTCGTGGCGCTGCCGGGTGGTGACGCGATCGGCTCGCGGCCCCTCGACATGCACCAGAACGGCCTCCGCAAGCTGGGTGCCACCAGCACCATCGAGCACGGCTGCGTCGTGGCGAAGGCCGACGGCCTGCGCGGCGCGCAGATCTGGCTGGACTTCCCGAGCGTCGGCGCCACTGAGAACATCCTGATGGCCGCCGTCCTCGCCGAGGGCACCACGGTCATCGACAACGCCGCGCGCGAGCCCGAGATCGTCGACATCTGCACGATGCTCACCGACATGGGCGCGAAGATCGAGGGCGCGGGCACGTCGACCCTCACCGTCGAGGGCGTCGAGAAGCTGAACCCGACCGAGCACCGCGTGATCGGCGACCGGATCGTAGGCGCGACCTGGGCGTTCGCCGCCGCGATGACCCGAGGCGACCTGACCGTCCGCGGCGTCAACCCGCACCACCTGGACCTGGTCCTCGACAAGCTCCGCCTGGCGGGCGCCGAGGTCGAGACGTTCGACGGCAAAGGCTTCCGGATCGTCCAGCCCGAGCGGCCGAAGGCGGTCGACTGGGTGACGCTGCCGTACCCCGGCTTCGCGACCGACCTGCAGCCGTTCGCGGTGGCGCTCTCGGCGGTGGCCGACGGGACGTCGATGATCACCGAGAACATCTACGAGGCGCGGTTCCGCTTCATCGAGGAGATGATGCGGCTCTCCGGCGACGCGCGCACCGACGGCCACCACGCCGTCGTCCGTGGCGTGGAGCGGCTTTCCAGCGCGCCGGTGTGGGCGTCGGACATCCGGGCGGGCGCCGGGCTGGTGCTCGCCGGACTGTGCGCCGACGGCGTCACCGAGGTCTGGGACGTCTTCCACATCGACCGCGGCTACCCGCATTTCGTGGAGAACCTGAACCGGCTCGGCGCCCGCATCGAGCGTGTCGCGGGGGAACCTGAGCGCGCATCCTGAGCGAGTCACGCGTTCCGGCGCCGCCGGGTTCCCGCGAACACCGCGGCACCGCCCGCGGTCAGCAAGCCCAGCCCGGTCAGCAGCGCGGGTTCGAGATCGAAACCGGTCTGGGCCAGCGAAGGCGAGCTCGCGACGGCGATGTCGCCACGGGGCGCGGCGGCCGCCACCGGCACGACGGCGGGAACGACGACCTCGACCCGTGGCTTTTCGGGCGGAGGAGTTTCGCCCGGCGGGGTCGTGGCGGGCGGTGTCCGGTCCGGTACGCAGGCGGTGTGCGCGGGGTTGCCGCGCCCGACGCCGTGGTTGCGGTCGCATTCGTAGCCCGCGTCGGCGTCCGAGCCGCCGGGCAGCTGTCCGGGCGGGTTCTTGTTGTCGGCCTTGCCGACGCAGCCGGCGCAGGGCTTCCCGACGGCTTCGCCAGCGCCGTTGCCGTTGGCGGACGGCGAACCATCCCGCGTGGAGTCGTACGGCCCGTGCTTATTGGCACCGTGCCCGGAGAAGTCCGCTTTGGACGGTGGTTGCGGTTTGGTGGTGTCCTGGGCGTGCCCGGGAGGAGCGTCGCCGTTGCCGCGCTCGCCCGCGTCGGCCGGGCCCGCGCCGAAGAGCATGAGGGAGAAGGCGGCTCCGGCGATCACGCCGTAGGTCTTCTTGGTCATCGAAGCCTCCCAAATCGCGCCATTGCGACATATGGAGTATCGCGCGAACGACCGTAAGGGTTACTCGAACGCTAAAGCCGCACCGAAACCGACCAGCGCGGTGCCGGTGACACCGTCGAGCGCGCGGCGGACCTTGCGGCGTTCCAGCCAGGCCCGCACCCGGTGCACGAAGAGCAGCAGCACCATCAGCCAGACGAAGCCCAGCACCGCGACGGTGTAGGCGAGCAGGAGCGCGTGCCACGCGGACGTCGTCGCCGGGTCGAGGAACTGCGGGAGCACCGACAGGTACAGGACGAGGACCTTCGGATTGGTGATGTTGGAGAGGAAGCCTTCGCGGAAGCGGCGGAATCCGCTCGCCCGTTGGTGTTTCACCGCGTCGGCGCCGGAGTAGTCACCCCGCCAGGCGCCGCGCAGCGCCTGGAAGCCGAGGAAGACCAGATAGGCGGCGCCGAGCCATTTCAGCGTCACGAACACCGGCTGCGACTGCGCGATCACGACCCCGAGGCCGAGCGCGGCGGCGGTGCCCTGGGTCGCGTTGGCCACGAAGATCCCGGCCGTGGCGAGGAAACCGCCGCGGCTGCCGCCGGACAGCGAGTTCTTGAGCATCACCATCGTGTCCGGGCCGGGAGCGAGGACGATCAGGATGACGATGATCAGATAGCTGCTGTACGAACTCCACGTCACAATCGCCCACGCTAGACGTCGCCCGCGGGCGAGTCTCGCGGATTTCGGTCACAGTCCCCGGGCCCGGGCCCGGGCGCGGTAAGCACTAGGCCGGGTGGGTCGTGAGTGGCGATTCGGGTTAGAAGCCCAAAACCCACCCCCCACCCCCCCCTCCCCACGGAACCCAAATTGTCCCCCCCCGCTCCTTTGTCC